>NZ_SRUX01000006.1:116379-205517 GCF_004791545.1 Mesorhizobium sp. M4B.F.Ca.ET.214.01.1.1
CCCTTGGACACATGGCGTGCGCCAGGCAGAGCGCGACCGACAGCGCCGACGGCTTCTCGAGGGTGAGGCAGAAGCCAAGAATGCAGCGGGTGGCCACGTCGGTGACGATCGTGAGATATGCCCGGCCGATGAACGTTCCGCCGCCGTCGACGACCTCGACGAAGTTGATGTCGGTGGGCGTGTGATCGATCTGGCAGACATCGAGCGGAGGCGCCGCATGGATGTATCCCGGCCGCGGTTTGAGCCGCTGGAGATGCTTCGGATTGGCGGACCGTTTCCTCGCGATCTCCTCGGGGCTGAACAGCCCGGTATCCGGCCGGCGACCGTGAGATAGGACGGAGCGGCCAAGCCGGCCTCTTCGCAGCGAGCGCGGATCTCGGCCACGACGGGAGCGAGCGGCGGAGCCTCCAGCACGAGCCACCGCTCTCGCAACGTCGTCGCAATGATCGCCTCGATGCCTTGATCAAGGCGCTTCTTGTGGCTGCCATCCGACTGGGGCAGCAGCGACGTCACGGTCCGATCGTTGCGGTAGCGCGCCAGTAGATTGTAGACTTGGCGGGTCGAGAGGCGCAGCTCGGCCGCGGCCCGGTTGATTGCCGCGCGTCTTGGCCCGAACCGTCGAGAATCCTGTCGAGCTCGCGAGCGAGACGACGTGCGCCGACCATGCTTCGTCGGAATGCGACGTGCCGGGTGCGGCTTTCCGGTTGTGCAATCGGTGCGGCAAATCGAGCAGTCAGTGAAATCGTTAGCGAAAAATCGGGGCTGTCGTAGCGCCTAAACCTAAACAACACCTGACTTTTCCCTGTTTGAAATCGGGAAGTAAAAGCGACAGCCACCGAGGTTTTGGCCCGCCTTGACGAGCGGCTGGCTCGTTCCCCCGTCCGCGACGGTTTTGTCGAGCGCCAGCACTTCGCCGACGCAGCCGCCGCGCTGTGGCTCGACGGCGAGCTCGTCCACCTCGAAGACCTCGTCCTGCACGACGCCCACATGGACATTCGCACCCCAACCCACGAACTCACTCGTGCGCATGCGGTGCTGCGTACCCGTCGGCGCATTTTTGTGCAGAAGCCGGACTGGGCGCTCAGTCGCGACGGTTTTTTGGCCCTGACCGGTCGGGACGGCGCTAGGCCTGCGGCGGGACAAAAAAGCCGGGAAGTGGAGGGGGCCAGCCCCATTGAGGCTGGTGGTCGGGATGACGCTGACGAGGATCTTCTGGCCGAAGAATTTGCCGAGATCGATATCGTACTGGCACGCTCGTCAAAGATTCTGAGCGGCGCCGACGTGCCGGCGAGGACGCCGCGTTCGGACGAGCGGCCGGACTTGATCTACGATCTCGACTGGAATGAAGAAGAACGGCTGGCCGAATGGCGGGATGTGATGGCCAGGACCGGCGATCTGCCGGTCATCCTGCGCGCCGCGGTCCTACTCGAAGCCTGGTCGGACATCGAGGTGCTGCAGCATGCCACGTGGCTCGGGCCGCTGTTCGTCGCCGCGCTGCTGCGGCAGGAGGGTCTTGCCGCCAATCATCTCGCCAGCCTGCAGCTCGGCGCCAAGACCATTCCACGAGAGCGGCGGCGGGCGCGCAATCGCTGGGATCGGTTGTTGGCTTTTGTCGATGCCATCCACGAGGCAGCGCTCGCCGGGTTGAAAGAGCATGACCGGCTGGTGATGGCGAAAAGCCAGATGGAACGGCGGCTGCGGGAGCGGCGCGTCAGTTCAAAACTTTCCGACCTGATCGAGCTGGTGCTGTCGCGGCCACTTGTCTCGACTGGCATGGTTCAGAAGGGGCTAAAAGTGACAAAGCAGGGCGCGCTCAATCTTATCGGCGAGCTCGGACTGCGCGAGATGACGGGGAGGGGAAGGTTTCGCGCGTGGGGCGTGTTATAGCGCGAAGTCAATCCGACTGTATTCCGTCCCAGTACACCCACCAAGCTCCAGCAGTGGCAGCGGCCGGTGTTGACCGACCGACGCTATGCGCTCGCACGTGAGCGCCAGGATACGTTGGATGTGATCGGCGCCTGCATTAGAGACGAGCGCGTAGTTGACGTGTGTCACGCGGAGTTCCTCAAGCATTCGATCAAGGCCGATACCACGGGAGGCGTCAACAACGGCGACAACCCAACGTCCTGAACGATCATGCAGGTGCCGTGTCTCCCGCGCTTTCCATGAGATGCCAAGCGAAGTAGCATTTGGTCATGGACGACATAACGGTGCAGAACGCTCTTAACGACTTCGAGAATCGGATGCTGGATGGGTCCGATGCCAATGCGGAATGGCCTCCGGGTGTCATTTCGCCCTCATCCTGAACCGACCCCGTATTCCCGATCGCCGCGGCTTCAAGTTTCACCGCCGACAATGTAACCATGCTGATCAAAGCTCACGCCAAACTCTGACGTTCACTAATCGTTCTTCAGCTCGGCCAAAATCCCAGCTTCGAGCCGACAGGCCCAAATAGCATGAGCCCTCTGCTTTCCCGACGACAAGCAATACTGTCCCTTGCTACCCGCACGATCTGAATCGCCTCTGGGCTGATGGAAACGGCTAGCTCTACGATTACAATTGCAGAACGGCCGGTAGAACGCGGTAAAGAGACGATATTTGGGAGCGAAAAGCCTTGTCGAATCGGCGGCAATGAGATATTCATCACTACTAACCGATTCAGAAGGCGAGTTTCTCGATATGGAACATTTTGCGGTTGTTCAGAGCATCATTCGGGCCGGCCTCGCCGGAGACCGCGAAGCTTTGGACAAGCAGGTGTTGCGCCTTCGCGAGCGTCTGGAAAAGGCTGGGGAGAGCAAGGATGCCGCCACGCTGGAAAGGCTTCGTGCTGCGGCACGCGACACGCAGGAAATGGCCCCCAGTCGCGTGGAGATGTCTCGTGGGCAGGTCGTTGGAGAAGTGCTTGAGCCAGGCGTGAACCCACCGATTGATCGAGAGACTGGCGCTCGGTTGTGCACGATCAATTTCCCGGGCGGAAACGGCCGGGCTCCCGTTCATGCGACCGTCGTTTTTGAGACGGTCGAGGGACTATTAGGGGAGTGGACCAACCAATCCGTGCTACAAGCCGTCGGCGTGTCGCCCACGCGCTCCCTGTTGATTTACGGGCCGCCTGGCTCGGGCAAGACCGTCACCGCCCACTATATCGCTGCTCGATTGGGCTTGCCGCTGATCACGGCGCGGATCGACGGCCTGATATCGTCGTTCCTGGGCACCACCGCTCGCAACATCGCGAACCTTTTTGACTTTGCCAACCGGTACGCCTGCGTCCTGCTTCTGGATGAGTTCGACGCTTTGGCGAAGCTCAGGGACGACCCGCAAGAGATTGGAGAGATCAAGCGAGTGGTCAACACCCTGCTGCAAAATCTCGATCTTCGGCGAAGTGTAGGCATTACGATAGCCATCACAAACCATGACAGACTCTTGGATCCAGCCGTTTGGCGCCGCTTCGAAACCCAACTCCACCTCGGTGAGCCGGACGAGAACGCCCGCGAGACCCTGATCGCGCGCTTCCTTCAGCCGATCGATGCGCCCGGTTCGACTCTAAGGGTGTTTTCATACTGTCTGGCAGGCCGCACGGGGGCTGATATCGAAAGGGTATGCACGGCCGTGAAACGGACACTGGCGCTCAGCGGCGAATCTCACGACGGACCGGGGCTATTCCACGCTTTGAGTTCTGTCCTGGCCCGTACGCCACATCATGATAATGTGCCTGCGCGGATCCTCGCGGCCGATCAGGAGGCATTCGTCAGCCTGATCGCAAATGATAGCGCTCTTTCGCTCAAGCAAACCGAAATCGGTGAAGCGACAGGATACGGTCAGTCACGGGTAAGCGACCTCAAGAAGTCGAAGCGGCATTTGCCACTGGTGGAGGCTTCGTATGCCAAATAACCCCGTTCAGATCATCCTGAATGACCGCGACTTTCATCAGGCGCCAGATCCGGGCCAGCCGCCTCGGAACAAAGACTTTTTCGAAGGCGCTGACAAGGAGTTCGTCGCGCACAGAGACTCGCTTCTGGCTGCGGTCGACCGGATCATCGACGAGATTCGTGAAAGCCCCTACGGCCCAGCCGCCTATCTAAGGATTCAGATGCGCAACGAGGCGCTTGCGAAATCGTACCGACCTGTCTGGTGGCTATTTAAGCCGGATCAGTTCCCTTGCGTGGGTGCTGACGCGGTGGGGACACTGTATTTTCGAGCACCATTGATCTATCTGAAGGCCCTGCGACAGCGGATTGAGAAGGCCGAGGCCACCGTCGAGATCAAATATAGGCGCGTGGATAACGAACCCTACAAGGCTCCGACCATCGCACGCGCCGAAGTTGGCGCCATCGAAACCATTGAGATCGCGCCTCCGGAACAGAAGCGAGCATTCTCCACCGCGGCAGCTCTGGCCGCCCTCGAGGATCCCCGAGCGGTCTCCGGATATCAGGTTGAGCTTTTCGAGACGCCGTACGAAAGAGTAATTGCCGACGATCCGATCGGGAACATCGCTCTTCGGCGATCGCTGGAACAGTTGCTGCTATCGCTAGGTCTCGGCGCGCGCAGCTATCTTGCCTTTGAGGTCGGTCGGACTCCTGTCTTGGAAGTTCAACTGACGACGCAACCCGTCGAAGCGCTGATCGACAACCTAACCGGAGTCGCGGGAAGCGATTCGGGTCTGGAGGTCACGACGTCCTCAATGGACTACAACCCCGAAAGACATGAGGCGGCCCTGACAGCACTCCAGAAGCATCCTCTGGTGCGCGCGATACTGCCACCTGTGTTGCTTGAACTGACCGATGACCGCTCGAAAGCCGGACCTGAGACGAGTGCGATGCCAGTCACAATTCCGACTCCGCAGGAGCAGTCCGTCTACCCGATTGTCGGGGTCATCGACTCTGGAGTGGCGCCAATTCTAGATGACTGGGTCGCTGGCAGGTTCGACTATCTTTCGCCCGGAGAATATGACGCAGCTCACGGCACCAATGTCGCGGGGTTGCTCACGATTGGGCAGGCTCTCAATAATTCGGCGGTCGCGCCCGAGGCGAATGGTTGCCATCTCTACGACATACCGCTCTATCCGAGCGGACCTTTTATGGCCCGATATCCCAGAGGCTTTTCCGACTTCCTGGAGGAGATCGAGCAGGCTGTCGCCCAGGCGAAGGCTGAGCGCGACGTTAGGGTGTTCAATCTTTCCATTAATGCGGTCGCACCGGTCGAGCGGCACCGATATAGCATTTATGCTTCGCGGCTCGATCAGATTGCGGATGCCTATGGCGTGATTTTCGTGAACTCTGCCGGGAATCTGCCACCCTCTCAGTCGCGTTCCGCCTGGCAAAAACGACCAGTCGACGTCATCAACTATTTCGCCTCCCGAACCTCGCCAGACACAATATTCAAGCCAGCCGAGAGCGTCAGATCAATCTCGGTGGGCGCTTTGAACCCTCCCGACACCGGTCAGATCGCAGACGCGCCGACCGTTTATACTGCGCGTGGACCTGGACTCCAGGTCGGCGTCAAACCCGATGTCGCGTGCTACGGCGGGGCAGGCGGGAGCGGACTTGGAAGGCCAACTGGGCTTTCGTCTGTGTCCTCCAAAGGCACCAAAGAGAGCGTAGTTGGGACTAGCTTCGCCGCACCTCTTGTCGCGCGCACCCTTGCGGGCCTCGACGTGGCCACGGAGGGTGGCCTGTCAGTCGATGCCCTCCGGGCAATGCTGCTTCATCACACGGCGATGCCAGAGCCGTTGACCAAGCGCGGTCTTAGGGACATCGGCCGGCAATTTGCGGGTTTTGGCACGCCGCGAGCCGTCAACACGATGCTGGAAACAGATGACCACCAGATCACCCTGCTTTTCCAGAGTCGACTCAGCATAGGCGAGAAGAAGCCGGTCATTCTTCGCTTTCCGTTCACGTGGCCACGGAGCCTGGTCACCGACGGGCGATGCTCAGGCCGCGCCAAGATCACACTAGTCTACTCGCCGCCTCTCGATCCGGCTTTTGGCGCCGAATTCGTTCGCGTCAACCTGGAAGCGTCATTGAAGCAACGTCAGGCCGAGCCCGCAGCCGATGGCGGCATCCGGTTCACCAACCAGATCGCGGCCCGCTACCTGCCGAAATCGACAAATCTCGCGATCCCTGAAAAGGCCCTCATCGATCACGGTTTGAAATGGTGGCCCTCGAAGCAATATGAGAGCACGTTCGCCGAGAACGGAAGCTCCTCTCAGTGGCGACTGGAGGTCACCAGCCTCGTGCGTGCTGAAGCGCAGTTTCCGGCGGAAGGGGTTCCTTTTGCCGTGGTCCTTACCTTGGAGGATCCGGACGGCGACCAGCCGGTCTTTGGAGAGATGCGCCAATGGCTTCAGTCGAGCAACGCAGTAGCGCAAGATGTTCGCACGGCAACAAGATTGCGGCCTCGTGGCTGATGCAGAAGGGCTTACGATCTCCGGCTGCAGTTACATTCTATTCCTTGGTAGGGTTGCAGATTTCTGAGGGGGGGGTGAATGTATAATCTCTTCGTATCGGGTAGGGAGGAGGAGTGGAGAGGCGAGCCTTGTATCCTCGATCTAACTCGCTGTGTCCGACATGGCGAGTATACTGACAAGCAGATCGCAGATCGTTTCGGTACTTTCGACGAGGCTGCGCTGGCGGAATTGAAACGCCTACCTTGCATCTTTGCCTATGAGGCGGGCCGCGATCTCGGCCCCAAGTTCGGCATCATCCGTGAAGTGACCGTACGCCAACGGCAGGCACGTATTGAGTACAAGATCATTACGATCGAGCCTTTTCTCACCGTCGCTGATTTCGACACTCTTAGCTTCGAGCTCGACATTGGCAACTGGGAAATGAATCGAACCCATTGGGCAGTGAAGGATGTCAATCTGCCGAAGGAGCTCCATGCCGCTCGCGGCATCTTACTCCCTTCCTGGACTCGTCAGGCGGCGAGAGCGGTCGACATTACCAAGCATGGGTTCGATGTCGGGCTCTCCTTTCCGGGCGAGGTCCGCGCCCTAGTCGAGCAGGTCGCGCGGGAACTTGAGGCTCGCATCGGCCCCCACGCCTATTTCTACGACAACAACTACGTCTCGCAGCTAGCGCGGCCGTCGCTCGACACGCTCCTGCAGGACATATACCGCAACCGTTCGAAGCTCATCGTGGTCTTCATCGGGTCCGACTACCAACGAAAAGACTGGTGCGGGGTCGAGTTCAGGGCGATCCGCGACATCATCATGGAGCGCGATCACCAGCGCATCATGTTTGTGCGCGTTGACGACGGCACCGTCGACGGCGTATTCAAGACCGATGGATTTGTCGATGCACGGCGCTTCGACCCCGCCCGGATCTCGGAGTTCATCTGCGAGCGCCTAGCGCTGATTGGCTAGCTTTCCCCAGCCAGTCAACACCTGGGCGAGATGGCGGACTTCAACCCACGCCGCAGTTCAACAACTTTCATTTGGAACCAGCTGTCGTCCCACCACTTATCCTTCGGCGCGGGCAGGATAAATGACGTTCCGTCCCGTTTGTTCCAGTCTTGAAGAAAATCGCAGTAAGCCTTGCAAAAGCTCGTCATGGCGCCGTCAACGAACTTCACGCCGGTCGTGTATTTCTTAGTAATTGCCTCGTCTAATCGCGCTTGAACGCACGGGCGACGCCGGCCGTGGCCTGCTCCAGCTCATCCGCCATGGTCGACGCATAACCGGAACTCTGGCGTGAGCGTCGGCCGCAGAACTGCGATATCGGGGAGTGCCAGGGTGCGGGTAATGCAGCCGGCGCTTCGCTTGCCAGCACCAATCCGACAGGCGGCATGATATTCATGCTCCGTTCGGTCTTAGCGTACGATTTTGAGCAGCTCTTGTTCTGACTCCTTCGAGCGCGCGGTCTGACAGGCCACAGCGATCAGCCGACGACGTTTGCCTCAGGTGCGGCGGGCTTCTTTTGTTCACGCCATCCGAAGGGAGTCCGATGGTTACGTCCGGGGAAGCCGCTCCAGATTGCCAATCGTTTTCCTGCTGAGCTGCATACCGCCCTATTCGGTATCGGGCCGGGATGCTTCTATTGCCAGCACATCCAAGGCCTCAATCTCCTGCATCACCTTTCCGGCGATACCCTGTAAGTCGCCGTACATCCCGACAGTCGATTCGATCACGCCTTGGATCTGGGCCTCCCGCTTGGCCCACAGGCGAGTTGTGGCCTTGCGTTCCTTGGCTAGATCCTCCTGCATATCAGAGAACTTTTCGACGATCGCCTCGACGCGATGGCGGAACCGGGGACCGGTCAGATATCCATAGACCTGCTCCATTTTGGTAGCCTGGCCGTCCTGGGCGAGGCGGGAGTTCGCCAGCTCGATGAGGGATTGCCGGAGCATGATGGCGATCGGCATCGCGCATTTGGGATGGGCGACATAGACGCCGTCAAGAAGATCGAAGGTTTCCACACCGGGAGGCAGAGCTTCCGAGATCATCAGCGCGATATCCGCTTTCGCAGCTCGTTGATCCGCCCTGAGCTTGCCGAGCCAACCCTGGCTCCAATTCTTGGTGCGTTTCGATTCCCACAAAATGGCGCCGCATGGCTGGCCCGCCGGTCCGACCACGCGGTGCAGGACATCTCCGCCGAACTCACCCTTGGCAACCGGTTCAATGATGTCCATTGGGAACCGGCTGGTAATGAGGGCTTCCAGCTCGAGCTCCAGAACTTCACCCTGCAGCTGCTGGGAACCCTGTTCCGCACGGCGCTTCAGCTCCTCAATCTGACGCTGCATGCCGGCGATCTGTTCCTCTTTCTCCGCGACCTTCATTTTGAGGCCGTCTTCGGCCTCGCACCTCGCCTTGACGCGAACGGCATCCAATCCCTCCTGGATCTTCCTTTCGATGGTCAGCGCCATCTCGCGCTTCTCGTCGTCAAGCGCACGCTGCTTTTTCAGGAACTCCGCCTGCTGCTGCTGGGCTTCGGTCAGCTTTTCGTCGCGCGCCTTCAACGTCGCCTCGAGCTCGGCAAGCTTCTTGTCCTTGTCGTACAGATCGACCGAAAGCAGCAATTTTGCCTTGCGCGCTTCCTCGACGCGATTCCGGCACGCTCAAGCTTAATTTGCTCAGCCACCTGGTTGCCGATGTCCTCTTTGGCGGCGGCGATCTCGGCCTGCTGGCGCTTAAGCTCCTTTTCTTTGACAGCCATCGAGGCGTTGCTCTGCGCCAGGCGCATTTCGTATTCTTCGCGCGTGGCGGCAATCAAAGGGGCCGCGAGCGATTCATTGAGCTTGATTTCCGTCTTGCAGCTTGGGCAGCGGATTGTCGGTTCATTGAGGATCCTGTCCCCCTGCAGCATGGTATTAGTGGGCCGGACGGTCATCTGCGCGCTGCCTCCTTGAGGAATCTGTTGAAGGACACGCCAGACTATATCCGCCAGGCACTTTCGGAAAAGAACAAAGAGTGAACTAACGAGTTATCCCCGCCGCAAAGCTAGGGGAGGCGCTTTATCTTGTGGAATGGCGCGCCTGCGCGAGCGGCGGGAGTGGCATTGGGATGGAGCCGGTCGAACTGCGCGGGATCAGCCTGGAGAGGCTGGACAAGGTGTTCGAGGCGATGAGGCCCATCAGCCAGGCAGGAAGCCGGCATGATCGTTGTCACGGTCACGGACCGGAGAACCCCTTCGCTGTGATCTTGCCCGGTGCTCCTAACATGCGATCCATTAATCCGTTGAAACCGCCATCCTCAAAGCTCCAGCAGCATCGGCTTCGGTTCATGACCTCCATGTATCTGTAGAACTTAGAGAGGTTTCGGCGTGGCAGCGGATCGTGCGTGAAGCGGCTATTGAGCGCGATCTTCATGGCTTCAAGATCGAAATACAGAGCGAAGTATGCACTCGGAAATGGCTTCGATCTACTAGCCCGCTCGTACAGCGCCAATGACCGCGAGAGCAGCCTGTTGATCCCGTGACTCTTGTAGACCGCAGCGGCCGTTGTGATCGCTGCCTGCCGCAAGCGCTGATGCCCGGGTTCGTCTGCCTCAGGGAATGATCGTGCAAGACTGACGGACCAGTAGATGGTCGGCGGCAGCAATAGGTCCGCCGACCGGCTATTCGGCATGGTTGTCAGGTCCAATTCAGTCAGCTCCGGGCCGCTGCGCCATTCGTGTGCTGTGCGTTCGTCGAACCCTCCGCGGCCAGGCTGCGTACGCTGCCAATTCATTTTCGTAGCCATCAGGTGCGGACCGGATCCAGTTCGATGATCCGCTTCCGCTTCGTCCCTGCCAGCCTGAACCCGCGGACCGTGATGTCGAGCGCTTTGATGGCCTTGTCGAAACCCTTGGGCATATGTTCGTCAGTCGGGACAACGAGAAACTTCGCGGCATTGCTGACAGCAGCATGCGTCACCAACTGCCCGATCGCGGTGTAGAGTTGCTGCCTGCCTACGCCCGTTTTGATCTCGTAGACTTCGGTGATCTTTCCCGCCCGACGCACGTAGCAGTCGATCAGCTGGGTGTTGTAGACCTTTTCGTCCGGCTTGCGCGCCGCATGCCTTTCGGCGACGACCATGTCGACGATCTCGCCATGATATGTCTCGTAAGCGAACGTTCCGCCGCGCCGGCCGCGCTTAGTTCCCGAGAATTCCTTGTCGTAGCTCTCGGCCTCTTCGACCCGCTTCTGGAGCTCGGCGGGCTCCAGTTCGCCTTCGGAAACGGCGTGCTTGAAATCCGCGACCTTGCTGACGTACCGCGCCAGGCGGCCGACGAAGCCCGCGTCAGACATGTTGCCGATGGGTATGGCCTTACGGAACCGACCGTCTTCGCAAAGGACCTCGACCATGCGCATGTTCGCCGAGATCAGGAAGGCCTCCTGTCCAATGCCGGGACGTCCGCCGCCGACCGCGCCATCGTGCATCAGGTGGACGTCGCCAGTCTCGTCGTCTTGTGCGAAGGCCCCGGCGACCTGCCAGCCGTTGGTGTCGGAAGGAACGTTGATCTCTACTGCAATGAGCTGCATTTTTCGTTCGGGCTCGAAGATGCCGAACGCGTTCCAGTATCTCGGGATCGTCGTGTCCTCAGGAGTTTTGCTGATCGAAGCCCAGAGTTCGCCTTCGCCGGCTGAGAATAGTTCGCGGTCGCGGTTGCCGCCCTTGAAGCCGATTCTTCGCGTCCCCTGTGACGGCAGCGAGTCCTTCACGATCTCCGCAAGTGTTTCCTGCGCAGCCTTCTTCGCTTTCGTCTCATAAATCAGCCTAAGCATGTCGTCCCCCGTTTTCCCCGACCTAAGCATTTCCATAGGGCGCACGCCATGTTGTCGACAGCGATCACTGTCCTGACTGGCCCGGATTGAGCGGAATAGTAGAAATCCAGATGAGCAAAGGTGCCGCGGTGCACATTGGCACATTGCGCGAATTCCAAACATTCGTTTGCTCCACGCTCTTGTCGCCGCGACGGAAGGTACGCCTCCGCGATGGCGGCGCCGATGCGACAGGTCGGCAGCAACGGCGCGGCGAATACAGTTTTTGGCTATAAGCTCCCGAGCACCTTCATAGCGGCTGTTCTGGGGTCGCCGTAGAAGATCGGGTCGACCTGTTCGACGATATCAGCGCTTACATCCAGGAAGTTTCGCTTATTCTCGATCGGGATGAGTGCGCGCTTTGCACCGTTGTCCTTCGCAACTTGAAGCGGCTCCGTGAGGGACCGAAGAGGTTTGATATTCCCCTGGACGCTCATGTCTCCCAACACCAGCAATGCGGGGCTGACAGGCGCTTTCCTGAGTGCGGAATAGGATGCCACAAAGAAGGCGACCCCAACTTCAGCCTCGACTCGATTGCCAAGCAGGTCGATTACCTCGACGTGTATGTCCGAAATGTCGAGATCGCGCGCAATGCCGAATTCCGTCTTTTTCGCCTGTACGTAGCTGAAAGCTCGCTGGACGGATTCTTTCATTGCACCGGCAATTCCGCCGGCCATCTTTAACTTCCCGGTTCCGCTCGATACTGAAACCTCCAAGCGGTAAAGGCCGACTGTTCCATCAGACGTTACGCCCGCTGTGTATACCGTCCCGGGAGAAAGCGGATCCATGGAGATTAGATCGCGTCCCCCTTGTTCGGGCACACCTACAAATTTTTCCTCTCCAGTCTCTTGGAGGGTGTAGCTGAACGATGTCTGATAATATTCGAAGGAGCCCATCTTCTTGAGCTGCTCCTTCACGCGGCGGCGTCCTTCAAGAGCCAACCCAAGGATTTCCGAGAGTTCTTCCTGGGTCACATCGCCGTGCGGGAGGTTCTTCCTCAGTTTGTGTGGCGCGGTGGTAGCATTCGTGCTCTCAGCAGTTCGGGGCCTGCCCTGCCATACATTGCGCGCTTGAGGGTCTTGAGGCGGTTGATCTGACCTTCGGCCTGTCCGTTGCTCCAGGGCAGCTCGATGGCGTTGTTGACGGCATCGATGTCTCTGCGCAAAACACGGGCGAACCGCATAATCGGGATGAGTTCGGAGTCGATTGCATCGTCGATCCAGGGGTCCAGTGTTTTCGACCTCTTGCTGCGAAGGAGGCCGGTTGAAGCGCATTGCCAGGCGTCGCATCTCGGCGAATGCGTCGGATCCCTGCTTCAGGGCATCGACTTTCCTTGCCTGTCGAGGCGTCAGCAGGCCTCTTGGCTTTATGCACAGCGCCGCGGCAACAACTGGCGAAATCGCGTGGCCGTTATCCGGATCTCGAACGGGTCCCAAGCTGAGCGCCATGGAAGGAACATCATCGACGCGCTCTCTTTCGGCCCGCCGCCAGGCTCCCAGCAGGCGCTCCAGATTGGAGAAGCTGCCGGTGTAGCCGCGCTGCTTGACGTCATGAAACAGATACCGTCCGCAGCGGTTCCCTTCCTTCCAGCATTGGGCAAGCAACGTTTTCAAAGTACCATGGCGAAGTGGGGTTCAATGCTGCTCGCCGCCTATCTGGCGGAGCCTTGAACTTGAGCCACTTCGCTACGCTTCGACGCTCATAGCCGGTCCGTCGTGCGATCTCGCTGTAAGACAGCCCGTCCTGGCGGAAGGCGTGGAGCATCTCGAATATTTCCTGGCGAGATTGCCTATGCGCGAGCCGGGCGCGACGGCGATGTGCCGCAGCGTCGACAATGGCGTCCTCGGACAGGATGGCTCCTCCTGAAGCACGGCCAGAAAGGCTCATCTGTTCCTCGATTGCCGTACGAAGATTCTGGACCAGATGAAACCGATCGGCCACCTGCCGGGCCTGCGGTGCGCCTTCACGGACGGCCTGCGCATACAGGCCGCAGCGGTCTCGGCTGACGACCTCGACGGAGGGATGGTTCCGCAGCCACCTGGCTGCACTATCGACACTTCGATCATCGAGAATGTCGACGACCGAGCGACGCTCGAGATCAACCATGATGGTCCCGTATCTTGTCGCTCGGCGCCAACTCCAGTCATCGATGCCGACCACCCGAATCTCGGAGGTGCAGTGAGTACCCGCGGCATCCCGCTTCAGTTGCCGCAGGATGGTGTCGTCACTGACCGGCATGCCGAGTCGTTGCATGAGGCGCTCGCCTGGACGGCCGCCGGCGCTATGGCCGAGCAGGCCGACAATTTCCGCGACCCTTGTCGTGCGGCGCGCATAAGGGGAAGCAACAGTCGGCAGTCGGTCGGTGAACGTTTGTCGCTCACATTTCTGATGTGCACATCGCCAGCGGCTCAGCAGGAGCTTCACCGTCACGGGCTTGCCCTGGACCGGCAGATCCTGAAGGTTGCGATTGGACCAGCCATGCCGACTTCGACTTCGCCGGCCACAATCGGGGCGACCGCGGGTCCGGCAGCGGAAACAACCCAACTGTGATCATCAGTGAGCGTGACACCCAGAATTCTGACCCCTGGGCCGGGCGACCATTTCGATTTCGTTCGCATGCCCCGCCCATAGCGATAGCGTCGCTAACAGCGGATGAACCACACAAATTGAGGAAGACCCTCATTGACTGCAAAGCGACACCAACAGCAACGGGTAATTTACTCGCGCGGTTTCGCGTTGATCACCCAGGACAACACACGAACCGCGCGCAGGGCCGACCGCACTCGCAGACCCGCTTGCCGCTGTCCAGGCTCTCCAAGACGGCGAGTTCGTGCCGATTGCGTTCTAGTAATTAAACTTTGCAACTTTGCAAATTGGGCAGCGTGTTTCCGCTCGCCCGGCGTAAGCTGACGCCGTCGCGCGTCATCGAAGGATCCCACGCCTTTGCGACGGCAAAGGTTACGTCGCTGAAATAGCACGACTTCAGCCAAGATCTCGCATGTTGCCGGGTTGGTCGAATAACCGCCGAGCTTGAATCAGCATTCGGGTAGATTGACGGCGATGCCACCCTGCGAGGTTTCCTTGTATTTCACGTGCATGTCGTGGCCAGTCTCGCGCATGACATTGATGCAATTATCGAGTGGCATGAAATGGGTGCCGTCGCCGCGTAACGAAAGGCTCGCCGCTGAGACGGCTTTAATTGCGCCGAGCGCATTGCGCTCGATACAGGGAACCTGAACGAGTCCCGCCGCCGGATCGCACGTCATGCCTAGATGATGCTCCAGCGCGATTTCGGCGGCGTTTTCGACCTGCGCGTTGCTACCACCCAGAACGGCGCAAAGCCCGGCCGCCGCCATGGCCGCTGCCGAACCCACCTCGCCCTGACAGCCTACTTCCGCCCCTGAGATTGAGGCATTATGCTTGATCAGACCGCCGATCGCCGCAGCCACCAGCAGAAGATCGCGAATGCCCTCCCGGCGCGCACCGACGCAATGATCAAGATAATAGCGCGCCACGGCCGGCACCACGCCCGCCGCGCCGTTGGTGGGTGAGGTGACAACGCGCCCGCCGGCGGCGTTCTCCTCGTTCACTGCCATAGCGTAGACGCTCATCCAGTCATTGGCTTGGTGCGGCTGGGTAAGATTCAATCCGCGCTCCGATTGCAGTTGCGCATGGATAGCCTTTGCTCGACGTTTTATCTTCAGCCCGCCTGGCAGCGTACCCTCCTGCGCCAGGCCACGCTCGATGCAGCTTTCCATCACCTCCCAAATGTGGTCCAGCTTCGCATCCAGTTCCGGCCCGTGAACCGCCTCCTCATTCGCCCGTTTCATCTGAGCAATCGTTTTGCCAGATGCGTGGCCCATGCGCAGCATTTCCGCCGCCGTAGTGAACGGGTAGGGTATCGGGTGTTGCTTACTACCGCGCATGCCACCTGCAGCTTTTTGCAGTTCGGTTTCGGTCACAACGAAGCCGCCGCCAATCGAATAATAAACCTCCCGCTGATATGCATTACCCTGCCGGTCGTAGGCGGTAAGGACGAGTCCGTTGGCATGACCGGAAAGCGGGGGGCCATAGTCGAACGCCAGATCCTTTTTTGGATCGAACCGTAGGGCCGGCAGTCCTTCCGGATGGACGAAACCAGTCCTGCGCACCTCGGCCTCAAACTCTTCCACGCGGTCAGGATCAAGCGTATCGGGTTTCAACCCGCACAGACCGAGGATGACAGCGCGATCGGTGGCATGGCCCTTGCCAGTAAAGGCGAGTGAACCGTGCAGGCTGGCTCTAAGACCAAACAGTTCACCCGCCCCGGGAATCCGGTCGCCACCGCCACGCAGATCGTCGAGAAACCGCGCGGCCGCGACCATGGGTCCCATCGTGTGAGAAGACGATGGACCTATGCCGATCTTGAAGATGTCGAATACAGATAGGAACATTTACGAACCGTAGATTGGGAAGGCTTCGCACAGTGCGGCAACCTGCTCCCGCACTTCAGTCTCGACCGCACTGTTGCCTTCAGAATTCACAGCAAGCGCGTCGATAACACGCAGAATGAGCGCGCCGATCTGTTCAAATTCAGCCTCACCGAAGCCCCGTGTGGTGCCTGCCGGACTTCCGAGCCGGATGCCTGAGGTGACGAACGGCTTTTCAGGATCGTTTGGAATGGCATTCTTGTTGCAAGTGAGACCCGCCCGCTCAAGAGCAATTTCGGCAAACTTACCGGTAACCCTTTTCGGTCGAAGATCGACCAGCACCATATGGCTGTCGGTTCCACCTGAGATAATACCAAGCCCGCCCTTCGTAAGCACTTTGGCCAGGGCTCGCGCATTCGCGATGACTCGACTGGCATAATCTGCGAAGTCCGGACGCAGTGCCTCGCCGAAAGCCACGGCCTTCGCGGCGATGACGTGCATCAACGGGCCGCCCTGATTTCCGGGGAAGACAGCCGAGTTCAGCTTCTTCGCCAGATCAGCATCATTTGTCAGGATGAAACCGCCGCGCGGTCCGCGTAAGGTCTTGTGAGTGGTGGACGTGACGACATGGGCATGAGGGACTGGGTTCGGGTATTTGCCACCGGCGATCAGACCGGCGTAGTGAGCCATATCGACCATCAGATAGGCTCCGACCTCGTCGGCGATTCTACGGAAGCCGGCGAAATCAATCTGGCGCGGATACGCCGAGGCCCCGGCGACGATAAGCTTCGGTTTCGTCTCTAGCGCCTTATCTCGAACTTTTTCCATATCGATCAGATGTGTTTCGGCATCGACCTCATAAGAGACGACATCGAACCATTTGCCCGACATTGTAACCGGCGAACCATGCGTGAGGTGGCCGCCATGGGCAAGCGACAGACCCATGATCCGCTCGGCGGGCTGAAGAAGCGCCAAGAACACTGCCTGATTGGCCTGCGCACCGGAATGCGGCTGAACGTTCGCGAATTCCGCACCGAAAATTGCTTTCAACCGCTCGATGGCAAGCGCCTCGACCTTGTCGACAAACTCGCATCCGCCATAATAGCGCTTGCCGGGATAGCCCTCGGCATACTTGTTAGTCAGTACCGAGCCTTGAGCCGCTAGCACATCAGAGGATACAATATTCTCTGAGGCAATAAGCTCGATCTGGGTTCTCTGCCGATCAAGTTCTTCTGCAATGGCATCGGCAACCAATGTGTCAGATACGGTGAAGTGCGGGAGACGGTAATGCATCATTCTATCCTAGTTGATGGCCGCCGGCGTTAGCACTTTGCAGCTTGTTAAAATGCTTTGCTAGCGCACCTGTTGAGTTGGCGGGCCGCAGAAACGTGACGCGGGTGGATTCAGAGATCGGCGCTGAGATAAGCTATCTCGTCCCATAGACTTTGACCAAAGCTGCGCAGCACAATCAGCTCGAAATGATCCGACGCCACGCGCGTGATGTGCACGGAAAAGTGTCCCATCAGCGCCATGGAGGAATGGCCAACGTCCATAGAATCAAGATCGATTGCCATACCTTTTGCCAGCAGCGATTGGACTGCGTAGCCCGTGACTTCAATTCTGACGCGTCCGTGAGACTGATCTACCGCGAAGATGTGCGGAGCTAGCTTCCCAAACTTTGCCTGCAGGTCAACGTGAGACGTCGCTTCATCCCTCACGAGGAGCCACTGCCCTGGTCCGGCAGGGCGGACCGTGTTGGCTTCGTCGCCGAAGAGGTGCCGCAGCATTTCCGTAAGATCCTCGCCGCCTGGCCTGCCCAAGATGTGGATCAGGGTACCCTCGGGCATCGCCCTGATGGCGAAGGCGTCGGAGCCTCGCACGGCCGCGCTGCCGATCGCCGGACGGTGGATGAGCTCGGAATCAGACATGGAGCTTCTCGTTTGCTGGATCAACGAAAACAGGATTGCAGAGGCGAGCCGCAGTGAATTCTTTCCTCAGCCCGTTCCAGACCACGACTTCCTCGCCGTGCCTGAGATGGCCGCGCTTCACCAGAGCGAGCCCGATGGTCGAGCCCGCATGTGGTGAAAAGGCGCTCGACGAGACATAACCCTGGTCGTTCTCGAGCGTCGCCGCATCGCCCCTGGCGAGGATGTGCGAGCCGGTGCGGAAGCTGGCCGCGGGATCGAGCGGCACGACGCCGACAAGGCTTAGGCGCTCCTCAGCGACGAGTCCTTCACGGTCCAGCATGGACTTGCCGATGAAGTCTGCCTTGGTCGCGGAGACCATCTTGGCGAAACCGAGATCCGAGGGGATCACCGTGCCGTTGATCTCGTTATGCGTCACATGGCCCTTCTCGATGCGCAGCACGCTGAGCGCCTCGACGCCATAGGGCTGGATACCGTGTTCCTTGCCCGCTGCAAGAATCGCAGCTGCGACGCTTTCGCCATAGCCGGCTGGAACGGCAAGCTCGTAGGCCAGTTCGCCCGAGAAGGAGATCCGAAACAGGCGGCCATGCAGCCGGCTACCGAAGAGCGAGACGTCCTTCGCCGCGAGGAAGGGGAAGGCCTCGCTGGAGATATCGTCATCGACGATCGCCTGTAGCGTGGCGCGAGACTTCGGCCCCACAACCGACATCTGCGCCCACTGGTCGGTGACCGAGGCGAGCCGCACGTCGAGGTCGGGCCACAGCGCTTGGGCGCAGAACTCGAGATGGGTCATGACGCCGGCGGCATAGGCCGTGGTCGTGGTCATGAAGAAGCGGTCCTCGGCGAGCCGGCTCGTCGTGCCGTCGTCATAGATGAAACCGTCTTCACGCAGCATCAGGCCATAGCGCGCCTTGCCGACAGGCAATTTCAGGAAGGCGTTGGAATAGACACGGTTGAGGAACTCCGCCGCATCCTTGCCGCAGACCTCGATCTTGCCGAGCATGGAGACGTCGCAAATGCCGACGTTCTTCCTGACGTTGACAACTTCGCGGTCGACGCTTTGGCGCCAGCCGGTCTCGCCCACGCGCGGGAACCAGGAGGAGCGGTACCAGAGGCCGGTCTCGACGAAAACCGCCCCATGCTTGCGTGCCCAGTCGTGCAACGGCGACTTGCGCACTGGCTGGAAATGACGGCCGTGATACGGGCCGGTGAGCGCGCCGAAGCTGATCGGCGTGTAGAAGGGCCGGAAAGTCGTGGTGCCGACTTCGGCGGGAGAGACGCCGCGCGCCTCCGCCAGCAGGCCGATCGCGTTGACATTGGAGAGCTTGCCCTGATCGGTCGCCATGCCTGATGTCGTGTAGCGCTTGGCTAGTTCGACATCGCCATAGCCTTCCTTGACGGCGAGGCCGAGATCCTTAGCGCTGACATCGTTCTGGAAATCGACGAAGGCCTTGCCCTTCACACCCCTGACAGTCCAGAGCGGGCGTGTGGGCGGAGCAACGATATCGCCCTCGATCGCGCCAGCCTCGAAGGGCCGGGCGGGGAAGCCCAGGTCTTGCGCGATGTCGACAGAGCGCGCCGCGCCCTCGGCGAAGCAAGCCGAAAGACCCGCGGCACCCGTGACCGCACCGGCGAGATCGAGGCCCCGTGTCTCCGCCGGGGCCATGAAGGCCGCATGCGCGTCCGACCATTGCGGCCGGCCGCCCCGATGGCAGGCCAGGTGAATGATCGGGCTGAAGCCGCCGGACATGGCGAGCGCATCCACCGCCAGGGGCTCGGTCGCGCCATCAGCCGTCGAAACCGTGACGGACGAAAGCGCCTTGCCGCCCTTGGCGTCGGAGACGACGGCGCCCATGATCAGGCGGGCATTGCCGGCATAGGCGACTTGGGCGTCGGCCCGGCTGTCGACGATGGCGGTGAGCTGAACGCCCGCCGCCTCGAGATCGCGGGCAAGCGCATAACCGCTGTCGTTGGTGGTGAAGATGGCGATCCGCCGGCCAGGTGCCACGGCGAAGCGGTTGAGATAGCTGCGCATCGCGCCGGCCATCATCACACCGGGAATGTCATTGCCGCCGAAGACAAGCGGACGTTCCTCGGTGCCCGATGCAAGCAGCGCCTTTTTGGCGATGATGCGCCACATCCGCTCGACCGGCTTGTTCGGATCCCGGGTGTGGGCATGCTTCTGGACGCGCTCCACCGCGCCGAAGACATCGCCGTCATACCAGCCGAAGACAGTGGTGCGGGTCAGCACGCACACTTTGGGCAGCGATTCCAACTCATCGGCCAAGCGCCTCGCGAACGCGGGCGCAGCTTCGCCACCGATGGTCGCGGTCTCCGACAGCAGCGACCCGCCCACTTGACTGTGTTCATCGATGATCATCACGCGCGCGCCGGCACGGCCCGCGCTCAGCGCGGCCGCAAGCCCGGCGGGGCCGGCGCCGATGACCAGCAGGTCGCAATGCGCCCAGGATTTCTCGTAGCGATCGGGATCGGCCTCGTAGGTTGCCTTGCCCAGCCCGGCGGCGCGGCGGATAAAGGGCTCGTAGAGGCCCTCCCACAGCTTCGCCGGCCACATGAAAGTCTTGTAGTAGAAGCCGGCCGCCAGGAAAGGCGACAGAAGGCCGTTCAGCGAGCCAATGTCGAAATCGAGCGACGGCCAGCGGTTCTGGCTGCGGGCTTCGAGACCGTCGTAAAGGTCCTGCATCGTGGCGCGGGTATTGGCCTCGGTGCGGCCGCCGCTGCCTATGGTCATCAGCGCGTTCGGCTCGGCGGCGCCCGCCGTCAGGATGCCGCGCGGGCGGTGATACTTGAAGCTGCGGCCAACCAACTGGCGGCCATTGGCGAGAAGCGCCGAGGCGAGGCTGTCGCCGGCGTGACCGACAAGCGACGTGCCATCGAAGCTGAACCCGAGGCGCGACTGACGGTCGATCAGGCCACCCTTGGGCAGGCGATAGGAAGTCATCGGACGACCTCCGCAGACTTGGCCAGCGCTACGTCGCGGCTGCCGGAAATCTCATGCGTCGCCGTATCGCGGGTGACGACCAGCCAGCGCCGGCAGCCCGATGTGTGGTGCCAATATTCCTCATAGATGCCGCGCGGATTGTCGCGCAGATAGACGTAATTCATCCAGGCGTCCTTCGAGGCGTCCGGTGCGGGCCGGGCGAGCGCCGCGCCCTTCACGGTGAATTCCTCCTTCGGCCGGGAGCCGCAATGGGGGCAGGGGATGAGACTTGCCATGGTGCAGATACCCTCGGGTCAGTGGAGGTTGGGCTGGGCGCCCTGGCCCTTTTCGTCGATCAGATAGCCTCGCGCGAAGCGATCGAGCCGGAAGGCGCGGGCGGTCTCGTGCGGCGTGCCGCAGGCCAGCAGATGCGCGAAGCAGAAGCCCGAGGCCGGCGTTGCCTTGAAGCCGCCATAGCACCATCCGGCGTTGAGATAGAGGTTGTCGATATGGGTCCGGTCGATGATCGGCGAGCCGTCCATGCTCATGTCCATGATGCCGCCCCAAGACCGCAGAACGCGCACCCGTGATATTCCCGGAATCATCGCCTTTCCGGCCTCGGCGACATGCTCGACGGTGGCGAGATTGCCGCGCTGGGCATACGAATTGTAACCGTCAATATCTCCACCGAAGACGAGGCCGCCTTTGTCCGACTGTGATACGTAGAAGTGGCCGGCGCCGAAGGTGACGACACAGTCAACGAAAGGCTTCAATCCCTCGGAAACGAAAGCTTGTAGGACGTGGCTCTCGAGAGGGAGCTTGATGTCAGCCATCTCCGCAACGCGCGAGGAATTGCCCGCGGCAGCCAGCGCGAGCTTGCCGCAACCGATGAAGCCGCGCGTGGTCTTAACTCCGATGACCTTGCCGTTCTCGCGGCGGATGCCGGCCACCTCGCAGTGCTGGATGATATCGACACCGCAACGATCCGCGCCGCGCGCATATCCCCATGCGACCGCATCATGGCGCACGGTGCCACCGCGCCTCTGCAGGAGACCGCCTTGGATGGGGAAGCGCGCATTGTCGAAATCGAGGAAAGGCAGCTTGGTACGCACCGCCGCGCGGTCGAGTAGTTCCGCGTCGACCCCATGCAGCATCATCGCGTTGCCGCGCCGGGTATAGGCATCGCGCTGCGCGTCGGAGTGGTAGAGATTCAGCACCCCGCGCTGCGAAACCATGGCGTTGAAATTGAAGTCCTGCTCCAGGTTTTCCCACAGCTTCATGGAAAGCTCGTAGAAAGGATTGTTGCCGGGCAGCAGATAGTTGGAGCGGATGATCGTCGTGTTACGGCCGACGTTGCCAGAGCCGAGATAGCCCTTCTCCAGCACCGCGACATTGGTGATGCCGAATTCCTTGGCGAGATAATAGGCGGTCGCAAGCCCATGCCCGCCGCCGCCGACGATGATCACGTCGTACTGCGGCTTTGGCGCTGGCTCGCGCCATGCCGGCGCCCAGCCGCTATTGCCGCGGAGGCCGTTGAGAAGGATTGAAAGTGCGGAGTATTGCATCGCTGCTAAGATCCAGGCTGAGGAGTTGGATTAAATTACGCCCACAATTAGAATAGGAGTTCCACTTGGAGCGCATCGATCCAAAAGTTCCTGCGTCGATTTCGAACGCCCGGCCGCATGCCGCATTGACCCTCTCGCGCTCGAAGGCTTTGCGGATAATGCCAGGCAGGCTCAGTAGCTCTTTTCAGGACGCCGCCGCTGAGGGCGAAAACGGTCGCGGAGCAGGTAACATTGGCGATTCCGATGAAACCGCCCCTTTGCGCCCCGGGTTCGGCTAATGCGACAAGATCTGGCTAAGGAAGAGCTTGGTCCGTTCGTGTTGTGGGTTGCTGAAGAAGTCATCCGGTTTGCCCTCTTCGACGATTTTGCCCCAATCCATGAAGATAACCCGGTCGGCAACGGCGCGTGCAAAGCCCATCTCGTGGGTAACGCAGACCATAGTCATGCCATCGCGCGCCAAACTTGTCATAGTTTCCAACACTTCCGACACCATCTCTGGATCGAGCGCCGAGGTAGGCTCGTCGAACAACATGACCGCAGGTTCCATGCACAAAGAGCGCGCAATGGCTACACGCTGCTGCTGTCCTCCGGAGAGTTGAATCGGGTATTTGTTGGCCTGTTCTGGAATGCGCACGCGCTCTAGGAACTTTAGGGCGGTCTTCTTGGCCACTGCTTCGGGCACGCCCTTGATCCACATTGGACCAGCCATGCAGTTCATCAGCACGGTCATGTGGGGGAAGAGATTGAAGTGCTGGAAGACCATACCAACATTCTTGCGAACTTCAGTCACGTTGCGCATTTTGTTATGCAATCTGATCCCGTTGACGGTGATCTCGCCTTCCTGATGCGCTTCGAGCCGGTTGAAGCACCGGATCAGCGTAGATTTGCCTGATCCGGACGGGCCGCAGATGACGATGCGTTCGCCCTTACGAACGGTAAGGTTCACATCAGTCAATGCTTTGAAGGTGCCGTACCATTTGGAGACGTGCGTCGCTTCAATAATCTTTTCTGCATTCATCGGCTCTTGTTTCTGGCTGTATGCTTCTTCCAGGGCTTGGATGCTCAATCCATTTTGAGCCGGCTGCGATGGGCCGTGCCCATGTCCCTTAAAAAAACTCACGTTGCTAGGGGTCATCGAATCTTACTCCTTGCGAAATGACGCTCGAGCCGCGATTGAGCAACCTCAAGGCAGGCGGACAGGATCCAATAGATTATGGCTGCTGTAACTAACATCTCCATGTGATGGAAGGTCGGTTGGCCGATTGTGCGAGCAAGGAACGTTAACTCCCACACGCCGAGAACCGAAACCAACGAGCTGTCCTTCAACATTGATATGAAGGTGTTCCCCATTGGAGGGATGATGAGTGGCAGTGCCTGAGGCAGGATAATCCTGCGCATCGTGAGGCCGAAGCCGAAGCCAATGGAGCGGGATGCCTCCCATTGTCCACGGTCGATACTCTGAATGCCAGCGCGAAAGATCTCTGTCATATAGGCGCCGACGCAGAGGGACAGTGCCAGTATGCCTGAAGGCACGGCACTGATCACAATACCCAATTGCGGCAGACCGAGGTAAATCAGATAAATCTGGATGAGAAGCGGCAGGCCGCGGAAGAAAGACGTGTAAAAACTGGCAATAGCGTAAGCAAATCCATTGGTTGAGAGTTTTGCAATTGCCGCCACGATTGCTATCAGCGACGCGAAGAACAGCGAAATCGCCGAGACGTAAATGGTAGTCAGTACTCCCTGAGTAATCAGATATGGCAAATTCGACGTGATGAATGGCAGGCTCAATTTGAAAGAATTAAAGAAGGCAACAAAGAGTATAAGTAACTCGATCCATACGACACTAATTTGTACCTTCAGTGGCGCAAATCCTATCAAAACGATATTTATGCAGAACACTACTGCGATCACAAATGCAATCGCAAAACGTCCATAGATACCACTTTGGAGAGGATCACCAATAATGGGTCGCATGAGCTCGCCGAACGTGCTGCCCGCCAAATCGAAAGAAAGAAAAAACCCAAGCACGATCGCGAAGAGAGTGGCAACAAACCAAGGCCTGTGAACAATAACTTCGGATTCGACTGTATCTTGGTAAAGCATGAGAACATCCTCACGTGTGCGGCTCGGCACAGCCGAGCCGCTTGGATAACACCTGCTTATTGCGCTACAGAGTGGTCAGATCCATACCACTTCACTGATAGCTTCGACAGTGTTCCGTCATCCCGCATGCTTTTGATCGCGGCAGAGACCTTTTCGACCAGTTCTTTGTCACCTTTCATCATCGGGATTGCCGCGGGCAAAGGAAACAGCCTTTCGATGATCTTGAGCGGATACCCCGATTTTATCGCGCCCTCTGTGAAGGTTTCATCTGTAATGACAGCGTCGAGACGGACCCCATCCCCGAGTCGAAGATCATCAAAAGCGATAGTGGAATTGCCATAGGTTTTAACCTCCCCAGCTTTGAAATCGTAGTGAACGGGCTGAGCATTAGGGTCATCCGGCGTGTAGGTCTGATTTGCATAGGCTTCGGCAACAGTTCCACCATTTACGCCAACCACTTTGCCGTCGAGATCTGAAGCTTTTGCTGCCTTGCTATCCTTATGGACAACAATTATTGTCCGATCGTAGAAGTATGGGACCGAAAAATCGAACTTATCCGCGCGGGCTTTGGTAGGCGCCATCTGGCCGGTGCCAATGTCCCAACGCCCCGCCCAATTGCCTGCCGCAATCAAGTCCCAGCCCGGTGTTACAAATTCGGCCTTTACGCCTAGATGTTTTGCAATGCCCTTCGCAACATCGATGTCGTAGCCAACTAGCTCATTTTTTTCATCCAGGTGAGCAATAAGCCCCCAATCGGCACCCGCAGCAACCCTGAGGGTTTTAGATGCAAGGATCCGATCTAGGACTTCTCCGGCGTGAGCCGAAGGGCCGAAAGCCACTGACGTGAGAGCGATCGACACCGCTGTTACAGCCATCTTAATCTTGTTCATGCTCGTTCCCCTTGTTAGGTTTGATTTTTCTATCTCCGGCCGACATTCAACTACACAGATATTCTGAGCCGGCCGCCTCATTTGCACGAGGCCTCAGAATTGTTTGAATAGACACTCAGTCAATGGCTATCTATCCTGACGAGGTCCAGGTGAGATGTGGACGCTCGGTATCGGGAAGCTTTTCTGTCCATTCCTAAGAGACATTCGTTGGTCGTCATCATATGGCAATGAATAATGGATAATGGCATGAGGAATGCGCCAAAATGTGCTCGAGGCTGAAATGGTCATTCCAAAAGGCGTACTTGTTTGAAATCCACGGTGATGTCACTGTTCAAGAACCTGCAAAGGCGATCATTCTCCCAATGGCGCTTTCCGCGTTGCAGACCTTAGACGTGCAAGCCATTTTGCATTCCCAGGAATGGCGGAATGGCAGCCTGGAGCGCACCTCATTTTGACCGGACATGCGGCGTAGCCGATAAGGCATAGGCATGCGCCTATGAGTACGACTATGTCCAAGAGTTCCGATTCGCCGTTTAGGCGGTCGAAGTTATCACCTCGGTGCAGCGCCGCCGGCGCTGGTCCGTCGCCGAAAAGGTTCGGCTGGTGGAGGAAGCCATGCAGCCGGGCATCAGCGTTTCCTATGTGGCACGACGCGCCGGTATTTCCCCTCCCAGCTCTTTGCCTGGAAGCGCCGTATGCTCGAAGACGGCTACGCGGCAGTTCAGGCTGACGAAGATGTTGTGGGCTCTTGCCAGATCCGCGAACTGGAGAAGCGGGTGCTCGATCTCGAGCGCATGCTGGGCAAGAAGACCATGGAAGCCGAGAGCCTCAAGGAAGCCCTTGAACTCGCTCGCCCAAAAAAACGGTCGTCGCCGTTGCTGTCGTGGAGCGATCCCGGGGGCGATTCCCAATGAGTGCGATTGCTAGAACGCTGGGCGTCTCCCGGTCGAATGTGATTGACCGCAGCAGCAAGCCCTCCAAGCCGCGTGGGCCCTATCGCAAGCCCGAAGACGTCGCCGCCCCGCTCGCCGAACTGCACTCGACTATTGCCCAGCGCCCCACCTATGGCTATCGCCGGGTGACAGCATTGCTCAACCGGCAGCGGCGCAAAGATGGCAGGCCCATGGTCAATGCCAAGCGTGTTCTCAGAGTGATGCAGCAGAACGGACTGAACCTTCAAAGCATACAGCTCTGCGGCCCACCCGCACCCACGACGGTGTCGTATGTCCGCGAAATGGGGTCCACTCCACAGCCATCTAGAGGTTGGATCGATTTGCTCACCTGGCATTGCTCGACTGGGAGCCCGACGGCCTACTAAATTCCGAGTCTCCAAACCTCAAGCACAGGCTTATGTCTTTGATGTTCTCCGCATGCGATTAAAGGGAGGAGCGGCTGCCGTGGAATCGGATGAACCTGTCGGCAGCAATTTTGAGCTTAGGATGCTTGAGGACCGCCTTCGTGTGCTGTAACGCGTGCTCCGCTGCCAGACCGCCAGACCGCTAGACGATGGAGGTTGAGGTGCTCCGTGACGCGCTTTCAAAGTCGGCCAAAAACAAATATCACGACCGATCTTTTTGCTGAAGGCTAGTCGCCAATGCGTGGCCGACGTTTTGGGCGCCTCTCGCTCCAACTTCGCTGAGACTGACGGGCAGATAAAGCCGCACGGTGAATTATCATAAGCCGACGGAACCTTGTCGATGGGGGCCTCTTTCGGTAAACGGCGGATCGCTGCACTTCTCTGTCGCGAAGACGAGCCGCCGATCGTCCGCCTTTCAACGCGAGACTGATCCACCGCATCATGGGCAACAATGCCATGCTGCTGGAGAAGCACGCCCCAGGGCAGTCATACTGGGTAAAATAAACCTAGCCCACTGTCCGGAGACCGGTGAACAAGGAGCATCCAGTCAGAGACTCCACCTGCCGATCTGGATAGCGGAACTATGGCTGAGAAATCTCATCCAGAACATCCATCTCGTCTTGCTAAATGACCTTAAACAGTGCCTCGATTCTGATCGAGGTGCGACAGTCTTAGGGAATGACTCCTAGTTCCCTGCCGACCTCCACAAAGCATTCAACCGCGAAATCGACATCCGCCAGAGAATGCGCCGCCGAAATCTGAGTGCGGATGCGCGCTTGGCCCTTCGGAACGACAGGAAAGGAGAAGCCTATGACATAGATACTTCGGGCGAGCATCATTTCGGCCATCTGCTGCGCTACACTCGCATCACCGAGCATCACCGGTATTATGGGATGGTCGGCGCCGACCAGCGTAAAGCCCGCCTTGGTCATTTCGGACCGAAAACGACGGGCATTATCGTAAAGCTTCTGGCGCAAAACCCCTCCGTTATCGACAATGTCGAATACCTTCAGGGAGGCAGCGGCGATCACCGGTGCTAGCGTGTTGGAGAAGAGATACGGCCGAGAACGCTGGCGCAGCCAATCAATCACTTCTGAATTGCCGGACGTGTAGCCGCCGGAAGCACCGCCGAGCGCCTTGCCGAGCGTGCCGGTGAGAATGTCCACCCTACCCTCCACGCCGCAATATTCGGCAGAGCCGCGCCCATGCTCACCCACGAGGCCGACGGCGTGGCTATCGTCCACCATGACCATCGCATCGTACCGGTCTGCGAGGTCGCAAACGCCCCTGAGATTTGCGATGATGCCATCCATCGAGAACACGCCATCAGTCGCGATCAATTTAAAGCGCGCGCCGTCCGCCTTTCTCAGTTCTTCCTCCAGCGCCTTCATATCGTTGTTGGCGTAACGAAAGCGCCTTGCCTTCGATAGTCGCACGCCATCGATGATCGAGGCATGGTTCAGGGCGTCGGAAATTATAGCGTCCTCTTCACCAAGCAGCGTCTCGAAAAGGCCTCCATTCGCATCGAAGCAGGAGGAGTAAAGGATCGTATCCTCCATGCCGAGAAAGCCGGAGATGCGCGCTTCCAGTTGTTTGTGCTCTTCCTGTGTGCCGCAGATGAAGCGAACCGAGGCCATGCCAAAGCCATACCGGTCAAGCGCTTCTTTGGCGGCGTCAGCGATCTCTTCGTTGTCCGCAAGGCCTAGATAGTTGTTCGCACAAAAATTGAGTACACTATTACCTTTGGCAACCCTGATCTCTCGAGACTGGCGCGAGCTGATCACCCGTTCGGATTTGTAGAGACCGGCGGACTTAAGATCCGCCAGTTCCCGTCGAAGATGCGCAAGAAAGGTTTGGGTCATCGATGTATCCGGCGTTCAGCCTTGCAAATGATGGCTCCCCCGTGATCGGAGCCAACAGTTTAGCGCTTGATTAGCTACGCATAATCAATTGGGGTAGACCAAGCATCATCGGAATGCTTTTGCCAGTAGAGGTCCATCAGTTGGCGGGTCACGAGGCCAACTATGCCGCTGCCGATGGATGAACCATCAACGCGCGTCACTGGCATGATCCCCCCTGCGGTGGAAGTGATGAATACCTCATCGGCTTCGCCCAGTTCAAGACGAGATAGGTCTCCAGCGGTCGCCGCAAGTCCCACTTCCCCACACAGATCGAAAACGGTCTGCCGCGTAATTCCTGGAAGTACCCCAAAGGCTGGTGTCTTCAGCTGACGGTTCTTGACGGTGAAGACATTAAATCCGGGACCTTCGGCAATATTGCCGTTAGTGTCCATCACGAGCGCTGTTTCAGCCCCAGCATCGTAAGCGTCGTAAAGACCTTTGACCAAGTCAAGCCAGTGATAATTCTTGACCGTCGGATCCACTGACTTCGGCGGAATTCGAACGGTTTCGCTTACGCCAACGTGCAGACCTCGCTCCAACTGTTCTTTGTTGGCAACCGAACCAAACGGCACAGCAAAGGCAATGAACCGATTCTCGGCCTCGCGCGGATCGCGGCTAAATGTCGGTGAACCTCCCCGCGTGCAGATCATCTCAACGTAGGCTGATTTATGTCCAGAGAGAGCGACGCAGTTTGAAAGAATCCGCTCGACCTCTTGGCGATGATAGGGCAGCTTCATTCGGAGACGATCCATCCCCCTGAAGAAGCGATCAAGATGAAGGTCCAGTCTGAAGAAGCGCCCTTCCCAGACGTGCACGGTATCGTAAGTAGCGTCCGAGTGCAGGAAACCCCAGTCAAGGACCGAGACCTTCGCTTCAGACATTGGGAGATACTGTCCGTCCATGAAGGCGACACCGTGAGGATAACGCCGTGCATCCTTATGGCTAGGTTCGACTTCCGGGACTCCCACCATCGGCTCTGTCGTGACAAGTGTCATGTTTTCTTCCTCTAAACGTGGCTACGCCAAGATCTCTGCGCGCGTCCGACCCCATGCCGTCCCGAGGGACTTCATGTGCCTTCCACGCACAACCTTGTTGCTGTTATTGGGTCGCTCTAAGATCCCGTTAAGTCTGGACTTCTAATGTCTGCGTGACGAACAAGAGGACCGAAGCCGCTTGTCCATACAATCTGGCGAAACGCCAGCTGCACCTATTCATTGCATCAAGCCATGCGCATGCACGATCAAATCGGCACCGCAAGCGCAATAGGTGCTTCAAAAAACACCGTCTGCTGGTGAAAAAAAATCAGAGTAAATATGCCTTAGACCAAAATACGAGGTTCGAACTTCACACGGTCGAGTGCGATCATACTTCTAAATTTACGAACGTTTGGGTTAGTATAGAGCTTTGTCTTCACAAACACATCGAAAGCTTCTACGTCTTCCACGGCGACGATCAGGACGAAATCTGCATCGCCCGTCACCATGTAACATTGGGTTACTTCCTTTGCGGCGCGCATGGCGCGCTTGAACTCATCGACGAGATCTAAGCGTTCCCGGTCCAGTTCCACATTTACAACAACGGTCAGGGATTTCCCAAGCGCTTTCGGATCGACTAGAGCTATGTCGGCTATTATCACTCGGTCCGCTCGGAGCTTGTTGACGCGCCGCATGCACGAGGCTGCCGAAGAACCTACAAGCTCCGCTAGTTCCGCAAAAGACAATCTATTGTTCTTCTGAAGTGCGGCGATGAGGCGTCGATCGAGATCATCCAGCATGTCTCTGCAGCTCCAGTATTAGATTCCGAGAACTAACGGCAGCACCGAGGTGCTGCAGACTATCTTAATGCATGGCTTTCTACAAAGCAGGCGCCAACTTATGCCCGGAGATGCGATGAACGTTTCAAATCAACCGGTTTCATGCAACGACGACGCTTCCGACAGATTCGTTAAATACCGGCTGCCGGTTCGGCTACTAACCTTGGGGGTTGGTCAATGAGGTGTATCTGCGAATTCTCACCTTGCGCCGCCTCGCCGACAGTACGGCCGATCGCCTTGAACTTAGGGAATTGGCCAAGTTGAAGAACGTTATGCGAACATTTCGGCAATAACTGTCAGTCGCATTCTTTAACAGTCTGTTTCCGTTTGAAGAGTAATGGTTTTAGTTGGAAGCCTCCCGCAGTAAGGCGAGGCGCACCGCCCGCCCATTCTCGTCAAAAACGACATGGATTTTGCTGGTCAGTCCTCCACGAGAACGGCCGATGGCGTGATCCGGGCCCCCTTTTTTCGGCCAGTCGCCATGCCGGTGGGCGCGGAAAATGAAGCTGTCGATAAACTAGATCGACTGCGGCCGTCGTGCACGAGCCATAGCGGTCAGGCAGATCGCGCCAAGGCGAACGGTATGCAGGATGTAGAAAATCGCGTTCAGAACACGACGGTCATCCGTACGAGCACCCCCGCGTGGCTTGTCGGGAACAAGGGGCATGGATCAGTGCGCACTCTCGGTGCGTGAGATCGAAACGTGCCATTTCAAGCTTCTCCTCAAAGTGCTTGAATCACGAGCCGGATCAACGGAACCCCATAATAGTCCTGCTCGACCGCGTCTAACTCGATAATGTTAAAAGAACCCTGCATATTGAACTCTTATGCAACAAAACGCTCGATTTCCAAGCGAGAATGCAAAGAAACACGAGCAATTTCAAGGAAGATGTCATCCTTTCGCGGGACAGGATGGAACATGACACACGGAATTGCGTCATTCGAAGAACGCGTCTTTGCCGATGGCGCTACCGGACGCCTTACGGTCGATCTGTTGGCACTCGCCCGAAACTATACAAAACTCTGCTCCCTCGTTGCGCCAGCCCGAGCCGCAGCTGTCGTGAAGGCGAATGCCTACGGCCTCGGGGTCGAACGGGTGGTGCCCACGCTCTACGCTAAGGGCTGCCGGCACTTCTTCGTCGCTCAGTTTTCCGAGGCAGCGAAGTTGCGGCCGCTTCTAGCTATAGCTAGAAACGCACAGATTTTTGTGCTGAACGGCTTGCAGCCTGGCGATGAGATCGCATGCGCAGAAAACGGTATTGTGCCGGTCATTAACTCGTTGCAGCAATGGCAGCGCTGGTCTGCATTCGCAAAGTTGCTGAAGCGTCGCCTCCCAACGGTCCTTCAATTCGACACAGGAATGTCACGGCTCGGCATACCTGCCGAGGAATGCAATGCATTGGCTGCGGAACTCTCCACGCAAAATAACGTCGAGGTCCTGTTCATCATGAGCCACCTCGCGTCGGCTGATGAGGTGGACAACGAACAGAACAACGCTCAGTTTGTCGTGATGGAGCGCATTGCCGACCAGTTTCCCGGCTTCGAAATCTGCTTGGCCAACTCTGCTGGCATCTTTCTTGGAAAAGACTATCACGGTGCGCTGACACGACCAGGAATCGCCCTTTACGGCGGCGCTCCGACGGCGGGAAAAAGCAATCCAATGGAGCCCGTCGTCAGCCTCGAGGTCGCCGTGGTCCAAACCCGGACGGTTACCGTCGGGTCCAGGGTCGGTTACGCCGGAGCCTACGTCGCCGAGAAAGAAATCCGACTCGCGACGATTGCTGCAGGCTACGCCGATGGGCTGCCCCGCAGCCTTAGCGGCCGTGGCGCCGTCTACTTCATGGGAACTCGCCTGCCGATTACAGGCCGGGTTTCGATGGACAGCATTACCGTGGACATTACCGCCCTGCCCGAGGGAACTCTGTCGCTCGGCAGCTTCGTCGAAGTTCTTGGACCACATCAATCGCTTGAGGACCTGGCGAGTGATGCCAGTACGGTTTCTTATGAAATTCTAACAAGCCTAGGCGATCGCTATAACAGGCTTTATCGCTAGGAGCCCTCCCGGCTGATGCATTGGGGACATCAGGAAAAGTTATTGTTTTGGTGCCGACATCCTCGGCGTCACCTGCGGCTACGAGTTGGCGAAAGCGGGTCACGAGGTGACGATGATCGACCGGCTGAAGGTCCGGCGCTGGAGACCTGCTTTGCCAATGCCGGGCGTGGTTTCGTGCGGCTATAAGGCGCCCCTGGTATTCCGCAGAAAGCCATCAAGTGGCTGTTCATGGAACATGCATCCCTGATCCTGCGGCCAAAGATCGACCAGGCCCTGCTCTCCTGGCTGGTGAAGATGTTGTTCAACTGCACGTCCGGACGGTATGCCATCCAAGAGCCGCATGCTGCGCCTAGCCGACTATAGCCGCACCTCACTTGCCGCTCTCCGGCAAGCCGAGTGCTCAATTTAGACACTCTGCACCCGTGAAGTCGACCCCGGCGCGTCACATACGGCACGCCGGCATCGTCCCAACCGAGGTCAGTAATTCACGAGCAGTTCACGCGACATGTTGCTCAGCGACTTCGCACCAGTCTCAGTGACGCGGACGGTCTCACTGAAGATGTAGCCGTCTTCCTTCTCCCAAATGCCAACAAGGACGTGGAAGGTCATGTTAGCTTCGATCACGGTGTGATCGTCGGGATTGAAGCTGAGATCGGCACCCCAGTCGATACCGGTGGAGTAACCGCTCCTGGACTCTTTACGCACCCCATAAGGTTCGAATGCTCGCTTAAACGCGTGGGAGACATCGGAGCACTTAACGCCCGGCCGAATTGCGTCGAACTCCGAGAGAAAGCCGTCCAGCGCTGCTCGATGTAGATGCTGTGCGCGAGCCCTTGGCTCACCCAAGAAAATCGTCCTCGACAATGCGCACGCGTAACGGTGTCGAAAGGCGCCAATCTCAAAATTTGTCTGACATCCCAACTTGTAGGTGGCATCGGACCACTTGAGATGAGGTGCATTGGCCGGGGAGCCAACGGGCATGGTGAGAGCGCCATAGCAAGGCCCGCCAGGGAATTCTGGAGTTCCTTTAATGAGAGCACTTTGAACTGCGGCAGCCACATCACACTCGCGCGCCCCCACAGAGATCTCAAGGCGACCGGCTTGCAAGGCCCTGTCGGCAATCTTCCCAGCCTGTTCCATGTAGGCGAGTTCTGCCGGCGATTTTACTCGATGCAGCGTGGCAACCATGCCATCGGCATCGACCGCTTTCGACATGTCAAGATTGTTGGCGAGCGCGGCATAAGATTTCATGCCAAGTATTTTCGCCCCCATTTCAACGCCGAGCCGATTGGATTTGGAACGCTCCTTGATGAGATCGGCTATCGGTTGCCACGGCGTGCACTCGCTGGAACCAATATATCGTTCGGGATAGCTTAGGACGCGCGACTCCGGCAGGTACGAGGTCGGTGTCGCGCAAAATGTATCAATCTCGCGCAAGATGAGCCACGGATCTTCTTCGTCTTGACACACCAGAGCGAGCTGCGGAACGTAATCTGAATACCCCTCATAGCCAGTGAGATAGTTCATATTTGACTCGTTCAGGACGAGCAGCGTGTCAATGCCGCGCTCCGCCATCCGCTGGCGGAGTCGACGTGTGCGTTCGCGATATTCTTCTGGAGTGAATGCGACTGACATCAATGGTTCTCCTAGTACTCTCTGATAGCGATTGCGCCAAACTGCGCCACCCGGCCGTGCGCGGCGGCAGAGTCATTGCCGGCCCGCCGGCCGGATGGAGGTTGTCAGCGCGAATCGTCGCCGTGGGATCGTGGACTGGGATGGTCGACGTTGATGCACTGCTTGGGATCATGCGCGGACTGGATGCGCTGCGGTGAATCCGTTTCCGATGGGAACAAGGCGGGCGAAATCGCGGTCGCCTCGGGCGGTCGCGCCGGCAAAAAGGCACTCAACCGTTACAGCTACGGCATTGCGTCGGTCCGTTTCACATGCGGCAGTAGGAAGGGCATTGGCAGATCGAGGCGCGCATCTCGTCGTTCCTCGGGATGGAAAGACACGGTCCTCTACTCCTTTTGCTTCGATGCCAATGGCAGCCTGTTCGACACGATTCTCGGCGAGCAGGACGCGATCATCTCCGACGCGCTTAACTATGCCTCGCGTGCGCCTCTCCAGGCCAAGGGCTTTCGCTATGCCAACAACGACATGGGGGCTCTGGAAGAAGAGCTGCAGAAAGCCGAGGGGAGGAGCCGCAGGAACGAGGCGAAGCCGTCCGACATCCCCAACCGGGAAGTTCGGAACCCTTCAGGCATGTGAAGGCCCAAGGAGCGGCTGGTGTAAATGAACCGTCAATTCATGACTCCAAGGTTCGGCTCGCCGACTACCTTCCAAGTTCTGTAGCCGATTGTCCTTCCAGCAGCTATAGCTCGCTCAGACCGCCACGGCTCTCCCCCGCTCCGTCGGAGAAACATCGTGCTTGGTAGCCGCCAAGGATGAAACGAGATATGATAGACCGCCCTCCTCGAAATTCAAAGCTGCCGCAACAAGGTCCTCCTGCCATTCGCGCCCGAGATTTTCGGTGATGTTCATGAATTTGTGAACGACTTGCTCTTTCGACATTGGATTTGCCACGTCTCCAAGCGGATGCAGTACAAGCATTTCTTTAACCCCATCACCCTGATCGAGGAAGACCCGAGCCGGTGTACCAACGGGAAATGCCGTGGCGAATTCCGGCGAAGGGACGAGTTCGATGAGGTTGGCAACTTCGAGAACCCTCTCGTCAGTGAGTCTCTCTAAGGCGACCGGCTGAAGTTCCTCGGCGCCGTAAAGGGAAGCGAGCGCGCAATTGAAATAGAAGCTGTACTGAGCCCCCTCGAGGTTGGTTGGGGCGCGTTCGTTTGCCAAACGCATTGCCTGGGGAAACGTATTGATTCGAAGCGTCTTGATCTCAGTTCCAGATCTACGCATCGAGATGATAGCGTCAACGGCTGCATGCATGTACCGGCAACACGCGTAAGGTTTCAGATAGCAATTTTGCGCCTCCCAAGACGATCCCAGACCGCCCAAAAGAATGTTGCTATCGAAACGAGCCTCGTCGTTGAAGAGATCGAGCGGGCCCGTTGCTCCCTCTCGAGCCCGATAAGCAGCAGTAATGCCTGCCACGACGGCAGGAGGAATACCTTCTTTGATCGTGCTGCCTTCGAACTTTGGAGAAGGGGCCGTGAAGACGATTGGGCCTTCGCCGCCCGCGATACCAAGCGCATGAGCGGTCTCGTTAGCGGTTAACTTGAGCAGGCGGGCTGCAGCGGCTGCAGCGCCATAGTTTACCCATCGCCCACTAGCATAGCTATCCACCGATTCCGCGGGGCGGGAACTTGCGACGCGCAAAGCGATCTCGTAACCGAGCGCGATTGCTTCAAATATTTCCGATGATGATCCCCCAATGGCTTCGGCGACAGCCAGAGCAGCAGGTATAACGCCGGCGCCAGCGTGACCCGCAGCGCCGCGGTGACCGTCATCGATATCAAGCGCGCTGGCGGCAGCGCTGTTGGCCATGGCAGCGCCTACAACACTTGATTTCTGATTAGTCAGCCAAATCGTCACAGACCCTTCACCATATGCACTAAGGGCGGACGCCCTGGCAGCCCTTGCAAGCGGCGAATGTAAGCCGGCTCCTGCAGCACCGATTAGGTCGAGCATCAGGGTGGAGATCGTCTGCTTGGTTGGCACAGGCAAACTTTCCGGCGGAAAGGTAGCCACGAAGTCGGCGAGGTTCACAAGGGGTTGCACGATGTGCTCCAATATTCATGATAAGCCGCCTTAGCGGTGAGAAAGTTGTTTGCGCGCGACCAACAGTCATTAATCGCGCTGCTACTGATGTGAGTGAGCGGGCTGCTTCATGGATCGGGGTGCCCTCCTAAAGGAAGTTACGCATTTTACAACAGCGAACCGACGATATTGCTGGCCTTTGGCCTTGTGGGTGTTACTTGACCCCGCAAGCTTTGGCGAAGTTCTGTATCAGCGATCGGCACGCAGGCTCGCTCTCGAACATCGCCTCTGGATGCCACTGCACACCGATGACGAAGGGCCGATCCGGCGCCTCGATTGCCTCGACGATACCGTCGTCAGCTCGTGCCGAAACAATGAAACCAGGTGCCAGCCTGGCAATAGCCTGGTGATGGGAGCTGTTGACCCGGAATGACAAATTTTGGCTTTCGACAAGTCGCGACAGGTATGTATTTGGCTCAATGCTAATCCCATGGACTACCTGTTCAAGCGGGGTCCCATCACGATGGTCGCCGACCCCAGGGAGAGCGTCCTGAGTATGGGGATAGATGGTTCCTCCCGCGATAACATTCAGTATCTGCATGCCACGGCAAATACCGAGTACCGGCACCGGTCGTTCAAACGCTGCCCGGGCAAGAGCGAACTCGAAGCGATCACGCTCGGGGATCATTCTCTGAACAGACGGGTGTGGATCAGCACCGTAGAACTCGGTTGGAAAGTCCCCACCGCCCGACAGGACGATTCCAGACAACGTGTCGAGCAACTGATCAACATCGCCTTCACTAACATAGGGCAGGATGATTGGAAGCGCTCCGGATTGTTCGATCGCACGAATATAATTTTCTAAGCAGAAGTAACCCTTCTTCTCGACTTCAAAGTTGCTGACTATTCCAACAAGTGGTCGCATTTTTTCCCCAGGATAAGCCGTTAGGCGCTCTCAAAAAGTGTGCGCTCCAAGCGCGTCAGGCGTTCAGGCCCATCTTCCGTTACCAGCACAGTCTCGCTGAAACCCATGCCGCCGGCGATCGCCACCATATGGAACACCATTCCGGGCTGCAGCACCCATTTCACATCCGGCAGGAACTCGCGGATCAATTCGGCGGTGGAGGGCCGTTGATTGAGACCCAGCGAGTAGCCAGTACGGTTGGTGTAGGTCTGGCGAAGACCCGCCGCTACGATCGGCTCGCGGCAAGCTTGATCGACTACGCTGGCCGGTATGCCCGGGCGCATGAGCGCGATAGCCTCGTCTTGAATGCCGACAATTTTCTCTGCTATACGGCGCTGCTGCGCAGTCGCTGGACCCACGACCGCGGTGCGCATCAAGCGCGCCCAGTATCCTTTGTGAATTCCGTTGAGCTCAAAGTAAACAGGATCGCCACGTTCCAGGCGTCGGTCGGTGGACCACCCGTGGATGAGATTTGTTCGATCACCAGAGGTGATTTGACAGCCGTCTGGCACCTGTGTGCAAGCGCGTGTCAATTCGCTATAGACTGCGACAGCCAGCTCTCGCTCCGACACGCCGCACTTGATGGCATCAAGACCCACTCGCATCCCCGCGTCAACGCTCCGAGCAGCGCCACGTAGATAATCTACTTCCCGCTGTGACTTGATCAGGCGGAGGTGGTCGACAATCAGCGGTTCTGCGACTAAGTTTGCATGAGGCAGCACCGTTTGAAGCATTTTCCAACGTTCTGCGGTCAAGAACCACGAGTGGTCATCTAGACCAATCCGTCCGCCTGCCAAACCTAGGCCGTCTACGGCCCTGTGTGCTGCGTCGAGAGAAACACGGAGCGGATCGATTGCAGCATCTGGATATACCACGTAGTCTTTGACCCACGAGGTGTTTTGTGCTGCCGGAACTTCCATGTCGCGAATGACCAGCACCGGGTTTCCGCGGCTGGGAACAACTAAGGCCAGATAGGAGACGTACATAACGTCATCCAAACCGGTAAGATAATTGATGTTTTCTGGTTGGTGCAGCAATAGGATAGGAAGATCGTACTTCGCCATTTCCTCCTGCGTACGGTGCAACCGTGAACGATACTCCTCGAGTGAGAAATCCATCCTGTTAAGCGCCGCCTCAGTCACTGTATTCAGCTCCATTGAACTTAGTGCCAGTTTGTTGTGCCGGGACCGATGGTGGTCAGCCAACCCTTATACGGTAATATCGAAACAAGACGCGTTTCCGTCAAAACTTACCGCATGGTGAAATTCGGTTGCAGAAGTTGGCCCAATTTGAAATCGCCGCTCAACATACGACGTTTCGTTGTGAAGATTGCTCACAGCACATGCCCAAGCTATGGAGCTTTGACGGCCCGACAGCTAACTTCTGTCACGACTGCAGGCCGAGTATCCCGGCGACCACCCGGACAAACTGCTTCAAACGCTTCACGCCGGCCAAACGTCTGGCGCAGCGGACAGGCGCACGCGTTGCTGTTTGGCCCCTCAAACAAGAAGGCGCTCGCGAAGGAGGCCAGGCCTGCGAAACCCGACTATATCCGCGCCCGGCCTCCTTCTCGCCAAGCCGGCAGCAAAATGGATGAGGCAACGCTCCATCACCGGGAGCACCGTTACGTGAGCAATACACACTCTCAATTTGATTGCGCTTCGACATCCTAGCAGCTTGATCTTCCCTACGTCGATCTTTGAGGCGGACGAGCCCCAGGAAGGCGGCTAGGTCTCGACCGCTGCGGATCCGATATTTTCCACCGCGCTGAACAGGGTCGTTGCCACACAGACCACATCGTTTCCGCCGCTTGCCTCGGCCGTGTTCGGGCACAACAGCCGCTACTTTGTCGGAGAAGTTTTATTGAAGTCCTCCTAGGCCGCTTCGTGCGCCCTCGGGGACGCAGCGTCAGCCGCACAAAGTCGAGGCCGGCCAGTTGCGCGGCCGCCGTGCGCTTCTGCAATCCCGGACATCGCCTTGGTCCGCCGCCTAAAGGTCTTTTCTCCGCCAGTGTACCATGCCGTTTGCGCTCAGGATCGTGGCCCTGTTCCACCAATGCGCAACGCGGCCTTCTGCGTCGGCGTCAACTGCGGCTGGGGCTCCTGCGATTTGCGGTTGCAAAGTCCGCCCAATCCGCCCGCATTGTAGATGCACCCAGTGGCGCAGCGTCTGCCGATGCATGCCCAGGTCTCCGCCGCTATCTTGCGGTCGCCGCTCTAACAAGGGCGATCGCCAGTGTTCGGGGGCGCCGCCCGTGCATCCCGCGTCTTCGCCGCCGCAGCCCGAACTGGCGCCGCCGTCAGGTCCATCCGCGTGATTGCCATCTCGCCAAGCCGCGTTCAGCTATCGCGACAGTCGTGAGTCAGGTTGGTCGCCGTTTGGAGACCCCTACGAGTCATCCGCAAATGCCGTTGCTATAAAAGTACATGAACGTCCGACACTTTTTTGGCTTGGCAAGCATTCGGCCAATTGGAAAGCCTGCGCCAAGCTGCCTTCTACTCTATCCTGCTTGAGGCAATTTCTAGCGCGTGCCAGAGCGAAGCTCCAAACGAGCGCGCGCCAAGCACGGCGACATGGGTTTCGCTGCGGCGGATTACGAAACAGGTCATGTGGTCAAGGACTGTACGTGTCGCGCGACCCGGCCCGAAACCCGCAAGATCGATGTTGATTAGCTTCGCCAGCAATGCCTCGAGGGGGCCTGTGCCGGCCCGAGATGTAATTTCGACAGCCATCCACCCACCACTTTGCTCGGTCACCGAGCAACCGCGGGCAGCCTCTTTCAGATCTGCGGCAAAGTCCTCTTCGGCGCGGCCTTCGGCTTCGACCATCCATTGACCCGGTCCAGTCCAGAAAGCTGCCACTTCCTGATCTGCTACCCAGCGTCCCGGCCCCGGCAAATTTAAACCGAACGGCTGGGGCGCAACGGTTTCCCGGCGCAGCGCTAGCGAGGCAAGCGCCAGATCCGGGTTCTCACGAATCTCCAACGCTGCAAACGATGCGTAACGAGGATTTTCGGCGCCCAGCGCCTTGGGCGGTCTCAGGTTAGCCACGCAGACGTACTCCTTCAGCATCAACGAAATGGGACGATACGACGCGCAGGCGTGCACTTTCCCCTTCGACCGGGTTAGCAGCCACGATCACTTCGCCGAGCCGTCCATAGCCATTCTCGAGGAAAGCGAGCCCGATCATTGACCCGACATGGGGCGAATAGCAGGCCGACGTGATCCAGCCCTGATCGGTATCATGGTTCAATGCTGCTCCCTCGGCGAAGAGATGTGAACCGACAACGATCTTGCCCCCAGGCTCGACAGGCTGAAGACCTACCAGCCGGCGCTTATTTCCGGCCAGGCCCTCGCGCCGAGACATGATCGCGCCGATTGCGTCTTTCTTCTGCGACACCATTTTACCGAGTCCGAGCATTTCGGCCGTGGTTTGGCCGTTAAGCTGGGCTCCACCGACGTGACCCTTTTCCATTCCTAGAACAGATAGCGCTTCGACTCCAAAAGGTGTCACTTCCAGTTCAGCACCCATCTCCATCAGCCCATGCATCAGTGCATGCCCGTAGCGGGTGGGAACCGCGAGCTCGTAGCCAAGTTCTCCCACGAATGAGACGCGGAAGAGCCGCGCCCGCAGACCGCCGCAAACCGTTACTTCCGCGCAAGCCATAAAGGGAAACGCCTCGTTCGATAAGTCGAACCCGTCGACGACCCGCTCCAGCAGTGCACGCGATCTCGGGCCTGCGACAGCAATTTGCGCCCACGCCTCGGTCGTGGATATGAGCTGTACGTCAAGCTCGGGCCAGAGGCATTGCCGGGCGAAATCCATATTTCGGTAGACCAGCCCCGCATTGCCCGTCGTTGTGGTGACCACATAATGGTCATCGGCGAGCCGGGCGCAGGTACCATCGTCATAGGCAAAGCCGTCCTCGCGCAGCATCAGCCCATAGCGAACGCGGCCGACCTTCAGCGTCGACATCATGTTGCTGTAAAGACGATCGAGAAACTGCCCCGCATCGGTGCCCTGCACGTCGATCTTTCCGAGCGTGGAGACGTCACACAAGCCAACTGCGCTACGCACGGCCTGGGCCTCGCGATCTACACTCTGGCGCCAGTGCGTTTCCCCCTCACGGCGAAAATAATCGGCTCGCCGCCATGGGCTGGACTCGTCAAATACCGCGCCTTGAGCTTCGGCCCAGCGATGGGTCGGCGTCAAGCGGGGAGGGTGGAAATGCGGCCCTATATCGCCGCCCCCCAGGACCGCGAACGCCACGGGAGTATAGGGCGGGCGGAAGATCGTAGTTCCGGTTTCCCGGATTGTTTTACCAGTGAGCTCCGCCATTACGGCGAGCCCGATCACATTGGCGGTCTTGCCCTGATCCGTCGCCATCCCCAAAGTCGTGTATCGTTTCAAGTGCTCTACCGGCCGCATGTTCTCGGCATGGGCGAGCTTGATGTCCTTCACCGTCACGTCGTTCTGGAAATCGACCCACGCGCGTTTCCTGCCCGGGACGTGAAAGACGGGTGCAATCTTATATGCGTCCTCTTCCGGGCACGGCAAACTGGGCGATCTCGCCGCGATCCCCATGTCCTCCAACGCACATCTCGCCGTTTCCGCACCCGAACGCAGCGCTTCCGCGGTCGAGAAGCACCCCGCTGCAGCGCCCGCCGCCCGCAACCCAGAAGGCCCATTCTCGCCAGGCAGGAACGCTTGCAACTGCTCATTCCAGGTTGGCTGACCTCGATGGTGCGAAGCCAGATGCACGTTCGGGTTCCAGCCGCCAGAGACCCCTAGGGCGCCGCAATCGATCCATTCGGACCTGCCCTTTGTTTGAACCTCAATCGAGGTTAGGCCAAGACGGCCGCGTGAGCCGGTCACAACGCCGCCGGCGATCAAACGGTAATCACCACGAGCCTTCGCCTCCGGGCGCGCGTCAATGACAGCGGCGATGTCGACACCTTTGGCGGCGAGATTGCAGGCGGTACGGTGACCGTTCTCGTTGTTGGTGAAGACGGCGACCTTTTCGGATGGGCACGCTGCCCAGCGATTCGCGTAAGCCCGCATCGCGCCGGCCAGCATGATGCCGGGACGGTCATTGTCCGCAAAGGCGACGGGCCGCTCTATTGCGCCTGCAGCCAAGATGGCACGTTTCGCCGTGATGCGCCAAAGTGTCTGGCGGACGCGGCCACCTGGCTGCGCAAGATGATCTGAAACCCTTTCCACCGCACCATAGATGCCGTGGTCATAGATGCCGAAAACCGTGGTACGGCTCATTACCCGAAGATTTGGCAGGCTCTCGAATTCAGATTCCAGCTCGGAGACCCAGTCGGCGACCGTGACCGCGCCCAGTGCCTCCGTCTCGGACAAGAGTCGTCCGCCCAGGCGGAAATCCTCCTCCGCCAGAATCACACGGGCGCCCGCGCGAGCCGCCGTCAACGCCGCCGCAAGTCCGGCCGGCCCTCCGCCGATCACCAGCAAGTCGCAATGCAGAAAGCCTTTATCATAGGCATCGGGATCGGCCTTCATTGAGATGGTGCCGAGTCCCGCAGCCCTGCGGATGGCTGGCTCGTAGACTTTTTCCCAGAAGCTTTTCGGCCACATAAAGGTCTTGTAGTAGAACCCGGCTGTGAAAAGCGGTGAGAACAGGTCATTGATAGCCATTGCGTCGAAACCAAGCGAGGGCCAACGATTCTGGCTTCGCGCCTCCAGTCCCTCGAACAGCTCGACCGTTGTCGCGCGCGTGTTCGGCTCCTGTCGCGGGCCGGTGCGCAGCTCGACCAAGGCATTTGGCTCCTCCGAACCGGCGGACAGCACCCCGCGGGGACGATGATATTTGAAGCTGCGCCCAACCAGGCGAACGCCGTTGGCTAATAGCGCCGAGGCAAGCGTGTCGCCGGGATGCCCCTGGTAGCGTTTTCCGTCAAACTTGAAGTTCAGTATTTGTGAACGGTCGATTAGTCCGCCTGAGAGCCGCGTCATTTTACGCTCCTCTTGCGCGCAAGGGCTACGTGGTCGGCCAACTCCGCGCTAAGAATTTCGTGGGTGACCGTGTTGCGCGTAACGACCAGCCAGGAGCGGTCGCCGTGCTCGTGGAACCACAACTCCCGGTGCACGCCCGCCGGATTGTCGCGCAAATATACATAGTCGCAAAAGGCGGCCTCGGCGTCGGGTGCAGATGGGTCTGGACGGTCGATAAGCCGGGCGTCGCCGAGATATGTAAATTCACTTGCATCGCGCAAACCCAGAACTGGATGGGGAATGAGCATTTTGACCTCACTGTAGATTCGGCTGCGCACCAGCGCCGCTTTCATCGATTAAGTATCCTCTTGCGAATCGATCGAGTCGGTAAGCGCGCGCGGTCTCATGAGGCGTATCGGTCGCAAGAAGATGGGCGAAGGCGTGGCCGCTGGCGGGCGTCGCCTTGAAACCCCCAACGCACCAGCCCCCGTTGAAATAAAGGCCTTCGATGCTCGTGCGGTCGATTATTGGTGAGCCGTCCATCGACATGTCCATAACGCCGCCCCATTGCCGCAGGAGCCGCACCCGACCGATCATCGGCATCACGGCCATGGCGCCTTCGCAGACATCCTCCACCATCGGTAAGTTCCCGCGCTGCGCATAGGAGTTGTAGCCGTCGATTTCGCCACAGAAGACGAGGCCGCCCTTGTCGGATTGGCTTATATAAAAGTGCCCCGCGCCGAACATAATTACACCAGGAATAATTGGCTTCAGGCCTTCCGTAACGAATGCCTGCAGGACGTGGCTCTCGATCGGAAGGCGCATCCCCGCCATCGCCATGACGCGGCTCGAGGAGCCCGCCACTGCCACGCCGACCTTGTTGGCACCGATGTAGCCGCGCGAGGTCTCCACACCACGGATCTTGCCATCAACGATGCGGAAACCTGTCACCTCGCAATTCTGGATAATGTCCACACCGTGCAGATCGGCGCCACGAGCGTAGCCCCATGCGACAGCGTCATGCCGTGCCGTCCCTGCGCGTGGCTGCATAAAGCCGCCATGGATCGGAAAGCGCGCATTGTCGTAGTTCAGAAAAGGAAGCATCGCCTTTAGATCCTCGCGGCTCAATAGGCGAGCGTCCGCACCGGCGAGCGCCATTGAATTGGCACGGCGGCGATACGCATCTCGCTGCCAATCCGAGTGAAAGAGATAGGTGACGCCGCGCTGGGAAACCATCGAGTTGAAATTCAGTTCCTGCTCCAGCCCCTCCCAAAGCTTCAGTGAAAACTCGTAGAACGGCCCGTTACCGGGAAGCAGGTAGTTAGAACGGATAACTGTCGTGTTTCGGCCAACATTCCCGGATCCTAACCAACCCTTCTCCAAAACGGCGATACGAGATTGCCGGAAGGTCTTGGCCAAGTAATAAGCCGTCGCGAGGCCGTGCCCGCCGCCGCCAATGATGACGTAATCGTAAAACGGCTGTGGATCAGGATTGCGCCATAAGGGCTTCCATCCAGAATGACCCTTGAGCGCTTCAGTAAGAACGCGAAAGCCTGAAAATTTCATGGCCGGAATCCTCAATAACAGCAGCAGAACTACAACTTCGTCATTCAAGACGAGCAGTTGAGAGATGTCGGAATGTGGGCAAGGAGGTGTAACATCGCGCAAATGGCGCTTGGAACACAAACAATCTGAAAATCTGCGCGAGCTGTTTCAAAAAAGGCCGTCGAATGACTGATTACGCCTAGGCATCTCGCTGGGGCGAGTTTGATTAGGATAGGCGACACTTTGGCACGAGGGAGAGGCGATGCCACTCAACGCGGCAGTTGCTGGCGCTTGCCTCGTGCTATGATGTACCTCCGGTGTAGATGCAGCACTGCTCGGCAGCGCCACGGTGCGGGTCAATCGGGACTGGGGAGTGCGGCTGTGGTCGCTATGGATTGATTAACGGCGAGCGGGCAAACCGTCGCTGTTGGATGACAACCGGGTGTGACTCTGACTGGAAGCTGTAGGAGGGCTTTCGTGTCTCGGTAAGCAAGCAGATTTGGGCGCGGAGTGCGCCCTACGGCCACCGCAATCCACCGTCTCCCAAGGCATCTTGAGCAGGATGCCTGGGCGCCTTGAATCTACCCAGCCTTGCGATCGAACTGCGCCAATAATCAAAGAGCAGACTCGCGGTGATTTGTCGGAGTCGCCAAATAGCTCTGCACTCTCATTCTATTTGGTTCGCCTCCCATCGCTTTCAACACACACCTCATAGTGGCGTCAATGTTTCAGGGAAGGCCCCAGATTGGTGCAAACACTACGGGCACATGCGCCATTCTTTAGCGAGCACTCTAAGGCCGCGTGCAGCCAAATTGAAACATGATCCAGCGGTTGACTTCGATGACAATGCTTTTCGGTATGGCATCGGCTACTGGGTAAAGATGGTCGAAACCGTATTGGAGTAGATGGAGTTCACATAGGAGGTGCTCCAAACAAGGGAGGATTGCCCTCAGGCTGTCCCAAAGTGCAGCCAACGCATGAGTCCGTCATGGCCGGCGAGGTTGGGTAGCTCGCCCGGTGATCGGGATCAAGTCGTTTGATGGCCGCTTAATTACTCATGAAACCTAAAATGGGCGACCGTCAAACGGCGCCCTTGAGCGCAACTGTAATCCTTGGATTTATTATGGCAGCTTATACCATTGTTGTGACGTGCGAATCAACGCGCCGGATAGTTGCGGCAATATCGAACTGCTTGGCCGATCAAGGCTGCAACATCATTGATTCAAGTCAGTTCGATGATCTCGATACCGGTAAGTTCTTTATGCGGGTCTCCTTCATCTCTGAGGAAGGGATCGAGCAGGAGGCGCTGGTCGAAGCCTTTAAGCCGGTGGCCGAAAAATTTAAAATGGATGCCGAGATCTACGATGCCCAGAAGCGCATGAAGGTGCTGTTGATGGTGTCGCGCTTTGGCCATTGCCTCAACGACCTGCTGTACCGCTGGAAAATCGGCGCACTGCCAATCGACATCGTCGGCGTCGTTTCCAATCATTTCGATTACCAGAAGGTGGTCGTCAACCACGACATTCCCTTCCACCATATCAAGGTGAGCAAGGACAACAAGCCGCAGGCCGAAGCCCAGCTTTTGGATCTCGTCGAGCAGACCGGGACCGAGCTGATCGTGCTTGCCCGCTATATGCAGGTGCTTTCGGATGCGATGTGCAAGAAGATGTCGGGCAAGATCATCAACATCCATCATTCCTTCCTGCCGAGCTTCAAGGGCGCCAGTCCGTACAAGCAGGCCTATGAGCGCGGCGTCAAGCTGATCGGCGCGACGGCGCATTACGTCACGGCGGACCTCGATGAGGGCCCGATTGTCGAACAGGACATCGCGCGCATTACTCACGCGCAGAGCGCCGAGGACTATGTTTCCATCGGCCGCGACGTTGAGAGCCAAGTCTTGGCGCGGGCGGTACACGCCCACATCCACCATCGCTGCTTCATAAACGGCAACCGCGTCGTGGTCTTCCCGCCGAGCGCGGGGACCTATGCCTCAGAGCGGATGGGATGAAACGGCGATTGGCGTCAATAGAATGGCGATCGGGTTGCCGTCATTCCTGCCGAGACAAGCCCACTCTCACCGTACGCGACTCTCATATGACCGCCGACGCCTGTTGATCGTTGCAGCTCTTGAACTGCCGGTTCTTCTCGGTGCGGAGGGAGACCGAAAGGGCCCAGCGCTCCAAGCCCTGGAACTGGCTCTTGACCTGAAAACCCGCAGCGGCCTCATCGCCGCAAGGAGACTGTTTATTTGAAAGCCGAGGACCATCTCCAAGCCTTTTCGGGATACATGCGCGCGCCGATGCGCGGTGAACCCCACAGGGCGCCCGCGATTGTAGCCCGCAGCGATACCTCATGGGTCTTGTCGAATACGGAGTACCATATGCAAAGGCTTGTCGATAATCGCGACGGCGCCTCCATGGGCAGATAAAAGCCCGTCACCATCCGAGAAAAGATGCCAACGCTAGTGTCGGCCAGGGCCGTCCGAGCGGTAGACGCCTTCTTCGTCGACAACGAACACGTCGACCTTGGTATGACCGATTTGCACAAGTTCAAGCTGCCGCGACGCCGAAAGGGTACCTGGCGTGGCCGTTGTAGCTTTGACGACCTCGCCCTCGCCGCGCTTGCGCCCCTCACCCGTAGATCGACCTCTTCAACCCGGGATTTGAGGGTGCGCCAATTTGGTGAAGCAAGGCCCGCCACTGCGCAGGCGATTTGGACCTGGCGCACAACTGTGCAAATGACGGGCGTGTCGGCTTGAGATAGGGGGCTTTCAATCGTTCGACGCACGAGGGCTTCTCGATCTTTGTCGAGAGCGCGATGTCCCTGTCGCCGACCGCGCTTTCGGTCCATCAGGGAACTTACAGTGACACCTGCTCGAAACAACTTGATCGTCCTGTAGAGAGTGGCCCGGCTGAGGTCCAGTTCCCACGCCAGATCCGCTACAGCCTGACCGCTCAGACTTTTTGGATAGCGCTCCACGAGCTTGCGGATTGCCTCTTCGCGCCGGCACGCCTCGTTCCAGCGCGCTCTAGGCGAGAAGTCTTACTTTTAAATGAATATGACATTTGCGAACATATTTTAACATATATGTTATTAGTTAGTTGAAGATTCAAAAGTGCATTATCAATTATTGCTATTTTCTGAAATCTATATTACAAACTATAATCATATGGACGATTGACATCACAATTAATCTGTCCAATATTGAGTTCTGAGACGGTATCGAACTGAATTAGGTATTCGGCCCTCTGTATCATGGACGGTCCTGAGTCGATCGCTGTGTTTATTTGTGTCTAGCTAGAGAAGCAGAAATATGACGGAAATTGATCATATCAAGACGAGACTCAAACTCAGCCAACAGCGCACTTTTCCGCTGCGGATCAATGAATTTGGACTGGAATTGACCATTCACGAAGGCGTCTACCCACCACATGATTTCCATAGTTGGCGTTGGTATACTGACAATTTTCCTCCAGTTGCTGGAAAAAGCATTTTGGAGATCGGCTGCGGCTTCGGCCTTCCGGGTCTGTACCTCGCAAAACTCGGTGCTGTGTCGCTGTTTGCCTGTGATATCAATCCTAACGCGGTCGCGAACGCGTTAGAAAATGCTGCACGAAACGGCATCAAGAATGTTGAGGTAATCGAAAGCGACATCTTTACAAACGTTCCAGCGCACCGAAAATTCGATTTTATATTTTGGAATTATCCGTCGGTCTTTGCGCCGGACGATTACGAGTATGAGAACAACCTCGAGCGAGGAGCCATCGACCCGGGTTATGGATTGCTCTGCCGCTATCTATCGGAAGGCCCAAAATTCCTCACAGACGCGGGCAGCATCCTCCTCGGCTTCCCCGGTGGTGCGCGGGACGATCTCCTCTCGGAAATTATCCGCGCGAACGATCTCTCCGCCGAATTTCTCGGGGCCGGCAACCACCCTCATGTGAGCCAGATCAACAGGATCTTTTCCTTTCGTAAAAAGGTCCTAAGCGTATGACTTCAGAACTGTTGCATTGCTCCTTGACTGCCACTTGTCCAACCCCATTGCGCGGGACAAACCTGTCGTTCGCACCGCAATCAGCTGAACATGGTCCAACGGCTAGACGGAAGGACAGATCACGAGGCTGTAAGCCAATCATTCTTAAGGCAAAGTCTTTTTCGGGCTTTTCTGCGCAATTGGTACAACTTTGAAGCTCCTTCAACGTGAGGCGGCAGGGGCACCACGAATATTCATGTCTTGGATCAGATCCCGATGGATGAATGAAGGAAAGCAGCATGTCAGGTCCGTGTCAGATTGCATTCTGTGGAAAGCGAGATATCGGTAAGTCCACACCTCTCAAATACGCTCGCCGCGCCCAGCTTCAGACAGAGCTATCTTGACCGTCGGCTGCGACCCCAAGGTCACGGGCAGTGAGGTGGACGATGCCGCCAGCAAGTGAAGTGTACAGCAGCATTCAGGGAGCGAAGCAAGATTTCACGGCAGCCTATAATCGCAAGTGGCCGCACGCCTATTTTCGCGCGCATTTGCACCTGGACTATATGATTCCAGATCGGGCCAAGCCGGTCTTCGAAAGGATCTTTGCCGATTATAGACGGGTTCGAAACAAGACCTTGTTGAAAATTATCGATATCGGTTGCTCCTATGGTGTCAACGCCGCCTTGCTGCGCACCGATCTCAATCTCGACGATCTGTATGCTGCCTATCTGGAACCCAGCGGATCGCTCTCGGGCCGACAGGAGACCGAGCATCGCGCTTTCTTTCGCGATCGCGGCCTCCGTGACGACATTCAGTTCGTCGGCGTGGATCCATCGTTCCGGGCTGTTAGATATGCACGGACTCTGGGGCTTCTGGAGGCTGGTATCACGGGGAATTTGGAAACTCGTGACTTGACCCCCAATGAACGTTGCGCCCTTGCGGGTGCGGATATCATCATCAGCACAGGCTGTGTGGGCTACGCCACGGAGCGAACCTTTGCGCGCGTGTATAAGGCCTCCGCGACGTCAGACCCATGGGTCGTCGCCTTTGCAATGCACCCCTTCAGTTATGACGACATCGCGCGGGCACTTCGAGGTTTCGCTTTGGAAACCAAGATTGTAGATCGGTTCAGACAACGCCAACGCCGGTTCTCCACACCAACAGAACGGCAGGCAATCCTGAAGGCTATGGCCAAACTGGGCATGGAGGATCGCCTAGAGCGTACGACCGGCTATATCTACGCGTCCTGCTACATCTCCGCGCCGTCGCGCGAAGTGCTCTGAGCCTGTCATGGACAGTCTGACGCGCGCTGCTGCCTCTTTGGGAGACTCCCCGGCCCAGAATTTTTTGCGCATGTTCTTTCCCATGAGCGCTCCATGCATAAGAGCGGCCGGGCTGCTCCTCTTCGTGTTCGCACTTGAGTTCTACATCATACCCTCACTGCTAGGCGGTCCGAACACAATTGTACCCTTGATGCTGATGAACGCGACGCTTAACTGGCCGCCTGCGGCCACCGTCGCCACCGTGTTACTCGCGATCAGGCTCGTGCTCTATGGAATATCCAGCTATTTCATGGGAATCGAACCGCTGCTCGGCTCTCAGCGAGGCGCTGGCCAATCAGCAGGCACTACTGTTCGCTACTCAACTAGCGTGCAACTCGTTGACCTCGCTACGGTCTTGGTGCGCGCCGTCGGAGGTAGTGTACGCTTTCTGGCCGGTATCCTTTATTGGTGGTGCGTGAGCGGGCCAGACACCCTGGCCCTGCCAATCAAGATGTGGTCGGGAATTCGGGAAGAGATCACACCCACGATTACTGCAGTCTCAAGTCTGCTGATCGCGTCGCAATCTGTTTCTATGTCATCGTGACGCAATCCGCCAAGCGAACGGCGGACCAATAAAGGTGAGTTATTTTGACGATGAAGGAGCCAACGGTATGGATTTCTCTCTTGAAGAATATAGGACACGGCTTCGACGCACACAGGAGGAGATGGCTAAGCATGATCTTCCCGTGTTACTCCTGCATCAACCTGAGAACATTCAATATCTGACGGGTCTCGACGCTGGCGCGGGGTTTTTCTCATATCACGCCGTAGCGGTCCCGAGCCATGGCGACCCGGTGCTGATCTTGCGCGATGTGGAAATCCCGGCGGCGCACGTCACGTCTTGGGTCAGGAGCCACACAAGCTATGCAGATTCCTTCGATCCGATCCGCGTTTCGCTCGACGCGGCGCGAAGTGCCCTCGAAGGCCTCGGCTTGGCAGGTGGGCGTGTGGGCGTGGATGAGCACTCCTGGTTCTTGACGCTGGAACGGTGGAAGATGCTGCAGGCGCTGCTGCCGAATGCAGCTTTTGTCAGAGAGCCGCGCATTGTCGACCATCTGCGACTGATCAAATCGCCGCGAGAAATAGATTATCTGCGCGGCGCTGCCCGTTGCGTTGAAGCGGGCATTTACGCTGGCATCGAGGCTGTCACGCCGGGCATCACGGAGCGACAGCTCGCCAGCACCATGTTCGGCGCATTGGTGAGCGCCGGGGCGGAAATTCCGCTTAGCGGTGTCATCACCTCCGGCAATCGAACAAATCTCTTACACGGATCCTATACCGACCGGCGCCTGGAACGTGGCGATACTGTCTATCTTGAGCTCAGCGGGATCCATCAACATTACTGGGCACGCTTGATGCGTACCGCCGTAATTGGTCAGCCCAGCGCTCAGCAGCAGCGTATCGCTGAGACAATCATCCGCGTCCAAGACGAGGCCATCGCGCTGATGCGGCCGGGCACTCCGGCCAGCATGATCGATCGAGCTTGCCGCGAGCCGCTGCTAGCAACGGGTCTCCGCAAGACCTATACGAACCGTTCCGGTTATTCGCTTGGTCTCAACTACCGCCCCTCCGCAGGCGAACTTATCCGCGATTTCGTGCCGGGCGTGGAATGGGTCCTAGAGCCGGGAATGGTGTTTGATATGCTGATGATGGCAGCTGGGATGGGCTTCAGCGACATGGTGCTGGTGACGGAACAAGGCCCTGAACGCTTAACCAGCACCGAGCGCAAGCTCTTCTCGTGCAACTGCGAATCCTCGAACGAGGGCTAAACTTATTCAACCAGTCATAAGTATCGTCAGCAATTCGACGCAGAGAAGAAGGGCTTATTTTGTCCGGCGCCCGCAATCGAAAAGTCCGGCGCACGTCCGATGATCTTGCCCTATGTCAAGGCAGATGAAGCGGGCGCGGTACTGGTCCGTATTTCTGGTGTCGTGCTTACTGGCGACGCAGATTTTCGAAGGTCATTTCATTCACTAGAGAAAGTGGAGCGCCCAAGTGAGAGCGATAGCTGAACTCGCGAACTTCGTTAGCTGCTACCCGGCCTCTGCGCTGCCGGCGGCTACACGGCATACAATCTCGTTGCTGTTGCTCGATCTTATCGGTGCCACCGCTGCGGGCCTGCGATCGCCGTTAGCTCATGCTGCCCGAAAGGCGGCGTTGGAAGCGTATGGCGAAGGCCCAATCAGTATTTGGTTGACTGACGATAACTCTAGTGTGGTCGGCGCCGCGATGGCGAATAGCGCTGCCGCGAGCTCACTGGATATCGACGATGGTCACCGCGGCGCAGGAGGTCACGCTGGTGCCGGCGTAATTCCCGCGGCCTTGGCAGTGGCTCAAGCTGTTGACGCGTCGGTCTCCGAAACGATGGTTGCAATCGCGCTCGGATACGAAATCGCTCTCCGAATTGCGAGCTCTCGTCCGATTGCGACAATCGATACGTATGCGACCGGACGTTGGGTCGGCTACGGGGCTGCAGCTGCAGTTTGCCGTCTCCTGGGCTTAGGTGCCGCAGAAACCGCTCATGCATTGGCGATTGCCGGATCCGAAGGACCGATTGTCTTCTTAACCGCAAGCTCCAAGTTCGAGGGCAGCACGATCAAGGAAGGGATCCCCCCTGCTGTGGTTGCGGGTATCACCGCAGCCTATCGCGCGTGGGCAGCCGCAACCGGACCTCTTGATCTTCTTGATGACAATGATCGTTTCACTCGCCATGTCCTGACAAACGCTCTGGGGTCGTCGTGGGAAGTACAAAAATGCTATCTTAAGCCATATGCATGCTGCCGCTATATCCACGCGGCTATCGATGCGATCCTTGCCATGCGTCGGGACGGGCAAGAGATCCGCAAGCTGCGCATCGAAACGTTCCCCCAAGCGATGCGCCTTGCAAACGAGCGCGCGCCCAGCACGTTGGAGGGGGGGCAGTACAGCTTCTATTTCAGCTGCGCGGTGGCCGCTTTATACGGTCGCGAAGCTCTACAGCCTTTTCAAATGGAGCGTCTTGCTGACGCGCGTGTTCTCGACTTGGCCGCGCGTATTGAACTTGAGCCGTCGCCCGATTTTGCTTCCGCGTTTCCAGTAGGAACGCCTGCCCGCGTCCTGATCGATCAGGGGAACGGCCCCGAAGAGATGATCGTGCTGCATCCCCTGGGGGATGTAGCAAACTCGTTATCTAGCGACCAGGTCGCGGAGAAGTTCAAGAACATCGCCCGAAGGAACGTTCACCCGCGGTGGCAGGACGAGATCCTGTCGGCGACAGCTAGCCTTGAAACTGTAGGCTTTCGGCGCCTTCTGACCGCCCTTTTGCCACCAGACGGCCGACACTTAGAAAGGAACGCCGAGGGAGACACGGCGCAGAGGCTAGCCTGATCTTCCGGCTGACTTCCAAGCAACATATTGGGTTGATTAGTAAAAGATGATTCACGCCCACATAAACCGCCATCGAGGCGCGATCGTTTTAACAGACGCGGATTATGCCGGACGGCGTGAGGCGATAAGTCTCGCACTGGCGAAAACTGGCATCCGACAGGGGATGGAAGCTTCGAACGTGGCCCGGTCCCGTCCAAGATTGCGCTGGCCGCCGCGCTTAGGCGCGCGAGCGAGCGTAGCATAACGCGCGCCATCAAGTGGCAATCTACCCGGACGGATTCTGAATCCGGACGTCCTGAACAGTCTTCTAAAGGCGTATTAAAAAAGGGGTCGAAATGGAGAAGGAACTACGTTTTGAGCGGTCCGAGTTTGCGACACGCGTTACGGGCGTGAAGAAGGAGATGGAAAAGCGGGGCATAGACGTTCTTCTCCTTTCCGAACCCGCCAACGCCAATTACTTGACCGGCTACGACGCCTATTCATTTTACGTTCCGCAGATGGTGGTGGTGGCTCTCGACCGCGAAGAGCCGATTTGGGTCGGACGGGGCATGGATGGCATTTCGGCCTTCATGACCACTTATCTGTCCAACGACAGCATCCGTACTTACGCTGATACGTATGTGCAGTCGGCTCTCAGTCCGTATGACTTCGTGGCGGAAATCGTGAAGGGAATCGCTGGCCGGAAGACGAGGGTCGGCGTCGAAATGGGCGGTTACTACTACTCCGCGCGTGCACATTCCGACCTGATGAAGGCATTGCCTGAGGCCACCTTCATCGATGCGGACTTGCTCGTGAACTGGATACGTCTGGTGAAGAGCCCGGCCGAGGTGGCACTCATGCGACAGGCCGGCCGTATCGCTGATGCGATGATGTACCGTGCCGTCGATGCGATCGAACCCGGCGTCAGGGAGTGCGACATTGCAGCTGTCATATACCATCAGATGATGGCGGGTACGCCCGAGTTCGGCGGAACCTATACGTGTTCGCCACCCTACCTTTGCGTAGGCGAGAAGGCTCTGGCTCCGCATGCCGCATGGACCGACGAGCCGTTGTTACCGTCCACCATCGTCAATCTCGAGCTCTTCGGAAATCGCCATCGATACCAGGTCAATCTGGCTCGCACGATTTGCGTCGGCAAACCGAGCCCGAACTATCAAAACCTGGCGGACGTCGTCGTGGAATCTCTGAATGCAGGGCTCGACGCCGTAGCTCCCGGCAAGAGCGCAGAGGAAGTCCACGCCGCGTTTGCCAAGACGCTTGCCAAGCACGGGCACGAGAAGGATTCACGTCTCGGCTATTCGCTCGGTCTTGGGTATCCGCCAGCGGTGGGCGAAAAAACCGTCAGTCTTCGCAAGGGGGACAAGACAGTGCTCCGACCGGGCATGTGCTTCCATATGATGTCGGGGCTCTGGCTCAAGAACCACGGTATCACCATTACTCAACCGTTTGTCGTTGCCGAGACCGGGCACGAACCCCTGACGAAAATACCGCGCCAGCTGTTCGTTAAGTAGGCAACAACGAAGTTTTTATTGAGAACGCGGCTTCGAGATTTGTGATAACCTGGCACCTGACGCCCAGTCACGAATGGGCCAAGGCGCAAGGCACGGGTTTCGTCGAAGTTGGCCAGTGGATGCGGACGCAGTATTTTTCGCGGCCTGGCGAGAAGCATTGGCGCCATTCAGTCGAGCGCGAGGTGCTGGCTACCCGCAGAGCGGCATCTGCGATGTGACGCACGCAAGATGCTTGGACGCATCGTCGACGGCTTTGACCTCTCGAACAAGGCCGTCCCTTTTCGTGGCTTGTGCGGAACTCACCGTGTGCGGCGACTTGCGGGCACGGCTGTTTCGAATCTCCTTCTCAGGAGAGCTTTGTCTACGAGATCGTCGACCGTGAACAATCCGGGCCCTAAGCGGCGACCGACTTCGGCCGAAGTTGAAGCAGGGCGATCAAGAGCGACAAAAAATCCTTCAGCCACCTGAGCAGGAGGGAGAAGTTGTAGCCGGCGGCGGCCAGGATGGCGTTGAGGGCGTCGCCCTGCTGGCCGGCGAGGTAGTTGCGGCCCATTCTGTGTTCGCTCTTGATGTGGCCGATGACGGGCTCGACCGCCGACCGCCGCCGCATCTGGCGCTTGATGGCTGGGGTGACGCGGCGCTTCTGGCCGGCGGTGAAGACCCTGAACTTGTGGCTCTGCGGTGCGTTGTGGCCGCGATAGCCGGCATCGGCGAGGATGCGGCCGATCTCGTTGCCGATGGTCTTTTCCATGTCGGGGATGACGCTTGCCAGCGTGTGGCCGTCATAGGGATTGCCGGGCAGTGCTTTTGCATGCAGGGCGAACTGGCCACCCTTGGAGCGCTTCAGCGTGGTGGCCACCGACACCTTCACCCCGAACTCGTAGGGCATATGCGCCTTGCCCTTGCCGATGCATTCTACCTCGTGTGCGTGCAGGCTGTAGATCTTGCGGCCGCGCTGGCGCTGGCGTTGCTCGAGAACGTTGGCCGCCTGGTAGAGCGGCCATTTGAAGAGCGCGTCCAGCCCCGCATCGCCGGCGATCTGGCGGGAGATGTCGCGAATGGTCCGGCCGAGATAGGTCTTGAGCCTGCGCAGCGCCTTGTTCGCCCGCTTGAACTGCTTGGCGTGGGCATAGCGCTGATGGCTGATCAGCGCCAGCTTGCCGACCCGCACATAGCTCTGGCGCAAATGGAGCCCGTTCCTCTTGGCCAGCCGCACCAGCCGTTCGCGCGCCCGGTGGATGAGCTTGGCGTCGGTCGGGAACATGACGTTCTTCGGGGCTGCACGGTCGTGTCGACGATGACCTGGCGCGTGTCGGCCGGCTTCATCGCCCCGGTCTTGACCGCAAGGCTGAGGCTCTCCTGCAACAGCGCCACGATCCGCTCCTCGCCCATACGGCTGCGCCAACGCGTCATCAAGGAGCGGTCAAACGGCAGCGTATGGCAAAAGAACGTCTCGCCGGTGAGATACTGGAAGTAAGGGTTCTCCACCCAGCGCTCGCACAGCACCTCATCCGACAGGTTGAAGGTGTGCTTGAGGATCGCCAGCCCCGCCATTAGCCGGATCGGCAGCGGCGGCATGCCGGGGCCGTCCGAATAGACGGCGCCGAAACGCTCCTCCAGCACCGGCCAGTCGATCGCCTGCGCCAGCCGCACCAGCTCGTGCTTCATGTTGATGATCTGATCGAGCCTGGAGCGGAACAGATCCTGCTCTCCCGTCTCGCGCTTCTCGCGTGGCTTGGACATTCGCCGTCCCCTCGATTCGCCGCCGCCGAATCGAGTGAATCACGCTCCGCAGCACAAGGGAATCGCAAAACCGAATTGCAGGAAAACAGCGCTCATAAACCGCGAATCCTGCAATTCCAAAGCCGCTATCCGTCTCAATCAACATGCCAGATCAATGGCTTGCGGATAGTTCACGGTCGACCAGATCGCGGTGCCGGGACGCAGTTCGACTTCTCTTCAGCAAGCACCGTAACCTGGCGCATCGTCAGGCGCCGGGTGCGAGCACGCGATGATCCTGGCGGAACGTGCTGCGCGCATTGCGACCGAGGCGGTGCGCTCCAACGACGCCGCCCTGGTCGCCCACCTCAAGCGTCTGCGCGACGGCGTCGCAGCCGCTCCACGAGCTGATCGAGGTCCATGTTCTGGCTGCCGAGCGCCTGCACGGCGATGATCCTACGGTGCCGATCCTGGCCAAGGCAAGACCGTCGCGGGCCACATCTGGACCTATGTCGCGACGACCCGCCATTGAAGACCGTGCGCCGCCAGGGGCGCTCTACTACGCCTCGTGCGATCGACGACAGGCGCATCACGAGCGGCATCTTCGAGGTTTCGCCGCCATTCTCCAGGCCGATGCCTACAGTGGCTACAACGCCCTCTAATATCCGGAGCGATCACGCCGGCGCTGTGCTGGAGCCATCCTACGCACGCGTCCGCAGTTGAGTTTCGAGTCGGACTGCAACGAATTTCACCGGCACAGAACGAAGCTGCTTTGCGGCTTCCCCGTCTCGATTGAGTCGCGGAATCAATGGGCACGCCCTTCGAGCCCAGCGGGACGGTTACAACGCTATTCCCTTCCGGTTTCCGTTGAAGTCACGGGAAAAAACTTGAACTATTTCCCAAGCGTTCTGGACCGGGACCAGCTGAATTCATCTGGAGGCGCGGACGGGCCCCCGTCAATCTAATTTGAAAGTGAAAATAATAACAAAAGTTTAATGATGAATCAGGTGGAAACCGAGAGAGGATACGCATTAGGTCAACGGAGATAACCTTTCTTGAGAGATGTTGGAATTCCCGGAGCGGCATCTGCAGCGGTCGGGGCGAATTTTTCGGGCAGACAAGTCGCAGTGGAAACTGGCAAGCTCACATATTAGCGGAGAATCCATGAAAGCCGTTGATCAACAGAACGCGATCCGACAAGCTGCGCAAAAGCGGATTAAGGCGTCACATGCGCTCAAGGGTGACGCCAATCTATTGGCGCAGCACTATTTTGAATGGGCAGACTCCTACGAGTTGGACATGGAGGGCGAACGCTACTGCGGCCCCTCGATCGTGGCAGAAATGGCGGGCACTTTACAGGCTGCGTATATTGGCGGTGATAGAGCCGCGACTGCAGTTCTAGACGCGGGGTGCGGTACAGGCCTTGTTGGCGTGCAACTGGACCATATCGGCTTCCGCTTCATCGTCGGCTTCGACCTGTCGGAAACAATGGCCGAAATGGCGCGCCAAACCGGGGTTTATCGCCACGTTGAAGGCGAGGTTGACCTAAATAGGTCCCTCTCACAATACGCGAGCGCAAGCTATGATATGATTGTCTGCTGCGGCGTCTTCACACTTGGACATGTCCACCCGGATGGGCTGCGCGAGCTTGCGCGCCTCACGCGTCCGAACGGATTCGTGATTGCTAATACCTGCAAGAGCCATACGCAGGCAATGACGTTTAAAGACGAGGTGCTGCGTTTGCAGGAGGCGAGCGTCCTTACGCCGGCACAGTGTTTGAACGATGGCAGATTCCTCGATGGCGAGGATGCGCATTACTGGGCTTTGCGAGTGCTCGAGAAGTCAACAAAGCAGCGACCAGATCTGCAGATCTGCCCGAGTACGCCGATGCCCAAACATGGACAGCGAGGAGGACGGAGGAATGGATCTCCAAGACGGTCGAAACGAGTGAATCGCGTTTTGAGCTTATGTCGAGACGCTCGCCTCCGGGTGACTCTGGAAGGGCGTATTGCACCGGGCTGCTTTTTGCTGGGCGAGTGCAGGAGCGTTGAGCGGATGGCGGCACGGGTGTGCCTACAGGGCGACACACCAGTCTCCGCATCACTTCGTGACAAAGCGACTGGTCGGACGATGCCGTGCTTGGCATCGTGCGGGCGCAGGTTGTGCCGGCCATTGAGCGTCAGGGGCCGATCCGCGCTTGGAGCGTCGACGAATAGCCTGACGAGGGTTGCCCGCCTGCCAAACCGGTGATCACATCGACACGCACTAATGGTCACCTTCGTAACCGTCTTCATGACCGGCATCGCTGTTGTTCCACTTCATCGGCCTGTGCTCCTCGCAAATCAGGCGACAACCCTCCGCGGGTCCAAACCCCGCAAGGTTTCGCTTTTAAGGTTGCAACAGATCCTTCAAAGAAACTTAACAGAAGTTTTCACCCTTTAACGCCGCACAATGTCAAAATAATCCTGACGTCGCGGTTAATAGGCAACAGGCTAATGTCGGATTTAACTGAAGCTCGATCTTGCCCTGATGGCTCGAGCCTCACACTCCTCGATTGAGCGGAAGTGACATGATGAACCAGGATTCCACCTATCGCGTCGCTCCTTCAGGATGCACGGCGAGCCTCAATACGACAAAAATTAGTGAAGCAGCGGCCGATGAGCTTTGGAGGCCATACATGCTGCACCAGAGGTTTGATGCCGAAGTGGCGGCCGAGGTTGCCCTGCAGCACGGGCAGCCCGGAGTCCATTCCGGTGACGGTATTGCACTTTGCTGCGGCACATTTGGCGAGTTACTGCAAGGCCAGTTGCCGGTTAGTCCCCATTCTCATGATTCCCATTTCTTGATTACGATGCCCATCGCGCTCTTTGCACGGGCCAAATTTATGCCCATCCCAGGCACCCGATCTGTAACCGTCTACCCGCCACACAAAATCAAAGCTCAACGACTGGCCGAGAATCTCGTGATTGCGCTCGGCGTCTCGGGAGGAGATCTACTTCTGCAATCTGAACTACCGGAAGGCAAGGGACTTGCAAGTTCGTCTGCGGATCTTGTGGCGACCGCACGGTCGATCGCCTCCAGCTTCAAACGCAGAGTGCCGACATCATTGATGGAGAAACTAATGGCGGAGATCGAGCCCTCTGACGGAGTAATGTATCCCGGCGTGGTCGCATATCACCAGCGATCATGTAGCCTTTTATCTTTCCTAGGACAAATGCCGCCGCTCGCCGTGGTTGGAATCGATGAGGGTGGCACGGTCGAAACGATACACTATGATCAACGTCGAGGTGAAGTCAAAGCTAGTCAGAGAGCGCAGTATTGTGAATTGCTCGATCGCGCGCGCATAGCCATTCCGCGAGGGGACACGGTCACCATGGGCAGAATAGCTACAGCCAGCGCGCTCCTACATCAGGAGCGGGCTCCGAAAAAGCATCTGAACTCGATGCTGAAAGCATCGGACGGGACGGGTGCGCTCGGGGTCATAGTCGCGCACAGCGGTACCATGATTGGGATCATGCTTGATCGAAGGGCGCCCGAATTCTCGCAGAAACTCCGGTCCGTGGTCCACCATGTTTCGCTATTCGGCAAATCGCCAACGATATACCTAACCATGAACTAGCGGCGTTGCCCACATGAACCTTGACCGCGCCCCCCTGCCATTCTCCCAGTATTCCGCGGCTTATGCCCTTCCTCACATTATTCGGTGTGGCTCGAACCTTTATCTCGCGCAGTTTGCCTTCATGAAGCTTCTCCCGGCCAAGTATATTATCGGGCAAGCAGTGGCTCGAGGGACTCTGACGCATGACAAGATAGTGTTGGAGACATCTAGCGGGACCTTTGCGCTGGGATTGGCTGTAGTGTGCCGAGAATATGGACTTGCGCTCGAGATATTCACCGACCCAGTGATGGATAAGGGACTGGAAAACAGGCTGAGATCCTTAGGCGTGGAGGTTTTCATCGTAACTCAAAAGGCAAAGGAGGGTGGGTATCAGAGAAGCCGCCTCGACGCCATGCACGCCAGAATGAGACAATTGGGTGAGTCGCATTTCTGGCCCCGGCAGTACGAAACACCGGACAACCCGACAGCGTACCGGTGTTTCGCTGACCAGATCTCGGAATTGCTCGGCAGCGATGTGACATTGGTTGGCTCTGTTGGTTCAGGCGGCTCAACTTGCGGAACAATAGAGCGTTTACGCCAAAAGGCCCCTGGAGCCCGCCTGATTGGGGTGGACACATTCAATAGTGTCATTTTTGGCCAGTCGGACGGCGAACGGAAGTTGCGGGGACTGGGGAACAGCCTCGTCCCAAAGAACGTGAAGCATGAGCTGTATGACGAGGTACATTTCACGTCGGCTTCGCTTGCGTTTGCTGCAACGCAGGCCCTCCATGAGCGGCACGCCATTTTTGCCGGTCCCACCTCAGGCGCGAGCTATATCGTAGGGCGCTGGCGCGCTCGACAGCATCCAGAGGAAACCGTTGTGGTCATATGCCCTGATGAAGGTCACCGCTACGCCGAAGCTGTGTACGACCAGGAGTGGCTCAGGCAAAACGAATGTGTACTTGAAGGTGTTCTTCTGGATGCTCCGGCTAGCGAGGAGCATCCCTCGACTGCTCTCCCGCCATGGAACCGATATCGTTGGAAGCGCAAAACCCGGGAAGCTGTCTTGAGCGCGTTGGAAGGGTGTAATGGATCAGAATAGTTTTCTTTTCGTGGAAAGCAACACGACCGGCACTGGTAAGCTATTGATGAAGCGGGCTAGGGCTTTGGGTTATGAGCCATATCTCGTTACACGAAATTCCAGCCGCTACACCTTCCTAGAGGAGTGCGGCGCGCGAGTAATTGAAGCTGAAACGTATAAACCAGATGAAATCATCCGGTGCGCCGCCAAACTGACAGGGCTGGCAGGCATATTTTCGTCGTCCGAATATTTTGTAGAAACAGCATCCAGAGTCGCGAAGGCAATCGGGCTGCCAGCGGCGCGCCCGGAGGCGATAGCTAATTGCCGGAACAAATGGAAACAAGTGATGGAGTTGCGGCGACAATCCATTTCAGTGCCTGAAACTCGTCTGGTCAGCTCCGTCAGAGACGTAGAGAAGGCTCTCGTTCAAACAATATTTCCCGTCGTCGTGAAGCCGGTCTCAGGAAGCGGCAGTAGCGGTGTACGCCTTTGCGAAAACACCTCACAAGCCGTAGAGGCATTCGAGGGAGCAAAACGAGTGTTGCTCGACCAAGTAGACTTGCACAGTCCGGAAATCCTTATCCAGCAATACGTTGAAGGTGAGGAGTACTCTGCAGAACTCATCGCATATAATGGAACGCTGCACTGCCTTGGCATTATTGCCAAGCACAAGGGGGCGCCGCCCTGTTTCGTTGAGATTGGGCACGACTTTCCGGCCCAGCTTCCGGAGACGTTGCGAGACGAGCTGGCCTCTTTTGCAGCAGGTGCAGTATCGGCATTGGGTCTGGACTTCGGACCGGCTCATGTGGAATTCGTCATAGCGGAGTCCGGCCCGGTCATCATTGAGGTCAATCCCAGGCTGGCGGGAGGGATGATTCCGGTTATGCTCTCCCACGCCTTCGACACGTCAATCCTGGACATGATGATTAAGCTTTACTCCGGAGAAGCGTTCGTACCGCTTCGAGCGTGCAAGAATGCCGCGGCCATTCGTTTCAAGCTTGCTCATCGGTCTGGGAAGATCAAGCGCTTGTTTTTCTTTGAAAAGCTAGGGCCAAACACTCCCGAGGTAGGCCTTCTGAAATCTGAGGGAGAGGATATACAAATCAATGGCGATTTCAGAGACCGAGTCGCCTATGCAGTGGGCGTCGCCGATAAAGTAAATGTCGCTGCCTCAGCAGCGGAACGTATGATCGATTCCATTATGCTTGACATAGAAACACCTACTCGCGAACCGGACAACAATCGAGACGCCGGGTTAAGTGAGGTAACATGGACCTTGCATCCTGAAGCAATGAAGCTGCTCGCCCCGCCCATCGAAATTTCGCGGGATGGTCGGCTCCTGCAATTCCAGGCTGCCATCGACGAAGCGCATCTTGTAATGCTCGCCGGTCACGGCTTGGTCAGCCGAGCTGTGGCCGCAGACTTGCTTACGTCTATTTTGGATCTCCAAGGCGAAGGCTTCAAATCCTTGGATGGCCGCGATGCTCCGCGTGGCCTTTATCTTGCCTATGAGGCCGAACTTGCAGCCAGAGCAGGCGAAGACACGGCCGGATGGCTACATCTGGCGAGGTCTCGTAACGACTTGAACGCGACAATTTCTCTGCTGGCCCTTCGGGAAGCCGTGTCCTCCGTCTCGCGGGAGATAGGAATTGCGCAGGATGCCCTGCTTGAGCGAGCCGAAGAGGCATCGAACCTTGTAGCCCCGCTCTATAGTCAGTACCAAATCGCACTCCCAGGCTCCCCCGGACACTACCTGCTTGGAGTCTTCTTTGCTCTCGCGCGCGAGCGCCGGCGACTTCATTGCCTGCTGGAGGACATCAGGAGTTGCCCTATGGGCGCGGGTGCCGGCGGGGGAACCAGCATACCGATCAACCCCTTAGAAACCGCTAGCCTGCTGGGCTTCGAACTGCCTTCGTTCAACTCTCTCGATGCGGTCGCAAGCCGAGATCTCCATCTAAATGGCCTTTCACTCTTCACGAGTGTCTCAATTTTGCTCAGTCGCGTAGCCCAGGATCTGCAGGTATGGACGACTCGCGAGTTCGCCCTCATCGATGTTCCACGCAATCTCGCAGGGGGCTCTTCCATGCTGCCTCAAAAGAAGAACCCATATCTTCTTGAGCATATCAAAGGGTCTGCAAGCACCGTGATGGGCGCATACGTTTCTGCGGCGTCCGCAACCTGCAAAGCGCCTTTCAGCAACTCGATCGAATCAAGTAATTACGGCTGCTCTCCACTCGGCCTTGCGGAAGATGCTCTTAAGCGGGCCATCATCCTGACATCGCTCATCGTGAAGTTCATGTCTTTCAACGTTAGTTCCATGCGCAATAATCTGGAGGACGGCTTGGCGATGACAACTGTTGCCGCCGAACGAATGGCGGCGCGCGGGGTTCCTTTCAGGAGTGCCCATACACAAATTGGCGAGATAGCGGCACGCCTGTCGCAGGATAGTTGCCTTGTCAGTCGCCGAGGCGAGCTGGCCTGCCATCTGGACGGCGCGTTGCCGGCGAGCCTTGAGGAATGCAAGGAGGCTCTGGAATTCGGCGGAGGACCCGCCAAAGCGTCAACAGACGCCCAGCTTTCTGTAGCAAGGTCGCTCTTTCGGGAAACTCAGCTTAAATGCGCAGAGTTACGTGAACGCTGGGCGAGCGCCGAGATGTACCGCAAACGGAGGGTGAAAGAACTGATTGATGGCGGTACGACCCCCTGACACTCGATGCTCAGTGACTTTGACATCGAAAAAGAAAACGAGGGCGGATTCCTGTACGGCTAGGACCTTCCAGCTGATGCCGGGGCCACTTTGGTTTCGCCGGTGTTCCCATGCCGCGATTTCAACCTCGACAGAAAACATGAGACACTAGACCAGTCGCGTTAGACAGGTCCAGGTACCGGCATACGCAAAGTAGGATGACTGACTGATTAAAGTGGCATCCCTTGAACGTCGACTCCCTCGGAAATTCCGTGCCACACCGCCCGCAAATCAGAACGTTTGCAACAGAGCTTTGAGATACATTTACAAAATCTTTGCGAACGAAAATCGCTGACGATGGTACGTTCACCATAGCGTCTGAGATCAGTCACGGCTAAAGCTCATACCGTTTTACGCTCGGACTGCCGCACAGCACTCAAGGTTGGAGTCAACAGCCAATGGCAAAAAGAGCGCTCATCCTGGTTGAAGGTCATAGGAGTATTGGTCTCCTATACGCGAAAGCGGCCCAGTGTCTTGGTGTTCATCCAATTACCCTGTCGGCTGATCCAACTCAGTACGACTATATTGCGACGGAAGGCATTGAGGCAGTTTATGTCGATACAGACGATCTCGCTGCGGTCATCCATGAATGTTCTCGGCTGGGTGCGACCTATAACATTGCTGGCATTACTGGCTTTACGGGCTCCGACGAGTCGGTCACTGCGACAGTCGGCAAGCTCTGCCGGCATTTCGATCTACCGGGACCGAACGCCGCATCGATTGAACGATGCTGCGACAAATTCACTCAACGTCAGCTCCTCGCGAAGGCCGGCGTTCCAATACCTGCTTATCGGTTGGCGGCGAATGCGACGGACGTAGAAAGCGCTGCCGCAGAGATCGGGCTGCCAGTGGTTCTTAAGCCAGCCGTAGGCAGCGGAAGCAGCGGAGTCCGATTGTGTCGCAACATCGACGAGCTGGCTGATCATACGGCCTATCTGTTGGGCGGGAAACACATATGGCGGTCTTCGCCGAGGATACTCATCGAAGAATTCGCACAAGGGCCATTCTATGGCGCTGACATAATGGGAAATGAGGTCATTGGAATTGAGGCCGGCGACTTCGGCCCCCCACCGCATTTCGTCTTCCGTCATTTGACCTGCCCGGCCCCGCTGACTGGTGACGAGCATAGGCGGATCGCCGATGTTTCGCTGAGCTGTTTGCGAGCTCTCGGTCTTGGATGGGGGCCAACCACTGTTGAACTCCGGTGGACGAAGCGTGGCCCAGTCGTCATTGAAGTCAATCCGCGGCTTGCGGGTGGGACCAGTCCTCGGCTGGTTCAAGCGGCTTACGGAATCGATCTCATCAAGGAGCACATCAAACTTGTCATCGGCGACGAATGGGACTTGTGCAGAAGGCATTCGCACATTGCAGCCTCGCAGTGCCTGGATGCTGATCGCGATGGCATACTCGATTGGATCCATGGCGACGACCGGGCGGCTGCTGTACCAGGTGTCGCCGAGGTGAAGTTGTACATTAAACCCAAGACGCTGATCATCAGGAAGGGAGACTACCGAGATCGCATTGGGCATGTAATTGCCGCTTCGCCCGGCCGTGCTCAGACTGCGGCCATACTTCAGCACGCCGTCGACTTGATAAGTTGGTCGATCGCACCTTGTCCGACCTCAGGCGGACAGGAATAATCTACGGTCCGGCCTCCGTGCGAGGACGCGGCGGTCGGGGAACATTCCCCGTCGGCTACCGCGCTGGGCAGCCGCTTGTTCAGCCCTCCCGGAGGCGCTGCAACTCAAGCGGGCGATCGATGTCGGCGTTATCTGGGTCACGGCCTTGCCGTGGTGTGAGAGAGGAACGATGGCAAAACCGCGACTAGAGACCTTGAAGTATATCAACGCCGAGTTTCTCGGCAGCCAATGGGTTGACGGCGATCTTGAGCAGTTGGTGACGTCTCCTTTCGGGATCATCTCCAGTTTCGAGAGCTTACTCTCGGATTTGCGCAGCATCGTCGCCAGGGACCTGGGTCATGTCGCGCCGGACGACGTAGCGCAAGCATCACACTCTGGCCGTGACTGATCCAAGGTCAATCAAGACGATCGTGGCCGCACTCGAGAGCGGCAACCGGTCCGCGGTCGATATTGTCAGAGAATGCATCGCTGCGGCCGAACGGACCAATCCCTCGTTGCGCAGCTTCATTACGGTGGCCGCTGAGCACGCACAAAACCAAGCAGTGAAGTCCGATGCACGCCGAAGGGCGGGCCGCGTCCTAGGCCCGCTTGACGGAATTCCGTACGCCGCGAAGGACATGTTCGAAACGCGCGGCATCCGAACCACCGGTGGCAGCAGGGTGCTCGAGAACAATGTACCGGACTCGTCGGCAGCAGCGATTTGCATGCTCGATGCGGCGGGAGCGGCTCTGATCGGGAAAACGAACCTCCACGAATTCGGCTATGGCGCGACCGGCGAGAACCGCTGGGCCGGAACGGTCGTCAACCCGCATGACGAGACAAGGCTCGCTGGCGGCTCGAGCAGCGGCTCCGCAGCGGCCGTGGCGGCCGGCATCGTGCCTTTCGCGCTCGGCACGGATACTGGCGGCTCGGTTCGCGTTCCGGCCGCGCTCTGCGGCATCGCCGGGTACAAACCGAGCTATGGCCTGATCAGTCTCGATGGCGTCATCCCCTATTGCTGGTCGTTGGACCATGCGGGCGTACTCGCGACATCAGTTGAGGACCTGGAGCTTGTCGTCAGGCACATCGCGAAGCTCCCGCCGGCGACGCAACCAGGCGCGGCGCCGAGGGTTGCGCTAGTCGAGGGCTGTGAGGACAATTGCGAGGCGCCCGTGCGCGACGCGTTCCTCGCGACCAAGGCCCACATGCGACGGTTGGGGGCAACGTTCGGCGCGATCGAACTCCCCGACCAGTCTGAAGCCCGGACGGTCTCTTTGACAATTCAGCTCGCCGAGAGCCTTACCTATCACGGCCCCAATCTCGCCCGCGCTCGCGATCGTTTCGGTGCTGACATGCTCTGCGGTATGGTGCTTGGGCAGTTTCTGTCTGCAGAAAGCTACATCCAGTGTAAGCGCATGCTGGGAACTTACAGGCGAGCGTTTGCGCAGACAATGCAGACCTTCGATGTCCTGTTGACGCCGGCGTGTCCGATCACGGCGCCGCAGGTCGGAACCGTCGGCGTAGAGATTGCGGGGCAGACTATTCCGCTTGGCAATTCGCTGACGTTGTTCACTTCCTTCTTCAACCTGATAGGCGCGCCGGCGCTAGTGTTGCCGGTCGCCTCACCGAGCGGCGGTCTGCCCGTCGCTGTGCAGATTGTTGGATTGCCTGGCTCCGATGCCCAACTCTTTGGGATCGCGCTCATGCTCGAGAATCTATGCAAGGCGTGCAAATCCTGATCGCGGCGTAGCAAGTCTGTTTACGCAACCCGGCACGATGAGTGGTTATTCCAAGAAAGTGGTGTCGGCGCGGCGACGCAGGATCAGCAACAGGCTTATCCCTCGCACGAGCTGAAATATGTGAAAAGCCGCCCAGAGCCCGTGATTGCCGAACATCTGGCCTAATACGAACAAAGCAGTGACAAAGGCTGAGAAGGATAAGAGCATCATATTGCGCACGTCGACCCACCAACTTGCGCCCAAGAAGACGCCGGTCATCTGGAAGGCAAGTACGCCGCTTGGTGCGCCGAAGGCGGCCCAGGGAAGATAGCGAGCCGCCTCGGCACGCACGTCCGCTGCCTTTGCTATAGCGCCAATGAACTGTTCGCCGAATACCAAGATCACCACACTCGCAAGGCCCGCAAGCACGAATCCCCAACCTGCTGTCAGCCTGATGGCTCGCGAGAACGCCGGCTGATAACCTGCGCCAACAGCTCGCCCAGCGAGCTGTTCGGCGGCTGCCCCAAATCCCTCCAGGAGATAGGCCGCAACCATGAATATATGCATCAGCACCGCATTGGCGGCGAGGGTCAACGAACCAAGCTGGGCGCCCTGTCGCGCGAACAGCATGTAGACGCCTAAGAGCACGCAGGACGGGGTCATTATGTCACCGCTGAGGTGAAGCATCCGCCATATCGCCACCATTTTGAACGTATGCTGGTGCGACATCTCCGGCATCGCACGGAAGCTTCTCAACAGGACCGTCATGCCGGCAATCATGGCGATGGCTTGGCTGAAGACGGTTCCCCAAGCGACGCCTGCAACACCCCAGCCGAGATAAAGACCTAGGAAGATCGAAAGGGCGACATTCATCCCGTTCAGAAGAAGTTGCAGAAGAAGTCCGAGGGCTGAATTGCCGCGACCTAGGAGATAGCCGAGAATGGTGTAGTTGATGAGGGCGGCAGGCGCCGCAACAAGGCGGATGCGGATGTAGAGATCCATGGTAGCGGTCACAAGGTGTCCCGCGTTCATGAACCATTCACCAGCCGTGGCAATCAACGGCGAAAACAAAACCAAAGCCAGGCCCGAAATCGCGGCGATGACAAAGGCCCGCCAGAAGACCGCCCTCTCTTCCTGAGAGTCGTTTCTCCCGAAAGCCTGGGCTACTAGCGCAGTCGTGCCGGAGCGCAAGAAATTGAAGGTTGCGAAGACGATGTCGAAGAGCACCGCTCCGGCCGCAAGACCTCCAATCAAAGCTGCATCGCCGAGTCGGCCGACTACTGCCGTATCGACGAGGCCGAGCAGCGGCGTCGTGAGGTATGCGAGCGTCATCGGGATGGCGATTGCTAGTACCTGCTGACTGGTCACCTGGAACGGCCTGGAGCCTCGGATTGGTGCTTTCTGTTCCATTTTCGGCTCCTGTTGGATCGATAGCACCGTTTTAATTACCGGCGGTGCGCCCCGCCCATCATCCCAACAGCCGGATCGACGATCTCCGTCACAAAGGCGGACCTCAAGGCCGTTGCCTGAGAGCAGCGCTTACGATTGTTCGACCAAACCCGTCAGGACAAGGCAACTTCCACCCGTTTCAAGTTCGATTGGATAAACCAGCATAAATGTTTTCGCGTAAACAAGGCTGGTCATGTCACCGTGTAAGGCAAAGACAGCGGCGTCGAGGTAAGCAAGGCATTACAAAGCGCTGAAGTTTTTCGGAACTGTCGGCGGGTAAGTGCGCTCTTGCCAGAAGTGCTTCTGCTACGTTTCCAGCCGGACGAACATCCACCCTGCTTAATACCCACCTACTCGATCTCCGGCTCTGGGCGTTCTTCCCTATGCGACCTTCAAAACGGGACTTGCTTGGCACCGAGGCGACCCACGCCTCCCGATATCGAGCCGATTGTCAACGCTATTGGGTTGGCGACGCCGGCGTAATCAGGCTGAATCTGTGTCGCTCCGCGAGATCATAGTCGTGCTTGGTCGGATAGCCGATGTCAGTGCGATGTGCATCCGTTACTCCAGAGCCAATTGGGTCGACGTTGTGCAGCGCGTCGAACGGGTGAGGCGGCAAATCACGGCGTTCGTTTCTTCGCGAGAGCAACGCCGCACAAGGCGCAGTTGTCACCGTGGGACAACCGGCAGACCGGGTCCTGCCAGCCGTGTGCTCGGCCAGCTTGCCCGTGTTGCAATCAAGCCCCAACATCATGCCCTTTTTCGGACAGACAGGCCTAGGATCGCGTCTCTTAGCAAATCAGGATCGTTGACCGTAGTTAAATGTCCGCGCCGGATAGAGAGCCGACAAACTCGCGACCGTTCTCGTCCTCGAGAATGGCTCCTCAAGCCGTCCTAAACACTACAGAAAGGGCCGCGAATATGACCGCACGTTCGACGCGAAGTTTTCGAGGGCAAGGTAGCGAGTGGCGGTATTCTCTCCAGCATAATCTTTCCTCAAGGTTGAGATCCGACGCATCTTCGGCGCGCCGTTTCGCCACGTGTCTACAACGCCACTGCGGTTCATAAGGTGATTTTCAGTGAATTTCACGTTACAAATACTTTACATATGTCAAGCGAAGTAAGGATTTGACTCCCCGGGCGAACTGGAGATTTGACCCCCCTCTCATTGTTTGCGGTTTCCTTGATCTCGAGCGTCGTTCCGGCCTTCTGCAATAGGCCGGAACGACGCTTTTCGCGAAGCCGGTAGCTGTCGCCGCGGATGGTGATCACTGTCGAAATGATGAAGCAGGCGATCAAGGATCGCGGTTGCCACCACGGGATCCGCGAAATGCTTCATGATGCACCTTTCCTTGATCGCCTGGTCCGTTGCAGTCGGCGTTGAAGTTGAACGATCTGGTCGCTGGAAAGGCTGATCTGCCAAGGCTGGCCTTTCGTGCTTTGCCGACCGTGGACAAGGCCCTGGGCGAGGTAGTCGAAGATGGTTTGAGCCGCCACGCCAGCGGCTGCGCCCTGTACAGAGTAGGTTCCATCAGGCCAGCGCGGCGGATGTTGATCTTTGCTGTGGGGATTCCCCAACGGTGGCGTAAGAGCCAGATGTTCTCATAGCTGAACAGCTTGCCTCGCGCCGAGCGGACGCCCTCGGCATTCAATATTTTGGCGATTTTCCATATCGCCCGCAGCATTGAGTTCCGTGATCCGCTCACGTACAAGCTCGAGTTCGCAATAGTCTCGATCGCAAGATTGAACTCGGCGTTCGATTTGATGTTCGCTGGTTGCGCCGGTCTGCCAAAGAATCCTGATGGCGACCTGGCCGCGTATCTTCTTCTGGTCGAGAAGGACCTCCTACACGATGAAGCGCAAGATACGTTTGCGGTCTTCTGGCTGGGCGGTTTCTGAGTGCCAGATAGCCGGCAAATTCTCGGCGAGTTCCTGAAGCGCCGCGTGATCCTGTGCCTGTAACACCAAGGGCTCTCGGTCGCTCCACCGACGATATTCCTGCTCGATCTCATCGACCAAGCGCAGCTTGTCTTCCCATGCCTTTTCCAGGGTTCTGGCGACGAGACGATTTTCCGGTTCCACGGTGTCGTATTGTCGTCGAGCCCGTTCGGCGTCATACCGCGCACGTTCCCGCCGTAGCGCCAATTGTTTCTCGAGGCTCCGCGTTTCCTCCGCAATCTCGTCGAGCGCAGCGTTGGCGATGGCGATCTGGTCAGGTTGCAACGCCTTCAGGAGGGTTTGGGCGACCAACTCATCTACTGCGGGCGCTCGAACCTCCTGCGCTCCAGAACGACCCTCGAGAGATAAAGTCAAGCTGCGACCTTATTGCCGGTCCGCTTCGCCGGCGCCGGCGTTTCCGACTCTTTTGGTTTGCGGCCGAGACCCATGGTCTTGGCCAAGGCCGAGCGCGCAGCGGCGTAATTCGGCGCGACCATGGGATAGTCCGCCGGCAGGCCCCATTTGGCGCGATATTCGTCCGGCGTGAGGCCATAGTGGGTCGACAGATGGGGCTTTAGCGATTTGAACTTCTTTCCATCGTCAAGGCAGATGATGTAGTCCGCCATCACCGATTTCTTGATCGGAACAGCAGAAGTCTTGCTACATAGTGGTGGTGGCTGAAGGCAATAAATTGTCTCGTCAGCAAGTATCGCCATAAGCCATTGCTAATAGGCGTTCGCCCCGGAAATCGTTTCGGCTGCCAGGCGCCGGAACCGATATGCAGTCATGCCGTCTTGAGCTTTTGTAATTCCGAAAGAAACGTGACGAAATTCCGCGTTACACGAAAATACGGCCAGATGAACGAAACCTGGCATTCGATCGTTCGTCATGACTGTTTTTTTGCGAGCTGATCGGCCTTTCGCCGGAGCTTGGTCCGAGAATGAAGTCAAACACGGGTTGGGGCTGACCGAGCGCTGTCGCCTGCAAGGCTGCCGGGATCCGTGCCGCGGCTTCTGCGTATTCGGCGAGCGCTGCAGGTGACATGCCGAGCGCACGCTCGAAGGTATGATCCGCCGTGTTCAGCCGACGAAGGAGCGCCGCGGCGCGTCCGGCATGACGCATCGCCGCCGCCTGCTTGCCCTCGCGGATCTTCACGCCGGCCGCCGATAACAGGATCAATCCCTTGAAGAGCGTCCGAAGCGGAGCGCCTCGGTCTGCAACTTGCCACAGACCCTCCCACGCCTCATGGGCTCCCAGTAATAACCATGGTTGAAGAGGTCGAGACCCCAAAGGAATATGTCTGAGTCCAGCGACGCCTCTGCCGCCAACGGCATGGCTTCGCTATTGTAGCTATGTCCCGCGGGGTCGCGCACGGGATGCGGTTGCCTGCCCGGCAAATACGCATAGGATGGAAAGCTCTTTTCCGGCAGCCAGCGCCGGCGCAACACCGAACCAATAGCCATCAAAGCCGTATAGCACACCCGTGGCCCTGAACAGATGCTCAGTTCCGTGCATAGCCGCCGCATCAGGAATGTCTTGGCAAATAGTTGTCAGCCAGTCAGATCTCACGAAGCTGCGAGGTTGCGTCGGCGGTCATCGGGCAGTTGATGCGGGCCCCTCACTTCGCAGGCGGTCATATTGTGGCTCGGCAGTTAAACGGGGCCTTTCAATTTGTGTGGCTCATCCGCCGTTAGGGAATGACGGCACCCGGGGGTATGTTCTCCTCAGATCAGGCCAGGAAGGAAGATAGATACCTGAGCAGGTTTCGCCGGACTTCGCGGCGATGCGCAGCCGAACTGCTTTCCGAGGATGCAGATCACGCATCTATGGAGCGGGTGGAGGGGAACGAATGAACGCTGAGGCTTTTAGCAGCCCCATTTTCGTGAAGCGAGCCAGCTATATCGTGCAAGAGATTGCCAGTCTTGCGGACGCTTTCGATTTTCTCAATGAGTGGCCCGAGGATCGCAGAGACCTGACCTACGAGACCGCCCTGAGGGCATGTTGTGATGCATATGCTGGGCACATACCGGTAGACGCTGCCAGCAATGCCTTTGTCGGCTTTGCAAAGCGAGTTGCGATATCGGAAGACCCAACCTCCGCCATGCAGTGGATCGCTGCGTGCAAGGCGGGCGGCGGAAAGGTGCAGGCGTAGGCTTCCACCAACTGTGCGACACTGGCGCAAGGCGACATTGTCGAGATTGAGCTAGCCAACCGGCGCCACCCGACATGAACCAGACAGCGCTCATGACGATCTCTTGGACGCCAGCGACCGAGTTTAGCTGCGAGGGTGCAGCCGAATATTTCGGTTAAGGAAATAAATGCGAGCGAGGCTGTCGCCGCTGGGTGTAGAGGGGGGGTGATGACCGGCTCGAGCAGATTTGAAAGGCCAGTCGTTGTTCAAGTCAGCCGTCACAGTTCGGAGCGTGTCGTGTTCGATGTCAATGACGCGTCCAACATCCTGCTGCGGCATCTCCATCGTCAGACCGCGAAGCGCAAGGCAGCAATGGACGCCTGTCTGCAGGCGTTGCGAGGTGAGGCTCATCCACCAGTCGCTCGGCGTGCTTTTGTGGCAGCCGCGCTCGAAGCAAAGCTTCTGCGCAGCGATTGAGAGCTTGGACGCGCGCTCATGAATTTCGTTCATCTCGGCATCGCTGCAAGTTTGCCGCGCCTCGCGCGCACGCCGTCCACACGGAGGGAACTCGAGGATCTGCCGCCGTTGAGCCTGGGCTGGGCGGCAGAATATTGAAGCTGTCCCGAAGCACGGCCGCGGCGGGACATTTGCGAGAGACCAGGGATTGTCATCTAGGACTATGATTGCTGTCTGCTTTGGCTAACCTGTCGAAGGAATATCCCACTGAAATAATGATGGAGTACCGAACTGCCATGAAAGTCGGAACGAAACCGGCAATCCAGGAAGAAGTGCCATGGTCCGACAGCCTGACCACGTACGATAAGCAGCACCACACGCTGTACCTGGGGTTCCTGGATGCGGCCGCTGATGATGCCAGCTATGAGGAGATGGCGCAGGAGATCCTCGGCATCGATCCGGTACAGGAACCGGAGCGCGCCCGCAAAGCCGCGCGAAGCCATCTCGATCGGGCGAACTGGATGGTGACGACAGGGTACAAAGAATTGTTCGCGGGATAACGGAGAATGGGCGGCAGCCCCCGCGCTCCTCAGCAGCAGAGTGGTCCAGGCGTCTAGCGATCATTCAGCGTTTGTTCATTATGATAGCGCACGATCATAACTGGACATGCTGGTAGCTCGTACATGCCTGAAGGCCCTGCGCGCCGACCCAGCGCCGGGGCCTTTTTACTTCCGCAAAATCGATTCCAGCAAAGCGGGCACTTCGCAGGATGTGGCAATCCCGCGCTTGCGATGATACGCCGTACAGCGAATTGCGCGAGTCAAACGAATATGGGTTCCTCAAAATAAAGACTCGTCGACACCGATCCTGATGGATCGAGCCTCGACGACGAAATCAAACATCTTCAAACGGAATTGTTCAACGTTGCCGAGAGCCCGGTGTGCCGTCGAAGCCGACATTCGCGAGGTCGGCGGTCAACAACGATCATGGTGATCGCCAGCATATTTCGTATTCACATAACCGCCGTCGGCCGCATCGGTGCCGAGACCAGAAGTCGCTGATCGTATATGTCAGTTTTCGCAGCGGACGTACGCCATGATGTGAGTCTTGTCTTCCAAGCGCCGATGTGGCCGGGTAGGGTTTGCAAGGGGGGCGGACAACCAAGAGTTTCGCCGACCTAGCGCAAGAACATAGCCTGTCGAAATTGAGGGTGCGCCAAATCATCGAGAAGGCTGATCGGCTCGTGGGCGGCGGCATCCTGACCAAGGCTGAACCGTCCAAGGCCTCGCCTCGATCCGATTTCATGGTCGACTATCCATATGTGTGGAACCTGGCCGAGATGCACCGGCTCGGTAGCGTCACGCCGCATCATTTCTTTGCGGAGCTGGAACGCGCAGGATCGCTGGAGCGGCTGGTTGACAAGATGAAGCGGTTGCCGTGGCGCGCACCAACGACACGTGAGCTGGCGCGCCTCGTGTGGCTAAGGAAGAGGGGCGAGAGCCCATGGCCTGCAATGAAGCGATCGAGCGTTGCGATCGTGGAACCAAGCTGCCCGGTCGACCATCCGGATCGCGGCCTTCAATGCCAGCTCGCCTTGGAACCCGCCTTCCAGCAATTGGCTGAGCGGGCAGCGGAATCCGGCTGGACCGAGAACGAGATAGCCTAGGCGCTCCTCGAACTCGCCGGCGCGCGCCTCAAGAGCAACTCCGCCAATTATGAGACTGAGAGGGCGAATGCTGCCGCCGCTCCACACAAAGTGAGGAAGAACCGTTTTGCGTGCAAAGGGCGACGTCGGACTCGTCCAAGAACCTAGCTGCGGCTTTCGCAAAAAATTTAGCCAGCTACCGACAATACGGGCTAAGGTCTCAGCGAAATGGATGGCCGGGCCTTTGAAGAAAAAGAAACTGGGGAAGCGAGCGCGCCGTGGTAAGCCCATCGCACAGGTTGCCGCTTTGCCTTATCGCCGCGCTGCAGACGGAGACACTGAAATCTTGCTGCTAACGTCTCGGCAAACGGGCCGCTTCATCTTGCCCAAGGGGTGGCCGATGAAGGGTCGACCAGACCGCGAGGCTGCAGCTCAAGAGGCGGGTGAGGAAGCCGGAGTAGTAGGCACTTTGCATGAGCAATCCGTTGGCAGCTTCCATTATTGGAAACGATTGAAGGACACGTTTGTCCCGGTAACCGTTGAAGTATACCCGCTTCACGTGCAGCAGGAGCTGGATGAATGGAAGGAGCAGAAGTATCGAAGACGGGCCTGGCTTAAGCCGGACCAAGCAGCACTCCTGGTCGATGAACCGGAGTTGGCTGCCCTACTGGAATCTATAGCGCCTGAACTTGCTCATCTCTGAACGCTACAGGATAAAACATGCTCGGTTGGTTTCGTGCGCTTCTGCCCCGCGAGGACAAGTTCTTCGACCTGTTCGAGCGCCATTCCCGCATCCTCGTCGCCGGCGCCGAGGCGCTGCAGAAGCTGCTCGATGGCGGCGAGGGCGTCGAGCGCCATAGCCGTGCGATCGTCGAGCTCGAGGACCAGGCCGACGTGGTCACCCGCGAGGTGCTGCTCGCCGTGCGCAAGAGCTTCATCACCCCTTTTGACCGTGGCGACATCAAGGACCTGATCCAGTCGATGGATGACGCCATCGACATGATGCACAAGGTGGTCAAGATGGTGAGGCTGTTCGAGCAAACGAGCTTCGAGCCGCGTATGCGCGAGATGGGCGCCGTCATCGTCGAGGCCGCGCATCTGACCGCCGAGGCGATCCCGCTGCTGGAAAAAGTCGGCGCCAACGTCACACGGCTCGGCGCCGTTGCCGAGGAGATCACCAAGGTCGAGGAGCGCGCCGACGGGCTGCACGACGCAGGCCTGAAGGAACTGTTCCAGAGGCACGGCAGGACCGACGCCATGGCGTGGATCGTCGGCAGCGAGCTCTATGGCCAGCTGGAAAAGGTGGTCGACCGCTTCGAAGACGTCGCCAACGAGATCAGCGGCATCGTGATCGAGAACGTTTGAGCGGATGGACCCGACTCTCGCCTTTCCGCTTCTCGTCGGCCTGATCGGCGTCGCTTTGTTCTTCGATTTCCTGAACGGCCTGCATGACGCTGCGAATTCCATCGCCACCATCGTCTCGACGCGCGTGCTGCGCCCGCAATATGCAGTCTTCTGGGCGGCCTTCTTCAATTTTATAGCCTTCCTGTTCTTCGGTCTCCACGTCGCCGAGACCATCGGCAGGGGCATCGTCAGCGCCGACATCGTGACGCCGCAGGTCGTGTTCGCGGCGCTCGTCGGCGCAATCGCCTGGAACATCATCACCTGGCTCTACGGCATACCCTCGTCGAGCTCGCATGCGCTGATCGGCGGGCTGGTCGGCGGGGCTGTCGCCAAGGCGGGAAGCGTCGCCATCGTCTGGTCGGGGCTGCTGAAGACGGTCGCGGCCATCGTGCTGTCGCCGCTCACCGGCTTCGTGCTGGCTCTGGTGCTGATACTCACCGTCTCCTGGATTTTCGTGCGCCAGACGCCGTTCGCCGTCGACAATACCTTCCGCACCCTGCAATTCGTCTCGGCGTCGCTCTATTCGCTCGGCCATGGCGGCAATGATGCGCAGAAGACGATGGCCATCATCGCGGTGCTGCTCTACTCGCAGGGCATGCTCGGGGGCGAGTTCTACGTGCCCTTCTGGGTGGTGATCACCTGCCAGGCAATGCTGGCGCTCGGCACGCTGTTTGGCGGCTGGCGCATCGTCCACACGATGGGCTCGAAGATCACCCGGCTCAATCCGATGCAGGGTTTCTGCGCCGAGACTGGTGGCGCGATCACGCTGTTTGGCGCGACGTGGCTCGGTATTCCGGTCTCAACTACGCACACGATCACCGGCGCCATCGTCGGGGTCGGCGCGGCGCGACGCATCTCTGCCGTCCGCTGGGGCATAGCCGGCTCGATCGTGATCGCCTGGGTCATCGCCATGCCCTCTACGGCGCTGATTGCTGCTTGCTGTTATGGAATCGTGGCACTCTTCAGTTAATGCGGAGGCTGGAAGTTTGACTGACGATCGCGAAGGTCGACTGCTGCCGTTGCGCGAAGATCAGCTTTGGAGAATCAGCCAGAATGTCGCGAAATGGCGCGACCGAGCCGGCCGAAGGATTCGTTCTGCCGTACAGCCGCGGAGCGTTCTTCGTCGCGGTTGGGCGGCGAGCCGACTTTTCTGGCTGCGTGCGCCGCAGACCGGTTGACGTTAGAAAGAGGCCATTCCTTCTGTTTCCGATCAAGTAGGGCTCACAAGAAGCTATCCAACTGGACTCTGGCTCAATCTGCTGTTCATTGTAACGCATGGGCAACCGAAAATCCTCGGGGGAAAGCAGGCCACCCCCGTTGTACAATCTCGGTTCAACTGGCCTTGCCGAAGCGATCTTGCAGACCATGGATCAGCCGCTGCTGGTCCTAAGATACGACCTTACGGTCGAGGAAGCCAATTCGGCGTTCTATAGGCTGTTCAAGGTCGACACCGAAGAGACCCGCGGGCGCCTGATCTACGAACTCGGCAATGGCCAGTGGAATATCCCCGAGCTCCGTCGGCTCCTGGAAGAGATCCTGCCGCAGCAGTCGGTAGTGGAGCACTACCGGCTAGAGCATAAGTTCCCGGAGATCGGCAAAAGGATCATGATCCTGAACGCGAGGCGGCTGCCGCCCGAGGGCGACCGCCCTGAACTGATCCTTTTGGTCATCTCAGATCGCACCGAGACCGAACAGGCCCGGTTCGAACTCGAAGGCCACGTCGAGTTCGGGGAAAAGCTGATCGACAGTACCCGGGAGGCGCTGCTGGTGCTCGATTGGGACCTGAAGGTGGTTCGCGCCAACCAGCCCTTCTACGACGCCTTCCAGGTGTCTCCTGACGACACTAAGGGGCGGCTGATCTACGAGCTCGGCAATCGGCAATGAGACATCCCGCGTCTGAGAGAGCTGCTTGAGAACGTCCTGCCCAACAACAACGCCTTCGATGATGTGGAAGTGGAGCATCATTTTGAGCACGTCGGCCGCCGCGTCATGCTCCTCAACGGGCGACGCCTCGACCACCTCGACCTCATTCTGCTGGCGATCCGCGACGTCACCGAGCAGCGCCTCATGGAGAAGGAGCGGGAAACGCAGGTTGGCGAGCTCCATCACCGGATAAAGAACGTCCTCACCACCGTCGATGCGCTGGTAAGACGAACGCTGCGCGACAGTGGTTCGCTTGAGGAATTCGGCCGAGCCTTCGAGAGCAGGCTCGGTGCCATGGCACGCACGCAGGATCTGTTGGTGCGCGCGCCGAAAGGAAGTGTTGATATGTCCGAAATTCTGCGGCTGGAGCTGCAGGCGCATGGCGGACGGGAAGGTGGGAATTTCAATCTCGACGGCCCCGCAATCGCGCTACCGCAAGATGCGGTCCAGGCATTCGCAATGGCCGTTCACGAACTCACCACCAACGCAGTCAAGCATGGCGCGTTTGCTTCGCCTGAGGGGCGAGTTGAGATTAGATGGACGGTGCAGGCGGGCGAAGGGGGCGCGACGCGTGTAATGTTTCGCTGGCGGGAACGCTGCCCGATCATAATCAGCCCCAGCCGCACCGGCTACGGCACGAGCGTCCTGGAGGCCGCGTTCCGCCATACCCTGAAGGGCAGCTCCCGGCTTACGCTGCATCCTGATGGAGCTGAATTTTCGGCTGAGTTCCAGCTCTAATACCCCGCGGACATGTCGAGGCTGCGAGGACTGCCGCCAAATCCCGTATCCACATGATGGTGTCAGGCTGCGGTTCTGCATGCTGGCATAGTAACCGGTCTGGATCGAACGGGTTCTCCCATGGCCCGAAACGACCGCTGCCCAGGGTTCCGCAGTCATTCCTCCCATCGCCCCCGGCGTCTCGAATGGGTCGCGTCAAGTCATAGCGCGAACGGCAGGTTGTAGATGCGCCATGAAGGTCAGCAAAGGGCGCTCCTTGCTCCTTCCGGTGGTCGACAAAGTTGATGCGAGCAGACCCGGGACAGTCCTTCAAAACGAGCACCCAAGAAAATCACCGTTTGTTCTCCCTTAGCGTTGTTGGCCTTTATCAACCAAAGACAGCTACGGCCGATTTGATAGTGATGCCGCCATCGGGGCTTCGGCGCATCTGACGTCCCGTGGCGGCGCGAAAGACAGTCGGCAGTTGCAGCGCTGGCGGCACCCGTGACCAGAGCGTTCGCATGATTTCCCGGCCGTGCCGAGTTTTCCGAATGGCGCTTCCAGACACGACGCGCTGAGACCAGCGGAAGCCGATTTCATGGAAATACAGGTCGGCATGTTGCGGGCTGATATGGTGAAAGACGCCGGCGATCGTCCGCCGCACGCGGGAATTGAAACCCTCCACCGAATTGACGTGGACCGTGTCGCGAACATATTCGTGGCTGGAATGCTTCACGGTCTCATGCTTGGCAAAACTCTCGCCTATGGCCATGAATGCCTTCGCCTCATCACTCATCAAATGCGCGTGGGTTTCGATCTGTGTTTCAATCGCACGTTCGGCCGCACGCAACGAAAGACCGGTCACGACCGCGGCACGTGCGTCACCGGCCGGAGCGCCGGGCGTGACGTTGGTCGGCCGCTGCACCATCGCCATGACCGGCGCTTTATCCGTATTCGCCTGACCTTTCCGGCCCCGTCCCGGAGGTGGTTCATCCGGCCGCTTTCGGGGACTTCCCCCGAGATGGAAATGGTCGATCTCGACCGTGCCGTCGAGCATGTTTTCCCGCGCCACCATCGGCCGCAGGGCGTGACCCATGCGCCAGGCCGTCGGCTGGCTCACTCCAAGGATCTCGGCAAGCCGTACCGAGGACAAGCCCTTATCCGATTGCAGCAGCAGCCACATGGCCTTCAACCAGACACGCAAGGGCAGCTTGGTCGAATGCAGCGGGGTATGGGTCGTCACGGTGAACTGGAACCGGCAATCGCCGCTGGAGCATTGATAGAGACCCGGTCGCGCACGCCGCTTGCCGGTATTGCGACCAGCAAGCGCGATCGAACGCTTGTAACCACAGGCCGGGCAGATTCTGCCTTCTGGCCATACCATGGTTTCCAGCAATCGCCGGCAATGCTCTTCATCCCGGAAGGCCACGATCATTTCTTCAACGGTCCGAATGTTGGAAAGCGCTGCGAGCATCGTTTCAGGCATTCTCATCCCCTCCAGATCACCGTCCAGAATCGCCTGGAAAGGCCATGACCACAAGCTTTAGCTGTCTTCGGTTGATAAAGGCCGCGTGTCGCTGGGAACAGTTCTTGTTCTGACCCCGGCTTGCGATGATTACCGGCCGATAGGAACGGCCGGGCTCGTAAGGACCGGAAGAGCTGCTGTTTCCTTTTTGGGGGTTTCCCTGAAAAGTCTTCAGCCTAAACCTCGTTGTTGTGGTCCAGCCGTCGTATTTTCCAAGGCCATTACACGGTAGAGTCATAGCACTTTGCTGCCTGCGCGGCAGAGAAGGGTAAGGCCATGGCAGAGCCGGAACCACCGTAAGACGGCGCAGACCGTCAGGCTCTTCAAAAAACTATTCCGAGGGGATCCTCATCATTGGTCCGGCGATTGGGAGGCTCGGCCGGCTGAAAAGAGGACAATGGCAATGAGCCGGCCACGAGATAGCTGGGGTGATCCACGCCACGCACTTGCACGGATCACCTGCCAAAAATGGCGGACCGGTCCCGGAATCGAGCCGCCGTCGCGGGTTTTTTGCGGCCGTAGCGGCCTCGCTGTCTGCTGTGCGCCTGACGAAGCCCGCAGCAGATGAGAAACCTGCGTGCGTCGCGCTGGCGCTGATAGTGCAGCCGGAGATACGGCTGCTCGATGAGCCGTGAGGGGCTCTCGAGGCCATGAGCCAGATTTCCATACAGGAAGAACTGGCGCGCATCTGAGCCATTAAACGTCATCATGGCGGACACGCGCGTGTCAGCCGGCGCGGGCGTTTCGCGCCTCCAGCGCGGCAATCATCGCTGTGAATCAGGCTTGTTTATATAGTGAAACTTCGACAAAAAGGCGCTCCGACTCGGATCGGGAGAAGGGAGCGGATATGGTCTTTCGATTGAAAGAGCGACTTGGCAAGAAACTTGAGGAAGAAGTGCAATTCTTCAAATGTTGGCAGAAGGATAAGAAAGGTGTGGGCGCACTCATGCCCACGTCGCTCCATGCGGCGCGCCGCATGGCTAGTGTGGTCAACCCTCATTCTGGATTGCCGGTTTTGGAGCTTGGTGCCGGGACTGGTGTCATCACCAGGGCCATCCTGGAAAGAGGCATCAAACCGCATCGGTTGACTTCGGTCGAATATTCCAAGGATTTCTATGACGGCCTGGTGCGAGGCTTTCCGGGAGTGGATTTCCGCTTGGGCAATGCGTTTGCCCTGGAAGAAACCCTGGGGGAGCGCCGGGAAAAGTTCGATTGTGTCATAAGCGCAGTGCCGATGTTGAGCTTTCCGATGCAACAGCGCCTCACACTGCTGGAGGATTTGCTTGCACGAATCCCCGCCGGGCGACCTGTGATCCAAATCACCTACGGTCTTCTGTCACCGGTGCTCAAAATGCCCGACCGTTACATCGTTTCTCACTATGATTTCGTCATTCGCAATGTTCCCCCCGCACAACTCTGGACCTATCGACGAGCAGTGTGAAACCCCAGTGGACGCGAGCGACAGGTGGCTTTCGGAATCCTTGTACAGGACTGCAAAGCCGGCTGAACTTGGTGATGGGGCCAGCCATTCGCGCTTTGGCGGGACCGCCTTCCATTCCGCATTTTCTGAGGCTCGATTTGATCGCCGCGGAGAGATGATGTTCGGCTACAAGCATTGAGAGCGACGAAGCTTCCGCTAACGCCTGTGTTTCTCCGGTATTTCGGAGATGCATTCCTTGAGACGCGCCAGGCGAAACTTCGCATTGCGAAGTTCATGTCCGGCTTCGAAACGTCGATGGCGTCCTTGAGGTGTGGGCGCTATGAGGTCGCGCCCAGTTCCGCAATGCGCGCAAGCACCTGCCGAGCCTCGTCCTGACGCAACGCCTTGATCCATCCACGCCCGCGCATCGGTCTTCCTGCCAGCACCCCAAAAGCCATGCGGGTTTATCCACCGAGACCCTACTTTCCGGCAAGCCGAAACGCTCGAAATTTAACTTCGGCTATTTTAGCGAAGACAAAGAGGGCTCATTGGAAAAAAGGCGGCGCTTGGAAGGACGAATGAAGCGATAGAAGGCGTCCGTCCTATCGGCCATCTTTGGCTCTGATGTCATGCGCAACCTGTTTATCTGTTTGAGGAGCGCTGAATCTGCAACGGTTTGGGCATGCCGCGGACAAGCGAGACGCCGGCCAAGAGCGAAGTTGCGATCGAGGCATTGGGAAGCGGTTGGTGTGTGGATAGTCAGCCCTAGCCTATCGCACTGATTGGCTCAGTGGCGCGCACTTTCGCAGCCATGCTGCCGCAGCACGTCGAATTGGGGTTGTTTGAGCAGTCACTCGGCAAAGGCGAGGGCCTGCATCGACGGTTCTGTGATCGTGTGGCTGACGCCGCGGAGAAAACAGCAGGCCTGTTTCTAGCCCGCTGAGCGCCGCCTGCTTGCGGGCCAAAGCAGCGGAGAGATGATGTTCGGCTGCAAGTGTGCTTGGCGTGCAACTACTCAATTCACCGGCTACGTCAACATTCACCGGCTACGACAACGTTTTCAGCAGATGGCCTGCTCGCCAGCGGCAGCCTCTCCCCGGTAAGACCCGGCTTCGTGGCCGTCCAAACGGGAGAGCGGCTGATCAAAGATGCTGCCGGCCTGTCATGGACAGTTCGACAGGGCAGCTTCAATCCTGGCGCAGTTGACCTACCGCGCAGCTCGGTATGGCGGAGCACCCATGGCAGGCGCCGCTCCATCGTTCATCTGGCCGCAGAGAAACGTCTTTCTGCCAGCGCTTCTTCTTGCGAGTCCGTCTGCCTTCAGTCGGTGCGTTCGATCCTCCGGAATCGGCGCATCTACCGATACGTCGGGCATGACCATGTCCTTGTCATCGGGTACTGCTTCACCAATGGCGGCCATGGGCTCAAAACGGATATCTTCACAAGGAAAAATCGGCGCTTCAGCGATAGCTTCAATAACTCCGCGCCCAGGCTCTGACGCGATTTGAAAAGCACCAGACGCTGGCGGCGAACGCACAAACCGGTGCCGCAATAATATTCTCCCCGGCCGCAGATATTCGAATTGGTTTGACTTTCAAATCCGTGGCTTCGGCGGCATTGCGAACAGCGCAGAGTTCCTCTCGTTCCAAGGCTTAGCATGGCGTTTCGCCTCTTCGTCCCAATCCTCGCCGGCGCGACCTTGCGCGAGCGGTTGTTCGCCTGCATCGGCGCCACGATCAGCATTGCGCTGACCAGTGTGATCAGCGGGCTTGCCATAGGCGGCGGGCCACATGTGGCGCTGCTGGTGGCATCCAGACCGACCTGCTGGCAGCGGCGGCGCGCGTGCAGGTGGCAGACAAGTCGCCGCTCAAAGCCCGCCGCACCCGCGCTGGAAGGCATGCCCTTTGAACTGCTTGGCTGAGTCGGTGACGAGCGACCGTGGTCGACCGAACACGATGCCGCGCGCGGCCAACCATGCCTCCTTGGACACATGGCGTGCGCCAGGCAGAGCGCGACCGACAGCGCCGACGGCTTCTCGAGGGTGAGGCAGAAGCCAAGAATGCAGCGGGTGGCCACGTCGGTGACGATCGTGAGATATGCCCGGCCGATGAACGTTCCGCCGCCGTCGACGACCTCGACGAAGTTGATGTCGGTGGGCGTGTGATCGATCTGGCAGACATCGAGCGGAGGCGCCGCATGGATGTATCCCGGCCGCGGTTTGAGCCGCTGGAGATGCTTCGGATTGGCGGACCGTTTCCTCGCGATCTCCTCGGGGCTGAACAGCCCGGTATCCGGCCGGCGACCGTGAGATAGGACGGAGCGGCCAAGCCGGCCTCTTCGCAGCGAGCGCGGATCTCGGCCACGACGGGAGCGAGCGGCGGAGCCTCCAGCACGAGCCACCGCTCTCGCAACGTCGTCGCAATGATCGCCTCGATGCCTTGATCAAGGCGCTTCTTGTGGCTGCCATCCGACTGGGGCAGCAGCGACGTCACGGTCCGATCGTTGCGATAGCGCGCCAGCAGATTGTAGACTTGGCGGGTCGAGAGGCGCAGCTCGGCCGCGGCCCGGTTGATTGCCGCGCGTCTTGGCCCGAACCGTCGAGAATCCTGTCGAGCTCGCGAGCGAGACGACGTGCGCCGACCATGCTTCGTCGGAATGCGACGTGCCGGGTGCGGCTTTCCGGTTGTGCAATCGGTGCGGCAAATCGAGCAGTCAGTGAAATCGTTAGCGAAAATCGGGGCTGTCGTAGCGCCTAAACCTAAACAACACCTGACTTTTCCCTGTTTGAAATCGGGAATTAAAAGCGACAGCCGAAAGAAGGCCACAAGCGCATGATGCCCGAGCTGATGCGCATTGCGTTGGTCGCCATTTCGCGCAATCGGAGCAAAGATAGCTGGGTAGCGGGCAGTAGCGTCCTTTCGCAGTTCATCCAGCGTGCGCCGAACGACATTGACATTCATCATGTCAATTTGGCCGCATTCAATCAGGCTGTGGATAAGGATACCAGGGCTCTGGCGGACGCGGGGTTCTCCATTGCCACATCGCGACCTGCCGACGCGGAGCTGGAGATCGTATTCTTGAGATCGAACGGGACCCTGGCGATAAATTGGGTTCTCGAACAGGAACGACCGACGGCGTTAATCAACGATCCGCTTTTTGGGACAAGGGCGAGTTTCGCGGACGTCATCGCGCGAAAGGTCGAGATGCACCTGGAGAACCACCATTCGAAGCACAGGGATGATCTCCTTGCACTCCTGGAGCATTCCGCCTCAATCTCGGCCGAAATGAGTCTGGACCAATTGGTTGGTAGCATCTCCGCGCTAGACCTCGCGAAATACGTCAATACCAACCTTCGTGGCAGCACGCGATAGATGTCAGCCCCCAATCTCCCGGGAATTCCCGAACACCGTGGCAAACGTAGAAGTGGACATGGAAGAAGCTCGACCTGGTCCACCGATCTGCCGACCGGCAAAAGGAGCCGCTGACTTGCTGTCGGTGAAGAAGGAAGCTAGGATCTTGCGCGTCCCACGCTGCTGCGGCCGACCCATGCCCTCTCGAGGCCCTCCAGCGCCACTCAGTCGGCGAGCGCGCCGTCGAACCTTGCGCATGGACCGCCTAGGTCACGGAGTCGACCTGGTGCTGCAGCCTTGCCAACGACGAGGAACCTGCCTTGTCCTCCGGTTTGATCCCGGTGTAGTAGTTCGTCAGCTTCTCAATTGTTGAAGCTTCCCCTATGATCACCAAACACCCGCGCGCCGTGGCAAGAGGGTTGCTCGGTGAGTTCGTCGTTTCCATGTAACAAGCACGCAGTACGCACAGTCGAAAGTGCGGTTCAAGTTTATCGCTTCAATGGCTCGTGCACGCGAGCACGCGCGACGAAGACCGAGGTGGGATCCGGAAATAACCTCGGAACTGCCCGAATTGGCCTTGGTGGGGATTCAGACTTCCGCCATCTGCAGACACTGGCAAAGATATTCGCTCAGCAACACCAGAGGCGGCACGTGCATCGCCGACCCGGCCTGTGGCCAAGCCTCAGCCGAGGTAAACAATACCACCTCGTCCGCAGTCCGGGCGATCGGGCAGTCAACGCGGGTCGTAATGGCAATCGTGTATGCTCCGGTTTCGCGCGCAATAGCCAGAAAATCCTTGGTTTCCACAGTGTGGCCACGCGACGAAATGCCAATGGCGAGGCTCAACGAGCCAAGCCCTCGCGCGAGAGCGTGAGACACGGTGGCGGACCCCGAGCAATGTGCGGGGAAACCTAGGCAGATCAGTCGCATGGCCAGAATATCAGCGCAGACGGATGACGGCCCCGTGCCGAACAGTTCGACGCGTCGGGCCGCTCGGATGCGGTTGGCAAACCCACTAATTTGAAGGTCGTCAAAACCACGAGCGGACGCGGAAATTGAGTTTTGTAAAGCAGAACTGAGGATGGCGATCCGAGGAGCTGTGTCTACAGCTTCTGATGGCGCGCGTTCAGCCAGTTCGCCGCTCAACTTCCGCCGCTCAATTTCGCCGCTAAGCGCAATCTTAAACTCGCGAAATCCCGAGAGTCCCAAGGTTCGGCAAAATCTTACAATTGAAGCAGAACCGGTAGCGGTGTTGCGCGCAAGGTCGGCAATGGACAGCGCCAGAACAGCCTCGGGGTCTTGTGCAACATACAGAGCTATACGTGCGAGCGCATTCGGAGCCGTGTTAATTGCATCATAGATGATGTCTAGCAGCAATTTCTGTGTATGTCGGGGCTTCCGCATGTGTCTTAGTGTTCGTTCCAAGCTGGCAGTCGACCCGCGAAGGCCTAGCAAAGCCCTGCATATTCGAGTCTCGCTGACGGTTCACTGACGCAGATCATAGACAAGGTCGATATCGGATTCCGGCTGCCGCTCCGTTCGCGCCCATGTCTCGGCAGTCGGGGCAATGGACGCGAGGGCATGCGCTCGGCCGCTCGCGAGGCGGTCTTGCGAGTGGCCTCGTTTAACGACGTCTTCTGGCCCGATGCTGTCAATGGAGCTTACTTTACTGGCTGCGCATGCGCCGCGCAAACCGTGGTGTCCTCGTCGTCAGGGCAGTGGGGACGACTGCACGGCAACGCAAGCGGTGCCGTCTGGGAAAATATATTCATTAGTATATTGGCGACATAACCAATCTTACTTGCGTTCTTCTATGATTAGGTTCATCGTCCGATCGAAAACGGGGGCATGACAAGGTGACTACATCTCTAGGGAACGCCGACGTGGCGTTTGGTAAATAGCTCATCTCAGCAAGTTGGCCACGAGCTTGCCGATGCCACCCGTACTAGCGGTTCGTCTCGCGGCTAGCGCATGCGACGGGCTTTACTTCTCTGGTACGGCAACAGAGGGCGCGACTGCTTGGGGTCAAGCTGGTCAGGAACTTGTCCTGTCGCGCATTGGCTCCGGCTGTTTAAAAAAGCCGCTGCAACAGTGAGGAAACCACAATGTTTCACCCGCTTCCAGAAGAGCTGCGCGATATCGCGGGTCAACCCTTTCCACTTTATCCCTGCTCGAATGAATCTTGGTCAATCAAGCCGACGGCCGGCCGCTCAAGCTCGCGGGTTATGATATGTTCCATTCCGAAGGCGGGCACCCACCTATATGCCCGTCTGCTTGGACTGCTCGGGCTTGTACAGTCCGATGTGTTCTTTAATAAAGACTATCTTGGAGACTTCCGCTTTGTGGATGTCGAGCGAGCTCGCTTCACTCATTCCGAAAATATTCTATGGATACCGATCGAGATATCCTCGCGCTTTATTCAGCCCGGTCAGTTTGGCTATGGGCATCTACCGTGCGACATCGGCACTCGCCATTGTTTAGCGGATTTCAAGATCGTCTTTCTTTCGCGCGAAATGCGTGCGGCAATTGTGTCGCAGATGCGATATGTAGGTGACAGCGATTGGTGCCCGCCTGAGAGGGCTGAGATTACGTGGCGCAATGAGCCGGACGGACCTGACAAAATGCTGAAGTACTTCGATGAGATCGCGCCTTTCATTTTCAATGATCGCTGCCATCCAGTGGCACCGTGGGCGGATCAGGAGAATGTTCTTGGATTGAGCTATGAGCAGATCATAGGCGACCAAGGACGCGAAGTTCAGCTCGAGACCATTCGCAGAATTGTAGAGTTTTGCGAGATCGAGCGGCCGCCGCAGCCTGAGCTGATCTTAAACCAGCTAATCGGACAGCAGACCTTCACCCTGTCCAGCGGGCGAACTTCGTGGGAGGCTTGCTGGAATGCCGAGATCGAGGCGCGGTTTACCGCGCTGGGAGGGACGAGACTCAACGAGCGATTCGGATTTGGTTCGAGATAGATTTCAGGCTGTCGCAGAGCCCGGCGATGGCAGGTACGCTCGGAGCCGCTCGCCGGACGTTTATGCGAGCGATATTCTGGAAAGGCGCGCTGACCACTGCCCACCTGCCGCCCGCGCAATCACTTCCTGAAGTGCCGACATCGCGATTGGCGCGGGGCTTGCAAGGACCCTTGGTGCAACGTTCGACCGGAGCGCAGCGACGGGAGATGCCCGGGAGGGAGGAACCTGCCTCGATCCGGTTAGGAGACAAGAATTGTTGAATATAATCCCGCACACCGCAGCGCGAGTCCCGCGCGCCCTAAGCCCTCTTATCCCAGCTTTACGTGCAGGTGTTTGCTGCAGTCACGCTCAGCCATCGCACTCGGCCGCCTGAAGCCGCTCGGCGAACGGCGACCGCGGGGGCAGTTCGCACGCACACAGCGCCGCTCACGGATGGGTCGGCTGTTGGGCCCAGCCATCCCACCGCATCTCTTCGAATAGCACGAGCCCCTTGACCTCCCGTCATCCGCGAACAGCGGGTGAGGCATTAAAGCGGTGCCCCCTTTGACGTCAAAAGGCCAGCCGTTGCCGCCCTGCCGTTCACTGTTAATTGGAGCCTAACCATGCCTTACGCCAAAAGCCGGCCGTATCGCTCTTTCAGCCCTAGCCCTGCTTTTTTTCGGGCTGGCGACGCAATATGGTCCAGTTGCCAAAGACTACGTGCGCCAGCATGAAAACCATAGCCGGCTCGTCGCGTTTTGGCGGAAGCTCATTCCAGAGCGGCGCGACGCACTCTTAAACGACGCCGCTGCGCCAACTGCTGGCAACCCGAATGGCGACGTCCCTCTCGTCTTATTTTTGGACTACAACTGCCCGCGGTGCCGGGCGGAAGACCGTACAATCCAGCAAGCCCTCAAGCATGATCCCATGCTGAAGGTTGTCTACAAACATTGTCCGGGCAAGAGACCGGGTTCCAAATTTGCCGCACTGGCGGCGCTCGCCTCCAGCAAACAGGGAAAATATGAGGCGTTCCATCACGCCCTTATGGCTGCTCGCGGCCAGCTCAGCCAATTCGACATCTTGACTATCGCACGACACGTTGGCCTCGAGGTTGAGCAGCTCAAGCGGGACATGGAAGACCGCGCCATCGAAAACGTCCTCGAGCGCAATTGCGCGCTCGCCAAGGAGCTGTACATCA
>NZ_SRUX01000006.1:205613-225920 GCF_004791545.1 Mesorhizobium sp. M4B.F.Ca.ET.214.01.1.1
CCAATTCGACATCTTGACTATCGCACGACACGTTGGCCTCGAGGTTGAGCAGCTCAAGCGGGACATGGAAGACCGCGCCATCGAAAACGTCCTCGAGCGCAATTGCGCGCTCGCCAAGGAGCTGTACATCAACGTCACGCCGGCGTTGGTTCTCGGCGACGAAGTGATTTCAGGTGTGCTCAAGATTCACACGCTGGAACGCTTCATCGCCACAGAGCGGGAAGAAGCTAAGCGTCGTGCCGGATCACAACTTCGGCATTTTGACAGCGTGGCGGCCGGTGCGATCCCGTTCTTTGGCCACGAGTGCCGCTTCTCGCGCCGGGCCAAATCTCTTATATGGCCCGGCAACGCGGTGCTAGCGTGCAAAGTCCTGCATTCAGCTCGCTTTCCTCAACTTGGCCGAACGCGATCGCACAGCTCGGGATCTATTCAGCCGGTCCTGGTGTTTCCGTTCCGCCATCGGCGTCTTTCACCGAAGCCTCGCCAGAAGATAGGCGGGAGGCGCGCCGACGCCTGCTTCAGATCGCGGCCGGCGCGACGATGATCGTCATGGGCTCTCGCCCCCCTGGGGTGATCGTACAAGTCCCGATTGTCAGAAGAATCTGTTGACGTGGACGCCTCGGCGCCAAGCTCGCGCCACCTGTCGACAGCGCGGCCCTTGGCGTGTTGGATAAAGCCGCAAAGCGGTTGCAAGAAATCCCGTTCGGATTGACGAAAATGACGGTGGCCGCACCCATGCACCTCGATCATGCCATTCAAGGCCGAGGCTCTGGTCGAGGTCACCTCATTGAGGATGACGGCGGCCGGAATTGCCTGGATCAAGCAGCCAACCGTGGTGCGCGACACCTCATTTATTGAATTGAGGGTGGCGCCGGTGTTCCGGCATTGAAGTCCTGATATCAATTGTGCGACAGGCTGCCTCATCGAACCGCTGGCGGAGGCAAGCGTGGGCTGCAGCACCAGATCACAGGCATGCCGCCAGCGAGGCCATCCCATGTGCTTAATGGCCATGCCGCCAAGATCGAATTCGCTACCCGCATGAAACCTTGGTGTGGTGGAGGTGTTGAGAGGCACCTGCGCTAGGCTGGCGAACGGTTAGAAGCGGGCAAAACCCGTAGCTCAGCTCATAGCCCGCCTAAACAAAGGCGGGCATCGTAGAAGGCCGCAGTCCTTCGGACTTAGGTCCAAAAGAGCGGCCCAGGTGATTTCGCAAGCCGGGCGGGGGTTTGCGCCGTTCGCATCAAGAGCTGTCCGCCCGGCCAATTCTGTCCCTCACATAAGCTGGCGGTCAGCCGCAAACGGTATACCAGCTGTCGAATCGGCCATTGTTTGGAGCCGCACACAGAGCGCCGTAACAAACCTTCTCACCCTTGAAGTAGGCCAGGAACTGCAGCAAATGCGATATTTCGTCCTGTTCATCTTGGTCCCGGATACGCTCCGGACCGCCCTGCGATTTCAATGCCATCTCGATCAACTCGATCGCCCGATCTTTGTTGCCGCTCTCGTGATAGTACAGGGCTGCCAAACGATAAGGCAGGAGCTTACGTTTGTCGCTTTCCGGGGGATTCAGTGCCAGGATGTGTTCGGACAGCTGTTTTCCCATCGCCAAGCGCTCAGCAGACGGAAAGTGCGAATGGTCAAGATTCGGAAAGAAGAGCTCGTCTAACGCCGCAACCATCCAATTCTCGGAGTTTCTGTTGATCGCGTCGCGAACGAATTGGCGCATGACGGGCAAGCCGACCTGCATGTCCTTCATTTTGTGAAGCAACAGATTCACATGAGAACGGCGGAAACCGAGGTTGTCCGGCATCAAGGCGATGCCTTCTTCGATCGCCGAGAGCGCCGTCTTCCAATCCTTTTTCTCCACCGCCGCCCGATATCTGTCCTTGATCGGCTTCTTCAGCGCTTGTTCGCGCGCTATGGGTTCGCCTTCCGCGATCCGCTCCGCATCGGCGGATTTTGCCTGATCGCTGGTGCGCCAGCTGCCGCTAAGCACCTTCGGCAAGACCTCATCGAGTTCCGTCGGTTCACCAATAAAGGCGATGCAGCCGTCTCGGTCGACCACGAAACTGGTGGGAATCCAGAAAGAAAAGCTGGGCTCCATCCAAAGCTTGTCCATTTCGCCTGTGGAGTCGAATGCGATCCGATAGTTCAGATTCGGGAACTTTTCCGTCAACCAAGCGTCCAACGTGCTTCGGGCCTCATCGGCCGTTGGAGCGCGTTCACTAGCCGCGACTCCTACGATCTCAACGCCGCTTTCCCTGTATTTCTCCTGCAGCTGCATCAGATGGGGCATCCCGTCCACACACGAACCGCACCAAGTTGCCCAAAATTCGACGATGTACACTTTGCCGGGCTCGAAGCTGGTGAGGGGCTCGCCACGCAGCCAGGTTTCCGCTTGAATCGAAGGAGCCGGGGACTCGATCTGCAACACCACGTTGTTCTCCAAAGCCGTTGTCAAAGGTTGTGAGATTTTCTGCACGAGCTTATTTCCCTCTCAGAGACGGCACACGGTTCAGGGGAGAGAACATCCTCGTCTGCTCCATTGCATACCGTCCTGCTGCAAGCGTTGCAAGGTCCATGCCAGCGGGCTCAGCGCGCAAGTGCATGAATATGCTTTGAAAAACCTCCGCAGTGCCCGGATGGCGGTTGGATTGAACCTGACAAGTTTCTGCCTTTGTCAGGTTTTGAACGCGCATTGCCCGTGTTTCGCGCCGCCAGAAAAGCGTGGCCCATCCGCACGATCCTGAAGCCCAAACCGTCGAACACGTGCGACACCGCCGCAATATGTCGTGCCATGCATCGATGCCAAGCGCCTCGGCGTTGAGCTCGCAGCACGCCAGAACATCATCGACGAGACGTTCAAGCTCGACCCGGGAACGGGAAAACGGCCCGAGGTTTGGCCTTGGTCGGGACGGCCGAACGGCAATATCGCCGAGAGGGAAAGACGCAGAAGAAGATCATCACACCCGGCGAGCCGAAAGTGTCGGCAAGCCATCGCAGAAGGCAGCAAACATGCAGGCCCAGACGTATCGCTGGGCGATCTGAGGGAGTGGCATACGTTGCGCGCCTGGTGCAGAAATTGCTCGCATCATGCCGAAGTAAGGTCGGCCGCGCTAATCCGCCGGTATGGCAAAGGCGCACTATTCAGCACGGTCGAGGGCACTTGGTTGCCCGGGAATTGACCGGCTCATCACTGGTCAGTGATAATGCCAGCCAGTTCATCTCGAACGCCATCCTCTCCTGCGCGGATCAGAACCGGTCGAATGGCATTCCATGCGCACGGCAAGCATCGCTATCGCCTGTGGCGCGCCGACTGCAACACCGCGCGGCCGCACTCCCAAATCGCCTGGCAGACACCGGCCAAGTTCGCCACCACCTTCAATCCGCGACGGTCGCTCGCGCTGCGCTATGCGAAAGGCTCCGCGCCAGCCCCCGTCGCTTCACCCGCCCAGCAGCGCACAACCCACGCCGGAAACGAACCCAAAACTGGAGAAACTCGGGGCGACGTCATTTAGATTCCACCCATGCAGAGGTACTTCATTTCGAGGTAGTCTTCGAGCCCGTGGCGGGAACCCTCCCGCCCGATGCCGGACTGCTTCATGCCGCCAAAGGGCGCCGCATCCGAAGACATACGCCCCGTATTGATGCCAATCATGCCATATTCCAATGCCTCGGCCACGCGCCAGACACGCCTCAGGTTCGAGGCATGGAAATAGGCGGCGAGCCCGTAAATCGTGTCGTTTTCCTCACAGACAACCTGATCCGCATCGTGGAAGCGGATGATCGGCGCCAACGGCCCGAAAGTCTCCTCTTGCGCAACCGCCATGATGCTGGAGATCTCGGTGAAGGCTGTGGGTTTGAAAAAGGTGCCATCCTTGCCGATACGTTTGGCCCCGCATCGATTATCCCACCCTTGGCAACGGCATCTGCGATGTGGGACTCGATCTCGGCCAAAGCATGCATGTCGATGAGTGGTCAGACGTCCACTCCCGGAGCGAAGCCGTCGCCAACCGATAAGTGCCGGACTTTCTCCACGAACTTCTCGACGAACTCATCGTGAACGCTCGATTGGACGTAAAGCCGGTTCGATGAAACGCAAGTCTGGCCGGCATTGCGGAACTTCGCCTGGATCGCGCCGTCAACGGCAGCGTCAATATCCGCGTCGTCGAAGACGATGAAGGGCGCATTGCCGCCGAGCTCGAGGCTGACCTTCTTGATCTGGTCCGAGCACTGGCGCATGAGCAGTCGGCCAACCTCAGTGGAGCCTGTATAGCTGATCTTTCGGACCTTGGCATTGGAGCAGAGTTCGCGGCCCCACGCGATCACCTTCGGACGCATAGACCAGGTTGACAACGCCGTCAGGAAAGCCGGCTTGCTGCGCGAGGGCAAATATTGCACCTGCCACGAGCGGCGTCTGTTCAGCAGGTTTGAGCACGATCGCGCAGCCCGCCGCCAGGGCCGGCGAGATCTTGCGCGCCACCATCGACGCTGGGAAATTCCATGGCGTAGTCGTGCCGACGACACCGATCTGCTGCTTTGATCACCATCATCCGACGGTCTGTAGACGGTGCGGAGATCGTCTCGCCATAGATGCGATTGGCTTCTTCGGCGTACCATTGCAGATACGCGGCCGCATGCGAAACCTCCGACTTGGCTTCGGCAAACGGCTTGCCCATTTCCGCAGTCAGAATCGCGGCGAGATCGCCTGCATGGTCGATGATCAGCTGATGCCATCGCCAAAGAATGTCGCTGCGCTCCCGGCGGTCAGCGCCGCCCATCCAGGCTGCGCGACATAGGCCTTGTCTACCGCAGCGCGTGTCTCCTCCACGCCCATATCGGACGTCCTGCCAGCACTTCGCCGCTCGACGGGTTGAGGACCACAAATGACCGCTCGCGAACTGACGTGCCAAGTGCCGGCAGGCGATGGACGGCGCCAAACAGGTCCGGGGATTTCAGTGGCGGATCATCGGCAGGCACAGGGGCAAACCGGGTTCCTCTCAAAGGCAGCTGATATGTATAATCGGCAGAGCCTCGGCGTGTACTCCGCACCTGCGGGTCCTTATAGGGCCTCGGCCATACGGCTGGTAGACCATCCACTCAACTTGAAAGGGAGAATTCTTGAACGCTTCTGGTCGATGGCTTGCGGTTCTCATCAGGTGCAAACTGAACAATGGACATCGGCTTCCCGACCGCGCGTACCGGCCATCGGTCCGAATAGCAGCAGTGCAGCCAAATGCCTTTTTTGAGCATCATCGGATTGAAATTGCTTTCAAAAGTCCTCGATCTTGCCGCCCCCCATCGCGAGCGCCACAAACGGGCGTGGAAAATCAAAAGGGACCACAGTCGAGAATCAGCACGGTGATGCCTTCTTTGCGACCGTAGGCACGCAGATCATCTGCCAGCTGGGCTCGGGACCGTGCAGGTCGCGCCCCAAAAAACGAGAAGGGGGGTCGTTGTGGTGGAAGAGGTCGGGGATTTTCGAAAGAGCGTCGTTTACGGCGGGTCGTCCCTGTAGAGCATTCCCCTCGAATGCGACCGCCTTCAAAGGAGGACTTGCCATCGACGCCACGCTGATAACCGCTGCTGGCAAGCTGGAACTCAATACCGGTTAATTGCACTGAGGGCGGCGGCAACCACCCCTCGAAAACTTTTTGCCCGGGGGCTTAAGCTCGGAAAGAGTGTTCCTTATCATATTGTGTTCAAAGTAAATGGACGTGGTGCGTTTCGTGGGTTGAATCACATAAAGTAGTCTGTGTTAACGTCTGCCAAACCACGTTCCCTTGCCGGTTCCATGTTGGGGCTAGATGGTTTATTTCGACCAGGGTTGCCACATGTTTTTTGACGGTGTTCCGGTTTGCACCGGTCAGGTTGACGATCTCGCCAATGGTCATTCGCCCGCGCTCCTTGATGGCTTCAACTATTTGAAGGGAGAGTTCCGGAAGCGTACCGAGCACGAGACGCTCGCGCTCGATTTTCTTCTCAAGCCGCTGCTTTTGCTGCTGAAGAGCGCGCAGGAAATAAACAGCCCAGGGCTGCCAATTAGGCCTCGGACTGCGGATCGTTTTTTGAGTTTGCCGAAGCGCCAGATAGTAGCCCTCCTTGCTGTTCTCGATCACGCTTTCGAGCGAAGAGTAAGGCACATAAGCATAGCCACTGCGCATCAGCAGAAGCGTCGTCAGAACGCGATAGCCTTCCATTGCCGTCCTGGAATGGATGGATCTCCAAAAAGACCACCGTGAACATTGCCACGACGAGCAGAGATCTCGACCGCATCGACTGCGCCAGCCGACGCCCGAAGGGATTGTGCAGACGATCGAGCGGTTACGTCGCCGGCGCTAGAAAATAGGCCCTCCACTGAGCATCTATCATTAGCCTGAACTTTCGAGCCCTTGCCAAGCTTTGTCAGGGCGGTCTCGCCCATCACGGCTGGGAAGTGCGGTCCATGGAAACCGGCGTATCAGTTAGATCGATCATCTATGCAAACCCTTCGATGCGTTCGTGGACAATCGCGCGCATTTGCTCCGCCATCTTCGCGCCTTGAGAGCCGTCTGATAGAGGCGGCGGCAATTCGAGGTGGTTGAGCGCGCGTGAGAGGGCTGCAACAAGATCGTCGATGCTGGTATCCGCATCGGCTGCCTTGAGGCCAGCCGTGCTCGCGAAAGCCTTGAAGTCGGCGCGCCGCAGACGATCGTCCTTGCCGTTCAGCTTGAGGGCCATCCGGTCTTTTTCGAGGCGTGGAAACACGCGAGTCGTGACCGCGTCGTAGAGCGGAGCCATGCGAACTGAGCTGAATTGCGTGCTGCCGGGCTCTGCGATTTCCAGCAGTGCCATGTTCTTCAGGTGCATGTCGCCATCGGCGATCAGCCAGGCGAATAAGGATCGCTTCAGGACAAGCAGGACGTCTTCTTCGGGAGAGGTCGATAGCGGCCTTAGTGCCCGCGCGATGCGCTCCATCGTGCCGTCGTATTTTGCTTCGGTGGGCACGCCAAGTACCGAGCAGAAGTCCTCAAGCGCGAGCAGGTGTTTGTCCTCGAGGCTCGTTCTGATATCGAACCGCTCCACGAGTAGCGCCGGAGGCATCCCGTCAGGCATCGGGACGAGCGCTGTCGCGGGCGTCTTGAAACCGGCCGCGCTGCCCAAAGCGAGCGACTGCCATTCGATAACTGGCAGGGCCTCAAATCCGCCCGTACCCGCAGGTTTGAGAATGTGGGTAAAAGGCCGGCCGATACTGGGAGAGAGGGTGCCATCCGCACTGAGGAACATAGGCGCTTTGATCTGAACACCCGAAAGGCGAGGCGTATCAGTACGCTCGAATATCTGTGCGAGATTGCGTTCGAAACTCTGCTCCAGGTCGCCGCGACCCGGCCCTGCATACTGGCCAGTGAAGACAGTGTTTCTAGTGAAGCCATTGAGCCGGGTTAACAGGATGTCGGGCGGCAGGGCGGAGAGATCGCTCGCACGCTCGACGATGGTGATGTTGGACATGTAGCGTTTGCCCGAGCGTAGCGTCGCGCGCTCGTCGCGGTCGTTCAACACTGACTCAAGCCAGCCTTCAGGCAGCAGCGACAGAATGAAAGGAGGGAGCTTGCCCGGCGTGGTCTGGCGAACAAGTGGCGGGCCCTGATCGTCTGCATTCCAGCGCCACTCAAAACCATCATGTGTGAGATTTCCGAGCGGAGCGCCGTGCCACGCCACGATCAGATCGAGCGCGGCTCCGTTGCGTGCCGGTTCTGTGGTCAGTGGAGGGCGGAGGAAAAAGCGCTCGGCGTGCTCGCCCTCGCGATACCACTGGTTCGCGCGGGCAAGCGCCCATGTCGCGTCGGCAGCGCCCTGGGCGCTGCCGTATTGTTCTATGAGGCGGTTCGCGATTGCCTCGCGCATCGTCTCGTCGATGGATGCCGCGTGTTCGCTGCGCAGGCGGAAAGCTTCGAGGAAGCGCTGGCGCATCGAGGAGACGTCGATCCGGATTTCTCCCATTCCATCATCGACAATCGCTTGAGCGACTGATGGGTGGTCGGGAGCTGCGTTCTGAATGATTTCCAGCAAGCGCAAGCGCCTGCGCTGTATTCGTCGCCCGCTCAGGAACAGGCGGCCATCCCGGGTCGGGCCGAGAAGCACAGCGCTCGCCGCCGAGAGGTAAGCGTTGGGATACAGGTATTTGGCGATGCGGACGGCGTGCTTGAGTATCGTGGCCTCGATATCCTCCCCGGCATCGACATAGATGCCGCGCATTAGCTGGACGAGCTTGCCCGTTTCAGCCTGATAGTGGCTGCGGGTTTTATCGATGTTTTCCCCAACGAGGTGAAGGGCCATTTTCTAACTTTCCCGTATCTGATATACGGGAAAGCTAGCATAATCGGCTTCATATTCAAGAGTTTCTAACTTTCCCGTATTTGGCATACGCAAAAGTTAGAATACTTTCTCGGAACGACGGCGTTCTTCGGGTCGGGAATCGAACCACGGGAGAGAACCTGGTCTGCGAAGGCGAGCAGGCAGAACTCAAGGCGTTCATTCTGCCACACCATAGTCGGATCAGCCACACGTAGGTCGGCGAGTCCTTCAGCTATTGTAGAGCGTGGGATTATTCGCTGTCACGGGCCAACGCCCATAATCGCGGGCTCGGCCGAAAGCAGCTTCTTCGCCGCCGCCCTGCCTGCTCGAGGATCACCTGCTCGATGAGGGCCGGGCGGCGCTGGATGTAGTCTATGCCGAGTTTGTCGAGCTGCAACCCGACAAGCGTGGCGGAAATCGGCCTGGAGGAACCCAGATTGTCGATAGCATAGGCGCCGATCAGATACTTCTTGCTCGCTTCGAGTTCGGCCGCTGTTGGGCCTGTGTCCACCAGCTCCTTGATTAGTTGTCTTATCAGGTCGAGCGTCTCGGCCGCCCTGTCGGCGCGCGTCGACGTCGTCACGACAAGCATGTTGGGCTGGTAGTCTTCCAAGCTGGACGAGACACCGTAGGCAAGGCCGCGCTTTTCGCGCACTTCCTGGAACAGACGTGAGGTAAATCGTGAGCCTCCGACTATATCGTTCATCAGCTGTCCCGCGTAGAATTCCGGGTCGTTGCGTCCCATGGCGGGAAAAGCCAGCTGGAGCGAAGTCTGGGGGAGGGCGTTGCGACCTGCGTCCGCTCGCCGCTTCGGGGTGACATCAGGTACGGGGGCGAGCGCCTGTTTCTGAGGCAAATCGCCGAACAGCTGGTCGAGCCTTGCTCTCAGGGCTTTGGCATCTATGTCGCCTACGACCGCCACATGCAGCCCGTCGCGGGCGAAAGCGGCTTTGTGGAAGGCGCTTAGATCGGCGGGCGTTACGCTGGTCAGGCTCCCTTGGGCGGTCTCGAATACGGATGCGTGCCGTAGAGTCCGCGCCGCCAGGCCAGCTCGGGGATCGCGTGAGGTTCGCGCTCATCGGCAATGATTTCGGAGAGAAGCTGGGCGCGTATGCGGTCGAAAACTGCTGGTATAGCCGGCTGCGGGTCCCGCCGCCGAGGATGTCGGCCAGCAGTCGAGCGCCTCGGCCTCGCCGGGTGCGGCCGTATGATAGGACGGCAGCATCCATTGCGTGGAAAAGCGCGGCACCGAAATGCGCAGGTCGGTCAGCGGCACCGTGCGCTTGGCGTTTTGCTCCGGCTCGACTGGGCGGATGCGGGTTAGACCAGGAGCCGTCGGCACGGTTCCCTACGTCTTATCGGCCAGCGCCTTGACCGTTTCCGGCTCGACATCGCCGGCCACCACCAGGACGGCGTTGCTGGGCGTGTAATATTTTGTCATAGAAGGCTCTGGCGTCGGTGCCGTAGCGGATCGTGTTGGAATTTGGCGGAGCAGCCTCCGGTAAATTGAGGTTATCGGTTCATGCGGCGAGGTCAATCTGCTGATCGAGTGGCTTGGCGGGGAGCGTGTGCCATCCGTCGATTTTTCGCATCGAGATTTGGCCGGACGCAATCAACGCCCAGAACAACATTGCCGCGGTTTCGGCCGAAGGCAGCACGGTCTGGGTCTTGATGCGCCGCTTGAACTCTTCATGCAGACGCTCAATCGCGTTTGTAGTTCTGGTGCTTTTCCACTGGCTCGGCGGCAGGCGCGTGAAGGCGAAGAGGCGCTCACCGGCCTCCTCCAGGCTGTCGGCCACCGCCCGGCACTTGAGCCGCCATTTGCGCAGGAACGCCTTGCGGCGGCTCTCGATCTCCTCCGGCGTGGCCGCGTAGATCATGTCGGTGTAATCGGCGCTGATCTCCTCGTGCAGGCGCTCGGGAGCGTGGGCGAGCAGGTTGCGGTGCTTGTGAACCGTGCATCTTTGAACCGGCACCCCGTCCACAGCCCGGCGATCGCCCCGTCCAAGCCGGGTGCGCCGTCGACGATGAGGAACTCAGGGCGGCGGAGGCCGCGTGCGACGAGATCGTCGAGGATCGCCCGCCAGGCCTCGGTCGTCTCGCCGCCCATGTTCTTGACCGCGAGCAGGATCTTCTGGCCGTCCGCGCGCACGCCGATGACAACGAGCAGCGAGATCGAGGTCGCCTTGCGGTCGAGCCTGACACGAACCACCGTCCCGTCGAGGATCAGGCGCACGATCGGGCTCGTCGGCCAGCGAGCGACCATTCCAGGCGTCCCAGTCCGTCTTCACCTTGCGCCAGGTGCGGCTGACGACGTCCTTGCCGATCGCGCCGCCGAACAAGGCGGCAAGCGCACGACGGACGCGTCGCGTGTTCGTGCCCGCCAGGTAGCTCGACGCGATCAGTGCGTCGGCGGCCTTCGTGCGCCGCTGATAGGCGCGCAGAGCCTTGCTCCTCCATTCCACCGTCTTGTCCTCGTCGACATCAAGGCGCGCCCGCGGAACCGTGATCTCAGTGGTGCCGAAGGTCCCCGTCAGCGTGCGCGTCCGGCTGCCGTGGCGGTGGCCGGCGACACCGGTGGTCTCATCACTGGCGCGCCGCCGGCTGCCGGCCATAACGGGGACGGGCAAGCACCGCTTCCAACTCGGTCTCGAGCATCGTCTCGATGAAGCCGCGCACCCGCTCGCGCAGGCCAGCTTCGATCGGATCAAACCAGTTGTCGAAAAGATAGCTCGTCGCCTCATCCCCCGGGATGAACGGCTTCGGCTTTCATGGTAGTCCTTGTCATGGCGTAGTATCCTGTCCGGCACCGCAAGGCCGGATGATTCGAGGTTGACACCCCGGAGACTACGCCAACTCACAATTCCAACCACTCCCGCGACGGCACCTTGGCAGTCATCTGCTCGGCAATCAAATCGAGCGGGACTTCGCTCTTGCGGGACTTCTCGAAGAGGAGGCGGGTTCTGCGAACCCAAGTCATCGCGACCACACGCCGGCGACAAGGATTGAGACCCAGCCGCCGTCGAGCACTTTCATGATATTCGCCGAGAAGAAGCCGACATCGACCACCCCGAAGACGAGCGCAAGGCCGAGCGCCGGGAGGAGCGTCCACCTCCAGATACGCCTCATCACGATGTGGAGCAGGATTGTCGTCACAACCATTTCGCCCGTGACCGATATGCCATAGGCTGACGGGAGGGCGCTGGACTCACCAAAGCCGATGACGGCAACATGACCGACCATGCGAGCAGCAGGTTGACGCGCGGCAGGTATATCTGCCCGAATTGCATTTCGGATGTATGCCGGATTTCGAAGCGCGGAAGCATGTTGAGCTGGACGGCCTGTCGCACAAGTGAATAAGCGCCGGAATCACGACCCGGCTGGCGATCACAGTTGCCGCCGTAGCCATCACCACCATCGGCACCAACGTCCAGCCGTGGTCATCTCGAAGAATGGATGTCAGATCGTCCCGCCTCGGGAAAGAACGAACGCGCCCTGCCCGAAATAGTTAAGCAGCAGGCACGGAAATGCGATCGCCAGCCAAGCCAGCACAATCGGCCGGCGGCCAAAATGACCGAGATCAGTGTAGAGCGCTTCAGCCCCGGTTACGGAAAGGCTCCGCGGGCGGCATACTGCCTTGCCGAAGGGGCCATAAATGCTGCGCATCTACACGGGCCAGAACGGCCATCTGACAGCAATTGACGGCTTGCCGGAGGCCGAAGCTCTCGGTGCTCTCTGGCTCGACCTCCTCAACCCGACTGTTGAGGAAGTGAAGCTTGTTAAGGCGCATCTGGCCATTGATATCCCGACGCGCGACGAGATGGCGGAAATCGAGTTGTCGGACCGTCTTTATCATGAAGACGGCGCCGAGTTCATGACGATCACCGCGGTCGCGAATATCGAGGGCGAGGACCCTGTCAAAGCGCCGGTTACCTTCGTTATCAAGGGCCAGACGCTCGTCACTGTCCGCCACGCCGAACCGAAGCCGTTCTTGATCTATGCGGCGAAAGCACAGCGTACTAGCGGCCCTCCCTGCACGTCCGGCGAATTGGTGATGCTGGGTCTGATCGAAGCGATCATCGACCGCGCGGCCGACACGCTTGAGCGCATCGGCGACGAGATTGATGCACTCTCACGCGAAATTTTTCGCAACACGTCTCCGAGCGCCTCGAAGAAAACACGCAACCTTCAATCCCTTGTCGAGCGAATCGGCCGGAAGGGTGAGCTGCTGACGAAAATTCAGGAGAGTCTCGTGAGCATCGCGCGGCTCGTCGCCTACCATAGCGCGAGTGACTCGACCAGCTGGGCAGTCGCGTCGTCCGGTCGCAAGTTGCAGAAGGAAATCCGGCAACGTATCAAGCTCGTCCAGCGCGATGCCACGTTCCTCAGCGACCATGCGACCTTCCTGTCCAACAAGATCAACTTCCTGCTGGACGCGACGCTGGGTCTCATCAATCTGGAGCAGAACCAGATCATCAAGATTTTCTCGGTCGCTGCCGTCGTGTTTTTGCCGCCGACGCTGGTTGCCTCGATCTACGGCATGAACTTCGATGCCATGCCCGAGCTAAAATGGCTTCTGGGCTATCCTTTTGCGCTGGGTCTGATGGTGCTCTCCGCCGTGGTTCCGTATCTCTTTTTCAAGCGGCGCGGTTGGCTGTGAAAGGAAATAGGCTGGTTCGGGGCGCTTACTGAAAGTCCCACGTCCCGGAGCGGTCGCGCAGCTCAGCGAATTCGACATCTTGACTATCGCACGACACGTTGGCCTCGAGGTTGAGCAGCTCAAGCGGGACATGGAAGACCGCGCCATCGAAAACGTCCTCGAGCGCAATTGCGCGCTCGCCAAGGAGCTGTACATCAACGTCACGCCGGCGTTGGTTCTCGGCGACGAAGTGATTTCAGGTGTGCTCAAGATTCACACGCTGGAACGCTTCATCGCCAAAGAGCGGGAAGAAGCTAAGCGTCGTGCCGGATCACCAACTTCGGCATTTTGACAGCGTGGCGGCCGGTGCGATCCCGTTCTCTGGCCACGAGTGCCGCCTCTCGCGTCGGGCCAAATCTCTTATATGGTCCGGCAACGCGGTAGTGGGCGGACCAAGCCGTTCTATGCAGCGCACCAGACAAAGGGCAATGACCAAAGCCGTCCCGGACATCGCATCGGAGTTCAACGTCTTTGCACCAATGCCCAGCAATGGTCGCCGCGACAAACAACGCCTGCAAACGGGCGCTGTGAGCCGCCGTCGTTCAACGAAAGATCACCAACGGATGTCCCGAGGAGGCCCCATGAATCGCTGCACATCAGCATTTGCAATTCTTGCTTTCGGCACGTTCTGCACATCGTCGACCATCGCCATGGCGGCGCATTCGACCACCTATTCAGCGCCCGACAAGAGCGTCGTGTTTCTTGGTGGCGTTGGCTACACCTGGCTAAAGGGCAACGAGCTTTTCTACGTCGAAGTGGGCAATCGTATCAGCAAATTGATCTGGGAAACCGGCGCGCCGGTTCTGACCACCGGGCTAAAGGCCGAGGTCTGGAAGAACTGGACCATCTCAGCCAACGGCGTATTGCCGGACAGGATTGGTCGGATCAGTCAATCCACCCCGACACCCGCCTTGACCGCTACATCAACCTTGACATGGCAGCAGGCCCAGACTTCGTGATCAACGATGCCACGGTTATCAACCTTCATGGCGGCTTCAAATACACCAACATGAAGTGGAAGGCCTATGGCGGTTCGTACATATAGAGTGGGGACGGCTTCGGCTTTCGCGAGGATCGCGGCAAGTTCCCGGACGGCGAACCGGTCATCGATTACGAACAGCGCTATTTCGGCCTGTTCCTTGGCGCGAAAGCGACCACGACGCTCGGGAACTTGACGCTCTCGGGTCTGCTCCGCAGCGGCTTCACCGTTGATGCAAGCGCTGTTGACCATCACTGGCTGCGCGAGGAGGGGCGCGGCCTGCGATTTGAGGACGACTTCTTCACGGTGCCGTTCATCTCGGCCGGCGCCAAGATCGATTATCAGATGACCGACCGCGCCAGCGTCTTCCTGGCCGGCAATGTCGACAAATATTTTCGCAACAAAGGCTAGAAAACGGCCTACAGCATCGCGACCGGCGAACAAGGAGCCCACAAGGATAGCGCTGGCATGGACTTCTATGCCTTGACCCTGTCGGCCGGCTTCAAGCTGACGTTTTAAGCGCAGTCATTTCTGACGCTGAGCACGTAAGACCATGCGTGCATTAAGGACGCACAATGCCTCTGCGCGCAATCCATTCAATCGCGGCTATCCAAGCGGCGCCGACGTCGGCCAGGATCTCAGGATTGTCCGGGCGGTCCGCCAGGCCTGGTATGGCCGGGGTGGAGGTGTTGTCCGCCGGTCATCCCGTCGATTTTAAGGTCCCGACGGCCGTCTGGCACCGGTGCGCGAGCCGCCAGAAAAGCGTGGCCTTCCGCGCGATCCCGAAGCCACAAACCGTGAGAACCCGTGCGACACCGCCGCATCACGTCGTGTCGTGCATCGATGCCAAGCGGCTCGGCGTTGAGCTCGCCGCACGCCAGAATAAACTTGGCGCTCCTCAAGATTGCAGAGTCAGGCTAGTGGGTTGCGTCCCGCGGCGTCGTCTCCCAGCGTCAACCGGATCGTCTCGGCAATCTCCTCATCGGGCGCGCCGGGACGCGGTTCATCGTAAAGGCTATCGAGCCGCTGTTCGGCAAAGCGCCGACGCAATGTGCCCACTGTATTGGGCGTTGCACCAAGGCGTAAGGCAATTTCCTTGTTCTACATCCTCTCGCTGGCCAGCAGCACTATCCGCGCCCGTCGCGGCAGGCCTTGCGCCGTGCCTCGACGCCGGACCAGACCCTCCAGTTCACTCGGCTCTGCTGCGGAGCCAGCGCCTTGAGCAGCGGCCAACCTGGACTCGTCCCGTCCTCGAAAAGCAAATTGTTACGCAGATGCTTGTCCACCCTGACCCGAGCCATCCTCCTGCACGCTTTCGCCGTTGCGCGCGACGAAGACCGCAACGCTTCATCGCGCTTGGCGTAGTGGCACCAGGGACCGCCCATCGAATGACTCATGCGAGGCATCTCAAGGCTGTCCGCGGTCCAGCGCCAGATCTCCGCCTCGCCCGAGGCGCGCAGAGCTGGCCGGTTGTGCAGGAGCCGTAGGCAATATTCGCCGTCCTTGTTCGGATGGGTAACGCTTGCGTCTCCCGTCGCATTCTACCTCGCTTTCCGAACGTAGCCGTGATGCGAACTCTTGCTGCATATAAAGTCGAATCAGGGGGATTTGGATCATACGATACGGAGGCTTGACTTTGGCAGTCGCTCTGCGACATTACCTATATAAAGGTCGAAACGAGGTGATATGGCTCATGGATAGGTCACGGAGACCCGAATGACGGCAACGCATAAACGCACCTATTCGCGCTACGCAATGGAAGCGCTTGGCCTTTTCGGTAAGACCATCCGGCTGGGCCGGATGCAGCACCGGTTAACCGCACAGGAGTTAGCCGAGAGAATCGGTGTTTCACGCAGCACCCTGCAGCGCATCGAGAAGGGCGATCCCAAAGTTGAAATCGGACTGATGTTCGAAGCTGCTGCCATTGTCGGTGTGAAGCTGTTCGATGCGGACGGCAAGGGCATCACAGCCCTCACAGGCCGCATGGACGATCGCATCGCGCTGCTGCCGAAGCACGTCTACAAGGCCGGCAAGCAGATCGTCGATGAGTTCTAAGGTCCCCAAGTACGACGAAGCCTATGTCTGGGTCTGGCTGCCGGGCGAGACCGCGCCGGTTGTCGCCGGGCGGCTATATGCCCATGACGGACTCGTCAGCTTCAACTATGGCAGGAGCTTTCGTGAACTGGGCAGCGCGATCCCGCTTTATCTCCCGGAACTGCCCCTGAAGGCAGGCGAATTGCCTTTGCTTCCTGGCCTAACCATGCCGGGATGCATCCGCGATGCTGCCCCCGATGCCTGGGGACGACGGGTTATCCTAAACCGCAAATTCGGTGTGAAGGGCGATGAAATCGCGCGGCTCGATATTTCAGAACTGACGTTCCTGCTGGAATCAGGCTCGGACCGCATCGGCGCGCTCGATTTTCAGTTTTCGCCCACGAATTACGAGCCGCGCGCACTGGCCAATGCCACTCTCGAAGAGCTTGTCCAATCGGCGGAGCGGGTAGAGAAAGGTATTCCGCTCACCCCCGAATTAGATCAGGCGCTGCATCACGGCAGCTCGATCGGCGGCGCAAGGCCAAAGGCGCTGATCGAGGACGACGCCATCAAGCATGTCGCGAAATTTTCCTCGTCTGCCGACCTTTACAGCGTCGTCAAAGGAGAATTCATAGCCATGCGGCTTGCCGCCTTGTGCGGCATCAGAGCGGCATCCGTCTCGCTCGTTCGCGCCGCAGGCAAGGACGTGTTGCTCATCGAGCGATTCGACCGGATCAAGGTCACGGGCGGCTGGCAACGCAAATCCATGGTCTCAGCGCTGACGATGCTCGCGCTCGATGAGATGATGGCGCGTTACGCCAGCTACCAGGATTTGGCGGAGATCATTCGCCACCGATTCACCGCGCCGTCGGAAACTCTGCGCGAGTTGTTCAGCCGCATTGTCTTCAACATACTTTGCGGCAACACCGACGATCATGCCCGCAACCATGCGGCATTCTGGGACGGGGCTAAGCTCACCCTCACGCCTGCTTACGATATTTGTCCGCAGGCCCGCAGTGGCCAGGAGGCCAGCCAGGCCATGCTCATCAGCGGCAATAACCGCATGAGCCGGATCGCGTCCTGCCTTGAAGCCGCGCATCACTTCCTGCTCAGCGCGCCGGAAGCTCTTGCGATTGTTGAAGGCCAGCTCCGATGCATTGCGAAGAATTGGCCGCGTGTCAGCGAGGAAGCTACGCTATCCGGCACAGATCGCAATCTGTTCTGGGGCCGACAGTTCCTCAATCCCTACGCTTTTACGGCGCTGGAAGGGAGCGCCGACGTTCTCCGCGCTCTGGCTGACGAACTACGCAACAGTGTTCACGCCTGATCCGGCGCTGGACTTCGGACAAGCTCGGCAAGCGCAAGACGCCCACAATATGGACAATCCTTGCCGTGCCAGCACGAAGTCATGAACAGACGGCTCTTCGACAGCGACAACGTGCACTGCGGAGAGATGTGGAGCTGACACCGCAAGAGCCCACAGACGCGCGACTTCCCACGATACAACTCCACATAACTGAGCGTCTACAAGCGCTGCAGCCAGCGTAACATCCCGCCATCATAGCGATGATTGTCTGATCTTTTGCCGATGACATCACGTCGGGAAAGACTTGTTCGAGCGCTTGCCGCTTCATATCGATACCGGCCCGGGCGTAGCGCACGTTACGTTCAGCCCCGAGTGGCTAGCCATTGACTGATGGTGGCGATGTCAACACCCGCCTTGACAAGGTGGATGGCCGTCGTGTGCCGCAAAGAGCGGTGATGGATGCTTTTTTCCGCCAGGGTGGTTCCTTCCCCCGCAGCCATATCAAAATGTTTGCGCAGCAAGTATCGAACACCGAACCGGGTCAGCGGTGTGCCGCGGTCGTTGAGAAAGCCCCTTTGCTCGGCGGGACAGGGCGATACCAGACGAAGGTCAAAATTCGAAGTTTCAGGATTTCCTGAACTCGTGCATCCGTATTGAACATCAGCGAGAACAGCGCGTAATCCCGCTGTCCAGAAGGCGTGCGGCGGTCGATACGCGCCAGGACGCTCTTGATTTCCGGGCCCTTCGAGATATTCGACAGGTGCCACCCGCGCGCCCTCTTGAAGGGAAGTGTCACCACCAGTTGCAGCGTATCCATATATTCGGGGTGCTCCGAGATCAGGGACCGCGCAAAGGTATGCATCGCCGCCAGCCTTGCATTGCGGGTCGCAACTGCCACGCTCGACCTCAAGTGACGTGAGAAAGCTGCCGATCCTGTCGGTATTGATGTCGGAGACCGCTTCTTTCAAGAATATCTTCCCGCTCTCCGCGGCATGAGCCCGTGGCATGCTTCGGCCCAATGCGGTGGATTGATGTTTCTTCATGTCCACAACCTCGCTGACGAGACCGCCGAAAGCCCCTTCAAAGCGGTCGGTGGCGATCTCTCTCAGCTTTGGAAGGTAGTGCATTGATTTTTCGTGGAATGAGGACCCTGTTTAAGGGGTGATTTTCGTCCAAACGGGGCCCCTTAACGATGGGGTCATCAAGATGCCTCCGGTTTGATCGGAGGCATTTGTGTTTTGGATGTTGGTTTTGGAGACGATTGCAAAGATGTCGGCTGTCGCTGGTCCAGGGGAAGTCGATCAAAGCGATCTGCCGTGAGCTGAAGATCTCGCGCAAGGTGGTGCGCAAGGTCCTGCGTTCTGAGGAGACGGAGTTCCGCTACGAGCGCAAGCACCAGCCCTATTCCCGCATGGGAGCTTGGCGTGACACGCTGGACCGGCTGCTGTCGGCGAATGCGGCCAAGCCGCAGCGGGAGCGGCTGACGCTGATCCGTATTTTCGAGGAGCTTCGCGGCCTCGGCTATGACGGCAGCTACAGTTCGGGGTGGCGGCATGCTCAGAGCTGGGCGGCGGATCGCGGCAGCGCCGTGGCCGAGGCCTACATTCCGTTGAGTTTTGCACCTGGCGAGGCCTACCAGTTCGACTGGAGTCACGAGATCGTCCTGCTCGACGGCGTGACGGTGACAGTGAAGGTCGCGCACATGCGGCTCTCACAGCCGCATGTTCTTCGTGAGGGCCTATCCGCGCGAGACGCAGGAGATGGTGTTCGACGCGCATGACCGGGCGTTCGCCTTCTTCCGTGGCGCCTGCACGCGCGGCATCTACGACAACATGAAGACGGCGGTGGACGCGATCTTCATCGGCAGGGATCGCCGCTACAACCGCCGCTTTGCGCAGATGTGCGGGTATTACCTTGTCGAGCCGGAGGCCTGCACACCGGCGGCCGGCTGGGAGAAGGGGCAAGTCGAGAACCAGGTCGGGCTGGTGCGCGAGCGCTTCTTCACACCGAGGCTGCGCTTCAAGACGTTGGAGGATCTCAACGGCTGGCTGGCCGACAAATGCGTTGCCTAATGCCAAGGCGCGTCGGCATCCCGAACAGGGTGAGCGCACGATCTGGGACGTATTCAAAGAAGAACGCGCCAGCTTCATTCCCTATGCCGGTCGCTTCGACGGCTACCATTGCATTCCCGCGTCGGTGTCGAAGACCTGCACGGTGCGCTTCGACAACAACAAATACTCGGTGCTGTCGAGCGCCGACGGTCGGCCGGTCGAGATCCATGCTTATGCCGACCGCATCGTCATCCGCCAGGATGGCGCGGTCGTCGGCGAGCACGCACGCTCTTTCGGCCGCAACGAGGTCGTCTACGATCCCTGGCACTACGTGCCGGTGCTGGCCCGCAAACCGGACGGCCTGCGCAACGGCGCGCCTTTCCGGGAATGGGTTCTGCCATCAGCCATGGAGAAGGTGCGCCGCAAGCTAGGGGCGGCCGATGACGGCGACCGGCAGATGGTGTCGATCCTCACCTGCGTCCTGACCGACGGATTGAGCGCGGTCGAGAGCGCCTGTCAGGAAGCCATCGAGCACGGCGCATCGTCGGCGGCGGTGATCCTCAACATCCTGGCCCGCAGCCGCGATCCGGCGCCGGGCACGATCCTTTCCATTCCCCAGGCGCTGAAGCTAGCTCACGAGCCGGTCGCCGACTGCGCCCGCTATGACAGTCTCAGGAGGACAAACAGCCATGGAACGCACCGAGGTACTGGAACTGATGGGAGCGCTGAAGCTCTACGGGATTGCGCAGCGCCTATGACGAGATCATGGGCGCGTTGCCATCAAGCGACGGCACGAGCCGCCCAGGATTGTCGGTGATCTCTTGCAGGCCGAGATATCGGAGAAGCAGGCCCGCTCCATCAAATACCAGTTCGCCGTCGCCAAGTTGCCGCTGGCCAAGGACAT
>NZ_SRUX01000006.1:226017-350328 GCF_004791545.1 Mesorhizobium sp. M4B.F.Ca.ET.214.01.1.1
TTGCCATCAAGCGACGGCACGAGCCGCCCAGGATTGTCGGTGATCTCTTGCAGGCCGAGATATCGGAGAAGCAGGCCCGCTCCATCAAATACCAGTTCGCCGTCGCCAAGTTGCCGCTGGCCAAGGACATCGACGACTTCGACTTCGCCGACACGCCGGTCACCGAACCCCTGATGCGCGATCTCGCCCGGCGGCGCCTTCGTCGCCGATCAGCGCAACATCGTCCTGGTCGGCCGCCTTCACGGGTCACCCAACTCGCGCGGAAGGTCGACCGCATTGCGACGGGCGCGTGTCGACTTCCCAACAATGTCAGACAGGAGACACAACGCTATCGGAGCGATCGCATTGTCCGAAACGATTTTCCCAGTTGGCACGACGGTTGCGGTCCTATGCGCAAAAGCAAACTAGACCTGAGAGCCGCACCGCATGAATGTAGCCTCCCAATATCTTCTCCCGTCTGTGGCGCACCACGAAGCCGGGCACGCGGTGGCCGGCATCGTTTTGAAGCGTCAGATGTTCGACGACGACCGTGAATTCCCTGCTTTCTCAAGTGTTAGTATTTACCCCCACCCCGGTGACGGAGATTACCTTGGTGTTGTCATGAGCAAGTGTTTTTATTCAGCGCAAGGATTCACCTCGAAGCGAAAGCCGATTTTCGAGGACGATATGGATCGATATTTGGAACGCGATGGTGCGATCCGGGAGATAGTTACTTGTCTGGCAGGTCCTTTTGCAGAATCCGCATTCGAAGGCTATCTGGACCCGTTCGATATGGCGATGAATGCGTCCGACGAGAATGAGGGGAGCAGCGACTACGCGGATGCCAAGCGAATCTATGGTGAGTTGCGGTTCCTGATGCCGCGCCGCCCCGATTGGGGGCGGATCGAAGATCGCACGGCCCGGCTAGTACTCGATCACTGGTCGGCCATCGAAGCATTGGCCGCGCATTTGCTGGTCAAGCATGATCTCCAATTCGATGAGGCTCTGACGATTGTTGCGCCGCATCTTCCGCCCAAGCCAGTAGCTACGCCGCCAGAGCGTCCATTTCCGCCGCCTGCTTGATCATCCATTCGATGTGATTTGACTACATCTGCAACACCTCGCGCTACTCCTTGACGTAGGTATAGAGATTGTAGATTTCGCCTATGTCTGTCAGGGACGCCGCCTTGTGATTCAGTATGTGCTCGATGACGTGTGGCAATACCTGCCGCCTGCCGAGATTTGTCGCGAGCGTCCTGCGCAGATCGTGAAGGGTCCAGTTCTCCAAAGCCGTTGCCCCTCGCAGGGAAAACAAACGTGTCATTGGTCTTCGGTACCGACTGGGGGACCGACACCGCCAGTGTGGACAGCGGAATAAGCGTAGGCTCTTCGTTCTTCGTGCGGTCCGCCGATAGGTCCCATGTTCCGGCTTCAAGGTTGAGTTCAGACCAACGCATCGCGGCAACTTTCCAGACCCAGCATCCCTCCGCATCGCTGCCGTCGAAGGCGTGGGTCATGATCGGACGAAGAGCGCTCGCACCGATCGGCCGACCCCGTTCGAGGAAGGGCGTGATCTGGTCGGCGGCATGCAGAATCCGGGTGGCGCGGCTGGTCCGGGCTGACCGACGGATTGAGCGCGGTCGAGGCCGCCTGTCAGGAAGCCATCGAGCACGGCGCATCGTCGGCGCCGGTGATCCTCAACATCCTGGCCCGCAGCCGCGATCCGGCGCCGGGCACGATCCTTTCCATTCCCCAGGCGCTGAAGCTAGCTCACGAGCGGTCGCCGACTGGGCCCGCTATGACAGTCTCAGGAGGACAAACAGCCATGGAACGCACCGAGGTACTGGAACTGATGGGAGCGCTGAAGCTCTACGGAATGCGCAGCGCCTATGACGAGATCATGGGCGCGTCGCCATCAAGCGACGGCACGAGCCGCCCAGGATTGTCGGTGATCTCTTGCAGGCCGAGATATCGGAGAAGCAGGCCCGCTCCATCAAATACCAGTTCGCCGTCGCCAAGTTGCCGCTGGCCAAGGACATCGACGACTTCGACTTCGCCGACACGCCGGCCACCGAACCCCTGATGCGCGATCTCGCCCGGCGGCGCCTTCGTCGCCGATCAGCGCAACATCGTCCTGGTCGGCCGCCTTCACGGGTCACCCAACTCGCGCGGAAGGTCGACCGCATTGCGACGGGCGCGTGTCGACTTCCCAACAATGTCAGACAGGAGACACAACGCTATCGGAGCGATCGCATTGTCCGAAACGATTTTCCCAGTTGGCACGACGGTTGCGGTCCTATGCGCAAAAGCAAACTAGACCTGAGAGCCGCACCGCATGAATGTAGCCTCCCAATATCTTCTCCCGTCTGTGGCGCACCACGAAGCCGGGCACGCGGTGGCCGGCATCGTTTTGAAGCGTCAGATGTTCGACGACGACCGTGAATTCCCTGCTTTCTCAAGTGTTAGTATTTACCCCCACCCCGGTGACGGAGATTACCTTGGTGTTGTCATGAGCAAGTGTTTTTATTCAGCGCAAGGATTCACCTCGAAGCGAAAGCCGATTTTCGAGGACGATATGGATCGATATTTGGAACGCGATGGTGCGATCCGGGAGATAGTTACTTGTCTGGCAGGTCCTTTTGCAGAATCCGCATTCGAAGGCTATCTGGACCCGTTCGATATGGCGATGAATGCGTCCGACGAGAATGAGGGGAGCAGCGACTACGCGGATGCCAAGCGAATCTATGGTGAGTTGCGGTTCCTGATGCCGCGCCGCCCCGATTGGGGGCGGATCGAAGATCGCACGGCCCGGCTAGTACTCGATCACTGGTCGGCCATCGAAGCATTGGCCGCGCATTTGCTGGTCAAGCATGATCTCCAATTCGATGAGGCTCTGACGATTGTTGCGCCGCATCTTCCGCCCAAGCCAGTAGCTACGCCGCCAGAGCGTCCATTTCCGCCGCCTGCTTGATCATCCATTCGATGTGATTTGACCACATCTGCAACACCTCGCGCTTCTCCTTGACGTAGGTATAGAGATTGTAGATTTCGCCTATGTCTGTCAGGGACGCCGCCTTGTGATTCAGTATGTGCTCGATGACGTGTGGCAATACCTGCCGCCTGCCGAGATTTGTCGCGAGCGTCCTGCGCAGATCGTGAAGGGTCCAGTTCTCCAAAGCCGTTGCCCCTCGCAGGGAAAACAAACGTGTCATTGGTCTTCGGTACGACTGGGGGACCGACACCGCCAGTGTGGACAGCGGAATAAGCGTAGGCTCTTCGTTCTTCGTGCGGTCACCCGATAGTTCCCATGTTCCGGCTTCAAGGCTGAGTTCAGACCAACGCATCGCGGCAACTTCCGTACGCCTCTGTCCGGTCAGCATGAGCAGCTTGACGATGGGGCCGAACGAATAGCCGATATCGCTCGGTTCGGGCTCACAGCCCGTACCGGCTTTTCCAATCCGTTCGCGGGGAAACCGCGGTGAGCCGTTGCGGCGGTTTGCGACACCAGTTGAAAAATGCCCGCATATACCAGAAGGCCGTGTTAGCCGCTTGCGGGTGACCCCCGGCGACGATCTTCTTGGTGATGTTAGCAATGTCGGTGTCGGTCACATGGTGGATAGAGCGACTCCCGAGGGCAGGCACAAGATACCGGTTCAGGCTGGCCTCGACCAGTTCCCAGGAATCCCATTCTGCCTTGCCGGTCTTTGCAAAGCCCGCTCCCTTGCATTCGCGTCGATCGGCCGACCCCGTTCGAGAAAGGGCGTGATCTGGTCGGCGGCATGCAGAATCCGGGTGGCGCGGCTGGTCCGGTCGGACGCGGTCTGATCGAGGAAGCCAGCCGGAATGCCGGCGGCTCGTGCGGGAAGGGCGTTCATGAGACGGTCCTGTCGGGCGAGCGGTTTGGGGGCACGATCACCATAGTTGATCAGGCTTCCCGGGTGGGGCATTCTCGTAAATGTCGCTTGCGGACATATGTTTGCTCCTTGTCCAGAAACAGAAAAGGCCCGATGGGACGGCCGGGCCCAGTGCGGTGTTTTGAGGGTCGTTACTCGGCGACCTGGAGGTGATCGCCGTCGCCGTCCTCGGTATCGTCAGCGCTGATCTGCGCCTGATCGGCAAGGAAGGCTGGCAGTTCCGATGGAGCTATGCTGGAATTTGGGTGACGAGGCTGATCAAGCGGCGCTCTGCGGCTTCGTTTTCGATGACCTCGATTCCGTCCAGGAACCTGGCACCTGCGATGAGTTCCGGCAACTGATTTTGTCCTTTCAATCGTCGCCACGTCCTGGCCGCGGCCATGACCAGCTTGAAGACCATCAGCTGGGCGGTTTTCGAGGATAGCGAGCCCTTGGTACGCACCGTGCGGTGGCGAACGGTCGCAAAGACGCTTTCGATGGGATTGGACCTTCGCAGATGATCCCAGTGTTCGGCGGGGAAATCGTAGAACGCCAGCGACGCATTCTGATCCTTCGTCAGGCAGTCGACCGCCTTAGCATACGCCTCGGCTTCCATCTCGATCGCCTGCGCAAGCAATTTGCGCGCGCCGCTGCGAAGTACATCCGTCAGGGTATCACCGATTTCGTCGGGCTGACGAAGGCAAACAATGTTGATAGTCTCGTTCATGGCGTATCGCTCTCCTTGAGAGGTACTGGCAGGCTTCGTCACCCGCCTCGATACGCCGCTCTCCTCAAACCGTCATCACCCAGTTTCCGCCATAGCTCCCCCTGATTGGTCCGCTTCACCTGTGCAACTGCACAGGCTGCCATAGCGGGGAGATTGGCCTCCAATGGCGAAAACTTGCCGCAGGAGACCCTCCGATGACCGTGCCTATGGCGCCGCCGCTACGACAACTTGCCGACAAGCAGCGTGCGATCCACTGCCCCGCTACTGCGCCTTCAAGGAACGTCTGGATCGCGACGCAGGAGCCGATGACCGTTACGGAATCAATTCCCTTGGCGTGCCCTGGTCGCGCTGGCCGTCGCTGTGCCCGTTCGACGGTCTGGTGGCAATTTGGGCACATCTTGTGTCGTCGCCAGTGCCAATGCCGAACGCTTCAACAAAAAGGTGCCTTCGACGTCTGCTGCCTTCGCCGGTGCTTTGCGAAGTGGCATAATGTTTCGACGCACGCAGGCGCGGGCAGGGGGTGTCAGTCATGAATCTCCTGACTGGCGCGGATCAGGCAGATTGGCGGGATGAAAGATCATACGACTACACCGCTGGCCTGACGCTGCGGGAGTGGGCTTGGGAGTTCTTACGCCGCAACCCGGCGTTCCAGCGCGATCTGACCGCTGCGCGCCAGCATTGCAAGACTTGGTCTCTCCAACCCTTTCTCGATATGGTCGCGTCGGTCGGCGACCTGTCACGCTGGGGTGTTCTGTTTCGCGGAGTCTTGTGGCCGGGCTTCGGTCGTATTCTGGTGTCCGCTCTGGTGCGTCCATGTGCTGCCGGTCATTGCGGAACGGTTGCCTGCCTCGTCGCCGACACCGCCGTTCGAACTCTCGGCATTGCCCTGTCGTGCAACCGTCCTGCTGGCGCCCGACAAGAGCCAGCATGTTCTTCTTCGCAATGCGGACCACGCGCTGCAGCTCGCCGTCTCGGGCGCGAATATCCTCCACCCTGTTTGCCTGCATACTCAAGCCATCTGGCCCGCGGTGCTTTTAAAGCATCGACTGAGGGGACTGGAGTGCCTCAATGCTCTCAGTCTAGGGCAACAGTTGCCCCCCCGCTTGTTTGCGCCGGAAAAGCGTGGCGTCCGTTTGTCCTTCGTTCTTCGTGCGCTCGACGGTTCGCTCGCCGGAGCACCACATCGCGAGCTCGCCGAAGTTCTCATCGGTCAACGGCGCGTCCATGCCGACTGGGCGGATCCTCGCGATCATCTGCGCGACCGCATCCGTCGGGCCGTCTCGCGTGGCCGCGCGCTCATGAATGGTGGCTACAGAGATTTCCTAATTTGAAAAGCGACAGTCCACGCTGTGCGTCAGTGGATGACGTTCGCTCGCAGCTGACCCGTCACCAACAGTTCGCCCGCCGACAGGTCTGCATGGCGCCTTGCAAGGTGCGCTCTGGCCTAACTTGTCGATGCCGAAATGAGATCGGGGTCGTGTCCCACCGCGTGGTGTAGGTCGGCGATAGCGAAGCCGCTCGCGAGCGCGCCCTCAACAGCGCTGTAGCGAGCGAGCGGCGCAGCGGCGGTCATCGATGTTCTTCGGTAGGGTTGGGTTGCTGACACAACCTGATTCGAAGGAACCACCGATGACCAACGACATGATGAACCTGCGCACGCTCGTAGAGAAGACCCCCGATGCCGATATCCTGCGCGAGATGATCGGCTTTGCCGCCGAGCGGCTGATGGAGCTGGAGGTGGGCGCCGCCACCGGCGCGGCCCATGGCGAGAAGAACCCGCTGCGGCTTGTCCAGCGCAACGGCTACCGCGACAGAGACTGGGAGACGCGGGCCGGCACCGTCGAGCTGCGCATCCCCAAGCTCAGGAAGGGCTCTTACTTCCCGAGCTTCCTTGAGCCGCGGCGCATGGCCGAGAAGGCGCTGATCGCCGTCATCCAGGAGGCCTACGTCCAGGGTATCTCGACGCGCTCGGTCGACGACCTGGTCAAGGCGATGGGCATGAGCGGCGTCTCCAAGAGCCAGGTCAGCCGGCTGTGCGAGGAGATCGACGGCAAGGTGAAGGCCTTCCTCGACAGGCCCATCGAGGGCGACTGGCCCTATCTGTGGATCGATGCCACCTACCTGAAGGTGCGCCGCGGCGGACGCATCGTCTCGGTCGCCGTCATCATCGCCGTCGGTGTCAACGCAGACGGCCGGCGCGAAGTGCTGGGCATGGAGGTCGGCACGTCTGAGGCCGAGCCGATCTGGACGGAGTTTTTGCGCAAGCTGACCCGTCGCGGCCTGCGCGGCGTCAAGCTGGTCGTCTCCGATGCCCATGAAGGCATCAAGGCGGCCGTCACCAAGGTGCTGTGCGCGACATGGCAGAGGTGCCGCGTCCACTTCATGAGGAACGTGCTGGCTCATGCCGGCAAGAGCAGGCGCCGCGTCGTCTCCGCTTTCATCGCCACCGCCCAGGAAACGCCCGAGGCCGCAAGCACGCAGTGGCGCGCCGTCGCCGACCAGATCCGGCCGAGGGTGCCGAAGCTGGCGACAATCAAGGACGACGCCGAAACCGACGTGCTTGCCTACATGACTTTCCCCAAGGAGCACCGTGCCAAGCTGCATAGCACCACACCCGATCGAGCGCCTCAACGGCGAGATCAAGCGCAGGACCGAGGTCGTCGGATGAATGGGCCGTGCAGCGGGCCCGCTACATGACCCTTGAGACCATCAGCCAGATGAGCGATGATCCGCTCATCAGCCTGCCGGCAGTGGCGCGCTGATTAGTCCGGCCCTTGCCGGAGAGCACGGCGACCAATGCCGTTACCTACACCACGCCAGTGGGCACGATCGAGATCGGCGAGGGTGCCAAGGCGGTGGTTCATTAGGGCCGGCCTCGAACTGGACCCACATCAGTGGTCGGAAAGCGGCGTGCACCGCAATGTCGCCATAGCAGCCAAGATCCTTTGAGTCCGGACATGCAGACCTGTTGGACCGGCGATCGTTGAAGGTGCAACTGTATGGAGGGATTTAGAACTTAACACTGTCCCCTGGACCGACAGCTCGGTCAGACATCGCACTCACCGCTTGATTATGGAAATGGTGTGCCTGTAGTACAGCGGGTAGCGCTTGCTGCGCACTGTCCTAAGAATAGCAATCATGACCCGTCTGGGGGTCTGCAACACGACGATCCAACCGCTTGGGCATTGTCGCATATCCCACAATGTAGAGTGCGCAACAGGGCAAAAGCTGATCCATCGGCGGTTTATCAATGCTTTTTGGCTTGGCACGGCACATGCAACGCAATCGGCAAAAGGCGCACGAACTGAGTGGCCCCATCGGCCCTAGGAGCGCTGACTTATGCCCTCCCAAGGCATGTCCGGCCCGGCAGCGAGCTCAGTCTCCTGCCGGGCATCCGTGTTTCAGGTCAACGGCGTTTGGAACTTCAAATTAGGTGGCGGCATTGACCGCAGGCCGCCCCCGGTGGGCGGCCGGTGGGCGGAGAGACAGTGCAGCAGGTTTCAAATCCCGCCCATGCAGAGATATTTCATTTCCAGATAGTCCTCGAGGCCATGGCGGGAACCCTCCCGCCCGATGCCGGATTGCTTCATGCCGCCAAACGGTGCCGCCTCCGAGGACATGCGTCCCGTGTTTATGCCAACCATGCCATATTCCAGAGCCTCTGCCACACGCCAGACCCGCTTCATGTTGGACGCATAGAAGTATGCGGCAAGGCCGTAGATCGTGTCATTGGCTTCGCGCACGACCTGGTCCGCATCGTTGAAGCGAATGATCGGCGCCAGCGGCCCGAATGTCTCCTCTTGCGCGACTGCCATGACGCTGGAAATCTCGGTGAGGACCGTGGGTTCGAAAAACGTGCCATTCTTGCCGATACGTTGGCCCCCACATCGTATTGTGCCGCCTTTCGCAATGGCATCTGCGATGTGAGACTCGATCTTGGCCAGAGCATGCCTGTCGATGAGCGGTCCGATGTCTACTCCGGCACCGAATCCGTCGCCAACCGACAAGTGCCGGACTTTCTCCACGAATTTCTTGACGAACTCATCGTGAACGCTCGATTGGACGTAAATACGGTTCGCCGAAACGCAGGTCTGGCCGGCATTGCGAAACTTCGCCTGGATCGCACCGTCAACAGCAGCGTCGATGTCGGCATCATCGAAGATGATGAAAGGTGCGTTGCCGCCGAGCTCAAGGCTAACCTTCTTGATCTGGTCAGAGCACTGACGCATCAGCAGCCGCCCGACCTCGGTCGAACCGGTGAAGCTGATCTTGCGGATCTTGGAATTGGTGCAGAGTTCACGGCCGACGCGATCACCTTCGGACGCATAGATCAGGTTGACCACGCCATCGGGAAAGCCGGCCTGATGGGCAAGGGCGAACATTGCGCCAGCCACGAGCGGCGTCTGTTCAGCGGGCTTGAGCACGATCGTGCAGCCCGCAGCCAAGGCCGGCGAGATTTTGCGCGCCACCATGGAGGCCGGGAAATTCCATGGCGTGATCGTGCCAACAACGCCGATGGGCTGCTTGATCACTAGCATTCGGCGGTCTGTCGAGGGTGCCGAGATCGTCTCGCCATAGACGCGATTGGCCTCCTCGGCATACCATTGCAGATACGCCGCCGCATGCGATACCTCTGACATGGCTTCGGCAAGCGGCTTGCCCATTTCCGCAGTCAGAATCGCGGCGAGATCGCCTGCCTGGTCGATGATCAGCTGATGCCATCGCCAAAGAACGTCGCTACGCTCTCGGGCAGTCAACGCGGCCCACCCCGACTGCGCAACATAGGCCTTGTCTACCGCAGCACGTGTCTCCTCCACGCCCATATCAGGAAGCTCTGCCAAAACTTCGCCGGTCGACGGATTGACGACCTCGAACGTCTTATTGCCAACCGGTCTGCCAAGTGCCGGCAGGCGGTCGATGGCTCCAAACAGGTGCGGGGATTTCAGACGGCGGATCATCGGCAGGCACAGGGGCAATACCGGATTCCTCCTCAACGCAGCGAACATCCAGGTCGACAGGCCGTCGGTGTGTATTCTGCACCAGCGGGTTCGTCCTAGGGCCTCGGCAAAGCAGCTGGTAGACCAAACATACGACAACAGTTCCGTTAGTTTGAGTGCCCGCGGTTCATCAGTTGATGGATTGAGCAGCCGGATGTTTGCTTCGTCCACCCGCTGCCTGCTGGTGGCGTGCGAGTGTATTCTGCAAAAGGCGGCATACATGCTGAGGAGCGCCGTTTCGGCGAGAGGCCCCTGGACCGCCAATGCCGCGCAAGGCCCGCGAAACGACTCCGCGGGTCTGCATGATCTGCTTGGCCCACCGGCCTCCATATTCGCTCTTCCCACGAGAAGCCCCAAGGAAGAAGGAAGGCGAGATGAGTTTCTTTACTCATCCTTGCCGCCCAGCGGCGGGCCGACCACCAAAATGGCGGGCTCGGCCGAAAGCAGCTTCTTGGCCGCCGCCTTGACCTGTTTGAGCGTCACCCGACCGATGCTGCGGGCGCGACGCTGGTTGTAGTCGACGTCGGCCTTGTGAATCTGCAAATCCAGGAGCCGGTCTGCAATCGAGCTGGTCGAGCCCAGACGGTCAATGGCATAGGTGCCGATCAGGTGCTTCTTCGCCGCCTTGAGCTCGGCCCCGGTCGGTCCTTGCTGCGCCATCTGCTTTACCACATCTCGCACGATGCTCAGCGTTTGGGCGGCGCAGTCCGAGCGTGTCTCTGTCGTAACCAGAAGCTTGTCAAGGGTCAGTTCAGAGCTGACGTGATAGGCAAGGCCGCGTTTTTCGCGCACCTCCTCGAAAAGGCGGGAAGTCATGCCCGAGCCGCCGAGGATGTCATTCATCAGCACGGTGGCGAAGTGATCCGGCGCGCTACGCTTCACGCCAGGCCAGGCCAATCGCAGCGAAGTCTGCGGCAGGTCGCAGTTCTCCTCCACCAGTTGGCCGAGCTTCGGTACGACATCGGCGACGGGGGCGAGGGTTTGTTGCTCAGGCAAGTCACCAAACAGCTGGTCGAGCCTTTCCCTCAGCGTGTTTGCATCAATGTCACCGACCACGGCAATATGGAGCCCGTCGCGAGCGAAAATCGCCTTGTGGAAGGCGAGGAGGTCGGACGGCGTGATGCCGGCGAGGCTCTCTTTTGTGCCTTCTCCCGGCCTCGAAAAAGGATGCGTGCCATAGATCGCGCGCAGCCATCTGCGCTGAGCGATTGCGTCAGGGTCGCGCTCGCTGCCGACGATGTCGGAGACAATCTCGGCGCGGACGCGATCGATCGGCCCCTGGTCGAAGCGCGGCGCGTTGAGTGCGAGCCGAAGCAGGCCGAACGCGGCGTCCTGCTGTTTGGGAAGCATGCACACCGATCCGCAGATGTAGTGTCTTTGCGCCTCCAAACCCATCTCGGCGCCGGCATCGTCGAGCTTCATCTGGAAGGCATCGCTGTCGTAATTACCGGCGCCTTCGATGAACAGGCCGGCCATCAGATTGGCCATCCCCTCCTTCCCGACCGGGTCCTGCGTGATGCCGCCGTTGAAGGCAAAGCCGATGTTGACGATTTCCACTGTGTGGTCCTCCACCAGCCAGGCGATCATGCCCTTTTCGGACTTCACCTCCTGGATGTTCATCGCAGCATGGGGCTGAGCGCCGAGCGTCATCTCTTCATTCTCCGTCTTGGGCAAGAGATAGCCCGTGGTCGAACGGTCGAACGCGAGATAGCGGGCGGCAACTGCTTTGATTTGCGCGGCGGTAACCCTGCGGATGCGAGACGGCCGTTCCTCGACATCTTTCACGGTGCCGCCGGTGGCCAGCGTCGAGCCGTATATGCAGGCGAGGTCGTCCTGGTCGTCTTCGGCAAAGATCATATCGCGCACAAAGCGCTCCTTGGCCTTGCCCAGTTCCTCGCTGCTGACACCATCCTTGGCAATGCGAGCGACTTCGGCAGCGGCCGCCGCTTCGAGATCGGCCAGCTTGGCATCGCCGCGCGGCGCGCCATAGATGGCGAACCTGGTGTCGTCGAGCATGGTGCCCTGGAAATAGGCGCAGGCGCTGGAAGCGATACCTTGCTGGACAGCGAGCGCCTGGTAGAGCCGGCTGCGGTTACCGCCGCCGAGAATTTCGGACAGCAGGTCGAGCGCTTCGGCCTCGCCCGGCTTGGCGGTATGGTAAGACGGCACCACCCACTGCGTCGAAAAACTGGGCACGCTGACGCGGGCGTCGGAGAGCGTGACGGTGCGCCTGGTGTTCTGCTCGGGCTCAACCGGCCGGATGCGCGGCGGCAGGTCGGGCCCGCGCGCCACCTTGCCATAGGTCTTCTCGGCCAGCACCTTCACCGTCTCCGGCTCGACATCGCCGGCCACGATCAGCACGGAGTTGTTGGGCCAGTAGTATTTTTCATAGAAGGCGGTGGCGTCGACGCGGTTCAGCTGCTCGATCTCCTGCATCCAGCCGATGATCGGGATGCGATAGGGCTGGTTCTGCCACAGCGTCGCGTCGATCTCCTCATGGAGCACGTCCTGCGGGTTGGTGTCGGTGCTTGAGCGGCGCTCCTCGATGACCACGTCGCGCTCGGTCTTGACGACATCGTCGGTGAGGATGAGGTTTCGCATTCGGTCGGCCTCGAAGCTCATCATCAGCTCGAGCGCCGACGGCGCCACTGTCTGATAGAAGGCGGTGTAGTCGGAGGAGGTGAAGGCATTTTGCGAGCCGCCGATCTCGAACACTGCGCGGTCGAATTCGCCGGCCGCATGGTTGGTCGTCGCCTTGAACATCAGATGCTCGAAAAAATGGGCAATGCCGGATTTGCCCGGCGGCTCGTCGGCGCTGCCGATCTTGTACCACACCATGTGGGTGACGATCGGCGCCCGGTGGTTGGGAATGACGACCACCTCCATGCCGTTGTCGAGCACGAAATCCGTCGCCTTGCCGTCCTCCCATGCGACGGGGATCGGAGCCGTCCTCGCGCCGCCCAACTCGGTCGCAACGGACGTCCTGCGAAGCCCGTGAGTGCGGGGCTTGCTTGGTAGTTCTGATAGGGAGAGTGGGATTATGGGCTGGGTTCCTGGCAAAGTGATTTGTTCCTCATTTTGAAGGCTCTATGTCTCCCGACGCCTATTGGGAGAAAGTGGATCGGCACGCGACGCCGAGCCAGATGAGCCGTCAGCGTGTTGCCGGGCCTGACGCGGGCCTCATCTTTGGATGCGTCCGGGGAACGTTCGGCAGTATTTTGGTGAGGCCATGGGAAGTCTGCTCGTTATCCATTGGGTGTTTGCGGATACCTGAGCATGCGCCGTGCCAAGTAAGAAAGCCCCGATTTGCAAGGTTTGATCCAACCTTGATACTTGCGATATCCGACATTGTCGGGCATCCGACAGAAAGCGCCTTTCGCCGGCGCGCCGGCTACGGCGCTCGCCTCCTCCGGCGTGACGACGATCCTTTGGCGGGCGCCGCGCACACCGATCTGCCCGCCTATCAGCACCGCGACATCGAAGGACAACGCGATCGTGACTGATGGGTCTTACGCAAACATGCAGCAGTGCCACCGCCATCAGGACTTCATCCGCCCCTCAAAGCCCCGAGCGCGAGGGGACGACGTGTAAGGCAACATGTCATCCTCGACAATGATGCCGCGCATAAAGAGGTAAGGTCCCTCGTCGTACCGGCGAGCCCCTTCGCTGGGTTCGCCGAGGGTCTGGTTTGCGAACGTCGACCGACAGCATCACGCATGGGCGGCCGGATCGATAGACAAGCATTGACCGTGCCACCAGCGCATTGAGGGCAGCGCAGAGTCCAATTGGCCTGTGCCAGCCGGTATGTTGGAGCTTCAAGTGTGGCCAGCCAAGCGGGCTGAGGCCATGGAACTCCTGATATCCTGGACAGTCCAGATTGCAACGCACGACGCCTTTGGTCATCGCCCGAACGTTCATTGACGCTCAGCGAAGCTTGCGTCATCCGGACGATCTGGGAAAAGCTTGGCCGGGCCGGCGCCTTCCCAGGCGCACGGGACGCGCGACGACCCATGTGGACCTTGGATTTCACTCCGCACCTACGCTGCTTTGGCCTTGTCAGCAGCCTGGGCGGCATAGCTGAGTCCCGCCCTTGCTCAATCTGCCAAACCATCTCGCTCACAATCGATCGGGTGGTTTGTGCCGTCTGAACGCGCATTGTCAACTTGCCGACAGTCTGGGGTTCCGAACCCGACAGTTGATTCAAACCGACAATGGCCCGCCTCAGAAGCAGGCAACCGCGCTTCGTAGCAGGCCGAAGCTAATCGAGGTTCGCGGGTCTCGGTTTGAGTGTGCAGTGTCGCTGCGCGCCTGATCTTTCGGTCTGATGACAAAAACGTCGTCATTTTGGCCGACGATATCGGTCGGGAGCGGGTATTGCGGTCGAGCAGCGACCCAAGCACGTCCACAAGATGTGCCGAGTTTGCAGGGTTGGGTCATTGTTTCTGTCGACGTTTGAGCGACAGCGCACGACGAAACGTCTGGCATACGCCTCGTCTGGCACGCGCCTCGCGTGTGTGGCAGGTGCTGCTGGAGATCAGGCGGTCGAGTGGGCCTTGCAATTTTCCGATTTTGCTGCGCCTAAAGTCTCGTGTACAAATCAGGCTGGCGTGAATGGCCTGCCTAAGTTGCGACTTGTTACAAAGGAATGGATATATGGCGACTGGAACGGTGAAGTGGTTCAACAGCACCAAGGGTTTTGGTTTTATTCAGCCCGACAACGGCGGTCAGGATGTCTTTGTCCACATTTCCGCTGTTGAACGAGCGGGCCTGTCGACCCTTAATGAGGGCCAGAAGATAAACTACGAGGTCGAACAGGATCGCCGCACCGGCAAGTCCTCTGCAGGCAGCCTCAGCAAGGCTGGCTAACGCGTGCGGCAAGGATGCGGCATACTCCGGACGCATTGACCGGCTCGAAACACGGCCGGAGCATGCAACCAGGTAATGCCGCGGCAGCGATTGCTGGAGCCGTCGCGAATTCCTCTGGAATGAGGCTCTTGGACGGGAAAGGCGGGGCTCGTCCCCGCCTTTTGATTCCGCGCAGATTGGGCCTACGGCTGCCGCGCGTCCCGAACGACTGTTGATACGGATTTAGGCTGCGACCTTTTTGCGGGTCCGTTTCGCCGGCGCCGGCACCGGGGCTTCCGGCTCTTTCGGTTTGCGGCCGAGTCCTATGGTCTTGGCCAAGGCGGAGCGCGTAGCGGCGTAGTTCGGCGCCACCATCGGATAATCCGACGGCAGACCCCATTTGGCGCGATATTCGTCCGGGGTCAGACCATAGTGCGTCGACAGATGGCGCTTTAGCGATTTGAATTTCTTGCCGTCTTCAAGGCTAATGATGTAGTCCGGTTCGATCGACTTTTTGATCGGGACAGCAGGTTTTTTCACAGGCACAGGCTCTTCTGCCGGTATTAGTCCGGCCGTGCCTTTTAGAGCCCCGTGCACTTGGGCGATCAGGGCAGGAAGCTCCCCCGCCGGGACGGGGTTGTTGGAGACGTAGGCTGATACAACATCGGCAGTGAGCTCGATGAGGATGTCGGTGTTGTGGGCTTCTTCTGTCATAAACTTCTCCGGGCAGCTTGAAACACAGTCGGGCGAAGTGTCGCTACATAGTGGCGGTTGCCGCTGAAAGCAAATGGATCGACGGGTGCGCTGCTCCCCACCATTGAAGTCTCGGGGACGTATCCCGTCATCGTCCATCGGCCTAGAGGCAGCGTATTGCATTATGGGAGCGGTCGCGCCTGCCCCAAGTTAGAGGCAGGCATTCGCGCGTGAATTAATCAAATCCATCCTGAGCGTATCTCGCGTGGCAACCACGAAGGCGCTCTGGCAACGAAGCGAGGCGGATGGCCTTGCGGGTGGCCGAGAGATGTCATCCGGCTCTCCTGCCGACCTCTGCCGGCCAGATCTGGAGCAACAGCTTTGCGCAGATATGGCTCTCTTCAGAGGCCATCTATGATGGGAGCCGAGCGCGTCTCGAGCCGGGGAATAGGCTGCACATGCGCTGTGCCCACCTATTGCGATCGTGCTAACCTTGGCTGTTCGGACTTGCCGTTAAGGCAAGCGACAGATTGAAGTTATGCTGCACCATCTGATTCCCTGGCTCGGTTTCGAGAGCTCGCCGATACAGGGCCTGTGCCGCGTCATGCCGCCCCTCAATGTCCAAGATCACGCCCTTCGCATTCAATGCACGTACGTTTGCTGGGGCTGCAACCAAGACGCTGTCGAGCACCTCAACCGCTTCGTGCGGGCGCTTCTGGGCCACCAAGGCTTTTGTAAGCCGTATCGCCGCATCAACATTGTCCGGGTGCTGCTTCACCTCATCCCGCAAAGCCCGCTCTTGAACATCCTGACCAACTTCGCGCAAAATGCGTTCGCGCATAGCCGGATCGATTTGATCGGCGCTGAGCAACTCTGGGGAAGATGTCTCCTGCACGGAAAGAGCGGGCTTTTGCCAGCTGGCGCAACCGCCCAAAGGCAGAATGGCGAGTACGGCAAAAAGAAGTGAGCTCCGGCGCAGAAACATAGGCGATGGAGAAACTGTATTTCTAACAAATTTCATATTATCTCTCGGTTATCAGGGAGGCGGGTCGCGTTCAGTTAGGAAAGGTGGAACTACTCTAACAATCCGCTGTTCGATCCGTGCGGGAGTTTGACGGATCCTGCCGGGCGAATTGTAAAGTCGGAGGCGAGGTCTTGATAAGACAGCACGGCGAGATCGATCCCGTTTCGCGTCAGAAAGCCGCGGACGAAACGTCGGACATCCATTGACGTCAACAGAATAGGGCGGGTTTGACCCGGTTCTGTGTTCGAAAGGACCTGACGTATCTGTGATAGCATCGCTTCGCTTTGCCGATCCTCCAGTGCGAGATAGGGGCCTGCATCCGAATCTCGAACCGCGCCACGCATCACATCCTCGCTCTCGCGTTCGACGACCAGGGCGGACACGATGCCCTCGGTGTTGGCATAGCGGTGGCAGATCTGTCGCTTCAAACCAGAACGGACATATTCCGTCAGCAGGGCAACGTTTTGCTCACGCTCGCTCCATTCGGCCAATGCCTCCAACACGAGACGGGTGTGGCGGATTGGGATACCTTCCTCCAGGAGGCGGCGCAGAACATCGGCAATCCGAGGAATCGGCGTCGTGCGCAGCACCTCTTTCACAAGATCAGAATATTCCTGCTCCATTCGGCCCAGGAAATGTCGGGTCTCTTGGATGCCCACCAATCGCGGTGCGTAGCGGGTCAACGTTGCATGGACGCGCAAGGCGAGGAGTTCGCCGGGAGCCCAATGCTCCGTGCCGGCGCCCGTAAGGGCCTGTGCAGGGGTATGTTCGACCGGGAGTCTGTCCGTTTTCGGCTCACGCCTAAGGGGGATACCGCTCGAGTCGACGTGCGCTACATCGGCTCGGAGCGTCATCTGGCTTGGATCTATCGCGTCCTGTTCGACTGGCACGCCCTCGACATCTATCCGGAATTGCGATGTAGGCAGCTGCTCGTCAACCAAGACAGGGATGCGGGGAACGATAATGCCCAGATCGGCTGTGACCAGGAGCGAAACGCGCCCAATATGTTTTTGCAATTCGGCTTGATCGATCGCCTGCATAAGATTTGGCGCTAAAAAAAATGCGATCGGGAATTCCTTCGCAGGCGCGGCTTGCTTAGGCTCCGCTGCAGTTCCATCTTTCGCATCGGCAGTGCCGGCGCCCAGCACATCAGCCTTGACAATGCTTACCGCAGCGAACACTGCGGCCAGCATCAGAAAGACGGGGAGGGGAAACCCAGGAACGAACCCCATCACGACCAGGACGCCGGCCGCCAGCCGCAAGGCTCGAGTACTGGCCGTGAGCTGACTGACCATTTCGGTACCGAGGTTGATCCTCGCCGTCCCAGTCACACGGGTGACGATGGTCGCCGCAGTAATGGAGAGCAGAAGGGCCGGAATCTGCGATATCAATGCATCGCCTATCGTCAGCAGAGTATAGTGATGCAGCACCTCGCCGAAGGACATGCCCTTGGAGAGCAGACCGATCGAAATTCCACCCAGCATGTTGATGCAGATAACCACCAGCCCGGCGATGGAATCGCCCTTCACAAATTTCATCGCGCCGTCCATCGCGCCATATAGTTGGCTTTCCTTCTCCAATTCGGCGCGCCGCCGGCGGGATTCGTTGGCATCGATGTGGCCGTTGCGTAGCTCTGCGTCGACCGCCATTTGCTTGCCCGGCAGAGCATCCAGCGTGAAACGCGCCGCCACTTCTGCCACCCGTTCGGCACCCTTCGCGAGGACCATGAATTGCACCATGGTGACGACCAGAAATATGACGAAACCCACCACGATATTGCCTGAGATGACGAAATCGCCAAAGGTATGAATAATGCTGCCGGCCTCCCCCTCGGCCAGGATCAGTCGCGTCGTTGCGACCGTCAGCGCGAGACGGAATACAGTGGAAATCAAAATAACGCCGGGCAAAGAGGAAAAATCAAGTGGAGTACTGACATACAGGGCAACCATCATCAGCAGTATGGCCAACCCCATATTGAATCCTATCAGTGCGTCGACCACCACGACCGGGATAGGCATGACCATCATCGCGACAGCCAGAAGCAGCATCAACGCAACCATTAAATCCGGGCTGGCCGGCGCACGCTTGATGAAGTCACGCAGGACGTTGGCCATCGAGACACCTTTGCAATCGGTTGAGACTTACTCTGCTGTTACGCCCTGAAACGTAGCTTTCGAACTCCGAAGGCGCCTCGGCCTTGGCCAGCGCGTGACCCTGCATGAGAGCCACAAACAGGCGCGAAATGGCTGGGCAGCAAATGTTTCCAACGCAGCCAGCTTGTCAGCACCGAGCGCCACAGGATGTTTGGCTGGCCATAGAGTGCTGCTTGATGGGGCCTGCGAGCTTTCAATATGGGAGAGCAGCAATGCGGCCATTCCTGCTCAGCAGCACACGGCTGTCCTCAATACGATCGACTACCCATCCATCAGCTAAAATGGCCCCGACAAAATACTTCTCGCTGTCGATGACAAGATACGGTTGGGCCCCATGCCACACAGCTTCGACCGCGATTGCGGATGGCGCCTTCTCCTCTTTGATGAGCACTCCGTTCACCAGTGTTAGAGTACCCTTGGTGCGACGATCGAACGATTGCTGAAGCTTCTGCCAGCTGATGACCGATTCAGACGTGACGGTGCCCTCGGCGGTCACAACACCCTTTGCGGAGCCAATCTTGACGTCGAGAAGACCCGCTCGATCGACTTCCTCCTGCAGCTCTTTGGCCGCTGCCCCCGTAAGTTCATTGTCAGCGCGGTGACTGATCGTTCTGGACGCGACTTCAGCCCGAAGTGAATTGGGGCTCGATCCACTTGCATTGCCAAGATAGGAGAACATGCCCGAAAGCGCGCCGATCCCGAGTGAGCTGATTATGACCATGGCGAGCACACCGATCGGTAGGCGCGGTATGCCGGTCGAACCAGGCGGCTCTGCATCCTGCACGGACCAAGCAATGGACATCTCGCCTACGAGCAGGACGGCAGGAAGGGGCACAACAACGGACTGGCCTGCGGCGATATTCCGGTTGCCCTCGATACTGAGTCCGGGTGCAAGCGCCTCGAGTTCGATCGACTTGCCAAGAAGAGTTACACGAAGATGATGCGGTGCCAGTCCTTGCTCGACAAAGACCAAATCGGCATCGAAGCCGCTGCCGATTAAACACGTTTGAAGATCCGTCTTGCCGGTCAGTCCGCAATAGAGCCCCGAAAGCACTTCGAAACGGAGGGAAACGGCGTCATCCACAGAGCATCTCTCAAACAGGATAGAAGCCGCACGGCAATTGCCATGCGGCTCATTTCGGGACTACGTCGCGTCAATAAGGAGACGCGCTAGGGGCAGTCTAAAAGCCGCTTCCGACATTACGAAACGCGTTCGTCGGCGGCCTTCTTGATGGTCTGGAGATTGGTCGTTAGAGTGCGCAACTGGACACTCCTTTTCGTCGCCTCCAAGCTAACATTGGTTAGTTCTTGCACTTGCGCCTGAAAAGCAGTAGCATCAGCTCCGCTTGTATTGCCGGGAGTGCCACTGTTAGTTTTATCGGTATTGCCGGCGCTACTGGTATTGGTATTGCCTGATTTCTTATTATTATCAACTGCAGCCATGATCATTCCTTTTTCTGTTGGAGTTGTGCCGTCAATAACGGCCTGTATGACCTCACGCCGGATTTTCCCGCGTCAGGCATCTTCTGTGTCATCCAAAGCTTCATCGGCCTCAGCCATCGCATCGTTCGCGAATTGGAACGCGAACGATCGCAGGATACTTTGGAAGGCTTCACTTTGTGCTGCAGACTGTGAGTTGTCTTGAAGTTGATCATTTGAAACGGTCCGGTTATCCGCCCGATCGTTCCCGCCAGCTGGCTTGCCATCATTCCCACCAGCTGGCTTGCCATCATTGCCACCAGCCGGCTTGCCATCACCAGAATGCTCGGATTTCGAATCCCCATGGCCCTTTCGGATCAAGGAAGTCCCGAGGTTGCCAACTCCACTCCCAATTGCTGCTATCATCAGGTACTCCGGCATTTGCCATTGGCGGCGACGTGTTAAAGGTTAACCTCGATCAAGCTAAGGGCGGGAGCTTTCGAGAACCTGACGGCTTTTGACAAAAACCGGCCAGCGCAAAAACGTATGCTCTGCAGGATGTTGCTCTCGCATCGAACAGTCGACCACGATCTCGGCTGTTCGGCCAATCCCGCCGTCCACGCATGCCGCGACCGAATGGCAGCCGCAGCAGCTCGTTTGCATCCTCGATGCTGTGGTGTCGAACAGGAGACACGGTCCACGTGCTGCATGACCGCAATGACCGTATTCTTGCTGGCTCCACGGGCGCACGCAACGAGCAGGAACTCGGTCTTTGCATCACCATTCTCTCGCCTGCACATCACGGCCCGGCGCGGTGAGCTCATTGGCTTCGAGAAGGTCGGCGAGTACGAACATGGGATGGTCTGCCGGCTTTGGGAGGCCGGTGCGGATCCTCTTCTCACCATATCGAAAGCTTGAAGCGGTCGGATTTTCTTGCCCTGTTCGTGAGAACTCCCATCGTCAGCTAATCGTCAGCCAAGCGGTCTATCTAGGCCGGCCGTGCCTGACCTTCGGATCCAAAGGTCCCGTCTCGACACTTTTTGTAACTATAGATCGAGGTTTCCCGCGCGATACGCAACGCACACGCTTCTCTGAAGCAAATGTGTGACTTTGTCGGTGGCGAACGAGAGGAGTGACGCCTCAATAAAATCGTCAGGCACGTGTCTAGGAAGGGGAGCTAGCCGAGTTGGTCTGATTTCATTCGCTGTTCCTGGAAATCGGCGGACTGAAGCGCTGATAATCTCAGGACATCGATGGCAACGTTGCGAAAGTCCTGTGAGCTCGGGCCAATCTTGGCCTGCTACTGAGAAGCACTTTGGCGGGAACATTACGCCGTCGCGGGTCTGGCTGACCGTGACGTTAACCGAAAGATGCCGCTGGTCTCGTCAGCCGCCAGCACAATAGCAGCACATTCTCGCCTACTACGGAGACGCAATATGAAGGGCATTGGCCGACCACGGAAATCGCAGGCTGAAACTGGAGCCAGCCGCGCGGGGCGGGCGAGCAGTTCCCTTTCGCAATCAAGTCTTGCTGCGGGAGAAGGTGGACAGTCATTCGATTCCGTTGTGGAGCAGATGCGCTCTGGGGACGCCGATAGGAGGCCCTCCTCCCTTCCAGTTGCGCGCGGTCCAGGCGATGCCCGCGAAAGTCTGCCAGGCGCCTCGATTGGCGAAGATCAAATCCTGAACGCACCGCCACGTGGAGCCGCTGCGCCACCACGCGGAACCGTAGCGCCACGTGGCGCAGCCGCAAGGCGGCGCGGTTCTCCCTCCATGTCTGAGGGCGAAGCCATGGCGCCGGTCGGTAGCCAACTATCAACCGCGCAGGTGGAAGGCACCAGCTCATCGTCAAATGAAGATATCAGTCCGACACAGCTCAGAATGAACAGTCTTGTTCAACAACTGACTGATTGCGAGGCTGCGGCCAGGAAAACCGACGTCCCCGAGGAGGCGGTGGAGCTGATCAGTCGGGTCGTCGATGCAGCCTCAGCAATTCTGGAGTACCGCGCTAGCCTGCCTGCGGCTGAGGCGCAGACAATTATGCCAGACGACAAGGTGCGTAGATGTTGCCAGATCGTGTGCGACGCCGCGAATGAAGTAGACAAACTTGGCCTGTCGACGATCACGAAATTGGACAAAAAGACCAAGAAAGCGGCAGGTATGGTCGATAAACTCTACTCCTACTCCCAGGCGGACCGGCAGGAGCTGTTGATTTTAAATGTGGAGAACCACCATACGGCGGCAATTAAGTGGTGGGAAAAAAAGGCATGGCGCTCCGAACGGCAGCGATCCGCCTGCGCTGCCACCGCTAGCCTATCCAGTGGAACGCCCGTGATGCGGGAAGCCGAGCGGTGCGCACTGCGGCTGCGTGCCGGCTCGGTACTGAGTGTCAGGATCTGGCTGGTCCGTGAGCGGATCGGTCTTGCGCGGGCCAAGATTGAACTGCGGGCGAGCAGGTTCGAGCCAGATTTGAAGGAACTCCTCGTCGGTCGAAATGGAGTGGTGCAGCTGATGGCAAGCGCCGTTCAAGAAGCTCTTCGCGCCCTCTCTTTGGCGAAGGGCATAATGGATGATGGCAAAGCACTCAACGCTCATGATTGCGCGGTTGTAGAAAAAATCATGGAGCGGCTTTCGGATTTTGGATTGGCGTTGCACGAGGTGCATACCAAGCTAAGCCATACCTACCCAGATGCCGGCCTCCCATTGAAACTGTTCGAACGGATCGTGGACGATGCATGGATCACTGCGCACGATGCCATGCACTTGTTGAACCTGCAGTCTCCGCCGTCAGCCATCATGGCGCCACAGGCCCAGGCGGGCGCTGCGATGCCGGCCAGGGCAGGCGCTGCGATACCGGCTGACACTGCTGGTACGGCTGCAGTGTCAGAAGGCACTACAGCGCGAAGGAAAGGGAAGTCAAAGCATAAGTCGGCAGCTCGCGCCGGGACTTCTGCCGCCGGGCAGCCATCAACACCAGTCGCTGCGAACGCCGGCACAGTGCCAGCAGCCAAGGTTCTCGCGCGCTCGGATCAAGTTGCGAGTACACAGGTGAGAGCGCAAGAGGTGGCTGCGAGTTCGTCGGGGGCAGGCTCGACAATCGGGGGCGCCGCGTTGTCAATGGAGGTATTGACGGAGCGGCTCAAACGATTGGACGAACTTTTGCAGTTCGATCTGGCCGGTCAGCAAAGCGTCGTCTCCCAAGTGCGCCAGATGAAGCCTGAGGAGGCCGGTAAGGTCGTGGACGATGTGGCCCAGTACCTGCGAGCCCAGGCCATTGAGATGCAAACCTGTCTCGCCGGGTTGCAGGGGCGTAATGTACGCCTGCTACTCACCTCCACCCAGCTACCCAAAGTGCACGAACGCACAGACCAGCTCAAAGGGTTGCTGAACATGGTGCTGGGACAGGCCAACGCATTGAATGAAGGAAAAGCCGGCATTACGACTGATTGCATGAAGACCTACGCATTTCCGGCGCAAAAATACCTGGAACATTTGTGCAATGCCGACGAATTGATGCCGCCGGAGGCACCGGTCGCGCTGCGTGGCGAGCCAGGAAAGCTGTTTGAGATGAAGCTGCAGCCCAAGATGCTGGTCAATGGTGCGATGCCGAGCCCGATGTGGGTGCACATCCACACGAGTCGCCCCGTCATGGCCAGAAACTTGGAAGGGCTGGCTGATTCCGAATTCACCGCTTGCCACGTTAAATCCAACGAACAGCGCGGCTACAATCGAGAGCGAGAGGAAGCCGATGCTAGGTCCGGTCGCGAGAAGGTCATAATTCATCGCGGCAAACTCACCCCCGCTTTCTGTAAGTCCTTGTTGACCTCGGGGCTTGGCCGCCAACCACGCCATTCGCGTGCCGAGCTCCCGTCGGCGCAGGCTGCATGACAGGGCACGTACTTTGGGGTCTAGGGCAGAATGCGGCCGGCCACGCTGTGAGTCAGCGAGCATTTCTCCTGGCCAAACCGCGAATGCCGCTGCGCGAGTTGCGGTCCGGCGATTGGAGTCGATCGGCTACCGTCAGGGCCGATTTGCGATGTCGCGTTACCTGCTGTTGACGTGGCGGCGTATCTTGCCTCCCATCCAACTTATCGCCGAGATCGCGCCGCCAAGATCGAGGCGGAAGGTCTTCCTGCGAGCGCGGAGCAGGCATAGCCGATCCGATCGGGATCGGCGCATCGCAACGACCCAACGGTGTGGTGGAGAAAATTGGATTCGGGAGAGCTCGTATCCAAGAGGCGGAGTTCCGGCCCGAATACAATCCGCTCGCAAGCACCCACGATGCGCATCCGCAGTTTATTGTCTGGGAGATGGGCTGGATCGCTCGGCGGCGCTGGCGCTAAGGCGGGGCTGTCGCCGGACAATTAGCATTCACTGCCAACAGCCTTGCAACCGTCACCAGTTGCAAGGCTCGGCGGCGGGTCGACAAATCACATGAAATCGTCGTCAGACCCGCTATCGCTGCTGTCGCTGTCCTCGGTTTTGTGGAGATAGAGTGGAGGTTTGCCTGCACGCTGCCACTCACCGGCACTGTTCTTCGTCCATTTGTCGGGATGCTGCGTAGGGTCAAGCACCAGGTCGCCATGATCCACTTCAACAAACCCCATCGTCTGCGCGCGCGCTTGTGCTTCCGGATTAGCCGCACGCCAATTCAGCAACGGTCGGTCGCCGTCTATCCGAAGTTGATGCTCCAGCAGAATATCGCCCGCATTTTCGACGAGCGGATGGGCGACTTGAAGATCCACTATGGAAGTGACCTCAGTTCGACCAGGAAATTGTTCCCGCCAACTTTCCGATTCGAACTCGTTCATGCTGAATCCGCCTTCCATTCTCAGCAGTCCGGCACTCCGGTCTCCCAATTGGTAACTGAAATATCGCGCGTGCTCCGTATCTCGACGGATGCCATATTGCTGAGCAACGTCCGCGGTGCGCCTGGCTCGTGACGATACGAACTCCGAATACTCTTGAGGATTGTCGGCGATGTGCGTGATTTCATCACCATGAAATTGCCTCACCTGTCTCCTGAAGGAAGTCCTGTTGATCTCCACCACAGGAGGTCGGGAATTGAGGGAGTATGCTTGGGGAGCCGCCGATGATGAGGCGCCGCTACCTTCCGATCCGGATAAGTGCATTCGGGCAAATGTGTCCGCGAACCCTTCGCTTCCTGCATCCGATTGCTCGCCGGCATTATGCGCGCGGTAACTATCGGATGAGCCAATTCGACCATACATGACGATTCGTACTCCTATGTTTCGCAACCGAGCTCAAGTTAGCACGGCTGTTCAACATAGGGCGCTTAGTTGACGACTAGCTGACGAGGGCATTCCAACGGCTGCACCAATCAAATCCGCACTGCCGGCCTCAAAACCTCGGACTGCGCCACGCACCGGCCAGCAGAGGCTGAAAGGTCATGCCCGGAGGACTTGCCGTAGTTGCTGGGTGGCAGATCCGAGGGGAGTGATTGCCCCAGGCCCGCGGTTGCGCGGTTGGCCTGACAGAGACACTGGGGCACGGATGGCCAGCCGACATTTGCCACTAGCATGGAACCAGGTCAGTTTTGAACTGGGCAGTCGTGGACTTCCAATGACTAGGCCAAGCCTGCGGCAAAGAATGCTTTCGCGACAGGCTGGAAATATTGCATAGGAACCGCGTGGCCGAGTTTTGTAGTGCTTATCAGCTGACGCGCTAAGACATGGTCATGGACGATCGTCAGGCGTAGTGCCCGCGCCTCACTCAACACATGTGAAACGCGCTCACCTTCGGCACGGCAAACTAAGAACGGCACCCCGGTTTCACCGCGAACGTAACGCAGACCGATCAGGACCGCCCTTCCTGTTAAGACCAGCGTGGCGCGATGCACGCCAAGCGCAGGCTCGTCGGCCGCCTCCTCGCGGATGCGACGCTGTTCACCTTTCAACTCTGGCGCTCCTTGCTGATCCTTCGACTCGCGCGTCACTTCGGTATTGGTCATGCGCATTTCGCGCAGATACAACGCGCGCTGGAGCAGGAGATCGATCAGTCCGCCGACCAGCAGTGCGCCGGCGCCAATTCCCATCAGCAATTTTGTCTCCATAAAGATGAGGCCAACACAGCCCATGCCGCAGATCGGCAGAGGGACCATTGTCTTCCACATCCCGAGAAGGACAATGGAAAAGGTTGCGCTGAGAACCAATACCTTGAACATGGTCTTGCAGACTTCGACCATGGAACGAGCAGACCCCAAGCGCTTCAGCCCTTCAAAGGGGTCAATTTTCTTAAAGCTGAGCTTCATCGGCTCCAGAGAGAAGACAAATCCACCATTGGCTAGCAGGCTGGCCAAAATCACCGCGGCGACGAGGGTTCCAAGCAGCGGGCCAACAGCCGCGACGGTGAGTTGGACGAGCACAACCAATGCCTGCGGCACCGCGGTATCGAAAGGTAGGCTCTGCAACTTGGTGGCTAATAGGAGCGCTTCCCGGCATTTGTCCTCGATCACGCTGCCTCTTAGCCAAAGGTAGCCGAGCCCAGCGCAAGTCCCGACCGCGCGGACGAAATCGGAGCTACGTGGCAGCTGTCCTTTTTTGCGCGCTTCACTTAACTTCTTCGGGCTGGCGGCGTGTGTCTTCTCTTCACTTGTGTCGCTCATGGCAGCAATTTGTCGAACCACTCCAGCGCGCCGTTGGCTTGTGTGACCTCCAGTTTCATGCTCTCCACCAGATAGGCAGCGTAGGTGACCATGAGAACTGGAAAGACAATGTTCTTGATTGCCGGAGACAGTTGGCTCGCCTTAAATTGCGGGGCAAAGCGACGCAGCAGCATCATCGATATATCAATCAGTATCAGGAAGAACACGACAGGCCCCGATACCAATAATGCCGTGCGCATTATGCGGTCGAGAAGCCCCAACAACTCCATTGCTCCTGGCCCGCTCAGTGTCGGGTGAAACTGATACACCGGCCAGATCAAGTAGCTGCGGTACAGGACACTGATCAAAGTTTCCAGGCCTCCTGATCCGACGAATATGGCAATCGCAGTGATCCCCAGAAAAACGCCCATCGCGGAAGCCTGACTGTTCGTCGCGGGATCGGCCGAAGCGGTCGGGCTGCTGATGCCGCGTTGGTTGTCGATAAGCTCCCCGGCAGCCTGAAGGCCCCAAAGCGGAATGCCAAGAAAAGTGCCAAGGAGTACACCGACAAAAACTTCCTTGAATCCGAGCAGGGTTAGCTGGATCAGGCGTGTATCAGAATCCAGCGCCGGCAATCCGCCGCTGACGTGTGCCAGGCATGGTAGTGCGAAGCCAACAGCCAAACAGCCCCGGATCAGCCCACTGATCTGCGAGCGTGTGAATACGGGAAAGATCAGCATGATGCCCATCGCGCGGGCTGCCCCAAGACCTGCCGCAACGACGAGTTCGAGAGCCGTCTGGATCAGAATTTGAATATCGGCCGATGGCGCGTCCATGGGGCGGACTAGTAGCTAAGTGTCATTGCGGGAAACTCGGTGAAGATCTGATCGGCTAGCTCTATGAGCGGGGCGCTTAGCACAGGAGCAAACAGCCCAATCACCGCGACAACGACCAGAAGCTTCACGGTGAGCGGCAAGCTTTCATCCTGGATCTGCGTCGCCGCCTGGAGGATGCCGATGACGAGGCCGACAACCACTGATGCAATGAGCGGCGGTAGAATCCAGATCATGAAAACCACCAGTGATTGGCTCATAAGAGTAATGATGCTGGATTCAGTGATGATCAGCCTCCCGGTAACGTATAACTCAGCACAAGCCCATGCATCAATTTTGACCAACCATCAATGGCAACAAACAAAAAGATCTTGAACGGGACAGATATAACAGTTGGTGAGACCATCGACATACCCATTGCCATCAAGATAGTTGTCACTATCAGATCTATAACAATAAAAGGCAGATAAAGTAGAAATCCTATCTCAAATCCGCGCTTCAATTCTGATAGCAAGAAAGACGGTACAAGTATTGCAAAGTCATCAGGCGTGGCTGCAGCGTGCATTTCCTCTGGCCAGACCTTTTCTGTCGAAGATAGGAAAAATCGCCGCTGCTCTTCATTTGTGAATTTCTTGAGATGCTCGCGCAAGGGCTCACTTCCGGCTTTAGCGGCGCTTACCCAGTCGTCGAATGTCTGATAGTGGAGCTTGGGATCCGACATGCGGTCATAGGTCTGCTCAGCAACGGGCGCACTAACGAACATAGTGAGGATCATCGCCGCGGCGTACAGCACCACATTGGGTGGTATGGTCTGGGTCCCGAGCGCATTGCGGACGAGGAAAAGAACAATTGATACCTTTACAAAGGCCGTTGTCGTGGCAACTGCTAAAACCAGCAGACCGAGTCCGGCGGTAACCGCAAGAAGCGCCAGGATTGTCGGCTGAGCTTCACTCATTGCATGCAAACCCGCCACGGAGCCTGATGCCCAGCTCTTCTCCGATGCGGACAATGTCGCCACGCCCGATACGCTGACCATTGGCCACTATGTCGACCGGGCCGTCGATCGGCCATCCAAGTTCAAAAATATGCCCTTCGCCGGCACTTCTTAATTCCCCAAGAGAAATAGGCCAGCGGCCGCATTCAAAGACAAGCACGATCTCGACATCGTCGAGATCCTTAGTAAGCTCCAGTTGCGATCCGGGTTGTGTCATATGCGCATTCTCCAAAGGACACGGTCGCGGGCGGAAAGGCCCCCGCAAGATTAATTCATCGCCGTCAAGATCCGCCCCGGCGCACAACTGGCCGACAGCTAGGGTGATCTGGCCGCGGCCGAACGGCGCAATATCGGGCAACAATGCATCACCGACACATGCGCTTCGAAGAAGCGCCGCAGGAAGGCGAAGCGTGCCGACCTCTCCTGCAACAATGAGCGGGAGCTCTGGAGGCAGCCCGCCCAGCTGCCGCGGCAACTGGGCAAGCAGTTCGCCTAGCGCGCGAAACGCAGGCGGTACTAAGCCGTCAAGAGGCGTGAACAGGAATAGACGGCCCTTGCCCTTGACCGCGCCGAAAATGATGTCGAGTTCAAGATGAGGAGCCAGCATCGTGGCTTCGCATACGCGCACGAGTTGCACGTTCAGACGCGTCGTCTCCTCCAGTCGAGTGACAAGCGGCTCAAGAGCGAGTTCGAGAATAAGCGAAGCAGTTGGCTCGGAAGGGAAGGCCAAGCCGTTCTGCACTGTCGTGATGAACTCCTCTACGAGCGGGCGCGACAGCGACAAGATGACCGTTTCGGCTCCCACTCTCCAGACGCAGTCAAGCATCGGAATGGCAGCAGGTTCCTGCTGCCAGACAAGCCCTGCCGTTCGCACCGATAGCGGCACCTCGTTGATCCGGCTTTGAAACGGCGTGCGGGGCGCTGCTGTATCATTGAGCCACGAGACAACCGTGCGGGACAGTTTCAGAACTGGTTCGAACATGGCGGGTGTGACCGCAGCGGCTATCAAAGACTGCACGGTCGTGTCATTCGGACGACCTCTTGCGACTGTCGGATCCGGTTGCGCGGCATTTAGGCAAGCGACCCCCTCGCATATTTCAGCAGTATCTCGTCGTCGGCCTCGATCTCGGCTGCGGCCTCCGAATGAGTCTCGACGGCGCGCCGCACGTCGTCCTCGATTTGTTGCCATTTGTCCCTTGCCGCCGAACATATGACCCATAGCTCCCTCGTCCTGGACGCCGCCATCTCAGCCTCCTCTTGAGCGATTTGGGCATCATCAAGCATCTGCCGTCTGGAAGTGATCTCAGCGGCAAGCTGTTCAGTGTGAAGGCGGTGACGGTCGAGCGCTGCGCTAGACAAGTTGTCGAGTGACATCAGATGCTGATAGAGCGCTGCTTCTGTTCTTGAACAATGTTGCTGTATCATTGCAAGCTCCCTAGCGGCATTTTGTACGGCTGAGGCGGCCACATCGCGCTGGGCTTCCTTCTTGGACAGCTCGCCAAGGGCACGACGCTCTTGCATTTCCTTCAGAAGCCGTAACCTCGAAGACTGAACCCAGTTCACGCGGTCAGACGCGACATCCATGCGACCGTCTCCTCGAAATCTGACGCGTCATCTTCGCTCTGGCGCAGAAACTCCCTCAGTTCGTCGATTGACGCGACGGCCCGGTCAGTCAGGGGATCTCCACCTGGCTTGTATTCGCCAACATTGATCAAGAACTCGGTCTCGGCATAGCGCGATAGGAGCTCGCGGAAAATGGATGCTGCCTTGCGATGTGTCCCCGAAACGACTGCATCCATGACGCGGCTGCGACTCTGCAGCACATCAATAGCGGGGAAATGCGATCGCGCCGCAATAGCGCGTGAGAGGATGACATGGCCATCGAGAATACCACGCGATTCCTCGGCGATTGGATCACCCGTGCCATCACCCTCTACAAGCACCGTATAGAAGGCCGTGATTGAGCCCCGCTCACCCATGCCGGCGCGCTCGAGCAGGCCTGGCAGCATGCCAAAAACGGAAGGAGGAAAGCCCCGTCGCGTCGGCGGCTCACCCGCAGCAAGGCCTATTTCGCGCATAGCGCGGCAGAAGCGCGTCAGCGAATCCAGCATGAGAGCAACGCGTAGGCCCTGATCGCGAAAATATTCCGCGAGCGCAGTCGCCATTGGAGCGCATTGCGCACGCTCCACCGCCGAGCGGTCGGAGGTTTCAACCACGACGACCGTACGGAGAAGGCCCTCTTCACCAAGATTCCTTTCGATGAATTCACGAACTTCCCGTCCACGTTCGCCTATGAGCGCCACTATGACGACGTCAGCGGCGGCACCCTTTACGATCTGTGACAACAGCGTCGACTTGCCACCACCTGGCTCGCCATAAATCCCGATCCGCTGGCCCTCGCCGCACGTCAGCAGACCATCGAGGACACGGACCCCAAGCGGGAATGGCCGCTCAATCATGCGCCTCGTCATCGGATTGGGGGCTCTGCCATGCAGGGGCCGAGTTTCGACGGTCTTGATTTCGCCTTTGCCGTCCAATGGGCGGCAACGACTGTCGATCACGCGACCGAGCAAATCGCCGCCGACGGGCACCTCACGCATTCGGCCAGTGGCCACGACCTCTGCGCGGCTGGATAGGCCCACCAAGTCCCCGATCGGTGTCAGCAATACACCATCACCCGACAGGCCGATCACCTCGGCCTCGAGCGACAGCCCGGTTCGCGGGTCCTCTAGGAGGCAAAGTTCCCCAATACGAGTATCTGGCAAGACGGCATGAACCAGTGTGCCGATAGCCCGCGTGATCCGACCGCGCACCGCACGCGTGTCAATTCGCTTGGCCGCAGCCCTCAAAGACGAGATTGCTGGAACGAGAGCTCGAGTGTCGGCGTCAGCGTTATGTTCTGGGACGGGCTTTCTCATAGCTCGCCTTTTTCACATAGCGTCCCGAAACCAAGGCGCAGCGCGCGCATCTGGGCGTCAAGTCCCAGGTCGACATTGCCGTACTCGCTCCACAGCACGCACCGTTGCGGCGACAACGTCGGGTCGGGCTCGATCCGCACCCTTGGTCGACCATCCTGGCCGTCGCATCGAGCAAACTCTCGTGCAAGCATGTCGACTTGCATGGGAGAAACATGAAGGCAAACTTCGGCGCCGCTGTATTGACACTCTATGGCGTGACGAACAGCCCTCACCAGTAGCTCGCCCGGATCGAAAGCGCCGATAAGATCGCTCAATATTTCCATCACGAGCTGCGGCAATTCCTGCTCCAGAGCCGCCTTTCGTCGCGCGATTTCGGAGATTGTCTCCGCAATCAGCCCTGCCATCTCCTCGGTGCCTGCATTCGAGCCCTCCATGTGGCCGCGCACCCACGCCCGCTGGTAAACGGCGCGTGCCCAGTTTCGAACGCGCTGCCGATGCCGTTCTGCCGCGGCAAGCGCTTGCGCGGCGCTGTGCCAGGTTTCGAGCTCGCTCGCGGGTATCAGTGGTCCGATTGGACGCATCTGCGGCGCTATTGGCCCCTCGGAAAGTTCGGCTGTCATTTCACCGGGGTCTCTGTCTCAAAATGAGCTAGTACAAGTGAAAGCAATTGGCCGGCGGCGGTCCAATGCTCAGGTGCTGGAGTCTCCGCGGCAGTCCCCTCGGGCAACCGAAGAAGCACGCGGTTACGCTCGGTCGCTGAACTGTCCTGGAGCCAAGCCCCAAGACATGCATGTCCATCGTATTCGATTTGCTGAGCGAGTTTTTCTGGGTCCGCGATCAGTCTGTTCTCAACGGCATGCAGCAGGTGTCGGATTCCGAATGCGTGTGCATCCACGCCGATGCGTTTAACAAGGATGGCAAGCTCAGGCTGAGAGACAAACGCGACCAGCGAACGGGCATGCCAGATACTACCAGCAAGAAGGGCAGCTCGATATGGATCGTGCCCGCGTAGAAGGTCCGGCCTGCAGCCGATGTGGTTCAGATCCACGTCATAGTTGCCCAGCAATTCTGCCAGCCTTGGATGCAGTCTGGAACACTTCTGCAACTTCACTAACGTTTCTGCCGATAACGCTGGATCAAGACGCGCCGCTAGACGGGTCGGATGGGCCGAAGCCGCAAGCTCGCTCGCGCCCGGAAAACGCAATTGGTGCGGACCATCAGGTCGGGCGGTCTGTATAGGCATTGGCAATGAGATGTCACCCACGTCCAATTGCAGGCATTCTTTTGCGAATGGCCTCGACAGCAGAAGCATCCCGGCGCCCCTCGACCTTGGAAACGCCGGTTGATTGCTTGCGCCGACGCGTAGCAACGCTGACCAAGAGATAACAGGCCACTGCGAATACGGCTGCGGCAAAACCTGTCACGGTCGCCAGAATTGGCGCAGGAAGAGGTGTTGATGCTTGTGGCAAAACAGCAGTCGGATCGGGCCGTTGCTCGTGTGCGGACCGTTCTACCGGCACCAAAACCACTTCCACCTTATCGTAGGACAAGCCTTCGATGCTGTCGGCTACCAGCATCTTTATCTTTGGCAGCAGAGCCGCGACATTTGTTTTGGCGTCGTGCCTGATAAACACCGCGGCCGAGGATGGCGTGGCGCCGGCTCGCACAAGGTCGTTATGCGGCAGCACGACGTGAACACGTACAGAAAAAACGCCATCGATATCGCTGATCGTCCGCGACAACTCTTCGCTCAGGGCATACACGTAACGGGCACGCTCCTCGGTCGGCGAGGCAATCAGGCCTGATCCTTGGAATATCTCACCGAGGTTCTTGAAGGATTGGCGCGGCAACCCCTTGGCGTTCAGAAGGTTGATTGAGAAGGCGAGCAGCTTTTCGTCAACCTGGATCGTGCTGGTCCCATCCTTGGCGACCACCCGGATCGCGGCGACCCCGTTGTCTTCAAGAAGTGCGAGCATTTCATTTGCCTCACGCTCTTGCAATTGCGTGTAGAGGTCGGTTTTGCAAGCACTGAGGGCGACGAGAACTAGCAGCATGACAAGTCTAACCGACCGCCACCCTGACAGGCCACGCATGATTTCGCCCTCGGCCAAGCCAATCATGCGCGCGGTTCAGCCTTCCTTCAAAAGTTTATTCACGGATGATGTGACGCCGCTGACGCCTTTGGAGATAAGCGCCACCTGGGTGACGCCGTTGTAAACATCCCGAAGACCAGCCATCATCGTTTCGAAGTCTTGCCCTTGTTGAGGAATGCCCGAGATTCCGGTTCCCGCCTCACCTGCGACGGGAAGCTTCTGCGCCGGTCCCGGTAGAGCGCCCTTCGAAAGGGCTATGTCATGGTCGAGCGCGGGGAAGGAAACAGTGTTGTGTGGATATAGGGAGGAAATCGTCTGCAACACGCGATCGCCCATGCCGCTCGTCGGCGCAGCCGCGCGCTGAACATCCATCGCCGCAGCAACTGGCGCCGCACTCGCTGGCTCCGCGGCGGCATTGTTTTTCAGCGAGTCGGCTGCATGCCCTAAGGCGCGCTCAAACTGGGCCTGCTCGACAATCGACGGTGATCCGACCCTGGGGAGGCCAGCCGTTAGAGTGGCAGAGATCGACGTGACAGGCATCATCATGTAAGGACTCGGTTGCTCTCTCTGACCGGGCGGGCCCCGCCCATTCATCACCCGGTGTCGGCGCAACACTCCTAGGGGGGCAAGCTGACAACAAGCTGACTAACGGCGGCGTCATTTCGACATCTAAAATCTCTTCGGCAATTTAGTCACTTGTGATGATTTCAGCGTTTGGTTTATCAGTGCGACATGCCGAGAACGCTTATCCAACCCGTCACCCTGCATGTTTTGAGACTTCTCTGTGCCGGGTTTTTTCTGTCCACCGGGATTCACCCGGCGCACGCAGTCCCGCTGTCCCTTCCGGCGACACCCTATAGATACACGGTTCTGGATCAGGAACTCGCTGCAGCGTTGCAGGAATTCGGCAACAACCTGAATATCAGGGTCAACATCAGTCCTGCGGTGAAGGGGCGAATTCGCGGACGTATGCCTGATTTGCCACCGCGCGCGTTCCTCGACCGCTTGACGAACCTTTACGGTCTCCAATGGTACTATGACGGCCTTGTGCTCTATGTGTCTGCTGCACAAGAATCGCAAACTCGAATGCTTTTGATGACGTCGATTCGCTTCGATGCGTTCAAGGGGGCTCTCGACAAGCTTGATATCTCCGACGAGCGCTATGTGGTCAAACCCGTGCCAGGCAATGGCCTCGTCTTCGTTTCCGGTCCACCGCGCTTCGTCGCACTCGTGGAGCAGACCTTTAACGGCTTGGTGGCGGAGGCGCAGGCGCAGACTCACATAGCGGCCACGCCAAAGGAATCAGTGCTGATCTTGTTTCGCGGCTCCTCCACTACGGTCGTTCGCGACGGACGACCGGATGCTTCTTATTCTTCTGACATCCCACAACAGGATAGCGTTGGCGGGAAGCCTGAGCTGGGCAAGAAATGAACATTGAGGATTTGCCGCAGCTCTGAAGAACATGACTGCGGCTACCCCTTTGTGAACTCTTCGCAAACTCGTCAGTTTCTCGAAAGCTAATCCGCTCATGATGAGTCCCGGCAGCTCTCGCGGTGACTCCGGCCATTGTGTTGGACCGAACCTTGGAGCCGGCCCGGAACACAGCAATTGAAGGCAGGGCAGGCGCATTCGTGACCTGCCGACGCTTGGAATTGTCGAATTTTGTGAAACGCAAGGGATCTTCTGTCGGGGTCTCTTGTGGGGATTTCAACGTCACGTCTGAGGATGCACAATGTCGGCCAGCAATCTTTCAACTTTCTACCGCTCAAATTCGCTACAGTCCGCAAGGGGTTGGCCGGGCCTGAAAGTTTCCCATTTTGCGACCCAGCATCAGCAAAGTGCATCGTGCTTCGAAGCGATGCTGTCCACTTGTGTGCTGGCAAACAAGCCCGGCTCTTTCGCGCAAGGGGATCTGCCAACGTCGAATCTTGATTCGACAATGGATAAATTGCGGCAGGACCCTTTGGGCCATCTGGCACCGGATGTCGAATCGACATTGAAGGGCTTGGAGCAACACCCACTGGATCTGCTGCCGCCACATATGAGGGCGGCTCTCAAGGAGGACCAATCGCAACGCTCCAAGGCGACTGAAGCCCAACATCTGCTCCGCGTCACCCCGAAGATCGAGCCGGCTCCCAGGCCGAGCCCCGGAATCACGTGGAACGGTGGGTCGCTGACCACGGCTGAGTTGCAGATTGTTGCGGTACTCAACCGTCACAAGGACCAATGCCCGCTTAGTTGGAAGTCGTTGACCGAGAAAGCCAATGATCCCTCTACGCCACCGGATCTGAAAGCGGCGATCAAGGGACTGCAGCAGGATTCGGGACTTTTTTATGCGATTGGCTCGCAGGGCGACGGCCGCTGTGGAGGCAAGATCAACGCCAAGGACTTGGCCGGATTTTCAAACCACCACCCACAAGTTGCTGCATTTCAGGAAGCCCAAGCGCAAAGCTACGAGCAGAACTACATACCATCCGACGGCAGCGGAGGTTTGCAGCCTTCGGTCATGACCTTGAGCGATGCCTTGCGGGAGTTTTACCGGTACTCCGAAAATCTGTCCAAGGACCTGAGTCTGGATGAGTTCAAGAAAATGGTCGGCGGCGAATCGAAAAACGGCAAATTTCCGCCCCAGGTCATTGCGGCGGCGCAATATTTCCTCGATCACCCCGATGCTTGGAACCAGTTGTGCGGTGGCTCGAAAGGGAAGATGCACAAAGAGGATTTCCTGCAAGTCGCCTCATCGTCGATGAGCCTCACGCAAACTGAGCTGAATACGGTCGAGATGATCAAGGACCATCAGGACACGTTCTTTGGAAGCGGTGTTCTGACTCGCGACAAACTGGCGAAAATGAAAGACGACAAGAGCCTTGATCCGAAAGTGCGGGAAGCAGCCTCTCAGCTCCTTTCAGATCCTCTTTTGTTTGGCCTCCTGAACAATTCGATCACGGGCTATAAGACCCATCATAAATTCTTCGACTTTGGCGGCGGGCATACGGTTGATTCCGGCAATATCAGCAAAAAAGACTTTGCCCATTTTTGCACAAACATGTCGTCTGCGAACCGCAACGTTCAGCAGCCAATCACCCACGGCGCCCAAACCGCAGAAGAGCAGAATGCCGTCGCGGACATGAAGATGGGCCTGATGGACCAGCCTGACATTAAGTCAGCCAAAAAGAACGGCGGGGCCGTCATGCACGTCGTCGACTCCGTGCTCAAAATCGAGACGAAAGTGCTCGACTTGGCGGCAACGGCGGTGGGACTGCTCAGCTTCATTCCGGGCCTCGGACAAGTAGCCGATCTTGCCTCGATGGTTCTCGAGGCTGAGTCGCAAGCAGCCAATCTCCTGCGTACGGCCATTAACGGAGGCGATATGAAGCGAGCGCTGGAGGAAGCTGGCCTCAATATGGCCGCGCAGGCGATCGGCCTTATCGCAGGCCCCGAGGTCAAGCTGGCCATTCGAAATGGGCTCGTAAAGCACCTGATGGAAGAGGCCTTGGCGGCAGGCATTGATCTTTCGGTCTCGACGGCGCAGGACTACGCAGAAGGCTATGTGAATAACCTCCAAGCGCGCCTTGCAGGCGGCCCTGAGCAAAACCTAGGCCTTCCGAGCATGCCATCATTCCAGAGTGTGGCAAGCAATGTGCCCTTCGTCGGCATTGCCTTATCCTAGCCGTCGCCTTGCGCGGAAGCTTTGGCTCGCGCGCTGAGATAAGGGTCATTGTGGCACAAGCAGGGGTTCATCCGCATCAACGCAAGCGGTGTTCCTGACGCCATCTTGATCGGACTGTGAGGGAGATGTCCGAAGTCTGTGAAGGCTTCGGTATATGACGACTTCAGAGTTACGCTGAGCCCAGCCATCTCGAGCCGGTGCGCCGGGTCGAGGTTTTCACGGGCGCCGGCCGGCAGCGGGAATGGTCTCCGGAAGGCACGGCGCGGATGGTGGCGGAGCTGGCGCAGCCGAAGGAACGGCTGTCGCGCGCCCAGGGCGGCCTCCCGAACAGCCAGACGATGATCTCCTGCGGCCTATATCCTTGTGCCCACGCTCAAGGCAGTCGGCTGAAAACAGCGCTGATTTAAAACAGCATTATCCTGCACTGCACCCTCGATCCTTGCGCTCACCGATCGCTCGTCGACACGCACGCGGTCAAGTCGTTATCGGCGCTATGCCGATGGGCTTCGAGAGCAAGGTGGACGCTGAGCGGTGCGTCAGCCTCAGGGCGCGGCTGGCCAGCTTTGGGTCTCACGCTCTATGACGGCAACACCCGGCTGATCCACTTGGCCTGTTCGGGGGCTCCCGGCAGCGGCGCGGAAGCCACGGTCCGCCTTCCTCGGCTTCAGGCCAAAGACACCGCAGCATGCTCCAGAGCTATGTCTGCCGCCTTCGCCCCATCGTCGCTGGTCATGTGGAAAGGACAAGCAGGCTACGCACCCCATAATCCCGTCGGGCAGGATTCGACAGTCGACGGCGAGACATTCGCCAAACCTCACCCTTGATTCTCAGCAACGTTAAAAAAAATTCACATAATGTTCGTGAGCGTAGTCTCCTGTCAGGTGGTACATTAGCCCCAATATCTGGCGTCTTAGTCGTAGAAAGGACTGTGATCCATCTTCCATTAGCATCCATACCAGCGGATTTACAGCAAATGACGAGAAGAGATCTCATGCGGATTGATGGGGATAGAAGGGCTAGCGGCTTGCTGCATCCCGTCCGGGTTGATGCCAACCAATGTTGACACTGGTAAATCGCGTAAGGACGGCAGCGCATCTTGATCGCCTTCGAATCCTGGGCCTTTGCGCGCATGCGGATCTAACCGTCGGCGAGCTGGCCGATATTACCAGTCTGCCTCGCGAGCAGGTTCGACGCCACGTCCGGCGGCTGGTCAGAGCCAACTTTCTTTGCTGCAACGAACAACGTCCGCAGTCTTCGTACCATATGCAAGCAGGAGGCAAGGATGGCGGGCTGGCTCAATTGGTGGTCGATCTCCTGCCCCACGATGATGGTCATCATAAAAGAGACCTACAACGCCTGGAAGCAATACAAGACGCGCGGTTGAAGGGACCGCCTGCTTGATCGTGAAATAGATCAGTCCAAATGGAGCGCGACTACCATGGATAACTCCGCCGGCGGCGCCATCGCGCAGCCCGACACTTACGGGCGGCCTCACTTAGCCGCCGTCGACTCCCGCGTTCGCGAACTGCTTCTAAGACAGGAGCGCCAGGAGCGGACAACTCTCAAACTGATCGCCTCCGAGAACTTTGCCTCCTCGGCGGTGTTGGAAGCGACCGGGTCGATTTTCACCAACAAGTATGCCGAGGGATACCCCGGTGCGCGCTACTACGCCGGAAACGAGATCGTCGATGAGCTTGAGACCCTCGCGATCGAGCGCCTGAAAGCGCTATTTGGCAGTGAACACGCCAACGTCCAGCCTTATTCAGGCTCGCCAGCCAACCAGGCTGTCTATCGCGCGCTTTTGAGCCCCCGTGACAAAGTGATGGGCTTGCCTTTACCCGAAGGCGGCCATCTGACTCACGGTTGGTCCGTCAATTTTTCCGGCAGCGATTATCAGCGCGTCCCGTACAGGCTGCACGAAAAGACACAGCAAATTGACTATGACCACTTGCGCGAGACCGCCAAGCGGGAACGCCCGAAGCTAATTTGGGTCGGCGGAACTGCTTATCCGCGTATTTTTGACTACGCGGCAATGGCCGAAATTGCTTCGGAGGTGAACTCGTATCTGGTGGCTGACATCGCCCACATCAGCGGCCTGGTTGTCGCAGGAGTGCATCCGAACCCCGTGCCCCATTGCGATGTGGTCACCAGCACCTCTCACAAGTCGATCCGCGGTCCCCGGGGTGGCTTCATTTTATCAAGGAATGAAGACCGTTATCAGCCCCTCCATCATCCGAAGAGCAAACACAATCTGGCCAAACGTATAGACCGCGCCGTGTTCCCTCTTCTGCAAGGCGGACCGCATATGAATACTATCGCCGCGCTTGCCGTCGCTTTGCAGGAAGCAGCGAACTCGTCCTTTCGTGTCTACGGTCAGCAGATCGTCCACAACGCCAAGGCTCTGGCCCAGGCGCTTCTGGAGCGAGGTTATGAACTCGTCACCGGGGGCACTGACAATCACATGCTGATCCTTGATCTTCGGGACCGGCCGCTGTCAGGCAAAGCCTATGCGGAGCGCTTATCGCGTGCAGGCATCATTGCGAATTTCAATATGGTCCCGGGCGACCGGCGGCATCCGGCGCTGACAAGCGGCATCCGCTTAGGGACGCCAGCGGTGACGTCCATGGGCATGCGCGAAACGGAGATGGTGCAGATCGCCGCTTTCATCGACTCGGTCTGCCGCCAGCCCGATGACCAGGAAGTTCATGCGAGCGTACGAAGAGACGTTGCCGACTTCTGCACTGCGTTCGATGTTCCCGGCATCCCCGACCGATAAGCCACCCCAATCCAGAAACTCCTCACTAACTCCAGCACTTGAAGCGAGGGCATTTTTATGACCAGGCAGTTCGTGTTCTCTTCCGAATCCGTCGGCGCGGGACACCCCGATAAGATGGCAGACAACATCTCCGATGCCATTCTCGATGCGGTCCTGCGCACCGATCCGAAGGCGCGCGTCGCCTGTGAAGTGTTGGTGAAGACGGGGATGGTCGTTGTGGCTGGCGAGATCACCAGCCATGCCCACATCGATTACAGCCAAGTCGCCCGCGATACGATACTCGATATTGGCTACGACGATGATGCGATTGGCTTTGATGGTCGACGTTGCGCCGTTGTTCTGGCCCTCACCGAGCAGTCGCCCGACATAAGCCAGGGCGTTGATGAAGGACGAGGGCAGGATCTCGGGCAGGGGGCAGGGGATCAGGGCATCATGTTTGGATTCGCATGCAACGAGACGGATACATTGATGCCCCTGCCGATCCAACTCGCTCACCATTTGACGAAAAGACAGGCCGAGGTCCGGAAAGCGGGACAGCTTGGCTGGCTGCGTCCGGACGTGAAATCTCAAGTGTCCGTACGCTACGAAGGGCTCCGCCCGGTGGCGCTGGATACCATAGTCCTGTCGACGCAGCATGACGAAGCGGTCTCACAAGCCACGGTCCGCGAAGGCGTCATTGAGGAGATCATAAAACCGGTCCTGCCGGCCCACCTGGATACTTCGGGGATCAGATTTCTGGTCAACCCAACAGGGCGGTTCGTGGTCGGTGGGCCTGCCGGCGACTGCGGCCTCACAGGACGGAAGATCATCGTCGATTCCTACGGTGGGACCGGGCGTCACGGCGGCGGTGCCTTTTCGGGCAAGGACCCATCCAAGGTTGACCGCTCGGCGGCCTATGCCGCCCGGTATGTCGCGAAGAACATCGTTGCCAGCGGCCTTGCGGAGGTCTGCGAGGTTCAGCTTGCCTACGCGATCGGCGTGGCCAGTCCGGTTTCTGTCATGGTCAATACTTTCGGAACCGCAAGGATCGAGGAAAAAAGGATCGAGCGCCTTGTTCTCGAGGTTTTCAATCTCCGACCGAAAGGCATCATCAAGATGCTTGATCTCTTACGCCCGATATACCGCAAGACGGCGACATACGGACACTTCGGGCGTGAAGAGCCTGAGTTCACCTGGGAGAAGACGGACAAAGCTGACGATTTGCTGCGTGAAGCAGGACCGGCAGCTGCGTGAGGGCGGCTGGATCAAGCGCATGCGGCAACCCATTTCAACTCGCGAGACCACGCCCGGCCGGCATGGCAAGAAGCCGGCTCGGGTTTTTGGCGGAGATTTTGATGCGGATTATGACGTGCTCTGCATCGGTAATGCCATTGTCGACATCATCGCCCAGTGCGACGAGGCATTCCTCGAGACCAACGGCATCATCAAGGGAGCGATGAACCTCATCGACACAAGGCGCGCCGAGCTGCTCTACAGCCGCATGGGTCCGGCGATCGAGGCCTCCGGCGGCAGCGCCGGCAACACGGCGGCCGGCGTCGCCAGCTTTGGCGGCCGCGCCGCCTTCTTCGGCAAGGTCTCCAACGATGCGCTGGGCGAAATCTACGCCCACGACATCCATGCGCAAGGCGTCGCCTTCGACACCACGCCGCTCAAGGGTGAACCGCCGACGGCGCGCTCGATGATCTTCGTCACGCCCGACGGCGAGCGCTCGATGAACACCTATCTCGGCGCCTGCGTCGAGCTCGGGCCTGAGGATGTCGAGGCGGACAAGGCCTCTGGCGCCAAGGTCACCTATTTCGAAGGCTATCTGTGGGATCCGCCGCGCGCCAAGGAAGCAATCCGCCAGACGGCGATGCTGGCGCACGCGGCAGGCCGCGAAGTGTCGATGACCCTGTCGGATTCGTTCTGCGTCGACCGCTACCGCGACGAGTTCCTCGAGCTGATGCGTTCGGGTACCGTCGACATCGTCTTTGCCAACAGCCACGAGATCAAATCGCTTTACCAGACGGCGTCGTTCGACGAAGCGCTGGCGCAGATTCGCAAGGATTGCCGCATCGCCGCCGTGACCCGATCGGAAAAAGGCTCGGTGATCGTGCGCGGCGACGAGACCGTGGTGATCAAGGCGACCGCCATCAAGGAGCTGATCGACACGACGGGCGCCGGCGATCTCTATGCCGCCGGCTTCCTGCATGGCTACACGCAAGGCCGTGACTTGCAGACCTGCGGCGACCTTGGCTCACTGGCAGCCGGATTGGTGATCCAGCAGATCGGCCCCAGGCCCCGTCAGAATTTGCGCCGCGAGGCCGAGCAGGCGGGGCTGACCATTCCGGACGTTCAAACGAGTTAGTGGCCTACCTTCCCGTTGTGCAGGCTATCTCGCCAGAAGCGCAATCACGGAATAGGGAAATCCTGATGTCGAACATGATGAAGGCGCTTGTGAAGGCCAAGGCCGAACCGGGCATCTGGATGGAAGAGGTGCCGGTGCCGGAAATCGGCCCCAACGACGTGCTGATCAAGATCAAGAAGACGGCGATCTGCGGCACCGACGTGCACATCTACAATTGGGACCAGTGGGCGCAGAAGACGGTGCCGGTGCCGATGGTGACGGGCCATGAATTCGTCGGCACCGTTGCCGATTTCGGCGCAGCGGTCACCGAATACAAGGTCGGCCAGCGTGTATCGGGCGAAGGCCACATCGTCTGCGGCCATTGCCGCAACTGTCGCGCCGGGCGAGGGCATCTGTGCCGCAACACACTCGGCGTCGGCGTCAACCGTCCGGGCGCGTTCGGCGAGTATCTGGCGATCCCGCAGCACAATGTCGTGCCGATCCCCGACGATGTGCCCGATGAGATTGCCGCGATCTTCGATCCCTTGGGCAATGCCGTCCACACCGCATTGTCCTTCGATCTGGTCGGCGAGGACGTGCTGGTGACTGGCGCCGGGCCGATCGGCATCATGGGCGCGCTCGTCGCCCAATGCGTCGGTGCGCGCAAAGTGGTCATCACTGACATCAACCCGGTGCGGCTGGCACTGGCGAAAAAGCTCGGCGTCCAGCATGTCGTCGACGCCTCGAAGGAAAAGCTGCGCGACGTCATGCCGGCGCTCGGCATGACCGAGGGGTTTGACGTCGGCCTCGAAATGTCGGGCGCAGCCCCCGCCTTCCGCGACATGATCGATACCATGAACAATGGCGGCAAGATCGCCATTCTGGGCATTGCGCGGACCGGCTTCGAGATCGACTGGAACAAGGTCATCTTCAAGATGCTGCATCTCAAGGGCATCTACGGCCGCGAGATGTTCGAGACCTGGTACAAGATGATCGCGCTGGTGCAGGGTCCTCTCGACGTGTCGGGCCTGATCACACACCGCATCGGGGTCGATGACTACCTCGACGGTTTCGAGGCGATGAAGAGCGGCAATTCGGGGAAGGTGGTGATGGATTGGTAGGGATTGCCTTGGCCGCTCTTCAGGAAAAGCTGACGGGACAGCACCCCTCTGGTCCGCCGGACATCTTCCAACGAGGGGAACATGGCTGGGTGGAGAGCTATGGCTCCGCTAGGTGCGCCCCCTAATCATGATACGGCGACGTATCGCGGCCCATCCGATAACGGTCGATGGTGGCAATTCGCCTCAGCCGATGACGGAAATCCGGTGAACGGATGCTCACAGGCCCCCACGCGATCGTCTATTTCCTAAGATCTGCGATTGAGGTCGAGGTGTTGCCGCCGTTTCAGCGGGTAAGATGCGTTAGACGACTTCCGGTACCTTTCCGGTCAGCGAATTAACGAAGGCAACGAGCCGCATTGGACAGGTCGTGCCATTCCGGTTCGGGGGAAGTATGGCGCGGCTCAGCATGGCGACACGGTCGGAACTGAAGCGGCGATCGTGGAGCGTTATCGCGGCGTTGACAAGCGGCGCATTCTGAATGAGTTCGGGGCGGTAATCGGCTATTATCGCAAGCGCGCGCGATCCGTCTTATGAACCGTCGTGAGCAGAGGCCGTCTGCGAGCAAGAGCCGCAGCCGCTGTTACGGCAGCGATGTCCGCGAGGCGCTCATCGTGTTGTGGGAGGCTTCGGAGCGGCTGAGGTCCGCATCGTCGCTCGCGGCGGCCAGCGCCGCCGGGCAGGAATGAGTTCGGCAGTTCGCCGCTCGGTGCAAGCCCGCACCTCGGCGATTGGAAAGATCCGCCGCCCGGCTTTGTTGAGCGCATTCGGGCACGTCTTGGTCGGGGAGCTTCGTGCAGACGATGGTGCTGACCGAAATTGCCACCGGCTGGACCGAATGCATTCCGGTCCGCACGCGCAACAGCGGCAATGTGATCATGGCGATCAAGCAGGCCCGCTCGCGGTTTCCCTGACCCTGTGCTGCTGTTTGCCGGCATCCGCCCGCACAGGAAGAGCTTGGAAAGCGGTCGATCGTCGTGGCCTGAATGCGGAAATCGAGGAGCCGTTGGTCGTCGATCTCCAGCCTGAACGCGGTCGTTTCCTGGTGCCGCAAATCGGCTGTTGCATACACATCCCTGTCAGACGTCAGTTTTCCTCGCCCATTTTGGTGTCGAGATGCGAAGTGCTCTTTTGGACCAGCAAGGCTTTTTGGAAATCTGAGAGCGGCTTTCCGCGGGGCGCTCCATTTTTGAGCATCAAGCTACCACAGCCAATGACGCGCAGGTTCCACCAGACTCGCCAGCCTTGAAGGACAGCGAAATAGCAGAGCACGACAGACACAACAATCCATCAGGAAGCCGCAGTCGTTGAAGATGCGGCGCTGCATCCATACCGTGGATGCATTCGATCCAAATAATCGATTTGTTCAATCAGTTTCTCGAAAGCTAACCCTACCCTCTGTGGGAATCGGGCTCTGGGCCGCGACGCTGCCTTGCGAGCGCAGGGGCTGCACGTAGGAGAGATGATGCAACGAGAAATCGCACGCGGGTTGCTGGCGTCGTGGGTTCGCCGACCGGCGTATTTGAGCCCGTCAGTTGGTCCTCACCCGCGCCTATTGCCACCGAGCGACTTGCATGTCCCTCCAACTCGGACCTGTTCCGAGAGATGCGACGAGTTGTGCGCCGTGTGCTCCGATCAGATGGCCGCCGGTGACGCGTCTCTCTTCGATAGGAGATGAAATGCGAACGCTGCTCGTGGATCATCATGCGGATCTTGCGCGCGCCATGCGACTTGCGCTCGGGGATGGCGGCTTCGTCGTTGATGTCGTTGGTACTCTGGAACTGGCCTCGAGTGCATTTTCTTGCGCCAGCTATGAAATTCTCCTGCTGGAATTGGCTCTGCCAGATGGCGATGGCTTGGGTTGGCTGAGGCAGTTGAGGACCCACGGGCATTCAGTTCCTGCCGTCATTATGAGCAGCCTTAACGATCTCGATAAGCGAATTGCGATCTTCAACGGTGGTGCGGACGACTTTCTGCTCAAACCCGTCTCTACCGATGAGCTTATCGCCAGAATGAGAGCCATTCTGCGCCGGGCGTCACAGATGACCGACCTGAGGCTCGTATTTGGCAATCTCAACTTCGATCCGGTCGCCCGGCAGGTTTTCGTTGCTGGGCACCCAATGATGATCGCACGTCGCGAACTCTGTATTCTAGAGCATCTGCTTAACCGGGCAGGCCGCATCGTGCCCCGTGCGCAGTTGGAAGATCACCTCTATTCGTTCAACGACGACGTGTCTGCCAACGCGCTTGAAGTCGGAATCTATCGTTTACGTGGACATCTGACCAGATCAGGTGCAACGCCACGGATCAAGACCATCCGTGGCATTGGCTACATTCTAGAATTGACTGACGCGTCATCCGCATAGTTTGTCGAATCGAAAGAAGATCTATTTTGCTGATCCTTCAACATCCTTGCCCTGCGCTCAATTGGCGGGCGATCGCCATCAAGGTTCCGAGACCTGCAGTGCCCCGTTACCTGGGCCATCTCCTCTGCGCGCTTATTGTGACTTTCCCACTTGGTGTCGCGGCGCAAAACAAGCAGGACAAAGGCGCGCCGCGTGCGGCTTCGAATAGCATCAATGCCACGCTGACCCTTTCCTCTTCGCTCGGGGAGACCGTTCATCTGCCCGCGCCAGCCACGACCATCTTTGTTGCTGACCCGACGATCGCGGATTTTCAGGCACCATCGAGCAAAACAATCTTCGTCTTTGGCAAGAAATCGGGGCGGACCAGCCTATTCGCCTTGGACGGCAACGGCGAGCCTCTCGCCGAATTGCGTATCGTTGTCACGCAACCGATCGGGGATTTACGCGCCATGTTGCGGGAGCAGGTCGGCGACTATCCCATCCGCGTCAACTATACGCCGCGCGGCGCAATCCTTAGCGGGACGGCGCCCGACGCAGAGGTCGCCGACACCGCAAAAAGAGTCACTGAGCAATATCTGGGCGACGGAGCGCAAGTCGTCAACAACATCAAGGTCGCTGGATCCCTGCAAGTTAACCTCAGCGTGCGCGTAGCCGAAGTCTCACGCAGCGCCATGAAGTCACTTGGCGTCAACCTGTCCGCCTTCGGTCAAATCGGCAATTTCAAAGTGGGCGTTCTAAGCGGAAGCGGTGCAAGCGCTGGATCTGGTTCAACCCAGGGTGGCGGTACAGCAGAAATCGGATTCGACAACGGTGTCGTCAACGTCAGCGCGGTTCTCGACGCGCTCGCCAAGGAGCATATAGCTTCCGTCCTGGCTGAGCCGAACCTCACCGCTATGTCGGGTGAAAAAGCCAGCTTTCTAGCTGGCGGCGAATTTCCCATTCCTGTCCTGCAGGAAAACAGGCAGGTATCGGTTGAATTCCGTCACTTCGGCGTCAGTCTGGAATTTGTGCCGACAGTTCTCAGCAACAATCAAATCAACATTCACGTAACGCCCGAAGTCAGTGAACTGTCGACGCAAGGTGCCGTGCAAATCAACGGAATTTCCGTGCCGGCAGTTTCCACGCGCCGAGCCGATACGGTCGTCGAACTCGCCAGTGGGCAGAGCTTCGCAATCGGCGGTCTAATCAGGCGGAACGTCAACAATGATGTCAGGGCCTTTCCCTGGCTCGGAGAAATGCCGATCCTGGGACCGCTTTTTCGCTCGTCCTCGTTTCAAAAAGAGGAGTCAGAACTGGTCATTCTAGTTACGCCTTACATTGTAAGACCAGGCTCCAACCCAAACCAGATGAGCGCACCTACGGAGCGGGCGGCACCGGCTTTGAACGGAGGGGGCGCTCCGACGAATTCCGTGGCAAGTCCCCCGCGAGACCGCGCTGCTATCCGTGCGGGCGCGCCAAGCGCCCAGGGCGGTCTCGGCTTCATCATCGAATAGTGTCGTCCAATGATGTTGCGTTTTATAGTCCTCTTTGTCGCTCTGGCACCAAGCGTAAGTGGCTGCACAAGCACTACGCCAGTTGATGTCGAACCATCGGCATCAATGCTTGTCCGAGAGGAGACCACCCTCCTGACGTTGCAAAGCCTGCGCGCTTCCGAACGGCAGCGTTTGCGTGATTTCCTAAACAAGGCCAGTCGCGGCCGATTCGATGCCCTCCACCTCCTCATCAGCGGTTCGCCCCAGCTCAGCGCAGGGGTAGCCCATCAGGCCAGGCAGTTGGCAATCGAAGCAGACAACATTCAATTGCTCGATCAACACGACGCCGGCTCAGTGCGAATTGAGGCGATTGTCTATCACGCCCGTCCGCCGGTCTGTCCCTCATATGGTGCCTTACCCAATGAAGAATCCTTCAAACAGCCGCTTGGTTGTTCGACAGGATTTAACCTGGCCGTGATGGTCAACGATCCGCGCGATCTGCTCGACAATCAGGCCGTCAAGTCCGGCGATGGCGATCGTGCTTCTGTACCAGTTGCCACTTACAGAACGTTCGGGACGGATAAAGGTGGCTGATACCGGCCCTTATCTTGGCAGCACTCCTACCGGAGATTGAAAGCTTCCAATCTCGTCCTGATCTAAAATCAAAGGAACCGCTGGATGCAATATAGGCGCGATATCGCGGGCCTTAGGGCTGTTGCTGTACTTCCGGTCGTACTCTTTCATTTCGGAATTTCGGCGATCCCGGGTGGCTTTAGCGGGGTTGATATCTTCTTCGTCATCTCCGGCTACCTTATCAGCGGAAGCCTCTTGGATGACCTTGAACGCGGCCAATTTTCGATCGTCAACTTCTACTGGCGCCGTGCCCGGCGCATTCTGCCGGCTCTCGTCTTTGTGATGCTTCTCACCTGCATTGCCGCATTGTTCATTCTTCTGCCATCGGATCTGCGCGAATTCGGTCTTAGCATCATAGCTGCCTCGACCTTCTGGTCGAACGTTTTTTTCTGGAAAACGTCAAGTTACTTCTCGATCGATGCCGCGCTTCGACCACTGTTGCACACCTGGTCGCTTTCCGTAGAGGAGCAGTACTACATCTTCGCCCCAATCCTGATGTTCCTAATCTATCGCTACATCGGGAAGCGCTGGCTGACGACACTTCTTCCGATAATTCTCTGCAGCTTCGTAATGGCGGTGATGGCGACATCGCTGGCGCCCACCGCCGGATTCTATCTGCTGCCGACCCGAATCTGGGAACTCATGTTGGGCGCCCTGCTCATGCTCAAACGCCCCCCGCCGTTGGGCAACAGATTCCTGATGGAGTCGGTGGGGTTGGCCGGATTTGGCCTTCTCGCCATCGGGTTCTTCGCGCTTTCGGAGAGCGACCCGTTCCCAGGCTACAACGCCTTGTATCCATGCATCGGAACGGCCCTTCTGATCTATGTTGGCCAAAATTCCCCCTCGACGGTCGCCAGCCGCATGCTCGAAGTCCGGCCGCTGGTCTGGATTGGGCTCATCTCGTATTCTTTGTATCTTGTTCACTGGCCGCTCAATGCGTTCGCGCATTATCTTTCGTTCCAAAAACTCGATCCTTTGATGACCGGTGCGATGTTGGTAGCAAGCCTCGCATTGGCTGCATTCTCCTGGAAGTTTGTAGAGCAGCCGTTTCGACAGAAGAGGGCCTTCACCGCCCCGGGGCCTATCTTTGCCTTTTCAGCGCTCGCGATCGTTGTTCTTTGTGCCGGCGGAGCGGCGGGGGCGCTCGGCAACGGCTTTCCGCAACGGTTTCCGGACTATGTCCAGCGGCGCATTTCCGTCGGGGACTGGAGGAATGGCATCTGTTTCAACGAGGGCACCAGCCGGATCGAAAGCTGGAATATGGAGGATTGCACGCGCACTCGCGGTTTTCCAACAACGGTTTTTTTGTGGGGCGACTCCTTCGCCGCGCACTATGTTTCCGGCCTGGGTGCTAACATAAATCGGTTGCAGGCGAACATCGTGGAATATACGTACGCCGGCTGCCCGCCGATACTCTCTTACTACTCTTACGCTCGTCTTGATTGTGTCCGGTTCAATCGCAAGGCCTTGGACATCATCTTGGAAGCGGACATCAAGACGGTTATCCTCAGCGGTAAATGGAGTGACTATGAGGTCAGAGGCTTCGACGGTCTTCAGCAAACAATCGATACGCTTCGTGCCCTGGGCGTGCGCGTGTTTGTCATCGGCCAGTCTCCGCAGTTCCCAACTGACGTCCGGAAAATTGCGTTCTTCGCCAAGCGCCAAAATCTGGACGATACGTCCTGGCCGATGGCGATGGACCCCGGCATCAACGAACGTGTGCGCTCATTTACCAAAGGCGCCACATTCATCGATCCGCTGAAATTCCTGTGCAGCGCAGGACGCTGCCCCTATTCCGACAGAGGAGAGTTTATGTATTTCGACTATGGTCATTTCTCTTCAGCCGGCGCCACACTGGCAATCTCGAAATACTGGCCGGCTTTTGGCAAAGACAATGCTCTTCCTAAGACGAAGTAGCGGGTCAGACGGCTGACAAGCACCAGTGCGGGTCCCTGTGATTGCTCCTGCTTCGGCAGCAGCCGCGACGATGGAGCTGTTCAGGTTTAAGGCCACCCGATAGCGACCTAGGATGGGTGCTGCCACGCGGATCGGACTAAGCGTGCATTATCACGTAAATGTTGAGAGAATGAATGGCGCCGCGAAGGGCAATTCCAGCCATCCACAGCGACAGGCGTGTCGCGGTCCCGACATAGCAGTGGCACTTACCTGACACGGCCTCACACTGCCCTCTAAACGGCCCCGAATTTGAACTGACCACCCCTGGCCGGTTCATTGGGCAGGTCAAGGGCTAGGCTGTATTACACAGGGCTCACCCCTTTCAGTCTCAAGTTGGTACGATGGGCCGTGGACGGTCGATGCAGACTTCAAGGATGGCGAAAGAAGCTCTCTATGCGTGCGTTGTCGAGGCAAGTGCCTTTGCCAGAGATGCTCGCGGCTGGAGAGATTTCAAAATGAGCGTTGGAAGCGGAGAATGCCGCCGACGCTGTTCGGCTTGCTCGTGCCCTTGACGGTGGTAGGGTCGGCAGGGCCGACGCCAAAGTTGCCGTAGCGGTCGTAATCGACCTCGGCTGTGACCGTGAAGCCAGGAACGACCATATAGACGACGTTTGCAGCCAAACCAGAATTCTTGAGCTGATCACTCGAGACCTGAAAGTTGAACGAAGTTTTCTCGTCAAACTCGTAGGTGGCGCCCGCCCAGAAAGCCCACTGGCCGTTCCAGATTTTGTACGAGCCGCGCACATGATTGGCGATTGCGCCGTTTGAGTCCTCGTTGAGACTGCCATTGGAACCGTAGCCGAACAGTCCAAACAGCGACAGCTGGTTTGTGACAGCGACGTCGACACGGATCTTGCCGGCCAAAGCTTCGTAGTTGCTGTCATAAGCCGCGACGCCGGTGATCGAGCCCCAGCCTTGCGTGTATTTCAAGCCGGCGACAACGTGCGGAATATAGCTGTCGATAGTACCGGCTGAGCCCGATCCTTGTTCGAGCGAAATCACGGTCGAAATGCCGTTGCCGGCGTCGAAGTAGTACTGAGCCACGTTGGTGTCGAAGCCGGCCGACCGAACGAGCATACTATCGAGAACGTTGCCAGCGTAGCTTACAAACGTATCGAAGGCCGACCCGTCCTTGCCAACTCGCAGGCCCCCCAGCTCGACCCAGGCAGAAGCCAGTGCGAGGCCGCTGTTGAAACCATAGTTCTGAGGACTGTCACGCGAGTTAGCGCTATTGCCAAAATTCACGTGGGTTTCGGTATAGGTCGTCAACGCGCCGAGCTCGGTCTGCTGGCCGCTCCAAGTTTTGAACGTGAAGCGTGTGTTGTTTCGCCAAGTGCCTTGGTCCTCGCCAGTTCTCACATCCGAGGTTCTTGCGCTGTCATACGATCGGACATCACCCAGGCCGATATCATAACGGACATAGCCGCCGATGCGCAGGCAGGTCTCGGTGTTGGGAATATAGAAATACCCCGAGCCGAGGACGTCGCAGATCTTGATGTACTCGGCCGGTTCCCGCTCGGCGCCAGCTGCTCGAACGACGGAGGCGGCGATCAGAGCAGTTAAGCCGAGAAGACGAATCTTGATGTACATGTCTAGATCTCCATGAAGGAATAAAAAGGATAGAGGCGTAAGAGCAAGCTTTACTCTAAATTTTGTGCGTGTTGTCTCCAATTTGTGGACGTAAAAGCGCTTGACATGGGAGGTTATCCAGCGTAAAAGCCACATGTACTTAGAATAGTGTTTTCTGCTAGGAGATTCATTATCGTTTATATGTGAAACACTCCGGTCAGACCGCTGCAGCCTCGGAATAGAGCAGCAAGCGACATGCCAACCTGAAGCGTAGATGCGGCCGACACCAAAATTGGGCCGACGCGCCTTCGTCTCGCTGGAATCACTTTTTTTGAGGGTCACTGCGAAAAGCAATGTGCGACACGGTTCGCCATGTTCGATATGTGACAGTCTCGTTTAACAGCGACGGCTTCCCGTCTGACCGCAACGGAGGCCGCTTCATGCGCTACCGAGAAGGATTACTGCGCGCGTGCGGTCCGCAAGGGCTGCGCCAGGAACAGAGGGCGTCCACGTCCGATGTGTCGCATGGTGGCCGAAGCACCTTTTCGCCGCTGTAAGTTCGCCGTGCAGGTACATTGCGCGGCCGATAGCGAGAAGGGATCGCACCCTGAAACGGTTGCCTAGGGCTCGCCTCGAGTAATTGGCGATGAACAGCATTCTCGAGAACTTAGTCTCGACGGAAAGAGCAACGAAAGGAAGCCGCTTGGACGAGCACGATCCGAAGGAAGAACTGATCGAGACCATTTTCCGCAACGGCACAATCACTGCCGTGGGTATCCTGCTTGCCTTTTCGCTCGGCTTCCTCACTCATTGGGCGGCGAACCCCTTGCCATGGCAACTCTACGATCTGTTCGCCGTAGTGCCGATCCTGCTCGGCATCGCACTGCAGATGAGAGCGCTGTCCATGCTGCTCGACATGAGTTCCTTGCGCCGCCCCATCTACGAACGCGCCAATCGCATTTTCATGGTCGGCCTCATCCAGACCGCGTGTGGCGTCGGGATGGCGATCTTGGTCGATCTTTTCGGGATATCGGTAGGGGGCACGCTGCCCGGCGCTTGACGACAAGCCACACCGCCGCTCATCGCTCGAAGCGACGTCAAGCTGGGGAGCCTTGTGCACCCCCTAGCGGCGCCTTCCTTTCATCAAATGAGCGGACGTCAGCTTTAGAGCGTCTCGGTGGCTAAAGCCGGTATGGTTTTTCGGCCGGCAGGGAAGGCCGCTGGCTGGACCTGGATGGCGTCTGACCGAGGCTTGACAGGTGCGTTGCGACGTTTGGCGTCGGACATGAATTTCGCATTGCAAAGTTCTTCCGCAGACGCCTCAAGCACACTGCATCGGCGTCACGTACTCAAACGTTGAATGCGGCACCGCACCATCACCTCAGGCGGACCATGGCACGCGCGCTCGGTTGATACCGTCCTGTCCAAGCGAGACTGCGACATCGCCGCCTCCGCCTTGAAAACGCGGAGAAAGCGGGACGCACTGACTTAGGTCAGAGACAGGACGAGCGCGCAACGAAACAATGATGGATCAGCGACGTGGGACGACAGCTCCTTGCACACCTCAATCCTGACAAAGTACCGGGACCCCCGGCCGCCTTGGTATACCATCTATCCGACTGTGCCAGACTTCTCTGCGGCGGTTGGTGCTGACGATTATGAGGAATGGCTGGGGGGCCTCCCGGCCGACGAATCGGTGTCGCTCTATTTCCACATTCCGTTTTGCCGATCCATGTGCTGGTATTGCGGCTTCCCTACCGCCGTCACCCGTCGCAACGGCCCGATCCTTAATTATTTGGCGTGCTGCGTCAGGAGATCAGTTTGGTGTCGGAGCAAGTTCGGCAAGGGCTGCCGGTGAGCGATGTGCATTTCGGCGGCGGAACGCCTCACCTTATCGGGCCAGCCGAGCACTTGGCGCTGATGGAATTTCTACGCCGCCACTTCGCTTTCAGCAAAACTGCTGCGATCGCCGTGGAGATCGATCCCCGAACGTTCACACCGGAAATGGCCGAACCCTTGGCAGCTACCGGTGTCAACCGCGCGAGCATCGGCGTGCAGAGCTTTGATCCCGATGTGCAAAAGGCGATCAATCGGATCCAGAGTAAGGTGCAGACGGCCGCTGCCGTCGAAAATCTCCGCCGGCATGGCGTTGGCCATATCAACTTCGATCTCATCTTCGGTCTCCCGAAACAGACTGTGCAGTCCTGCATCCAGACCGCGATGGCTGCGGTCGCCATGCGCCCCAACCGGTTTGCGGTGTTCGGCTACGCGCATATTCCTTCCGTGATAAAGAATCAGCGCCTAATCGAGCAGGCAGGTCTACCGGACGGCGATGTTCGCGCCGAACAGGCTGCAGCTGTCGCCGAGACACTGGTTGGCGCCGGCTACCGGGAGATCGGGCTCGATCATTTCGCTCTGCCGGACGACGAACTCGCGCTAGCGCAGAAGACCGGGCGCCTGCGGCGTAATTCGCTGGGATACTCGGCCGATACTTGCAAAACCGTGATCGGCTTCGGCGCGTCGGCTATTGGCCGAGTCGGCGAGGGGTACGTTCAGAACGAAGTAACACGGGATTCTTACGCCCGGCACATCGCAAGTGGACGTCTGGCGACATCAAAGGGCCACCGGCTGACCGACGATGACCGGGTGCGCGCAGCAATCATCGAGCGACTGATGTGCGATTTGGAGGCCGACGTGCCGACCATCTGTGCCGCCCACGAAATCGAACCAGCTCGTTTTCTCGATTCAGTTGAGCGTTTGGTGACGCTGGCTGAGGAGGGGATCGTGGACGTCGAAAACGGCTTCATCCGCGTGCGGCCGGAGCACCGCTTTGTTGTTCGCGCCGTTGCTGCTGCATTCGATGCTTTTCTCGCGAATCGATGAGTTGAGGCCACGACTCCGAAGGCATCAGACCTTGTTTGGCGCTCGTCGGCATGGGCTCTCGCAGAAGACTCCGCAAGCGCATGCAGGGGACTCCACTTGACGCCGCGTTCATCATCATCTCGCCTGGGTGCGCTCGATCGCACAACTCGGAGCACGCTGCTCTCGGCGTGAGGCTGTGCTCTGCAAAGCACCGGTGATCCACCCTGTCCCTGGATAGCAGCTTGATGGCGTCATCTTGGAGGACGAGAAAAGATTGTCGAGGTACGGGTACGAATTGCCTCGGTCGTTCGTTCAATCGAAAGCACTGTCTGCGGAGGCACCTCTCCTTCATGCAGTGACAGGAGATGCTGGCCGACTTCCTTATCTGCTGCGGTGAGTCGATGATTTAGGCGGAGAAAGTCCATCCAGGTGGGGGTGCGGAATGTCTCCGTCCAAAGTGACGGTGTTTGCAGATTTCGCTGGAGCGTCCAGTTTCGTGCACCGGCACGGCTCTGGACGTGTCGCCGCGTGCGCATGTAGCCCAGAAAGGCCTCGATATTTTCCTCCGATATCAAATACTCGACCTTGGCCACGATAGGGCCACTTCTGGGTTTCAGATCGAGAGCCACGTCCGGCGGATGAAAAACTGAACTTTCTTGATCCGTTTCTTCCCAGGGACGGACCGGCAACACGATCCCCGCTGCTGCAACCAGCAACAGAGCGCCCGCGGCGCCCTCCAATGCTGAGGTCAAGGAATAGTTTTGCGCGACAGAACCCCAGATCCAGCTGCCAGCAGCCATACCGCCTGCGCTCAAGGCGTAGTAAATGGAGAGCGTGCGGCCTACAACCCACCTTGGGCTTGCCAACTGCACCGACACGTCAATGCCCGTCCAGGTGATAAGCCAACCCGCTCCGCCGAGCGCCAGCGAAATGGCCGCCACAGGAACCGACGATGTCAGGGCAAGGGAGAGGCAACAGACTGCACAAGCCACAGAGGCGAAGGCCACCAGCCTGTTTTGAGACGTGACCTTCCTCAAGAAGCCGTTGCCCATGCCCGCGATGAAAGCACCCATGCCGAAGCCGGCCAATAAGATACCGTAGACAATTGGCCCACTCTTCAACTGATCCCGGACGACGAGAGGGAGCAACGCCAGAATGGAGATGCTTGCCAATCCGAAAAGAGCTGCTCGGGCGGTCGCTGCCCTGATCTCCAAAGACATCGCCGTAAAGCGCACTCCGTCATGAATTGCCGTCGTCATTCTCTCACGAGGGAGAGGCGAAGAGCGGACCTCCCATTTGGTGCGCCATATCGCGCTTATAGGCGCCAGATCACTCACCGCAGCCAAGGCGAAAGCGGCCAGCGGCCCAAAGACGGCCAGGATCACGCCCCCTAAGGCCGGACCAACGCTGCGCACAATGTTGTATCCGACGGACATAAGCGTCACTGCGGCCGGAATGTCGCGTTTGTGAAGGATATCGCCGACCGAAGCGTGCCAGGCCGGATCATTCAAGGCAAAGCCGCAGCCGGCCAGGAAACCTAACCCGAGAATCAGCCAAGGACTGACAAATCCCAGACCCACAGAAATCATCAGCGTCATCGACGCCGATGCTATCAGGCAGTGTCCCGCAAACATCACCCACCGGCGGCTGAAGTTGTCGGCAATGGCTCCGGCGAAAACTGAGAGGAAGAACACCGGCAGTGTGGATGCGGCCTGGACGAGAGCCACCATAAGGTCGGACGCTGAAATCGTTGCCATAAGCCAACTGATGGCGACCGTTTGCACTAGCCAACCGAGGCTGGAAATCTGGGTGGCCGTCCAAATTGAGCGAAACACCTTGTTTCGAAATGGGGCGAGCGTCTTTGAAACGGGCGGTTGAGGATTTTCGCTCTGCATGAGGTTTTGCTGGCCTTCGATGAGCGCTGCGATTTGAGCAAGTGGGTCGATACTTAGACATCGCGGAGCACCGCACGGAACCCAGCTCTATGGAGCTTGCCGGCGACTATTTGCGTATTGAGCCATTCTCATAGTCTCATTCATGAGCAGTCCTATGCGCAAGCGTTGCTTTGCTAAATTCCCACGACAAGCGCGCCGCCGCTGAGACCCGCACCCGCTGCCGCCAAGAGGACTTTCTCGCCAGGCCGAAACGGCTGCGCCCGATGGGCGAGCGACAACGAGAGCGGGATCGTCGCGGCGGAAGAGTTGCCATATTCGGCGATCGTCTTGACCATCGAGTGATCTGTGATGCCGAGGTTCCTGCCGACCGCGTCGAAAATGCGAGCATTGGCCTGATGCGGCACGAAACGATCGAGGTCTTGCGGCCTCAGTCGGGCAGCAGTGAGCGCATCTCTCGAGCAGGCGGTCATCATCTCCACGGCCTTGGCGAACACTTCGCGGCCATCGGTGATCGTCATCCGGGTCTGCTCGAGGTCGAGGCCGCCATGGAACGGATTGTTGCTTCCACCGGCAGGAATCTGGATCAGCCCGTAACGCGAGCCGTCCGAATCCACCGAAGCGCCGAGAATGCCTCGATCCGGGTCATCGCACGGACCGATCACCACCGCGCCGGCGGCATCGGCAAACAGCACGGCGCTGGCGCGCTCGGCCGGATTGATGCGGCGGCTGAGGATGTTGGCGGCAATGACAAGGCTCGCTTTGCCATGCAGGCGAGTGAACCCGTCGGCGAACATCAGCGCATAGATGAAGCCGGCGCAAGCGCCGGTCAGGTCGATCGCGCCGGCGCGACCTAGTCCCAGCCGATGTGCGACCAGGGGCGCGCTTGGCGGCAGAAGATGATCGGGTGTGGAGGTAGCGAGCAACAGCAGGCCGATGTCGCCGCGGTCGATACCGGCATTGGTCAGCGCCATGTCGCCGGCGTGCGCGGCAAGGGCCGACAGCGTGTCTTCGTCCGCTGCCCAGAAGCGCGACCGTATCCCGGTGCGCCGCTCGATCCAGCCGGGTTCAAGCCCGAGACGATCTTCGATTTCCGGATTCTCCACCTTGCGCGCGGGCGCATGATGGCCAAGCCCGAGAATGCGCGATGATCGGCTCATGGCTTTGAGCCGAAGCGTTCGCCGGCCTCCTCGATGGCGTCATAGAGCCCATCCAACTCGTTGCCGGTAATGCAATAGGGCGGCAGAAGGTACAGGACATTGCCGAGCGGGCGCACGAGCAGGCCGCGCTCAAGAAAAAAAGCGCGCAGTTTTGGCCCGATCTCGGCCAGATAACCGGCTGAGCCGGTGCGTAGGTCGAGTGCCGCGATGGTGCCGGTTGTCCGGCAATCGGTGAAGCGAGGGTTGTCGCGAAAGCGTCGAAGCCCGGCGGCCTGTCGCTCGCTCAAGGCCGCGATCCGATCGGCCACCGGCTCGTCGTGCCAGATCTCGACATTGGCAAGTGCCGCCGCGCATGCAATCGGATTGGCGGTGTAGGAGCTCGAATGGAAAAACGTCTTCTTGCGATCCTCGGAATAGTGAGCCTGGAAGATGGCATCGGTGGCGATCGTGGCGGCCAGCGGGATGGTACCACCGGTCAGACCTTTCGAGGTGCACAGGATGTCCGGCGAGACGGACGCCTGTTCGCAGGCGAACATGGTTCCGGTGCGCCCCCAGCCGGTCATCACTTCATCGGCGATCAGCAGCGTGCCGGCGGCCTCAGTGATCCTCTTCAATTCGGTCAGAACCCAGGCCGGATACATGAGCATGCCGCCGGCGCCGAGCACGAGCGGCTCGACGATCAGCGCGGCGGCGCGCCGGTCGCGGGAGAGTGCCTCGAACCGATCCAGCGTTTCCTGCTCGCGCCCGGCGGCCGGGAAGGGGATGGTGTCGACCTCGAACAGCAAGGGCTCGTAGGCGGCGTTGAACACGCCACGGGCGCCGACGCTCATCGCCCCGATCGTGTCACCATGATAGCTGTGCTCCATGACGACGATGCGCGAACGCGGCGCGCCGATGTTGCGGAAATAGCCGAGCGCCATCTTCAGCGCGACTTCGATTGAGGTCGAGCCACTGTCGGAATAGAACACCCGGTCAAGGCCGGCGGGTGCGAGGCCGACAAGCGCCTCGGCCAGGCGCTCGGCCGGCTCGTGGGTAAAGCCCGCGAAGATGATCTGGTCGAGGTTCGACGCGGTCGTCTCGATGGCCTTCATGATGCGGGGGTGGCGGTGGCCATGAGTGACGACCCACCAGGAAGAAATCGCATCCAGGATGCGGGAGCCGTCGGCCTTGTGGAGATAGGCGCCTTCAGTCAGCACGATTTCAGGGATCGAGGGCTCTAGCGCGTGCTGCGTGAACGGATGCCAGACTCGAGACTGCGCCATCAGTCGCCTCCGGCAATCATGGCCAGGTCGAAGCCGGAAATCATTGCATCTCTCAACGTTTCACCCGTCAGCGGACCGAGGTGCGGCAGCCTGCCGAGCTGCGGCACGCCGCCGAATTCCACGATTGTCCTTTGCGTATCGGCCACCTCTTCGCCCATGAAGGCAATGCCGATGAGCGGGATGGAGCGGGCTCTCAGGGCCTCGATCGACAACAGCGTATGATTGATGGTGCCGAGCGCGGTGCGGGCGCACAGTATTACCGGCAGCCGCCATTGTTCGAATATGTCAATGAACCTTGTCTGTCGATTGAGCGGCACCATCAGCCCGCCGGCGCCTTCGATGACGAGCGGTGTCGGCAGGACCGGAAATGAAAGATCGTCGGCCTCGATCGCGACGCCGTCGATTTCGGCTGATCGATGCGGCGACAGCGGCATCGTCAGTCGATAGACTTCGGGCAGCACGCGTCCGTCGGGCAAGCCGGAAAGCCGGGCGACGACCTCGCTGTCAGTCTCCTCGTCGAGGCCCGATTGCACCGGCTTCCAGTAGAAGCCGTCGAGCAGCCCGGCAAGTCCGGCCGAAAATACTGTCTTGCCAATTCCGGTGTCTGTTCCGGTGACGACGATGCGTTTGGTCATGCTGTGGCCAACACCTCAACGAGAGCCTCGACCATGGCGGAAATGTCGGTCTCGTCGACGTTGAGCGTCAGCGAAATGCGCAGGCGCGATGTGCCCTCGGGCACCGTCGGCGGACGTATGCCGCGTATGTCGAAGCCGCGTGCCTGCAGGGCCGCCGCCACCGCCATGGTGCGCCCAACGTCGCCGATGACAAATGGCTGGATCTGCGAGCCGCTGGGTACGACGCCGCAGCGCTCGGCCAATTGGCGGCCGGCGCAGGCAACGCGTTCCTGCAGCTGAGCGCGGCGCATGGGCTCGTCGGACAGAATAGTCAGCGCTTCGCGCGCCGCGACCGCCATCAGCGGCGAGGGCGCGGTGGCGTAGATGAACGGCCGGCACCGGTTGACGAGATAATCGCACAGTGTCCTCGGCCCGGTGACGAGTGCACCGGATGCGCCGAGCGCCTTGCCGCATGAGTGGAGCGTGACGATGTTGTCGCGGCCTTGGCACGCGGCGGCCAGTCCCCGGCCGTCCGGTCCCCAGATGCCGGTGGCATGCGCTTCATCGACGACGATGAATGCCTGGTGCCGATCGGCCATCGCGACCAGGCTCTCCATCGGCGCGCGGTCGCCATCCATGCTGTAAAGGCTTTCGACGGCGATCCACACGCGCCCCGTGCCGCCTTCGGCGCGCCAGCGGGTGATTGCGTCCTCGACAGCGTCGACGTCGTTGTGCGCGGCCAGCTTGAACTCGGCGCGCCCGGCCTGCGCGCCCTCATGCATGCTGGCATGGGCGAGTTCGTCGAGGACCAGCAGGTCGCCTTTCTGCGGCAGCGCGGTCAACAGGGCGAAGTTGGCGATGTAGCCGCTGCCAAAGAACAGCGCACGGTCGGCGCCGAAGAATGCCGCGGCGTCCGCCTCCAGTTGCTCATGTTCCGGTGCGTTGCCGCGCAACAGCCGCGACCCGGTGGCGCCAACCGGCGTGCCCCGCGCAATCGCCGCCGCAACCGCTTCGCCAAGTCTTTTGGAGGCGGCAAGTCCGAGATAGTCGTTCGACGAGAAGTCGAGACCGGCGCGCGGTGCGAGCGTCCGCAACCGGTCCTTGCGCGCCAGTCCGCGCAAGGATGCGTCATAGCGGGCAAGAATTGCCTCGTTCATTGCGTGGCGAGTTCCATCGGCTCGATGCCGAGACGCTGGAACAGAAGGCTATCCTTGTCCTCGCCGGGATTGTCCGCCGTCAGCAGCGTGTCGCCGACAAAGATCGAGTTAGCGCCGGCAAAGAAGCACAACGCCTGCGTTTCGTCGCTCATCGCCGTCCTGCCGGCGGACAGCCTTACACAGGATTTCGGCATCATCACCCGCGCGAGCGCAACGATGCGGACGAAATCGATCGGATCGATGGCGTCGGCCGCGGCAAGCGGCGTGCCTTCGATGGGAATAAGCATGTTGATCGGCACGCTTTCCGGCGGCTCGGGCAGGTTCGCGAGCGTGACCAGCATGTCGATGCGATCGGTCTTTTCTTCCCCCATCCCGACGATGCCGCCGCAGCAGACTTTCATCCCAACCGCGCGCACGTGCCCAAGCGTTTCCAGCCGGTCGGCAAAAGTCCTGGTTGAAATAACCTCGCCATAGTAGCGCTCAGAGGTATCGATGTTGTGGTTATAGTAGTCGAGACCGGCCTGCTTCAGGCGAGCAGCTTGCTCAAGATCGAGCATGCCGAGCGTCATGCAGGTCTCCATGCCGAGCGCCTTGACGCCCTCGATCATGGCGACCACAACGTCCATGTCGCGCTCCTTGGGACTTCGCCACGCTGCGCCCATGCAATAGCGCGTTGCGCCGCCATCACGCGCCTTGGCCGCTTCGTCGATGACATGCTTGACGTTCATCAGCTTCGACGCCTTCACCCCGGTTTCGTAATGCGCAGACTGGCTGCAATAGCCGCAATCTTCGGGGCAGCCGCCGGTCTTGATGCTAAGGAGCCGCGACAGCTGCACTCGGTTTCGATCGAAGTTCTGGCGGTGGATCGTCTGAGCTAGGAACAGCAGATCGTTGAATGGCATGCCGTAGATGGCCTCAGCCTCTTTGCGGTTCCATCGCGGAGGCGTTCCATCGACCGATTGCATGGTCTGGTTCACGTCGAACTCCGAGTTCATTCCAACCGTCATCGTCAAACCTTTGTTGCTAGTCCGGTACGCCTTCAGGAGTCTGTCGACCGGCAAGCTCGGTCCGACTTGGCTTTGGAGCGCACTCGCTAAAAGGCGAGCTGCGGCACGTCTTTCCACCGCCTTCCTACGCCTGCCGAGCTGATGTTGCTCCTCATGCCGTAATCCTCAGTTCAAATGCTTGCAGATGTTCTGGTGGTCCGGCATGTCCAGGCCGATGTCGAGGATCGGGGCGCTGTGCGTCAGCCATCCCATGGAGATGAGATCGACACCGGTCGCCGCAATCGCCGCCGCCGTTTTCGGCGTCACCCGACCGGAAGCCTCGGTGATCGTACGGCCACCCACTATAGAAACCGCGCGGGCAAGATCCTCGACCGACATATTGTCGAGCAGCACCGCGTCAACACCAATCGCGAGCGCTGCATCGAGCTGCTTCAGCGTGTCGACCTCAACCTCGACCTTCACCATATGCCCTGCGGCGGCGCGCGCCCGCTCTATTGCTGTGCGGATATCGCCGGCGATCGCGATGTGATTGTCCTTTATGAGCACGCCGTCATCGAGGCCGAAGCGGTGATTGGCACCGCCGCCGACGCGCACGGCGTATTTTTCCAATACCCGCAGGCCGGGCGTCGTCTTTCGCGTCGATACGATCCTCGCCTTGTGACCGCGCACGGCCTCAACCATCGCCGCTGTGGCAGTGGCAATGCCGCTCAGCCGGCATAAGAAATTGAGGGCAGTGCGTTCGGCCGTGAGCAGGCCTCGCGCGGGTCCGGACAATCTTGCAATGGTTTCCCCGGCCCCGACATCGCTGCCATCAGGGCGCCAGATCTGGATGTTGATCGCCGGTTCCACGAGCAGGAAGGCGTACGAGACCAGATCGAGCCCGGCAACGACGCCCGCCTGCCTCGATCTGAGCACCAACGTGGCAGTGCAATCATGCGGGATAACCGCATCGCTGGTCAGGTCGCCGCATCTGCCCAGGTCTTCGAGGAGCGCACCGCGCACAATCGGTTCGATCAGGGTCGCGGGGAGGGGGGAGAATGAAATCACATCAGGTGCTCCGTATGGTAGCCCGGCAATCGAGTGCGGCCGCGGCCCGCATTGCGCTGTGCAGTGTCAGCCGTGATGGGCGCGCGTCGGCATCGTGGAGCGGGAAATCGGACCGACAGTGCGCGCCTCGACTCTCTTCCCGCCCCAGGGCCGCCACGGCGATCATCAGTGAGACCAAAGCCGGACCAGAGGCAGCGACATTGTCAGCTGCGATCGGCAGCAGGGTCGCCACCGCTTCGCGCATTGCCTCGCCGTCGCGGATGATACCCAGGGCGGCGGAGACAATTGGGCGGACCGCGGAAGCGTCTGGTCGTGGAGGGACGAATGTGGAGCATCTGCGCGGTCGCCGGGTATACGACGTGCCGGCAACGCTTTCGGCAACCCAGCTCGCGGTGACCGCCGCTTCGGTGAGCGAGTTGCTGGCCAGGCGGTTGGCGCCGTGCAGGCCGGTACAGGCGACCTCACCGCAGGCCCACAATCCCTCGATGGAGCTGCGGCCGGCGCTGTCTACGGCGACGCCGCCCATGTGATAATGTGCCGCCGGGCGCACCGGGATCGGGTCGGTCGCGGGGTCGACCCCTGCGCTCCGGCACAATTCGGCGATGCCTGGAAAACGCTTGCCAAATCTCGGGCCGAGACTTTGCCGTGCATCCAGGAATACGCGGCGTCCAACGGCAAGCTGGTGCCAAATGGCGCGCGCTACGACGTCGCGAGGCGCAAGTTCACCGCCAGGTGTGTCAGCGAGGAAGCGCTCTCCTCGCTCATCGATGAGCACCGCGCCTTCGCCACGCACGGCTTCGCTCACCAGCGGCATCGGCCGGCGCGGACCGTCGAGCGCAGTTGGATGGAACTGTATGAATTCCAAGTCGGCGAGTTCCGCCCCCGCCCATGCGGCGAGCGCCAGCCCGTGACCCCATGAGCCAGCGGGGTTTGTCGTGTCGCAAAACAGCCCGCCGACGCCGCCGGTCGCCAGCACCGCGCGACGCGTGGGCAGAGCGAGCGCGCCGGCTCGTCCTGCGGCGACCACGGCGATGACCGACCCGTCCTGCACGACCAGCCGGCGGACCTCCACATTTTCGATAGTGGTGATCGAGGCTGTACGCCGAACCGCGGCGATGAGCACGCGCACCAACTCGCGACCGGTGGCGTCGCCGGCTGCATGCACAATCCGCCGTCGCGAGTGTGCCGCCTCGAGCCCAAGTCGCAACGCGCGGTCAGGGTGCTGGTCGAAGGCGACGCCGAACCTTTGGATCGTCCTAATCGCTTCGGGTGCAGCTCGGACCACTCGCCGCACCGTGGCCTCGTCGCAGAGTCCGTCGCCGGCAGCTATCGTGTCGCAAAGGTGAAAATCCGGGCCGTCGTCGCCGCCGAGACTTGCCGCAAGACCGCCCTGGGCAAGCTCACTGCAGGCTCCGGTTCCAAGCGGCGCGTTGGTCAAAAGCACGACCGGTTCCGGCGCCAGATGAAGCGCCGTCATCAGGCCGGCAATGCCGCCACCGATGACGACCGGCGCCCCGGCGATGTCGCGAACCTCCAGGCTCATAGGGAAAGCATGCGCTCGACCGCGCGGCGGGCGGGGCCGGCAATTTCGGGATCAATCCGGACCTCATGCCGGTTCTGCTCGAGCGCGGCGCGAATGTTGGCCAGGTTGATGCGCTTCATGTGCGGGCACAGGTTGCATGGGCGAACGAACTCGACGTCGGGATGCGCGACCGCGACGTTGTCGCTCATCGAACATTCGGTCAGAAGGACGACACGCGTCGGTTTCTCCCGCTCGACATAATCCGACATCGCTGCGGTCGAGCCGGAGAACTCCGCCTCCGCGACAACGTCTGGTGGGCATTCTGGATGGGCCAGCACGATGACGCCTGGATGGGCATCGCGCAGTTCCCGAATGTCTGCTGCGGTGAAGCGCTCATGCACCTCGCAATGGCCTTTCCAGGCGATGATCTCGACGTCTGTATCGGCTGCCACGTTCCTCGCCAGATATTCGTCCGGCAGCATCAGCACACGCGCCACGCCAAGCGATTCCACCACCGCCTTCGCGTTGCCGGACGTGCAGCAGATGTCGGACTCCGCTTTTACGGCGGCCGAAGTGTTGACGTAAGTAACAACGGGGACCCCCGGATACCGCAGCCGCATTAGCCGCACGTCGTCTGCCGTGATCGATTCGGCCAGCGAGCAGCCGGCGCTGAGATCCGGGATGAGCACGGTCTTGTTCGGATTGAGCAGTTTTGCCGTCTCGGCCATGAAATGAACGCCGGCAACCACGATGATGTCGGCGTCGACCGTCACCGCCTTGTGGGCCAACGCCAGGCTGTCGCCGACGATGTCTGCCACGCAATGAAAAATTTCGGGCGTCTGGTAATTGTGCGCCAGCACCACCGCATTGCGCTCACGCTTCAGCGCTAAGATGGCTTCAATATCGCCGGCGAACGCGAGCCATTCAACGGGAGGGATCACCCGCCGGACACGCTCATACAGGGACGCAGCCATAGGTAACGCCCCAGCCATTGGCGCCTCGATTATATTCGGTTTGACAATAAGGGAATATGTCTACCTTGACTATAAGTATGTCAAGCCCGCGCCAGCGGTAATTTTGTCCCGGCGATAGCCCTGTCGTCGAGAACGGCATGGCGGAAGCGATAAAGCTTCGCCGGTCGGCCGCCCGTGTCGAGGGAGGTCTCCCCAGTCTCCTCAACAAGATCCTGCTGCTCGACCAGTCTCCGGAAGTTGGGCTTGTTGATGAGCCTGCCAGCCAGAGCTTCCACGGTTCGCTGCAGTTGCAGCAGCGTGAAGGAAGGCCGCATAAGCTCGAACACGACCGGCCGGTATTTGATCTTCGAACGCAGCCGCGCAATCCCGGTTGCCAGAATACGACGGTGGTCAGCGACCATTGGTTTGCCAGCCGCGGCCGCAATCGCGTCCCTGCCGCCACCGGCCTCTTCAATCAGAGCAGCTTCATAGAGCAACTCGTAGCGTTGGAGCGTGAGTTCCTCGTTCCAATGGCGGTCGTCGAAGCCGAAGGCTATCGCAGCGCGCTGCCGGCGCTCGCGTTGAGTGGTCGGCTCGCTGGCGCCGCCGGCCCACTCAATCAGGCGGGGCCGCAATCTATCGAGCAGCACAGGCGGCGTGCCGAAGCGGTGGTCCTCCCAGGGAAAATATTCGTACCAACTTTGCCAGCCGCACGCGGCCGAGTTCGTTGCCTGTTCCTTCCTGGTCAATGCGAGATAGCTGATTGAGATGACGCGCTGGTGGCGCTCAGTGCCGATGCGATCGCGATCGGCGAAGGTGTAGAGTTGCTCGATGTATCCCAGTGCATGGCCGGTCTGCTGCTCCACCCACCCCCTCAAACCCGACTGCAGCGATCGATGCTCAAGCGCAAAAGGTCCAGAAGGGAGGGTGTCCGCATGACCGACGGTGAGGACACAGGACTCACTGTCGTTTACGGCGACCACGACGGCAGTCAGGTCCACTTTGGCTTCGTCAGCTTTGACGGCGGCTTTGCCTTTCTTGGTTCTTCTTGTCTGAGGATCCATGTTTGCGAAAGTGGGTTGGCCCAACGGAGCGCCTTAATCGATTGAATGTAACCTTGGCAGCCAGCACGTCAACACCGTACTACTCAAGCACTGTTTTTAGCTCTTCGCAGTCGCACAAAAATATGCCAAACGCGACACCCGCTGTTGGTAACGTAAGGGAAGGGGGCGTCGGTTGAGCGCGGCTGGTGAGATAAAAGGGATTAACCCTCCAGATATTCGATTGCGAAAAGGCCAAACGCCACTTGTATGCTTGACGGCCTACACCACGCCGGTCGCGAGGCTACTCGATCGCCACTGCGACATCGTTCTTGTCGGCGACAGCGTCGGCATGGTGGGCACGGCCTGTCGTCGACGCTGGGCGTCACGCTCGACATGATGATCATGCACGGACAGGCCGTTCGCCGCGGCCTTGAACACGCGCTGATGGTCGTCGACCTGCCCTTCGGTTCCTACGAGGAAAGCCCAGAGCACGCTTTCGGCAACGCTGCGCGCGTGATGGGTGAGACCGGTTGTTCAGCGGTGAAGCTCGAGGGCGGCGAGACCATCGCGGAAACCATCCGCTTCCTTACCGCGCGCGGCGTACCTGTCATGGCCCATGTGGGGCTGACGCCGCAGGCGGTAAACACGTTCGGAGGCTATCGTGTGCAGGGCCGGGGAGCCGATGCAGAGCGGATCAGGCGCGACGCCAGGGCGGTAACCGAGGCGGGCGCCTTCTCCTTGGTGCTCGAAAAGATACCGGAGCAGCTTGCACGGCAGATAACCGCCGATATCGACATACCCACCATCGGCATCGGTGCCTCGCCAGCTTGCGACGGCCAGATTCTGGTGAGCGACGATATGCTCGGGCTCTTCACCTCATTTCGGCCGAAGTTCGTCAAACGCTATGCCGAGCTCGGTGAGCAGGCTGAGGCGGCAATCGCCGCTTACGCCACCGATGTGCGGAACCGGCACTTTCCGGCGGTCGAACATCTCTATGTCAACGCCTTGAAGGCCGGAGACTTCACATGAGCGTGCCGATCGCTCGAACTGTGAGCGAGCTGCGCGCCGTCGTTGCGCAATGGCGTCGCTCGGGTGCCACGATCGGTATTGTGCCGACCATGGGAGCCTTGCACGACGGGCATCTGAGCCTTGTGCGGAAGGCGCTTGAAAGGGCCGAGCGGGTGATCGTGACGCTGTTCGTAAACCCCAAGCAGTTCAACAGCCCCGCCGACCTGATTGCCTATCCTCGGACGGAAAGCGAAGATGCTGCCAAGCTCGCGCCGCTGGGCACGCATCTGCTCTATGTGCCGGACGCAGAGGAAATGTACCCGGCGGGCTTCGCCACGGTCGTTTCAGTGTCCGGCATCAGCGAATGCCTGTGCGGCGCATTCCGGCCCGGCCATTTCAATGGCGTGGCGACGGTCGTGGCCAAGCTCTTCCTGCAGGCCGGCGCTGACTTCGCCTTTTTTGGCGAAAAGGATTTTCAGCAACTTCAGCTTGTCAGGCGCTTGGTCCGGGACCTCGACATTCCGATCACTATTGTGCCCTGTCCGACAGTCCGCGAAGCCGATGGTCTTGCGCTATCGTCGCGTAACGTGCGGCTCTCCCCAGCCCAACGCGCCATTGCCCCAAAACTAGCATCGGTCCTGCTCGATACGGCCGAGCGGCTTGCACGCGGCTCTCCCATCCTGCCTACGCTTGATGAAGCGCGTGCAACAATTCTGGCTGCCGGCTATCGCGAGCTCGAATACCTGGAGCTTCGCGGAGAAACAGACCTGCAATCGTTAGCAAGCCTTGACCGACCGGCACGCTTGCTTGCTGCGGCTTGGCTTGGCGACACGCGGCTCATCGATAACGTCGCAATATCACCCATCGGTAGTTGGTCAGGTGCGCGGAGCTCTCTCCAATCGGAAGCAGCACAGCAATTGCGGTGATGACGGCGGCGCGTCGTACGCCCTGCAGGGACAGGCCATCATTTAGAACCACGTCTCCGCCCGGCTTCCAGCAACCTCCGCGAGGTAGGCAAAGCGCAGATGCATCGCGTATTTGAAACCTTGGTCGAGCAACTCTCTGCAAGCGTCGATGCCGTCGATCTCCATGAGGCAATGGCGTCCGCCGCAGCCGGGTTCGACTTTCCGTTCTTCGCTTATTTCACCTACCCATCCGCTTCCGGCGACACGCCGCGATTGATCTCGAATTATCCATCATCATGGACATCACATTACCTGCAACTGCGCTACCACAGCGTGGATCCCGTGATCCTGCGGGGACTGCGAGGCTGGGATACCTTCGACTGGGGTGTGGACCGCGATCACCGTTATTTGCCGACCTCGCAGCAGGAAGTCCTGGAAAAAGCAGCTGAGTTCGGCATTCGCGGCGGACTGACCATGTCGATGCATGATCATCGCGGCCGGTTCGCCGCACTGACCTTCGCCTCCAACGAGGCGCATCCGCCACTTTTGAGGTCGCTGACGCGCTACGAAAAAGCAATGCAGTTGGTTGCGATCAACGTTCATATCCATGCCCGGCGCAGGCTCGCCGAAGATTGCGTGGTAGATGGCATAACGCTCACCCCGCGGGAGTTCGAGTGCCTGAAATGGGCGGCGTGCGGCAAGTCGGCCTGGGATATCAGCCAGATTCTCGGTGTCTCGAAACGCACCGTGACCTTCCATCAGGAAAACGCCAAGGCGAAGCTTGGCGTGCGAACCATCAACCAGGCCATAGTGCGGATGGCTGCTCGGGCGAGATCCTGATCCTCTCCAAGGCTAGCTGTAAAGGTCTACAGGCTGCATTCATGACGGCTTTGCCCTTCGATTGCGTGGACACATCCCGCACGGAGACGACAATGATGCAGCTGATAACACCCGACTGCTACGCCGAGTTCGCGAGCGAACTCAGGGAAATGCACGGGCTTAGGTATCGGGTTTTCAAGAAGCGGCTCGATTGGGAAGTGCAGACCGAAGGCGAAATGGAAACGGACCCGTTTGACAGCCTGAACCCCGTCTACCTACTTCTCAAGGGGTCCGATTGGCGAACTTGCGGCTGCGTCCGCCTTTTGCCGACCACCGGACCGACTATGTTGCGCGATACGTTTCCGGCGCTGCTGGATGAGATGGTGGTCCCTGCGAGTGCCGATATCTGGGAGAGTAGTCGTTTCGCGCTCGATCTCCCTGCGACAGCGCCGAAGGCTGCTGGCGGCCTGGCACAAGCAACCTACGAGCTCTTCGCGGGCATCATCGAATTCGGCTTGGCCAACAATCTCTCCGGGATCGTAACGGTGACAGATACGCGCATCGAAAGGATCCTTCGTCTCGCGACCTGGCCGTTGTCACGTATCGGACAGCCCCAGCAGGTCGGCAACACCGAGGCAGTCGCCGGCTTCCTCGAGATTTCCTACGCCAGTCTCTTGCGCATCCGCTGGAGGGGACGCCTGAACGGGCCGGTGTTGTGGCAACCAGTTCTCGTCCAATCGGCATAGCGCCTGCGGATGGTCAGCCGTGACCTGGGTTAAGTCTGCTCACGGCCGCCACCGCCCGCCGTCAAGCTGAGCGGACCCGGCCCCACGAGCATTCGACTGTTCCGGTCGATCGACTCGCGCGGCCGGACTTCGGATTTCCGTAGGCGCAACCCGCAGTCCAGCGTGAGCACGCCAAAGTGGCGCCCGTCCGCTTGGAAAGAAGCCAATGTGGCTTCTGAGATCGCCTTGGAATATTGGACCGGCCGCCGTGAGCGATCCCAACCTCAAACCTTTGCCGGTATGCCGGTTTGGCCGGACCGTCGGCCAGTCGGAGCAGTCCCCCGATAAGGACCCGAGCTGACGCGCGATCCAACAGCGCCCAAGCCTATGCTATGTGCATTACCGTTCGGTTGGCCATATCGTCCAAGACCGCATGAAGAAGCCTTCCAACCTCCTGCGCAGCGAACTCTGGCGCAATTCCTACATCGGACAATTGAATGAGCATTTTCTTGGCAGCACAGCGCCAGAACGCACTCGCCGCCTCGCCGTTCTTGGTCTCGAGGGCCTGGGCGATACTTTCGACCAATGTGCGTCGCCGATGCAGCGGAAATACGCAAATGTTTGAGTCATGCATCAATCACCTCACAGTTTCAGTTCCACAAAGAAAACACCGGCGTCTTGAAAAGCGCCGCTTAGCGCGGTGACGGTTCGCGGCGACATGACGAGTTCCACTTCCCCTCGACAAGCCATTGGGCGATGAGCCGCCGGACCGCACATCCGGACCGCACATAAGGTGAACCACCATTGCTGATCCGGCTGCGTTTCCTGTGCCGTTCCGCGACGAGGCGTTCCAGCCCGAATTGACGTCCAATGACTTGATTTCTGAAAGGGCAGGGCGGCACGAATCACCCGACTGTTCCGCCGCTTACATTCCTGCGAGCTTGTGTATGAATGATTAAAGCGTGCCCGAGCCGTTCTTGGTGGCCGCAGAAGGGAATCATGTCATCCGCGCCTATCGTAAGGCCGCGCGACTTCTAGCATGGCTGCACTGCCCCGACAGGGCTTTGCAATCGCGCGTTTCGAAGCCTATGCTTGGCATCGGCCGTCAGTTACTTCGGATGCAGCCGACAGTAAGAGGTACGCGCTCTTGCCCGCATGAGAGAGAGCCTTGCCCGAATCCCTTTTTCGCAACCGGGTGCTGAAATCCCTTTCGCCGGAGGACTTCGCGCTGTTGCGACCATCGCTGCATCGCGTCGAACTGGACATCAAGGCTCAGTTGGAGATCGCGCATCAGCCGATCAGGAATGGATATTTTCCCGAGAGGGGCATCGCCTCGGTGGTCGCCACCATGACCGGCGGACGGCAATGTGAAGTCGGCATTATCGGATATGACGGGATGACAGGAATTGCCCTCATTCTCGGACAGGACAGCTCTTCCAACGAGACCTATATCCAGGTCGCAGGCAATGGCTGGCGCCTGCCGGTTGAAATCATTCGTCCTGCGGTTGCGGAAAGCCCGTCGCTGCGCACGTCAGTGCTGGACTATGCCCACGCGTTCCTTGTCCAGTCGTCCCGGACGGCACTGGTCAATGGCCACTCCAAAATCGAGGAACGGCTGGCCCGCTGGTTGCTGATGATCCATGACCGCTCTGACGGAGACAAGATCTACCTGACGCATGAATTTCTGGCGACCATGCTCGGCGCCCGCCGTCCCGGGGTCACCACGGCCCTGCAAATGCTTGAATATCGAGGACTTGTCCGTGCCAAGCGCGGCGAGGTCACGATTATCGACCGCGTCGGATTGATGGAACTCACGCATGGCGCTTACGGCGAGGAGGAGCAACGTTATTTCGGCCTGGCCACCGCTGCCTGATTGTCCGGTATCGGACATAGGCTTGAAGGCTGCCGAACTTCCGTCCTAGATCGTGTCAGTCAGAGTTTCAGGGAGGCGGGTGAAAAAGCCGCCGAAGCCTATGTTCTGTCCAGAGGCAAGGCCCGGTTCCTCTCCACCGCCCAGGCGATCCGCGCCATTCGAACGCTTATGCCGGCGTGCAAAGCGACCGATCGCGAGTTGAGGAATTGGTGGCGGCGACGTCCATCGTTCACGGTGTGCCCGTCGCCTTCGACGCAAAAACAGCCGAGGGAGTAGAACCACGGCTGCATTCCTAGGAGGGCATGCCGCGCCGTCCAGACTGTCAGATCGGGCATTCGTCAGATGGTTGTCCGCTAACTTAACTGGCAGAGTCTACAGGACGTGTCCAGCATTGCGAACTCACCGATCGCTTGGCGGCCAAAGCTGCCGGCAAGCGATCGCCTCATCCAGCCGTCTGCACCATCTCATCACAGACATCATCGGTGATGCTACCTGCCCAGCATATGTCCAGCATTTCGCAGGGCGGCCAGAAGGAGCCTCGCATAGCCTGTGACATCGATCTGGGCCTGCATGGACAGGGGCATGCTGGTCCAGTTCTCCAATGGTGCAATGAAAGGTGAGAAGGTGCCATTGACAAGGCAACAGCAGCTAACAAGGCCCTCTCGGTCCAATGCCACCACACCGATCTTGTCGCCTGGATATCCAATGGCTGCGACTCGCTGGACCTCCAGGTCACCGTCAACCCGCACGTCGAAAAGAAGGCTACCACGGCTCCTCGTGGCTATCTCAGCCGCCTTCTCATCAAAGCTTGAAGAGAGCAAGCGGACGCTTTCCACCGCCATCTGGAAAATCACCAAATCCAGTTCATTCACGGCCATATGGGCAATTGCGCGCAATGGGTGGTGATTGCAATGACACACACTGCTTGTTCACAGATGTCGGTCACGAACGATCATTCGTCGGGTTCCGGTTCCGACCAACGGTGTGGCCACCTGATCGTGCTGCGGTTCGAACATTCCTAACGCGAGCCGAGCGCTGTTGATGAGGATGGAGTCTAGGTCTCGGGCCCTGCCTCGCGGCTTGCTCATCCTTGGCAGACCCCTTGCAACGCCGCCGCGATGGCGCAAACGCCAGATGACGCTGATCCATCGCTTAATCGTGAACTGAGCTTCTGAACACCCTTGGTGGGACAGCAGGGTGGAAGGGCTTGACCAACGCTGCCGCCGTTTTCGAAGAGGGCCCGTCCTCGATTGAATCTTTGGAGCCCCGTGCGGCGCGCAGGAAAATGTTGACCATCTGGACGCAGGTCCCAGACCCCAAGGCAAACAGGGAACCTTCCAGCCAGCCAAGCTGCGCCGAAGCAAAGAGCGACCTTTGGAATTCCCAAGAACGGACCCTTCCATAGTTGACTGGCAACCGCAGCGCGAGTGCGGGAGAGCGAACAAGCACTGCGTGAGAGGTCCTGCGCGTTTTCCCCTCTTTGCTATTTGGCACATCGCTTGCGCCGAAGTGGGCGCAGCGTTCGACCGGAGCACTGCATGGGAGAAGGAGGAGCCCCACCCCGATCCGGTCAAGGAGAGAAACGGTGTTGGTTCCACAAGTCCCCATAGCGAACGCAGCGGCCCGCAAGCGCCATTTTGCCCGGGCCTACGTGCAGATGCTTGCCGCCATAATCCTGGGTGCTGCAATCGGCTATTTCCATTTGGAGACCGGCCAGAGCCTGAAGCCGCTCGGCGATGCCTTCGTCGATGTCGTCAAGATAATCACCGTACCTGTCATCTTCCTGACAATAGCGACCGGCATTGCCGGCATGAGCGATCTGCAGAAGGTCGGCCGAGTTGCCGCCAAGGCGATGGTTTATTTCCTCACCTTCTCGACACTTGCACTCGTTGTCGGACTGATTGTCGCGAATATCGTTCAGCCTGGCGCCGGCCTCAACATCGATCCGGCCTCGCTCGATGTCCAAGCCGTTAAGGGCTATGTGGCCACGGCTCACGAGCAGTCCGTGACCAGCTTCCTGATGAACATCATCCCATCAACCATTGCCAGTGCCTTCGCGGAAGGCGACATCCTGCAAGTCTTGTTCTTCTCGGTCCTGTTCGGCGCGGTCTGCCGCTACAACGGCCGCTCGATCTTCTCTCTCGTCCGATACATCAAGGACGAGCTGCTGCTCGCAACGTCCTCCTCGGAGGCCGCGCTGCCCTCGCTCATGGAGAAGATGGAAAAGGCCGGCGCCACGCATTCGGTCGTGGGTCTCATTCCATTCAATCTGGACGGCACGAATATGATGCTCGCCGCCCTCTTCATCGCCCAGACGACGAAAACTGATCTGCCGATCGGCTGCCGGATCCTCATGCTGTTCGTCGCATTGTTCCCTTCGAACGGAACAACCCGCATTACCGGTGCAGGCCTCGTCACAATGGCTGCAACGCTCTTTCTTGTTCCGGCCGCACCGGTCACCTCCGTGGGTCTTATTCTTGGCGTCGATCAGCTTATGTCCGAATGCCACGCGCTGACGATATTTCTCCGCAGCGTAGCGGCAACGCTGGCTGTCGCCCGGTCTGGGGCGCGCGGGATAAACGACGATTCGGGGAGCGCCTCACTAGCGGACCGTTCAGCGCTCTGGCGGTGGACGGTCAAGTCGCCCGGCGTGGTGAACGCAGTTCCCCGCGCGAACGACGCTCAGCTATTGGGGTGGGCCCGATGGCGCAAAGCCGTATTTGAGAAACCGCCAGATCGCACCCGCACCTGTGCGCCTGTAGCAACTGCGGGGCACGATCAAAAGCGACCCATTTTACACCGAAAAGGCGGGCCGTTGCTGCCACGCCGTCCATGGATTGGAGCCTCATGTCTAAGACAACGGCCACCACTCTCGCGGTTCTCCTTTTTCTCCTCGCCGTGCTGCTTTCCGTGCTGGCGAGCCATAATAGCGCGCACCCGCCGCGGGAAAGGCCGCCCCCGCCCATGCAGTCGTGCCAATGGACAGTCAAAAGTGGAGCGGCGCACTCGTCAACGACCCCGCTTCGCCAAATCGCCGGCAACCCGGAAGGTCCGGGGACCCTTCAGCGCTCTGCCGGGCGGACGGTCAGTCGCCCGGCGTGGTGAATGGCGGTCGCGGTTGCCCGGCCCGCGCGAACGACGCTCAGCTGGGTGGGGTGGGCCCGATGGCGCAAGGCCATCTTTCCAGAAACCGCCAGAGCGCACCGGCATCTATAGCTGTGCGCCCTCGCGACTGCGCCCTGTGGCAAGTGCGGGGCTCGATCAAAAGCATTTTACACCAAAAGGCGGGCCGTTGCTGCCACGCCGTCCATGGATTGGAGACTCATGTCTAAGCCGACTGCCATCACTGTCGCAGCTCTTCTTTTACTCCTCGCCGTGCTGGCGAGCCAATATAGCGCGAACCTGCACCGGCAGGCGTGGTCGATCGACAGGCAAAAGTGGAGCGGCGCATTCGACAACGACCCCCTTCGCCAATCGCCGGCAACCCGCAAGGCGATGCCGTTCTGGTCATATTCAATGACTACCACAACTGTCCGCATTGCAGACTGGCAGATCTCAACTACCAAAAAGCCTTCAAGAATGATCCCAATCTGAAGCTTGTGATCAGACGGTTCCCGGTCCTGGGACCGGATTCCCAATCGCACTCGCCTCGAGAAAACAGGGAAAGTTCGACGAATTCCACCGCGCCCTTATGACTTCCCCCAGTTGGATCATTGAAAGGATCACTCTCAAGATCGCAGCGCGTGTGGGCCTTGACGTGGAGCAGCTCAAGCGGGAATGCAAGATCCGGCCATCGCAGATGAACTTGCGCGCGTCCGCGCACTCGCGAAAGGTCTGCACATCGACCGTACGCCCGCGTTGGTGGTCGGCGATATAGTGATCGCCCACCTGGTCGACATGGCCAGCTTGCAACGCTTGCTCGCCGATGCGCGCTCAAAGCGTGCAGGCTCTCGTGCGGGGCAGCATCTGTAGATCGGCCACGCTGTTGTTGCCGGAGCGTGCCGTTTGTGGCAGCTGGCTTTGCTGTTGCTCCTCGGCATCTTGTTGCGGTCATCCAGCTGCCGTGGGCGCCAACAACAATCCTGAGCGCCCGCGCCTGAAGGCGCTGGCCGGGTGCTCGTGAACCGAGCCCGCTTATCTTCGCCATGCTCAGGCGGTCTTGGCCCTGCGGCTTCGCCCCCTGGCGCGGGGCAGCCTTCGGCTGCTGACGGTCGCCGGCCTGTCGGCCGGCGTCGTTTTTATCGTGGCCTTCCCCGGTGGCGCAGGGCGGGCAGCACTCCCTTCTAGGCCCGCCGCGGCGTCCCGCAACCCTTCGCTTTCGCTTCGGGTCCTCCACTCCGTTCCGGTCCTGCGGATGCAGTCCGCCTCCGACGTCGGGCCTTTCCGGTCGCTTTCGCCGCCCACCCCGCTTCCGGGGAGGGCGCGATTGAAGAGCGGAGGACATCACGATGCGTGCAAACAACAAACGTTGCGGCAGCCGACAGGCTGGCGCAGAGAGTGGCGGGCGCACCGGCGCCAGCCTTTATCAGGAAATCACCGACCGCATCATTGCCGAACTGGAGCGCGGCACCGTGCCATGGGTCAAGCCGTGGGGCAGGGCAAGGACAGGCCTCGGCCTGCCGCGGAATGCGGCCACCCAGCGCCGATATTCCGGCATCAATATCCTGATCCTGTGGGGCGGGGTCATCGATCGCGGTTTCCCCAGCCAGAACTGGCTCACCTTCCGGCAGGCGCTTTCCCTAGGTGGCAATGTCAGGAAGGGTGAGCACGGCACCACCATCGTTCACGCTGACCGCTTTGTTCCCAAGAACGAAAAGCAACGCGCCGACACCGATGGCGACGAACCGCAGGCGGTGCCCTTCCTGAAGCGCTTTACCGTCTTCAATGTCGCGCAGTGCGATAATCTGCCCGAACATCTTTATGCCGCCGGCGAGCCTCTGCCTGAGCGCGAGATGGTCCCGCAGGCCGAGGCGCTCATTCATGCAACCGGCGCTGATTTTCGCATCGGCGGCGAGCGCGCCTTCTACATGCCCGGCAGCGACACCATACAGGTGCCGCCGCAGCCGGCTTTCTTCCACCAGATCGACTATTACCGGACCTGCTTTCACGAGCTTGGCCACTGGACCGGCCACCCGACGCGACTCGCGCGCGACCTGTCCGGCTCCTTCGGGTCCAACACCTATGCGCGCGAGGAACTGGTCGCCGAAATCGCATCAGCCTTCATCTGCAGCAGTCTCGGCATCGAGCCGACCGTGCGCCATGCCGACTACATCGGCTCATGGCTGACGGTTTTGCGCGAGGACAACCGCGCCATCTTCCGCGCCGCAAGCCATGCCTCGAAAGCCGCCGATTTCCTGCTTGGCCGCAATGCCGATGTCGAAGGCGAGGCACATGCCGAAACCGCCTATGGAAGCGCGCAATCATCACACGCGGCCGCCTTGCGCCTCTGATGACGCAAAAGCCGCGCAACCAACTCGACAGTTCTTTTGAGGTTGCGCTAACATGGCCGGCGTTGGCGCCGATCGTTTATCGGATCGAGGTTCGCAAAAAAAGGGCGGCATTGCTGCCGCCCCTCGTTGCGAAAGCTGCCAGAGCTGGATTAGAAATCCATACCGCCCATGCCGCCCATGCCGCCCATGCCGCCGCCACCCATGCCGCCAGGCATGCCGCCGCCGCCAGCCGACTCCTTCTTCGGAGCCTCCGCGATCATGGCTTCGGTGGTGACCAGCAGGCCGGCCACCGAGGCCGCGTCCTGGAGAGCGGTGCGGACAACCTTGACCGGATCGACGATGCCCATGGCGATCATGTCGCCATATTCGCCGGTCTGGGCGTTGTAGCCGAAGGTCGCGCCCTTGTTCTCAAGGATCTTGCCGGCAACGATCGATGCTTCCGCACCGGCGTTGGCCGCGATCTGGCGGGCCGGAGCCTGCAGCGCACGACGAACGATGTTGATGCCGGCGGCCTGGTCGGCATTGACGCCGGTGGCCTTGATGTTGGCCGAAGCGCGCAGCAGCGCGACGCCACCACCAGCAACGATGCCTTCTTCGACGGCCGCGCGGGTCGCGTTGAGGGCGTCATCGACGCGGTCCTTCTTTTCCTTGACTTCGACTTCCGTCGCACCGCCGACGCGGATCACCGCAACGCCGCCGGCGAGCTTGGCCAGACGTTCCTGCAGCTTCTCCTTGTCGTAGTCCGAAGTGGTCTCTTCGATCTGCTGCTTGATCTGGGCAACGCGGCCCTGGATCTCGGCCTTCTTGCCGGCGCCGTCGACGATGGTGGTGTTCTCCTTGGAGATCGACACCTTCTTGGCGCGGCCGAGCATGTTGAGGCCGACATTCTCGAGCTTGATGCCGAGGTCTTCCGAGATGACCTGGCCACCGGTGAGGATGGCGATGTCTTCCAGCATGGCCTTGCGGCGATCACCGAAGCCCGGCGCCTTGACGGCGGCGATCTTCAGGCCGCCACGCAGCTTGTTGACGACCAGCGTGGCCAGAGCCTCGCCTTCGACGTCTTCCGAGATGATGAGCAGCGGCTTCGAGGTCTGCACGACGGCTTCGAGAACCGGCAGCATGGCCTGGAGGTTGGACAGCTTCTTCTCGTGCAGGAGGATGTAGACGTCCTCGAGCTCGGCAACCATCTTGTCGGCGTTGGTGACGAAGTAGGGCGAGAGGTAGCCGCGGTCGAACTGCATGCCTTCGACGACTTCGAGTTCGGTCTCGGCGGTCTTGGCTTCCTCAACCGTGATGACGCCTTCGTTGCCGACCTTCTGCATTGCTTCGGCGATCATCTTGCCGACCGAAGCATCGCCGTTGCCGGCGATGGTGCCGACCTGGGCAACCTCTTCGGAGGTCTTGATCTTCTTGGCGTTCTTGATCAGCGTCGCAACGACGTCGGTTACCGCGAGGTCGATGCCGCGCTTCAGGTCCATCGGGTTCATGCCGGCGGCAACCGCCTTGTGGCCTTCCTGGACGATCGACTGCGCCAGAACGGTCGCGGTCGTGGTGCCGTCGCCGGCGATGTCGTTGGTCTTCGAAGCAACTTCGCGGACCATCTGCGCGCCCATGTTCTCGAACTTGTCCTCAAGCTCGATTTCCTTGGCGACGGTGACGCCGTCCTTGGTGATGCGCGGGGCGCCGAACGACTTGTCGATGACGACGTTGCGGCCCTTGGGGCCGAGCGTGACCTTCACCGCGTCGGCGAGGATGTTGACGCCGCGCAGCATGCGCTCGCGGGCATCACGGGAGAATTTTACGTCTTTGGCAGCCATTTTTAGCTCCTGGCAGGGGCTTCAATCGAGCCCGGGAATTCAGTTGACGAAAGGGCCTGATATGAGCCGATGATGCCCATGATGTCGGATTCCTTCATGATCAGAAGGTCTTCGCCATTGAGCTTGACTTCGGTGCCCGACCACTTGCCGAACAGGATGCGATCGCCGGCCTTGACGTCCAGTGGGACGAGCTTGCCGGCTTCGTCACGGGCGCCGGAACCAACGGCGATGATCTCGCCTTCCTGCGGCTTTTCCTTTGCCGTATCCGGGATGATGATCCCGCCAGCGGTCTTGGATTCGGATTCGACCCGGCGAACGACCACGCGGTCATGCAGCGGGCGGAACTTCGACTTTGCCATTTTCGGATTTTTCCCTGGTGCGGATGTTGAGGGGTTTTTGTTAGCACTCGCGATGGACGAGTGCTAACGCGATAGTGAGGTAGGCTGTAAGCGGGCACTCGTCAAGACGGACGAGGGCAGGCGAGGAGCTCTGGCCCCCTCCCCGGTGGAACCCAACGCATACGCGCATCCGCGTTGATGGCTGCGAGCCCCACATTTCCATTGAATTCGGCGTCATGACGCCAACTTGCGCGCGCCGCTTCCAAGTCGTCAGTCGTGCTGCCGTCAGCACGAACATAGGGCTGCGCTTCACTTCCCGTCGAAGCCGCGGCAAGCAGCGTCGCCGTCAGCACGCTCCTTTGCAGATGCTTGCCAAAGGTGGACAGTGAGCGCACCTGCGCCGGGCTGTTGGTGCGAACGTAAGACGTCATTGACAACTCCTTTTTGCAAGTCGAGCCCTTCTCCACCTTCGGCCGCCGTCGACGCGAAGAAGTCCGCATCGCGTTGATGACGAGCTGCGAAAAAGAGAAAGATGTGTTTGATGGCTGCGGCCCCAACGGTGCCTTCAGATTTGAGATCACTTCCGCCGCGAGCGGCTGAAGCTCCTCGCAACGTCACAATCGAATCTGCTGCCAAGCCTCCAGGAAAGGAGAGCATTGCTCATCTCGCGCTTGTGCATGCAGTCAACCTTCGATCCGTGTTGCCACATCTCAAGTGCAAATGCCGTGCCAAAGCTCACTGGGTAGTGAACGCATGGCTCTCCCTGAAAACCTCACAAATCCAGCATGGTCAATTGTGCGGAACCCGACATGCGTCTTCTGCCACTGTCAGCTTTCGGACAGGCATGACGCGTTTCGCGCCGACCACCGGTCGATCGGTTTTGGGGCCGGTCTGTTCGCCTCATAAGAGCGCGTCACGTTGCGTAGCGGTTTCCCGAGCGCCGCCACATGACACTGGACCTGCAGGTAGCACCGGCTTCTCATCCAGCCTTGCTTTGGCCCCTTCGCGTATCAAATTCCCGCTGGCGAGCCCTGCTTTCATAGATCGCACCATGCCGGATGTCTGCTCTGGCGCCCGACCCGCTGGCACGATCTCGATCCGGCATAAGGGCGCAGCATCTTTGCAGGCCGTTTCATCCCGGCGTCCTGCTTGGCTGAAAGACCGCACTTGGCGAGCGGTCTCCATGCTCTCTCCAAGGACCATCCCTGCGGCTGGCTTGTCGACCTATGGGCGGGTCCGGCCGCCCGAAACCCTCGCCATCAGCTTTTTTCCCCGCCGCCTGCGGCGGCTTCCTCGCGCCGCTTCGCTCACAAAAAAGCTGCCCGCTCGGATCCTTCGCTGTCGCTGCGGCCCTGTCGGATTCAGGCGGTCCTGACGCGCCCATTACGGTGCGCCATCGCAGGGGATGGTCCCCGGCGAAACCACAAAAGGAGACTTCGAAATGACCGCGATCGGTTACGTCAACAAGCAGGAAAACGGCGCCTACAAGGGCCAGCTCAAGACGCTCAGCGTCCGCGCCGACATCGATATCGTCCCCAACCAGGCCAAGAGCGCCGACAACCATCCCGACTTCCGGGTGCTTACGCAAGGAGTCGAAGTTGGCGCCGGCTGGATCCGCACCGGCGAGACTTCCGGCAAGGATTATGTGAGCCTGTCGATTGCAGCGCCGGAGTTCGGACCGCGCAAGCTCTACGCCAATCTCGGCCGCGCCGCCGGCCAGGACGATCACGACACCTACGCCATCATCTGGAACCCGGCCGACTGACCGGCCGAGATAGAGCCTCGCGCCGCAGCCCCGGCGCGGGGCTCATTCCCAGGAGTTCCACCCAAACCCCGTCCGCCCTAAAGGGCGGCGAAAACTCTCCCCCGACTCTTCGCCCGTCCCCGAGACGATCTCCCTCGCCCATCCTCGCCCTCGCTTGTCCGAAGCGAAACGAGGATCATCATGGACGACGAAAACGAACGCGCGGCCCGCGCGAAAAAGGGCAGCCCGTTTCTCAGCACAGCCCAAGCCGCCTTCTATATCGGGCTCTCCCAGCGCACGCTCGAAAAGATGCGGCTCAAGGGCGGCGGCCCGAAATTCCGCAAGCACGGCCGCTATGTCCGCTATCACATCGACGAACTCGACCATTGGTCGAAAGGACACCCGCAGCACTCCACCGCCGGCGATGGCAAGGCCGGTTCCGGCCAGGGCGGCACGGGAGGCCGTTCATGAGGCGGCGCCCTTCCATCCATCTGATCGGCAGCCGCCTGAGGCGTGTTCGAGCCCGTAAGACGGTCGCCTTGGCCGCGGCCGGTCTCGGTCTTTTGGGCTTCACGGCGCTGGGAAAGCCCACCCCTTGGCTGGTCTGGAACGCCTCGGCCAGCGCGCCGATCGGCCTTTACCGCATCGCTGCGGGAGCGCTGGCGCGTGGCGATCTCGTGCTCGTGCGCCCGCCTGAATACGCGGCGTATCTCGCCGCCGAGCGCAGCTATCTGCCTCGCAATGTGCCGCTGGCAAAACGTCTTGCAGCGCTGCCGGACGATAATGTCTGCGCCTTCAATGACGCCATCATCATCGGCGGCGACATCGTCGCGCGCCGGCTCAAAATCGACGCCGAAGGCCGACCTTTGCCATGGTGGAACGGCTGCCGAGCGCTCGGGGATAACGAGGTTTTCCTGCTCGGCAGCGACAAAAACCGCTCCTTCGACAGCCGCTATTTCGGGCCTGTTCCCACTCAAAATGTCATCGGGAGGCTCGTACCGCTATGGACCGAGTGACCCTCCTCTTGTTGGGCATGATCGCCATTGCGCCATGCGCCTGTTCCGCCTCGACCGGCGCTGAGCCGGTCGCCATCTCCCAAAGTCCGCAGCTGCGAAAGTGGCAGACGTTGGTATCGGAAGCAAGCCGGCGCTTCCATATTCCCCAAGCCTGGATCTATGCCGTCATGGCTGCCGAAAGCGGCGGCAAGACAATGCGCGGCGGCCGCCCCATCACCTCCCCCGCTGGCGCCATGGGCCTCATGCAGGTGATGCCCGGCACCTATGAGGAGATGCGGGTCGAACACGGCCTTGGGCCTAACCCCCACGATCCGCGCGACAATATCCTGGCCGGCACGGCCTATCTCAGCGCCATGTATGACCGCTTCGGATTTCCTGGCCTGTTTGGCGCCTACAATGCCGGTCCCGAGCGCTACGACGAGCATTTGAAGCGTGGCAAACCGCTGCCAGAAGAGACCGTCGAGTACCTCGACCAACTCAAGGCGGCCGGAGTTTCGGCGGCCGACATCGAGGCGTTCGAAAGCCAATCTGTCGCTCCAAAGGCGCAAATCGCTCCTCTCGGACGGTCGCTGTTCTTCATTCATGACGGTGTTCACTCAGGCGTGCGAAACGGCGATCTCTTCGTGCCGCTCGGCAAGGACGGCGCGCAGCCGAAGGAGCCGGTGCGTTAGCCATGGGCGGACGGGGGCGCGTCTGGCGGGGCTGGGCGCGTAAGGCAAGATAAAGGTACCGCCTCCAGGAGGCGGTTAAATCTTTGTCTGCACATCGTTTTTCCAGGAGGCTGCCGCCGGTGCCAAGAGGGTTGGACGTGTAAGTGTCTGATTTTGCTTGATATGTCTGGGAGGCTCGCATGAAGGATGACGAGTTCAGGCCGAAGCTCGGCAAAATCGGGTCGCGCGGCTCGAAGGCAGGCAAACGCTATGCCGGTCAAGTCCGGGCAGCCGTCAACCGAGCCGGCGGCCAGCCCCAGCCCGGCGGTCGCTTCACGGGCAGCCGGACAGGGCGCGGCGGGGCGGCTGCGGCGCTGCTGAAATCGCGCGACCGGTATGCCGCCTTCCGCCAGCGCCGGGTGATCGTCAAGGCGCGGATCGTCAAGCTCGCCGGCAAGGGCGCGGACGGGGCGCGTGCCCATCTACGCTATCTTCAGCGCGACGGCGTCACCCGAGAAGGTGCGCCTGGCGAGCTCTACGGCGCCGACAGCGACCGCGTCGACGGCAAGGCGTTCATCGATCGCGCGGACGGCGACCGCCACCAATTCCGCTTCATCGTCGCTGCCGAAGACGGCATCGAGTATGAAGACCTGAAGGCGCTGACGCGGCGGCTCATGGCGCAGATGCAGGAAGACCTCGGCACGAAGCTCGACTGGGTCGCGGTTGATCATTTCAACACCGGCCACCCGCACAGCCACATCATCGTCCGAGGCAGGGACGACCGTGGCGAGAACCTGGTCATCGCGCGCGAATATATCTCATCTGGCATCCGCGAGCGGGCGGCCGAGCTGGTCAGCCTCGATCTCGGTCCGCGAACCGACCGCGAGATTGAGCTTCGCCTGCGCCGGGAAATGGAGCAGGAACGCTTCACCAGCATCGACCGTCGGCTGCTCAGCATGCGTGATGATGACGGGCTGGTCTCGCCGGGCGGTCCCGACGCCATTCGCCAGACGCTGCACCAGGGACGGCTGCGCAAGCTCGAGCGGATGGGTCTGGCCGCGGAGGTCGGCGCTGGCTCCTGGCGCCTCGACGATGAGCTCGAAGCCACGCTGCGCCGCACCGGCGAACGCGGCGACATCATCAAGACCATCCACCGCGAACTGGCCGGCAAGGGGCTTGCACGCAGTGCCGCCGACTGGGTGATCCACGATCGAGCCGGCGAGCCCGTCCAGTCTCTCGTCGGTCGCGTTGTCGCGCGTGGACTGGCCGACGAGATCAATGACCGCCACTACATGATCGTCGACGCCGTCGACGGTAAGAGCCATTGGATCGACATCGGTAGAGGCGAGGCGATGGAAACGATGCCTAATGGCTGCATCGTGCGTGTCGCGCCAAGGAACACCGAGCCGAGGCGGGTCGATCGTACCATCGCCGAAATCGCCGCCGCGAATGGCGGCCGTTACGACGTCGATATCCACCTGAAGCATGACCCATCCGCCACCGAGAGCTTTGCGCGAACGCATGTGCGGCGGCTGGAGGCGATCCGCCGCGCGACCGGCGGCGTTGAGCGAGAGCCGAACGGCACCTGGCTCATCGCGCCGGACCATCTCGATCGCGTCGCGAATTATGAGGGCCAGCGGGCCAGGGCCGAGCCTTTCGTTGTCGACAAGCTCTCCTCAATGGCGCTGGAGCGACAGGTCAGCTTCAACGGCGCCACCTGGCTCGACCGGGAGCTGGTTGCCGATAGACCCGAGCCTTTGCACGGATCCGGCTTCGGCTGCGACGTGAGAGAGGCGCAAGCTCGCCGGCGGGAGTGGCTGATCGCGCAAGGCCACGCGCATGAAGAACAGGATCGGATCGTCTATCGAGCCAACATGCTTTCGATCCTGCGCCAGCGAGAACTGAACCGTGTTGCTGGCCAACTGTCGGAGGAACTTGGCCTGCCCTATGCCGAAGCGCGATCCGGAGGACGAGTAGAGGGTACGCTCCGCCGCTCCGTCGAGCTTGCCAGCGGAAAATATGCCGTCGTTGAGAAGTCGCGCGAGTTCACGCTGGTGCCATGGCGGCCGGTGCTTGAGCGCCATGTGGGCAAGGAGGTCTCCGGTGTCGTGAGTGGGGAGGGGATTTCATGGACCGTCGGCCGGCAAAGGAGCGGACCTGGTGTTTCGTGAGATGGTGTACAGCTTTTTTAGCCAGCGGCGCGGGCAGCCATGCGAGCCCGCGTAGACCTTATGGCCGCACGCCCGCAATCGGTCGCATGGACCTGCCAGGCGGGGCGGCTTTGGAGCGTTCGGACCCGACACGCTGCGTGAGTGGCCAGACTTCGAGCGCTCGAAGATGCGGACTGTTGTCTGCTGGCCGGCGTTATTCCGGCTGGCCTATGACCGCGGCGCAACAGTTCACCGCTGAAGTTGCCACGGGCGAACATCGACAAGAGAAAAAACACCATTGCGCGATACAAATCGCCGTTGAAAGCGTTTAGGTTGCATGCGCTTCGCCAAGTAAACGGATACCCCAGAAGAGAGCCATGACCACGGCCCGCCATATCGTGACGCTGCTTAAAAGCCACTTTGCCGGCGACGAGGATCGTTTCCTCTCTATCGCGATGCAGCTTGCTGCGCATGAGGCACGTCAAGGCCATGGCAAGCTTGCTCAGGAGCTCAAGGATCTGGTCGACGCAGCCAAGAGCAGGGACGCCCGGATTGCCAAGAGCAGTCGGCCGGTTCCCCTTTTTCAGCCAAAGGGCGAGCTCGCAGGGCTCCTGCATGTGCGCTATCCGGACCTGCGACTGACCGACATGATTTTGCCGGACAGTCTGCGCTCGCGCCTGCACCGCGTGCTGGGAGAGCAGCGCCAACAAGCAAGCTTGCGCGAGCACGGGCTTGTTCCCCGTCGCAAACTGCTTCTGGTCGGCCCGCCAGGATCAGGCAAGACGATGACCGCATCGGCATTGGCCGGGGAGCTTCATCTGCCCCTTTTCACGATCGTCCTCGATGGTTTGATCACCAAGTTCATGGGAGAGACTGCCGGAAAGCTGCGGCTTGTTTTTGATGCAATGCAGGCGACGCGGGGCGTCTACTTCTTTGACGAATTCGATGCCATCGGCGCGCGTCGAGGCGAACGCCAGGATGTTGGCGAGATTCGGCGCGTGCTGAATTCGTTTCTGCAGTTTCTCGAGCAAGACGACAGCCACAGCCTGATTATTGCGGCAACAAATCATCCCGAGCTGCTCGACAGAGCTTTGTTCCGCCGTTTCGACGATGTCATCGAATACGCCGTGCCCGATCGGCCGATTATCGAGGCGCTGCTTCGGGCTCGACTCGACCGCTTCGACACCAGAGGGCTTGCCTGGAACGAGGCGATCTCTCAGGCAGAGAGACTGTCGCAGGCCGAGATCACCCGCGCGGCCGACGACGCTGCAAAAACCATCATATTGCGGGGGGGGGCGGATCACCTCGGAAGCGCTCATCGACGCTCTGAAGGAACGCCGGCAGGCTTCGCTGTCTGAGTAGCGACAGCACAGATCATAATGGCAGACGATTTTCCGCGCGACCGCGCCCATATCCACCTTCGCAACAACGGCATTCGGGAAGCCTATCGGCGGCCCAACCAACTTATACATGCACCGCCGCTGCCGGCGCGTGATCGGGCGTCGCATGCTGCGGCCTTGACGCAATCCATCGAACAAGCGGTCGAAAGTGCACGCCAGCAGATTGCGGCGCGTGACCCCCAGCTGTCGGTCGGCACGCCTGGCTTTTATCTCGAGATCGATCTGCCCATGTCCGGACGGGCGGCCCTCGACCAGTTGGCCGATCGTCGCCAGCACATGGAGCTGGTCGCCGTCCATGAGCCAACTCAACCCGGTGCTCCCATCACAGCGTCGGTGTTCCTGCCGCAAAGCGCGCAAGCCTATTATTTGCGGAAAGTCGAGGCGTATCGAGACGTTGACACTGACCGCGGCAGACCGCGCAACGAGCCGCTCGTCTCCCGCATGGAGACAGTCAGGCTGGCGACTGCACGATCGTTGTTTACCGACCACGACGACCTCTTCCCCCAGGCCGCTGACGAGCAGGTGTGGTGGGAAGTCTGGCTGCGCGACGGTCGCCGCGAGAACTTCGAGCACATTGCCGAAGCCCTGAACATCACTTTGCGCACGCATGCGGTCAGGTTTCCGGAGCGGGTGGTCATGCTGGCACTCGCCAGCACGGCAATGCTCGACCGCATGATTGCGCACAGCGATGTCGTCGCCGAGCTGCGGCGCGCGAAGGATACGCCGTCCTTCTTCATGGGCCTTGGCGGCGCGGAGCAAAGGGACTGGAGCGACGAGCTTCTCGGGCGCGTCAGACCGCCTCAACCGATATTGCGGTCTGCATTCTCGACAGCGGCGTGCGTCGCACCCACCCGTTGATCGAACCCGCACTTGCCGTTGAAGACTGGCACACCGTCAAACCGGCATGGGGCAGCGACGACACACCTGCGTGGAGCGGCCACGGGACGCGAATGGCAGGTGTCGGCCTGTACGGTGATCTGGTCCCGCTCCTGGTCGGAGGCGATCCAGTTCCATTGCCCTTTCGGCTGGAGAGTGTTCGTATCCTTCCGCCAGAAGACGAGGCAAACGATCCAGAACTCTATGGCGCGATCACCGCGGAAGCGATCGCCCGCGCCGAGGTGCAGGCGCCGGAGCGCCGCCGCGCGATCGCAATGGCTGTGACAAGCGCCAGTCCGGCGCGTGGAAGGCCCACATCGTGGTCTGCCGCTATCGACCAACTCTGTTTCGAAGAGGAACAGCGACGCTTGATCGTTCTCTCTGCCGGCAACATCGGCGATGACCTCATGCCGGCCGAGCATTTGACGCGCAACGATCTGGAAGCAGTCGATGATCCTTCTCAGGCCTGGAATGCGCTGACGGTCGGCGCTTTCACAGAAAAGGTCGATATCATTGACACCGACTTTGCGGGCTACGCTCCGATCGCGCCGGTCGGCGAGCTCTCGCCGCGCAGTCGCACTTCGGTCGTTTGGGACAGGCAGTGGCCGGTGAAGCCCGAGGTCGTCTTCGAAGGCGGCAATCTCGCCCATGACGGTGTGTTGCCTGGCGAGCCGATCGACGATCTGCAGATATTGACCACTTTCTATCGACCCGAACTGCGCCACTTCACCACCCTCGGAGATACGAGCGCGGCAACGGCCCATGCCGCACGGATGGCGGGACTAATTCTATCAGCGCGCCCCGAGCTGTGGCCTGAAACGGTTCGCGCCCTGATCGTCCACTCGGCCGAATGGACTCCGGCGATGCGCGCACGCATCGATGCGTGCAACGGAGCGAAGGGCGAGATCCAGGCGCTCGTGCGGCGCTATGGTTATGGCGTGCCAGATCTTGGGCGCGCGCTTCTGTCAACGGTGAACGACCTCACGCTTATCGTTGAAGATGAGCTTCAGCCTTTCCAGCGCGAGGGCGGCGCGGCTGCCAAAACGCGTGACATGAAGCTGCATCGCCTGCCTTGGCCGAAGGAGCAGCTCGCGGCGCTCGGCGCTGCCCAGGTCGAGCTCCGCGTCACGCTGTCCTATTTCATCGAACCCAACCCCGGTGAACGCGGATGGACCCGCCGGCATCGTTACGCGTCCCATGGTCTTCGGTTCAGAGTAAAGTCAGCGACCGAGACAGTCGACGAATTCCGAGCCCGCATCAATCAGGCCGCTCGGGACGAGGAGGAAGGGGCGCCTGCTGGAGGCGGAGAAGAGTGGCTGCTCGGCACCTTCCGCGATCGCGGCTCGTTGCACGCCGATTTCTGGTCGGGCAGCGCCGCCGATCTCGCCGAGCGTGACGCGATCGGCGTGTTCCCGGTCGGGGGCTGGTGGAAGGAGAAGCCTTACCTGGAACGCGTCGACGCTCTGGCTCGGTACGCCCTGATTGTGACGATTCGGGCGCCTGGGGTCGATGTTGACATCTTCACACCCGTCGAAGCAGCCCTGACTGTCGAGACGTCGGTCGAGACCTGATGCAGCACTGTCCAAACCGGCCAACAACGGAGGTTTGACCAGCCTCTGGTGCCATGGCGGCTGGTGCTGGATCATCACGTCGGCAAGGAGGTGTCAGGGATCATGCGCGGAGGACGATAGGCGGGCAAAGGAGCGGGCCAAGCGTGTCATAATGGCGCCCATGGTCACGCCCACAAGCCGCGCCCCCTGCGTCCACGGAGAGGTGCGCGTCTGCTTAGGCGGCCGAGACATCGCTTACCTGATCAACGGGCTCGCCGTATTTGCGCCTGTAAGCGGCAATGAAATCGTCGTCGCTACAGATGCAGCGGCCGCTGGAGTCCTTGGCCTTCGGATCGTGCAAGTGAGAGCCAAGGGGGCGCAGAAGATTCACCCGAGTGCTCGTCGTCGGGCTCATGGGAAACCCCGCACTATGTTTGACCAAATCCGCGGCAAGCATAATCCCGGCAAGCACCGACTGAAAGGCCATCGGAACGACAGTTCGAACGCGGCGACTTCCTTCGCTAAGCTGGAACACCAGACCGCCGCAGATAGCCTGCTGATAAAAGGAGCGCAGGGGCTGGCCGACAAACGGGGCTAGCGGTTCAAACGGCACAGCCATCGCTGTAGCCACGCGAACTACAAAGTCGTTGGGAACTCCGGCATTGGTCTGCAGGAGCGTTTTCACCTGCTCGTGTGCTTCCGGTATTCCGAGTTCCTCGGCAATCAGCTGGTGCTCGTCCTTGGATTTTCCGGATGGCAGGTACATGCAACAAAGGCAAGCCTGGCCGTCATCGAAACCATGCCGGGAGATACCGAGATCGTGCTCCTGCGTCCAAGCGTTTGCGATCCATCGCGGCAGTGCACCTTGGACAGCCAGACGGTCGGCGGCGGTGTCAAGCGCCACACCCACTTGGTCGAAGACCCAATTGCCCCGGCGCGCAACATATTCTGCCCACGTCAGAGGGTGCGCCTCGACCTCAAGGGCAGTCGATCTAAGGGCGGTGGCTGCAAGAACCGCCTTGGACATACCAATCTCCGCCTGGCCGGCCAATGCGTAGCGCTGCAGGTTTGAGAGTTCGATCGCTTCGTGATCGATTACATGCAGACGACCCTTGAGATCGGGTTGTCTCGCTAGCGCCCAAAGCGAGCCATGGCCTATCGCACCGAGCCCAACGAGGTGGGTTTCGCCAAGGTCGACTGGAAAGTCGATCGGGCCAGCCTCCCCGGCTTTGGTCTTGTCGTAGCTGCATAGCGAGAGGTCGATGGTTTCGTCCAACTCGGCGCCGGTCAACTGGGCGGCGAAGATAGTTCGAAAGACGTTGGCGGCGCCGAAGCAACTGGCGGCGCCAGCTCCATAAGGCAGCAGACTTGGGCCAGAGCCCACCGGGTCCGTACGCGACAGCTTTGCCGCCCAACCGTCCGATCCCACGAAAAAGATCGGGCACCGGAGTGATGGGCGCGTTACCCCTGCAACGACGCAGACGGTGGCAGACTTGCCGGAACGCCGGATGCCGACTTTTGGATTGATCGACTTTGCCAAGCGCTCCAGCGCTTGGGCTTGAGAGCTCGCCGCGCTGTCCAGCGGGAGTATCGCCAGAACCGGGTAGAGCCTAGCGAGCAATCTCACCGCAAGATCTAATGTCGCCTGGCCTTCGGCGCAGGAAGCGGCCTGATGGTCGAAGGCGACTGCCACGACCTGCTTTTCAAGAGCTGCTTTGAAGTCTCCCAGATGAAAATCGGCCAGGACCTGAGATGCCGCCGTGGCGGCGCGATCGATGAAGTTAGCGAATGCCATTGTTCAACTCGATATCATGATCATTCGCGACAGTGCCGCGGGAGGGAGCGCATTCCATTTGGCCTTTTCGTCAAGCCGATAGGCGGCGACCCGAGCAAAATCGAAAGGCTCGCGGGCGAAATTCGGCACCACCAGCGACAGACACCCAACCGTGGTAGCAACCGCATAAGCGTCGTCCGTCGTCGAATGGTAGGCGCGGCCCGGATGGCTGTGAATCTGGGCCAAGAGTTTCAGGCCGCTTTTGTAGAGCCAGACATTGAGCCGGTGCAGTTCTTCGGCCGCAACGATCACGCAAACGCCATCGTTTGTTCGAATGTGACGCTGCGCCGGGATAACCGTCTCTGTTACGGCAAAGTGCCGGTCTTCCTGAACGCCGACCCAAAGTGCCATCCCCTCATTGCCCTCGCGACCAACTGAGCGCAGATGCCCATGCGTGGTCGAGATGCAGCCGCGCGGGAGAGTCACGATCGTTACATCTCTCAAACCAGTCATTCTTGTATCGCCTGAGGGGATACCACCATTCCTACGATTGTCGGTTGGAGTTGAATCTGCAACTGCTCTATAGGAACGATTCCGTACTTGATGATCTTGTCCAGGATGAAGGCCAAACAGCCTTCGCCAGAACCCCGATGAAGTAGCCATGGATCACCTGAATGGGCTGGATTGTCGTGGTATTCCCGGACGCCCGCCATGCACAGGAATGGTTCGTCCTCGGGACTGTTGGCCTGGATGAAGTCCGTCAGCGGCACGGCGTTCTGCTGGATGAGAGCTCCTATCATCTCCGGCGGCGTTCCGGGCAGCGGCGGACGTCTAAGCATTTTCAGGTATAGATCTTTCCGGGCAATCGGATCACGCGTAAACGGATCGACGAAGACCACGGACGGTGGTCTTAAGTCGTAGTCGGTGAAGTCGACCTCGCTCGCTGCGCTGACCACCCGTGGCTTTAACTTGGGGCTGGCGAAAATGAAGAAAGCGCGCGGAAAAGTCGCCTCGATCAAGAAGCAGCCCTGAGCCCGATAGACATCAGCATATGGCCGGAACCGGCCGATCTCCCGATCAAACTTCGCTCGGGAGACCTCCGGATCCACACTTTGGGGTTTAGGCACCTGCGACGCCCGCCTTCAGGCTGAGGAACAGGGTCACAGTATTCGGGAAACCGAAATCGCCAAGCTTCTTGTCGACGTCGAGCAAGTTGCCGGCCTCATCCTTGAATTCCCAATTCTCGGCTGGTTGGGCGACATTCTGCGTGTTCTCAAGGGCTTTGGTACGAATGACGTGAAGCGGCTGGTTGGGATTGGCTTCGACCTGCGTGGGCTGGCCGTTCACCACCACCGTGATCTCGATCTTGCCCGGTCCGCCGCCGTGATTATCGCCCTTACCCGAATCCTTCGACATTGTCCTACTCCTGTGGCTTGCCAACCGCCCCACGCCCTGGCACCCACCTGCGAGTGAGACCGGCGGTCTTCAATCGTTCACCCGGCGCCACGGCCGCGAGTACGCGAAAGACAGGGGATAAGCTACCGAATCGGTGCTTGCCTTCTTTTATGGGTGACTTGAGCCGCAAGTAAATGGTCTCAAATTGCTCCTCACAACTATAATCGATTAGAGCAATGCGAAAATATTGGCGACACGCCTATTCATCTGCTCTCTCACTCGCCTGCTCCGTGCTCGGCAAGGGGAGCTTTGATCTGCGTCACGCGTCCCCAAGCAGCTGATTGCGCCGGCAGCGCCATAGGAACCGTCGTTCAGAGTCTTCACCACTCAAGCACCCGCATGGATGCATGCCGACGCTCGTCTCCACAAAACAGCGCAAGTGGTGCCTTGTTGGATAAGGTCGCCTCGTACCTGGTGCAGCATCTCTCGGAACGCATGCCGCTGCGAGACCAGGCCTCATCATCGCGTCACATAGGAGCTGAAGCTTTCCGGATCGGGTATCCAATCGGCATCCAGTTGCTCGGCGATATGGTTGAATTCTGCCCTCAGGACAAGAGTGAGTAGAGCAGCCCCGCTACGAAAATCCCATCCTGGTTCGTTTGACGCATCGACTATTCAGATTGATTGGCGTGATACCCGGCGCGGCCGCAACACGCGAGGCCGTCAACCGCTGAGCAGAAAACCAGCCTTCGCCTTCCGCGGCGGCGGACCTCGTCAGCCTCTCGAAAGCTTGCCTGAGTAGGTTGCTCATGTGATCTGTGGAAGTGAGGATAGCGTGCACCCGTACAAACTAGACATTCATCGTGGCAGCTTGGCTGCAGGTGCAGCACGCCGTACCGCACGAGCAAGCGGACAGGCCGGCCAAGCCGGTTTTGAGCAGCACTTGGGCGAACTGCAGGCGGCGGACGAGTTGATGGGTGCGCCAGGCGAGGAGGTCCTCGTCAATGGCTCGCATGGTAAAGGTGAGTTGAGACCAACGAAGAGGCAGAGGATCCAAAGCAATCTGCAGCATGCTGTCACTGAGCGGCAACCAGGTGAGGTTGGCAACTCAGGCGCTCGCGTGATGATGCAACTCCCCACCCATCAGGTGGGTACATCGGAACGGGAGGCGCAACTTGTGATGCAGGGGGACGAGCACGAATACACCCCAGCACCGCATCTCGACGGGTCGATGCCCTCGACAGTGCAGCCGGATCGTCCAATTGTGGTCCCCGACGGTGCCGACAAGCGTCCTGTTTATTCCAACGATGCCACCGCCATCGAAGGGCTGAAGTCAGCACTCCTTGCGGGTAAAGCCAGGCCGGACACGGTCACTCGCAGCACAAATTCTCTTTTCGGCTTTAGTCGTTGGCTCTTTCAAAACAACAAGCCAGGGCTTGCTGCTCGGCTTTACCATCCGTCGCTGAGCCAGGATCTCGAGGAGTACGAGAGTAGGGGTGGTTCCTCCACCGTGGCTGGCGCACTGCGTCAATTGATGAAGTCGATGGGCGGAGCCGGCCCGATTGTGGGTCGCGCTGTCCTGAACCCCCATCCTGACGACGCCGCGCTCACCAGACATTTCAGATCCGCGAGCGGCTACGCAACTGCTCTTAACCATTTCAGTCATTACCTACGTCAAAATGACAAGCTCGGAATTGCGGGTCGCATTTACGATAAATCGCTGGATAAAGATGTTGAGAGCTACAAGGCCGCCTCCTCTAATGGTGGAGCTCCGATCGAATCTGCGCTGGTTTATCTCCGCAAGAACCCGCCGCGCGTTATACTCGGGAATCATCTGGAAAACGCGGTCAGCATGGAGGCTCGTCCCCGTGGCGACGCTGCTCAGCATACCGCACCACAGCAGGGATTCGATTGGCCAGAGGAGCTCCTGCCGGTAGGTTATAAGGAGGGCACCGATCTACCATTGTCTCTCGCCCCAACCGCGCACCAACACCAAGCGCCCGACTTTGGAGAGGCCGTCCCTCACTTGAACTGGCGCCACGGCGACCAGGGCGCCCCGGAGGAGCTGGTAGCTGCACGGGACAGGAGCAGCCCGCTGCCAAGCGAGGCGGTGCCACATAAATCTGGACGGGGACTCGCTACGCAGCCCAGATTGTGGGCGGAGAAATCCGCCTCGCCAGAGCTCTTTCGACGGCGGGCGGAGCAGGCTCTGCCGGCGTCCGCCAGAGGTGTGGAGACATCCTCCGCGGTTGATGAAGCCGCGCAGGCCGCTCGCCAAGCTTTGGCTTGGTTGCAGCAGGAGATGGAGGGGATCGAACCGATGCAGGATCCTCATAAGGTGGCTACACCGGAATGTGAGGCGCAGCTCGTCAGGCAGAGGGATGAGCACGAATCCACCCCAGCACCGCATCCCGGAGGTGGTGGGTCGATGCCCTCGACAGTGCAGCCGGATCGTCCAATTGTAGTCCCCGACGGTGCCGACAAGCGTCCTGTCTATTCCAACGATGCGACCGCTATCGAAGGGCTGAGGGCAGCATTCCACGCGGGTAAGGCCAAAGCGAACACGGTCACTTACAATGTAAATTCTCTTTTCGGCTTTAGTCGGTGGCTCCTTCAAAACAACAAGCCAGGGTTTGCTGCTCGGCTTTACCATTCGTCGCTGGATCAGGATCTCAAGGAGTACGAGAGTACGGGTGGTTCCTCCACCGTGGCTGGCGCACTGCGTTACCTCAAGAAGTCGACAGGCGGAGCCCAGATTATGGCTCGCCCTGTCGTGATCCCCTATCCTGACGATGCCGAGCTCATTAGAAATTACAGAGCCGCTTCGACCAAGGAGTACCTGGCAGCGCCTGCGACCGGACGGAATCCAGATACCGTGGGCGGCTATACAAATTTTCTTAGACATTTTAGTCAGTACCTGCGTCAAAATAACAAGCTTGGGATTGCGGCTCGGATTCACGACAAATCGCTGGATAAAGATGTTGAGAGCTTCAAGGCTGTCTCCTATGGTAATAGGCTAAGTATCAGTTCTGCATTGGCTCACCTCCGGGATATCCTGCCGCGCATTGTGCTCGGGCGCGAAACTGTCCTTTCTGCTCATCCGGCAGACGCAGTCACCAGGCGCGTTGGGGCCGCTGCTGAAGCTGGGCCAGCGGCACCGGCAAGAGCTCCCCAACCCGCCTCGCCAGCAACCGCTAGGCTGCCAGGCACCTACCGCGGCCTTCCACTGGTTGATGTGACCACACTGACTACCAGTTCCTCTGGGGCTCAGATCGGGGCGCTCGATCCGACAGCCCCGTCCAACGTTGCAACGGGGCGGGTGCTCGGCGCCGCCGAATGGCTGAGCGACGCCCATATCCAGAGAGATTACAATTTGCTGGAGGGGCAACTGCAGGGGATCAATCCGGCGCTCGCTGCCCGGACTCGGCTGGTGGATCCTTCCGTATCCCATCTACTGCGACACACGTCGCCGCAAGACGCTCGAGGCATATTGCAGTCCATCTATAATCAAAACAACGCCACAGCCGACTTCCTGTTCTTGCCAGTGAATAATGGCACGGCTACTAGCCCCGGCACCCATTGGTCGCTGCTGCTCGTTGATCGCCGCGACCCGGAAAGGCGGTTCGCCTATCACTACGACTCCCTCCAGCGAGAGGGATATAACGACGTGCCTGCAAAACAGCTCGCAGGACTGCTGAATGCCACCTTGGCGCCAGCCCCCATGGCCAGACAGACGAACCATTATGATTGCGGCGTATTTGTCCTGGAGGGCACGTGGGCGCTGGTTGAACGATTGGTGAAAGGGCAGCGGCCAGACCACGAGCCGCTGCCCCTCGACAACCTCGTTGCCGATCGGCAGGCGCTGCAAGACCGGCTAAGGAGGCGCTTGCCGCACGAGGAAGAGCCGCGGCAGCTGCTGGAGGATGAACCCGCCTCCCCACCGATGATGGCATTCGAGCCAGGGGAACTGCGGCAACTGTTGGAAGACGAGCCTGCCTCCCCACCAATGATGGCGTTCGAGCCAGGGGAACTGCGGCAACTGTTGGAGGACGAACCTGCCTCCCCACCAATGATGGCGTTCGAGCCAGGGGAACTGCGGCAACTGTTGGAGGACGAGCCTGCCTCCCCACCAATGATGGCGTTCCAGCCAGGGGAACTGCGGCAGCTGTTGGAGGATGAACCCGCTTCCCCACCGATGATGGCGTTCGAGCCAGGGGAACTGCGGCAACTGTTGGAGGATGAACCCGCTTCCCCACCGATGATGGCGTTCGAGCCAGGGGAACTGCGGCAACTGTTGGAAGACGAGCCTGCCTCCACTTGGGCACAAATCAATTCGACCCCACATGCGCGAGCGGACGGTGTTCATCAGCCAGCCCAGGCGCCGTGGCTCCCTGAACGCAGAAGATAACTTTGCGGAGGAGCGGTCACGCAACTGTCGGCGGCGCCGGGCCTCAGGGTGAATGGAAAGGATGGAGTGGCGGATGGTGTCGCGTGAAGGCGCAACACGCGTGCTGACCGACCTGATACGTAGGAAGTCGTTCATTGCTCCCAAATCGTATGTGAGGAACATTCCTGTCCCGGCTGCGCCGCGCGATGCTAGGTCGCGTTGTTCAGCGGGCCAAGCCGATGACACCTACGAAGCTACTGATCGGGCAGATCGCCGTTGTGTGCGCAATTGTCATTATCGGCGTATGGACGGCAACCCAATGGTGCGCTCAAATGCTGACCTACCAGACGCCTCTCGGCGCACCATGGTTTCTCTTCGCCGGCTGGCCAATCTACAAGCCGTGGAAGCTGTTTGAATGGTGGTTCCACTTCGATGCTTATGCGCCGGAGGTCTTCGACAAAGCCGGTACGCTTGCAGGCGCCAGCGGATTCCTGGGCTGTGCCGCCGCAATCGCTGGCTCGCTTTTGCGCGCGCGACAGCGCGGGTCGGTTACGACCTATGGGTCTTCACGGTGGGCCACGACTCATGAGGTCGAGACGGCAGGGTTGTTACGGCCGGCGGGCGTTTTCCTCGGTAGGCTGAACGATCGCTATCTGCGCCATGACGGCCCGGAGCACGTCATGGCATTTGCGCCGACGCGTTCGGGCAAGGGCGTGGGGCTGGTTGTTCCAACGCTACTTTCCTGGACCGGGTCTGCCATCATTCATGATATAAAAGGCGAAAATTGGCAGTTGACCTCCGGCTGGCGGTCGAAATTCTCGTACTGCCTTCTGTTCAATCCGACCGACCCGAGATCGGCACGCTACAACCCGCTGCTGGAGGTACGCAAAGGCCCAGATGAGATCCGAGACGTTCAAAACATCGCCGACATCCTCGTCGATCCCGAGGGCGCGCTGGAGCGACGGAACCACTGGGAGAAGACCAGCCATTCACTCCTAGTTGGCGCCATTTTGCACGTGCTCTACGCTGAAGAGGAAAAGACGCTGGCCCGCGTCGCCACCTTCCTGTCGGACCCGCAACGCTCGTTTGCCGCAACGCTACAGCGGATGATGACGACAAACCATCTCGGGACGGGGCATAACCCTCAGGTCCATCCCGTAGTGGCCTCGGCGGCTCGCGAACTCCTGAACAAGTCGGAGAACGAGCGCTCAGGCGTCCTCTCGACCGCCATGTCCTTTCTCGGGCTTTATCGTGATCCAACGGTCGCGACGGCCACTTCGTCCTGCGACTGGCGCATCGCTGACCTAGTGGATGGAGAGCGACCGCTGTCGCTCTATCTGGTCGTGCCGCCTTCGGATATCTCGCGCACCAAGCCTTTGGTGCGACTGATCTTGAACCAGATCGGCAGGCGGTTGACGGAGCGCCTGGAGGGGGACCCGAAGAAGAGCCGTAAGCATCAACTGCTCATGATGCTGGACGAGTTTCCGGCGCTCGGTCGCCTCGACTTCTTCGAGACGGCGCTCGCCTTCATGGCAGGTTATGGCATTCGCTCCTATCTGATCGCACAATCTTTGAACCAGGTTTCAAAGGCCTATGGCGAGAACAATGCTATTCTCGACAATTGCCACGTGCGAATTGCCTTTTCCTCCAATGACGAACGCACGGCCAAGCGCATCTCGGATGCCCTCGGCACCGCAACCGAACTTAGGTCGATGCGCAACTATGCGGGCCATCGGCTTGCGCCCTGGCTTTCGCATGTCATGGTGAGCCGCCAGGAAACCGCGCGCCCGCTCCTGACGCCAGGCGAGGTGATGCAATTGCCGCCGTCAGACGAATTGGTCCTGGTTTCTGGGTTGCCGCCGATCCGCGCCAAGAAGCTGCGCTATTATCAGGATCAGAATTTCACAGACCGGGTGCTGCCTGCGCCGGTGCTGCGCGACGGTCCCTATGCGGACTGCCCTGCATCACGCCCGGACGGCTGGACTGGACAAGTGTGCAGCGTCGATAGCCGACTTGCTGCGGACGACGAAAGCGCCGACGCGCCAGTTGAAGACGAGGGAGGCGTTCAGCAGCAACGCCATCCAAGCCTGCCCGTAGAAGACGTTGTTGTCTCTCAAGAGCCCGATCAGGCCGATCTGTTGAAGCCCGCAGACGATGACAGCGAAGCGCTCGCGGACAAGCGTGTCATGGATCGGATTTCCACTGCGGCCCGCGCCTACGGTATCAACGAGGGCAGGGGCGACGACAAAGATGTCATTCCCGGCTTCTGAAGTCCGCTGAGTTGCAGAGCGCATCTCAGCGTAGATAACGGCCATAAGCAATTTTGAGCGTCTGGCCGATCCTTCTCCCGTCGCCGGCGCAACGCCGGGCCGTCGGAACGAGCCGCATGAAGCCCCACCGCATTCGCCATCAGTTTCTGCTTGAGCCGGAGCTCAGCGAGAAACTGGACAACCTCAGTCGCGATCCGTCAACGACCAAATCAGCGATCGTGGCGAAGGCGGTCGAGGCGTTCATCGAGCGGCGTGGCGAGAACGAGTTCGATCGGCGCTACGGCGTAAGGCTTGACCGGCTCTCCCGCGACCTTGCCCACGTCAGGCGCGATGCCGAGGTGATCCTGGAGAGTCTGGCGCTCTTCATCCGCTTTTCGATCACGCTTCATGCCCACACGCCTGTGCCGGACAGGGCGACCCAGGCGATTGCCCAGGAGCGTTTTGACAAATTCGTTGAGCAGGTCGGCCGCCAGATCGCTTCCGGCAAAAGGTCGCTTAGCAAAGACAATGGTGGGGGAGGGGAAGGATGAGCTCTCATCCCGAGGCCGACCACCGGCGGCGTGTCATGCTGCGCACCGCCCTGGGTCCGGCAATCACCGAAGCCCTTGCCGATCCGTCCGTCATCGAGGTGATGGTCAATCCCGACGGTGCGCTGCGGCTCGACCGGCTGGGCGAGGGCCGAGTCAATACGGGCGTGCATCTGCACCCGTCCGAGGCGGAACGCATCATCCGCCTGGTCGCCTCCCATGTGCGGGTCGAGGCGCACGCGGACAATCCGATTGTCAGTGCCGAACTGCCGTCGGGCGAGCGCTTCGAGGGTCTGCTGCCGCCGGTCGTGCTCGCGCCATGCTTTGCCATCCGTAAACCAGCGGCAAAGCTCTACACGCTGGCCGACTATGTCGCGGACCGGATCATGCTGCCGCTGCAGGTCGATGTGCTCAAGAGGGCAGTCCGCGAGCGGCGCAACATCCTGGTCGCCGGCGGCACGTCTTCGGGCAAGACAACCCTTGCCAATGCGCTGCTGGCGGAGGTCGCAGAATGCGACGAGCGGGTGATCCTCATCGAGGACACGCGCGAACTGCAGTGCGCGGCCAGGGACTGCGTTGCCCTGAGAACGAGGCGGGGCTCGGTCACCCTTGCCGATCTCGTGCGCTCAACGCTGCGGCTCAGGCCCGACCGCATCATCGTCGGCGAAGTAAGAGGTGCGGAAGCACTCGACATGCTGAAGGCATGGAACACCGGGCACCCCGGCGGCATCGCCACGGTTCACGCCAATTCGGCGCGCTCCGCACTCTACCGTATCGAGCAGCTCGCACAGGAAGCAGTCGTCACCGTTCCCCGCCGCCTCATCGCCGATGCCGTCGACCTGCTCGTCTTCATCGCCGGCCGCGGCTCGTCGCGCCACATCGACGCAATCGCCGAGGTCACCGGTCTCGACGGCAGCGGCGATTACGCCGTTGCCCCGCTCACGCTTTCGCAACTCCAGCAGCTTTGAAAGGCCTTCCTCATGCGCAAGAAGCTTCGCTTTCTTTCGTCCACAGCGCTCGCGTTTCTTATCACGGCCCCCGTTTATGCGGCCGGCTCCGGCATGCCGTGGGAGCAGCCGCTGCAGCAGATCCTGGAGTCGGTGCAGGGACCGGTCGCCAAGATCGTTGCGGTGATCATCATTATCACCACCGGCCTGACGCTTGCCTTCGGCGACACCGCCGGTGGTTTTCGGCGCCTGATTCAGATCGTCTTCGGTCTGTCGATCGCCTTCGCGGCATCGAGCTTCTTCCTCTCCTTCTTCTCCTTCGGTGGTGGGGCGCTCGTCTGATGGCCGCCGGGGAGCAGCATATCGAGGGCTTCGCAGTACCGGTCCACCGGGCGCTGACCGAGCCGATCCTGCTCGGCGGGGCTCCGCGCGCGGTGGCGATCCTCAACGGTACAGTGGCCGCGGCCATTGGCTTCGGCTTGCAGCAATGGATTGCTGGTCTGGTGCTTTGGATCGCGGGCCACTCGTTAGCGGTCTTTGCCGCAAGACGCGATCCGGACTTCGCCAGCGTGCTTGTGCGCCACCTTCGTCTGAAGGGGTGGCTTGCATGCTGAACCTTTCGGAATATCGAAGCAAAGCCGACCGGCTTGCCGACCATCTACCCTGGGCTGCCTTGGTGGCGCCCGGCATCGTGCTCAACAAGGACGGCAGCTTTCAGCGGACGTTGCGGTTCCGCGGCCCGGATCTCGAAAGTGCGACGGAGGCTGAACTCGTCGGCATTTGCGGCCGGGCGAACAATGCTCTCAGACGCCTTGGCTCTGGCTGGGCATTGTTCTTTGAGGCCGAGCGCATAGAAGCGCTGGGCTATCCGAACTCGCATTTTCCTGACGCCGCGTCGTGGCTGGTCGACGAAGAACGCCGCGCTGCTTTCGAGGGGAAGGTAGCGCACTACGAGAGCCGCTATCATGTGACCTTAGTGTTTATGCCACCGCCCGACGCCCAGGCGCGCGCGGAAAGCGCGCTCGTCGACTCTCATTATTCCCAAGGAGAAAGAGACTGGCGCCAGGATCTGGCGAGGTTCCGTGACGAGACCAACCGCGTGCTCGATCTCTTCTCGGGCTTCATGCCCGAAGTACGCGTCCTCGATGATGCTCAGACGTTGACCTATCTCCACGGCACGATTTCGCCTCGACGCCATCCTATCATGGTCCCGGAAACGCCGATATATCTGGATGCCATCCTGGTCGATGCGCCGCTTGCCGGTGGCCTGGAGCCGATGCTGGGTGAGCAGCATCTTCGCACACTGACCATCCTCGGCTTTCCGAACCTCACCCGGCCCGGGATTCTCGATGCCCTCAATCATCAGGATTTCGCCTATCGCTGGATGACGCGCTTCATTCCGCTCGAGAAAACGGAAGCCACGAAGACGCTGACGCGGTTGCGCCGGCAGTGGTTTGCCAAGCGCAAATCGATCGTGGCAATCCTACGCGAGGTCATTACCAACGAGCCGGTCCCGCTTGTCGACAGCGATGCCGACAACAAGGCGCTCGATGCCGACGAAGCCCTTCAGGCATTGGGCGGCGATCATGTGAGCTTCGGCTATCTCACCACGACCGTGACGGTGTGGGGCGAGGATCGCCAAGCCGCTGCAGAGAAGCTTCGCGCGGTCGAGCGCATCATCAATGGGATCGGTTTCACCACGATCCGAGAAGGCGTCAATGCGGTCGAGGCTTGGCTCGGCTCATTGCCTGGCCATGTCTACGCTAACGTTCGCCAACCGCTCGTTCATACTTTGAACCTTGCCCATCTCATGCCGCTGTCGTCGGTTTGGGCCGGTCCTGCGACAAACGAGTATCTCGCGAAAGTCACCCAAACCGAAGCGCCACCGCTTCTCGTTGCCGAGACCAGCGGGTCGACACCGTTTCGGCTTTCCACCCACGTCGAAGATGTCGGCCACATGCTGGCTGTTGGTCCGACCGGCGCCGGCAAGTCGGTTCTGCTTGCTCTGATTGCTCTGCAGTTCAGGCGCTATGCCGGCGCCCAGGTTTATGTCTTCGACAAAGGCAATTCGGCCCGTGCTGCAACACTTGCCATGGGTGGAGAACACCACGCGCTAGGAGCGGACGGTTCCCTTGCCTTTCAGCCACTGCGCAGCATCAACGACCAGGCTAGCCGAAGCTGGGCGGCCGAATGGATCGCCAGCCTTATTGCCCACGAGAACGTCACCGTCACGCCGGAGGTGAAGGAGGCTATCTGGTCAGCGCTGGCCAGCCTTGCCACCGCGCCGGCGCAGGAACGCACACTGACCGGCCTTTCGGTCCTGCTTCAATCCAATGCGCTGAAGTCCGCATTGATGCCCTACACGCTCGACGGTCCCTTCGGCCGCCTGCTCGATGCCGATCATGATGGGCTGGCCTTGTCGGATGTGCAGTGTTTCGAGACCGAGGAGCTGATGCACAGCCAAGGCGCTTTGCTGCCGGTGCTTACCTATCTGTTCCAGCGACTTGAGGAACGGTTCGACGGACGGCCCACGCTGATCATGCTCGACGAGGCGTGGGTCTATCTCGACAATCCGCTGTTCGCCGCCCGCATCCGCGAATGGCTGAAGGTGCTGCGAAAGAAGAACGTGTCGGTTGTCTTCGCTACGCAGTCGCTGGCTGATATCGCGGGCTCTGCCATAGCGCCGGCAATCATCGAAAGCTGCCCGCAGCGCATTTTCCTTCCCAATGATCGTGCCGTGGAACCCCAGGCGCGCACAGCCTACGAACGCTTCGGTTTAAGCGAGCGGCAGATCGAATTGATCGCCCGCGCCACGCCGAAGCGTCAGTATTATCTGCAATCGCGCCGCGGCAACCGTCTGTTCGAGCTCGGGCTTGGCCCCATCGCTCTTGCGCTTTGCGGTGCTTCCGATCCGGCCACGCAGACTCTGATCGACAGGATCCTGTCCGAAGACGGGCAAGGCAGCTTTGCCTCGCAGTTCCTGATCGCGCGCGGCCTCGATTGGGCCGGCGAACTTCTCAAGCAATTCCCTCAACCAGACAAGGAGCAATTAGCATGATGCGGCGACGCCTTCTCTCCGGCCTGATCACCGTTTCCCTGATCGCCAAGCCTATGGCCGACTATGTGCAGCCCGCCTACGCCCTTATCGTGTTCGATCCGTCCAATTATGCGCAGAACGTGCTGACGGCCGCGCGCGCCCTGGAGCAGATCAACAACCAGATCCAGTCGCTGCAGAATCAGGCGACCATGCTGCAGAACATGGCGCGCAATCTTCAGCGTCTGGATTTCTCTTCCGTTGGCCAACTCACCGGTTCGCTCCATCGCATCGACGGCTTGATGGACCAGGCGAGTGGCCTCAGCTTTGATCTGGGCAAGCTTCAAGACCAGTGGCGCAGCCAATATCCGGAAAGCTACGACGCCACGATCAAGGTCAGCGATGTGGCGAGTGCTGCGCGCGAGCGTTGGCAAAGCGCCATGCAGGCGTTCCGCCAGACCATGGGGGTCCAGTCGCAAATCGTCGAGAACGTCCGCGCCGACGGCGATCTGCTCGCCGATCTCGTCAACCGCAGCCAAGGGGCGGCCGGTGCGCTTCAGGCAAGCCAGGCCACCAACCAGCTGATAGCGCTTTCGACAAAGCAGCAGATGCAGATCCAGACGCTGCTCGCAACGCAGTTTCGAGCTGAGGCCGAGGATGCCGCCCGCAAGGCCCAGTCAGAGGAAGCCGCCCGCGAGATGACGAAGCGATTCTTGGGTACCGGCTCGGCTTATCCCGGCAATTAATCACGAGTTCATCACGACGAGGAAGGCAGCGGCATGAACGACCTTGGCGTCATCGATCGCTTCATGGAGACCTTCATCCGCTACATCGACAGCGGGTTCGGTCTGCTCTCGGGCGACGTCGCCTTCCTCACTACCATTCTGATCGGCATTGACATCACACTTGCCGGCCTGGCGTGGGCGCTCGGCGAGGAGACCAGCGTTCTCGGCCGGCTTGTCCGCAAGGTGCTCTATGTTGGCGTCTTCGCCTTCATCCTGAACAATTTCAAGAACCTCGCCGATATCATTTATCGTTCTTTTGCCGGTCTCGGGATTAATGCGTCGGCCGGCAATCTGTCGGCAGACAATCTCCTGCGCCCGGGCCGCATTGCCGCGACCGGTTTCGAAGGTGCTTGGCCAATGCTTGACCAAGCCAGTCAGCTCCTGGGCTTCCCGGAAATCTTCGGCAACGCACTGACCATCTTCGTGCTGCTGATGGCCTGGTTCCTGGTCATCATCGCCTTCTTCATCCTTTCCATCCAGCTTTTCATCACCATCCTTGAGTTCAAGCTCACCACGCTGGCAGGTTTTGTTTTGGTTCCATTCGCACTTTGGAACCGTTCAGCGTTCCTGGCCGAACGCGTGCTCGGCCATGTTATCTCGTCAGGCATCAAGGTGATGGTGCTCGCCGTCATTGTCGGCATCGGCTCCACGCTCTTCGGGGAGTTCGCTTCCGCATTGCAAGGCAAGGAGCCGGATCTGGCCGCTGCCATGTCCCAGGTACTGGGCGCACTGGCACTGCTTGGCCTTGGCATTTTTGGGCCGGGGATCGCGTCGGGTCTTGTCTCAGGCGCACCGCAGCTTGGCGCGGGCGCCGCCCTCGGCACGACCGCGGCGGCAGCGGGTGTATCACTCGTTGCTGGAGGCACGGCATTTTCTGGCGCGCGTATGGCAACCAGCGGCGGTCTCGCCGCCATCCGCGCCGGCACAACAATGGGATCGGCTGCTTCCACGTCCTGGCAGATCGGGCGCGCAACCTCGCCCGACGTTGGCCTCTCCGGTGTGGCTGCTGGAATGCATGGTGTAACCAGTGCCGCTGGCGGCGCCGCTATACGCGTAGCGCGATCCGCCACTGCAAGTGTTGGGCGCAACGCCGATGCCGGGCGCGATGCCGCGTGGACCGCGACCGGCGGCACGCCGACCGCGTCAATGACCGAGCGCTCTGCCGGTTCGGCCACTGTTTCGGCGCCGACGTGGGCAAGGCGCCTACGTTCTGAACAGACCGCCCGTGCACATCGCCACGCTGCCATGCAAGCTGTCCGAGACGGAGACCGGCCGGGAGGCAGCGCCAACCCCTCTCTCAACGACAAGGATGACTAGATGCTCTTCAAGCGACCCGTGCACCGTTACGGCAAAACACCCGAACCGGTCACGCCGTATCAAAAAGCCGCCCAGCTGTGGGACGAGCGCATCGGCTCATCTCGACTGCAGGCCAGGAACTGGCGGCTCATGGCCCTTGGGTGCCTGGCCTTGGCGACCGGACTTTCCGGCGGACTCGTATGGCAGTCGATGCAAAGCCGTGTCGTGCCTTACGTCGTCGAGGTCGATGGCTTCGGCGAGACGCGCGCCGTCGCGCCGGCAATCCGGAATTATGAGCCCTCGGATGCTCAGATCGCCTGGCATCTCGGCCGCTTCATCCAGAATGTCCGTTCCGTTTCCACCGATCCGGTTTTGGTACGGCAGAACTGGTTCGCAGCTTACGACTTTGCTAGCGATCGCGCAGCGCTCTTCCTCAACGAATACGCCAAGGCGAACGACCCCTTCGGTCAGATCGGAACGCGCAGTGTCTCGGTACAGGTCACCAGCGTGGTCAGGGCCTCCGAAAGTTCATTCCAGGTCAAATGGACCGAGCAGGTGTTTGAGCGCGGAAGCCTTGCCAGCACGATGCGCTGGACTGCGATCCTCACGATCGTGATCCGCTCGCCAAGCAATACGGATCAGCTGCGCAAGAATCCGCTCGGCGTCTTCATCAACGCCATTGACTGGTCACGCGAGCTCGACAGCGCCGTCCCACCCCCCCCTTTCTCCGACGGAGTCCACCAATGAAAGATAAAATGTCACCGATTCGTGCCGTGCTGATCCTATCGGTGTCGGCAGCGGTCGTTTCCGCTTGTGCATCGAAGAAGGTGCCGCCGCCTGAGATTTCCTATGACGCTGCTGACTTCAAACCGGCCGCGATCGAGAAGGCGCCGGAGAGGCCGATTAGAATTGTCGAGGTGCCAAAACCACTGCCGCTGCCTGGCCAATTGCAGCCCGAGTCCGGCAAGGCCGAGGACAAGCGCCCCCCTGAAGAACGCGTCGCTGATGCCAACAAAGCCGCGACCCAGCAACCCACCAAGTACGGGTATGTTAATGCCGTGCAAGTCTACCCCTTCACCGATGGCGCGCTTTATCAGCTCTATGCCGCGCCGGAGCGCGTGACCGACATCGCTCTGCAGCCGGGCGAGAAACTAACCGCCGTGTCGGCTGGCGACACCGTGCGCTGGGTCATAGGCGATACCGCAAGCGGCACCGGTGACAATCAGCGCACCCATGTTCTGGTGAAACCCTTCGCGCCGGGTCTTGCCACCAATGTCGTCATTACGACGGACCGGCGGACCTATCATTTGCAGCTTCAAAGCACCGAGAAGACAGCAATGGCGGCAATCTCCTGGACCTACAGCCAAGACCAGATCATCGCGCTTCGCCAGCGCAATGCTCAAGCCGAGGCAGTTACACCGGTCGCGTCGAATATCGCGCTCGAAAACCTTCGCTTTCGCTACTCGATCAGTGGCGACACACCGCCCTGGAGACCGACGCGAGCCTTCGACGACGGCAGCAAGGTCTATATTGAGTTCCCTCGTCGCATAGATCAGGGCGAGGCGCCACCACTCTTCATCGTCGGCGCAGATGGGAGCAGCGAGCTCGTCAACTATCGCGTGCGCGGCAACTATTACATCGTCGATCGGCTCTTCGCCGCGGCCGAACTTCGCCTCGGCACCAAGCAGCAGCAGGTGATCCGCATCAGCAGGATTGACGACAGGCAACCGCTACGGCGGATCTCGCTCTTTTCGCGTTCCAGCCGGTGAGGTGAGGGCTCATGATCGAAAATTCCCGCTCTGGCATCCCGCCGAAACTGGATCCCGAGGAACTGCAGCTTCGGGCCTCTCCCCGCCGCGTGGTGCGGTTCAGGCGCGGTGTGATCATCGCGATCGCAGCGCTCGGATCCGGCGCTGTGTTCGGCGTTGCCATGATGGCGCTCCAGGGGCCGGCCCTTCGCATCAGGGATCAGGCGGAAGATCCCTACAGCACTGAGCGCAAACCAACCGTCGAGGGACTCGATACGCTTCCCCATGACTATTCCGGCATGAAGCCGAAGCCTCCCGTCCTTGGGCCACCTTTGCCGGGCGACCTCGGTCGCCCCATCCTCGAGCGGCAGCGCCAGCTCGGCATCGTGCCGGGTCAAGACATCTCGGCCGAGGAGCAGCGTCTAGCGCAGCAGGCGATCGAAGCGCGTGAATCGCAGGTGCTTTTCCGCGTCGAAAATCGAGCTCAACAGACAGATGTCGGTGAGAGCGTGCAAACTGCTCAGCATCCATTTGAGGCACTTCCCCAATCCGAAGCAGCACGCGCGTCAGCCTCGGTGGCGCCGGCGGAAGGCGACCAGAACAATCAGCAGCGAAAGCTTGATTTCCTCAGCCAGCGGAGCACTGGCGGGATCTACAATCCGCATGCGCTGCAGACGCCGATCTCGCCGTATCAACTGATGGCTGGCAGCGTGATTGCCGCCAGCCTGATCACCGGCATCAATTCCGATTTGCCGGGCCTTGTCGTCGCGCAAGTCACCGAGAATGTGCACGACACGGTCACGGGCAACATATTGCTGATTCCGCAGGGCTCACGTCTTATCGGCGTCTACGACAGCGTCGTCGCGTTCGGGCAAAAGCGAGCGCTGCTGGTCTGGCAGCGCATTCTGCTGCCCGACGGCTCGTCGGTCGAAATCGACAATCTGCCCGCGAGCGACACCGCCGGCTACGCAGGGCTGGAAGACAAAGTCGATTTCCACACCTGGCAGCTGATCAAGGGGGTGGCGCTTGCCACATTGCTCGGTGTCGGCACGGAATTCAGCCTCGGCGAAAACGAGAGCGATCTGGTCAAGGCGATCCGGGAATCAGCCCAGCAGAACGCCAGTCGAGCCGGCCAGCGCATCACCGAAAAAAACCTCAATATCCAGCCCACCATCATCGTCCGCCCAGGTTGGCCACTGCGCGTCATCGTGCACAAGGACATCGTGCTGCGGCCATACGCGAGTTGAGCAGGAGTTACCATGGCTGACCTGAAACTTGGAAAGCTTCCAGACCGAACAGCTTCGAAGATCACCATTACCGTCAGCGCGGAGCTGGGCCAAACACTCAAGGAGTATGCTGCACTTTACCGTCAGACCTATCGTCAGTCTGAAACCGTGGCAGAACTCATCCCTTTCATGCTGGCGGCGTTTCTGGAAGGCGACCGAGCCTTTGCCAAGGCCCGAAAAGAAGGTCTGCCGACGGAGCTTGCCGAAAAATCGTGACTCCTCCGCTAGAGGCAGCTGGAACATTGCCTAGCTGTCGCGGCCTACCTGCTCCTCGCGAAGCATAGGATCAAACACCTTGGAATGCAGGTATGCGTAAGAGAGGATGTGGAAGGAAATACCGCGCAACAGCCTAAGTTTGCATTTTCGATTGGATGCGGTAGTCGCCTATGAGCGGTCAAAATGAAACGCAGCTGGTTCGCGATCGACCAAACGGCGAGCGCACTGTGCTTTGCTCAGACCGCCACCGAGTGCCTCGCCGTTCCCCCTTTGAAATATGTATCGAACTTGGCCGCGATGGTTCGAACGAAGGGGCGACTTTCAGCCCGTACGACGAAACTGTCGCCATCGAATTCAAGCGCTCGGGCAGGATCGTGGAGGGCGATGGACCTCGAGCGATGAAGGAGCTTCTCGCCGGCTTTGCCGAACCGCTCCACCAGATCGACTGCCGAGAAGGCAAAATCACACATCAGCCGCTCGATTATCCAGCCACGGACGCGATCGTCGTCGGAAAGGGCAACGCCCCGGACGGCAGCCAACCCGCCATCCGCAACCATGCGCCCGTACCCGGCAGTCGAAGCCATGTTCTGCACGTAGCCTTGGCGAAAACGACCGATGGACGAAGGGCCAAGTCCGATCAGTGTCGGGCAGCGATCCTCGGTGTAGCCCTGAAAATTGCGATGCAAAACCCCTGCGCGGGCCGCTATGGCCAGCGCATCGTCGGGCTTCGCGAAATGATCGAGTCCTATTGCCTCATATCCCTTGGCGACAATTGCCCGCGCCGCGAGTTGAGATTGGGCGAAACGCTCGGTGGGACTCGGCAGCCATGCCTCGTCGATCATCGTCTGATGCTTCTTGAACCAGGGCACATGTGCGTAGCCGAACAGAGCCATCCGGTCTGGTTCCAAGGTCAGTGCCTGCGCCACCGTGGAACAGATCGTCTCGCGTGTCTGATTCGGGAGCCCGTAGAGCAGGTCCAGATTGACCGATTCAACGCCCCGCGAACGAACCCCGTCGACGACTGCCTTGGTCTGCAAAAAACTTTGCTCACGATTAATTGCTTTTTGCACTTGCGGATCGAAATCCTGCACGCCGAGGCTCGCCCGCGTTACGCCGATTTGAGCAAGCGCATCAAGGCGCGCCTTGTCCATGTCGTTGGTTCCGATTTCGATGCTGACCGTAGCATCCGGGAGAAGGTCGAAGCTGTCCCGCAAGGCCGCTCCAAGAGCAACCATGTCATCGGGCCTCAGCATCGTTGGCGAACCGCCACCGAAGTGGATTGCACGGACATGTGCCTTGCCGCTCACCAGACCGGCAATCGTGACGATTTCGGCATTCAGCGAGCGCAGATAAGCGGCCACCGGCTCATATTGGTGCGTCTGCTTGGTGTGACAGGCGCAGAACCAGCAGAGCTTGTCGCAGTAAGGAATGTGCAAATACAGCGAGATTTCGTCGCCACTTTCCAGCGCCTCCAACCAGCCACGGTAAATGGCAGCATCGACCCCGGAATGGAAATGCGGCGCCGTCGGATAGCTTGTGTAGCGTGGGACGTTCTCGCTGAGTTTGACAGCTATTTCCGATTGCATCTCGCGTTCACCGTGTTGCCCGCCGAACACTGCACGCATCGCTGAAGCAGACCCTGATCTCGATCAGCCGCGCGCATGGACAAACCGCCGCAGGACTTCTCTACCCTGGATGGGTATCCTGCCGGCAGTTAGGATCGGGTAAAGCGAACGCATGACCTTTCGGCAAGACATTCATACTTCCGGCATTCCTGTTCTTTGCCTCCCTTGCGAGGCACGGCGTCGCGGTGTCTGCGGTGCGCTCGATCCAGACAATTTGGTTGGGCTCGCCAAGACTTGCTCGCGTCGCCGGATCGAGTCAGGAATGGAGTTGACCGGCGAGGCACAGAACGTCGACAGCTACTCGAACGTGCTTTCAGGCGTGGTAAAGCTATCAAAGAGCCTGTCGGATGGGCGCCAGCAGATCGTCGGTCTCCAGTTTGCACCGAATTTTCTGGGACGTCCTTTCAAGGTGGAAAGCTCGATCAATGCGGAAGCGGCAACAGCAGTCACGCTGTGCTCGTTTCCGCGAGCGGCCGTCGAACGGATGATGAAGGCGTCACGGGAATTCGAGCATCGCCTGCTCAAACAGACGCTGAATGAACTCGATGAGGCGCGCGAGTGGATGGTGACGCTGGGGCGCAAGACAGCTCCGGAAAAGGTGGCGAGTTTTCTCCTCATGATGGCCCGGAATATCGATTCCAGTCTCGACGCGGCTTCCAGGTCAGCGTCCTTCGATCTGCCGCTGACGCGTGCCGAAATCTCTGATTTCCTTGGAATTACCAACGAAACCGTGAGCCGCCAACTGACGCGATTGCGGGCTGACGGGGTGATTCGGATTGAGAACGCACGCCATGTGACGGTGGACAGCATAAGCCGTCTGGAGAAGCGCTGTGGCGGCGGACGCGAGCGGCCCTAAGCGGCGAGGCCCATGTCGCATGGCTCCGGGGCGGGCCGTGCTTGCCTTCTAATGCGATGTCGCCGCGCCTTCGAAGAAGCGGCGTCACGGTCGAGACAGACAGCTTTCGGGCTTTGATAGGGACGACGACCAATCGCCAGGTGTGTTTCGGCACATACCGGCGAAGCACGGTCCTTAAGCTGCCACGGCTCGGCCGAACGATCGCGTTCGTTTCCAATGGGATCCGAACAACGTTTGGCAGGGCATCGGCAATAGCATCCAACGCGTCGCAGAGCCTCAGCTTTCGCCTCAATCGATCGCGTCTGCGCCCGCCCAACCCAGGGAACGCCTTCCATGAGGGGGTGAGCCCGCGCTGCGTTCCTCGTTCATTCGCCACCTGCTGATTGCGCCGCCGACACAAAATCGTGCGGCCTGACATAGATCAGGGCGAGGGGGCGGCGGCTGCGCAATTAGTGCGCTGCGGATTTGGCATCCACCAGATTCGAGATCGGGATCTGCAATGAAATTCGGCACAGAGATCGTCCTTCTAAGCGTGTTCGCTTTTGCGGCCCTGGTGGCCGCCGGCTTCGGCGTGGATGAACCTTTCCGCCGACATATGTGGGTGTTGTTCTTCGCAGTGGCTGGTTTCACTGCGATCCTGTTGCGCAACACGGAGTTCAAGCCAGCAGCTCCGATTGACCCATCCGCTTACATGGATGGTCCGATCCGCTACGGCGCGATCGCCACCGTGTTCTGGGGTGTCGTCGGGATGCTGGTCGGCGTGGTGATCGCGCTTCAGCTCGCCTATCCCGATCTCAACATCCAGCCCTGGTTCAATTTCGGCCGTTTGCGGCCGCTGCATACATCCGGTGTCGTCTTCGCCTTCGGTGGCAACGCGCTGCTTTGCACGTCTCTGTATGTCGTGCAGCGCACCTGCCGCGCCCGCCTCTTCGGCGGTGATCTCGCCTGGTTCGTCTTCTGGGGCTACCAGCTGTTCATCGTCATGGCCGCGACCGGCTATCTGCTCGGCATCACCGAGGGCCGCGAGTACGCCGAACCCGAATGGTATGTGGATGTCTGGCTGACCATCGTCTGGGTCGCCTACCTCATTCTGTTCCTTGGCACGATCCTGAAGCGCAAGGAACCGCATATCTACGTCGCCAACTGGTTCTACCTGTCGTTCATCGTGACCATCGCGATGCTGCATGTGGTCAACAACCTGTCGATGCCAGTCTCGTTCCTGGGCTCCAAGAGCTACTCCGCCTTTTCCGGGGTCCAGGACGCGCTGACCCAATGGTGGTACGGCCACAACGCGGTCGGCTTCTTTCTCACCGCCGGCTTCCTTGGCATGATGTATTATTTCGTGCCCAAGCAGGCGAACCGGCCAGTCTATTCGTACCGGCTGTCGATCGTCCATTTCTGGGCGATCATCTTTCTCTACATCTGGGCTGGCCCGCATCACCTGCACTACACCGCCTTGCCAGATTGGGCGCAGACGCTCGGCATGGCGTTCTCGATCATGCTGTGGATGCCGTCCTGGGGCGGCATGATCAACGGCCTGATGACGCTGTCCGGCGCCTGGGACAAGCTGCGCACCGATCCGATCATCCGCATGATGGTGATGGCCGTCGCCTTCTATGGCATGTCGACCTTCGAAGGCCCGATCATGGCGATCAGGGCGGTCAATTCGCTGTCGCATTATACCGACTGGACCATCGGCCACGTCCATTCGGGCGCGCTCGGCTGGGTTGGCATGATCTCGTTCGGCGCAATCTACTACATGGTGCCGAAGCTCTGGAACCGTCACCGGCTCTACTCGCTGCGGCTCGTCACTTGGCACTTCTGGCTGGCGACACTCGGGATCGTCGTCTACGCCTCGGTCATGTGGGTGTCAGGCATCATGCAGGGCCTGATGTGGCGTGAATACGACCAGCAGGGCTTCCTGGTCTATTCCTTCGCCGAAACCGTCGCTGCCATGCACCCATACTACGTCATGCGCGCCATCGGTGGGGCCATGTACCTCTCCGGCGCCCTTATCATGGCCTGGAACATCACCATGACCATCCTCGGCCACCAGCGCGAGGAGGAGCCGATGCCGAGCCCCGTCGCCATCCGACCTGCGCGATCAGGAGCCAGGTAATGGGCTTGATGGACAAACACGCAATCATCGAGAAGAACGCCACGCTTCTTCTCGTTGGCTCGCTGCTCGTGGTGACGGTCGGCGGTATCGTCGAGATAGCGCCTCTCTTCTATCTCGACAATACGATCGAGAAGGTGGAAGGCATGCGCCCCTATTCGCCGCTCGAACTTGTCGGGCGCAACATCTATATGCGCGAGGGCTGCTTTCTCTGCCATAGCCAGATGATCAGGCCGTTCCGCGACGAAGTTGAGCGCTATGGCCACTACAGCCTGGCTGCCGAGTCCATGTACGATCACCCCTTCCAGTGGGGATCGAAGCGCACCGGGCCGGATCTCGCCAGAGTTGGCGACCGCTACTCGAATGCATGGCATGTCGCGCATCTTACCGACCCGCGCTCGGTGGTGCCGGAATCGATCATGCCGAGCTATGGGTTCCTGAAAGACACGCCGATCGACGTGAAGGATTTCTCGACGCATCTGGTCGCCAACAGGCGTGTAGCCGTCCCTTACACCGATGACATGATCGCGCACGCCAATGCGGATCTGGCGGCGCAGGCCGATCCCAATGCCGACACATCAGGCCTTGAGGCGCGTTACCCCAAAGTCAAGATCGGCGACTTCGACGGCAACCCGCAACAGGTCACCGAAATGGATGCCCTGCTCGCCTACCTGCAGATGCTTGGCACACTGGTCGACTTCAAAAATTACGACGAAGCCGCCGGCTACCGCTGAGGAGAACGCTGATGACCTACAATTTGATGCGGGCGTTTGCCGACAGCTGGGGCCTGGTTGCGATGGCGCTGTTCTTCGTCGGGTGCATCGCCTTTGCCCTACGCCCCGGCAGCCGAAGGCTGGCCGACGAAGCTGCCCGCATTCCGCTCGAGGACGAGTGATCATGAGCGACGAGCACATCGATGAGGTCTCCGGCGTCTCAACCACCGGCCATGAATGGGACGGCATCAGGGAGCTCAACAATCCTCTGCCGCGATGGTGGGTGATTACCTTCTACGTCACCATAGCGTGGGCGCTCGTCTATACGACCGCATACCCGGCATGGCCGATGCTGACCTCGGCAACCAAGGGCATGCTCGGCTATTCAAGCCGTAAGGACGTCAAGAACGACCTTGCCGCGGCCGAGGCCGCCAAGGGCAAGTATGTTGCAGCCATCCAGGCAAAGAGCGTCTCGGAGATCTTGACCGACGATGCCTTGCGCGAATTCGCGGTCGCTGCCGGGGCTGCCGCGTTCAAGGTCAACTGTACGCAATGCCACGGCTCCGGCGCTCAGGGGTCGAAGGGCTTTCCCAACCTGAATGACGATGACTGGCTCTGGGGCGGCAGCCCCGACCAGATCAAGCAGACGATCACGCACGGCCTCCGCTTTGCTTCCGATCCGGACACGCGACTGTCAGAAATGCCGGCCTTCGGCGACATCATCACCGCCGACCAGATCGCACAAGTCAGCGCCTACGTGGCCAGCCTTTCCGGCAAGGTCCGCGATGCAAGTCTGATCCAACCCGGCGCCAAGGTCTTTGCCGAGAACTGCGTCGCTTGTCACGGCGACAATGCAAAAGGCAACAGGGAATTCGGCGCCCCCGACCTGACTGACGCGATCTGGCTTTACGGGTCCGGCGAGACGGCCATCGCCGCCCAGGTTCGTGCGCCAAAGCAGGGCGTCATGCCGGCCTGGGTTGGCCGTCTCGGCGAGATCAAGGTCAAGGAACTTGCAGTTTATGTCCATTCGCTTGGCGGCGGAGAATAGGAATGGAAGCCCTATTCTTCGGTCACCCCTGCCAAGCGGACGAGGCCCGGCGCGAGCCGGGCCTCGACACCATTCCTAATGCGATCTGCACAACCCGGCAAGGCTGTCCTACCGCGAGGCTTTTCGACAGGTGCCCCTGACATTGGCTGGGAAAGTGGAGTTGCACGTGCGTGACAAGACGCAGTTGACACGGCTCGAAACAGAAACTGTCAATGCCGCCAAAACCCGCAAGCCCCTTTATGCCGCGCGTCAAAAGATCTTTCCGAAGCGCGCCTCGGGCAACTTTCGCCGCTTCAAATGGCTGGTGATGACGATCACACTTGGCATCTATTACCTGACTGCGTGGCTGCATTGGGATCGTGGCCCATTTGCCCCGGACCAGGCCGTGCTGCTCGATCTCACCAATCGGCGCTTCTACTTTTTCTTCATCGAGATCTGGCCGCAGGAATTCTTCTATGTGGCCGGCCTCCTGGTCATGGCCGGTGTTGGACTTTTCCTGATTACCTCTGCTGTCGGCCGTGCCTGGTGCGGCTATGCATGTCCGCAGACCGTGTGGGTCGATCTGTTCCTTGTCGTCGAGCGTGCGATTGAGGGGGACCGCAACGCCCGCATGAAACTCGATGCCGGCCCCTGGACCGCCCGCAAGCTGATGCTGCGGGTCTCGAAACACGCCATCTGGCTTGTCATAGGGGCGGCGACCGGTGGCGCCTGGATTTTCTATTTCGCTGATGCACCAACACTTGTGGGCGAGCTTTTCACCGGTACCGCCGCACCTGTCGCCTACATCACCATCGCCGTGCTGACGGCGACGACCTACACCTTCGGCGGCCTGATGCGCGAACAGGTCTGCACCTATATGTGCCCATGGCCGCGCATCCAGGCAGCCATGCTCGATGAGAATTCGCTCACCGTCACCTACAATGACTGGCGCGGCGAGCCGCGATCGCGCCACGCCAAGAAGGTGCAAGCCTCGGGGCAGTCCGTCGGCGACTGCGTCGACTGCAATGCCTGCGTCGCGGTCTGCCCAATGGGAATCGACATTCGCGACGGCCAGCAGCTCGAATGCATTACCTGCGCGCTGTGTATCGACGCCTGCGACGGCGTCATGGACAAGCTCGGCAAGGAGCGCGGGCTGATCTCCTACGCGACGCTCTCCGACTACAACGCCAACATGATGCTGGCGACCGCAGGCGGCTCCAGTTCAATCAATCCGTCGCTGGTCAGGACTGCTGTCGGCACCTTCTCCGATCAGGTGGCGCATTTTCACATTCGCAAGATCTTCCGGCCGCGCACCTACGTCTACATGGGCTTGTGGTCGCTGATCGGGCTGGGCCTGCTCTATTCGCTGCTGACGCGCGATCGGCTCGAACTGAACGTGCTGCATGACCGCAATCCGCAATTCGTCACACTATCCGATGGCTCCATCCGCAATGGCTATAGCGTCAAGCTGCTCAACATGATCCCTGAGCCAAGGACAATCGTCGTCACCATGCAGGGTCTGGAGGGTGCCGACATGGTCGTCGTCGGCGACGACATCCCGGCCGGCCGGTCTTTCGCCATCCCGGTCGAACCCGACCGCCTGAAAACGTTGAAGGTCTTCGTTCGCCAACCGGCGGACCAGATCCACGCCCCGGCACAGACCTTCAAGTTCCGTGTCGAGGATAAGGCGAGCTTCGAGTCGAACGAGTACGCCGCCACATTCAACGCGCCAGAGGCCGCCAAATGACCGCCAATGCCCAAAAGCCTCGCGAATTCACCGGCAGGCACATGCTGGCCATCATTCTCACCTTCTTCGGGGTGGTCATCGCGGTCAACCTGACCATGGCCACGCTCGCCAATACGAGTTGGACCGGCCTCGTCGTCGAGAACACCTATGTGGCCAGCCAGCAATTCAACAAGGAGGCCGAGGCCGGCCGCGCTCAAGCAGCGCTCGGTTGGACCGGCAAGCTGACCATCGCATGGGGCGAAGTCCGCTACAGCCTCTCCGACGCTGCAGGCAAGCCGGTTCCTCTGCACGGCGTCAAGGTGCTGTTTCGTCATCCCGCCTACGAGAAAGAGGACAAGTCCGTCACGCTCGCCCTCGCCTCCGGCCAGGAGTTCGCCGCCCAGCATATGCCGAAGGACGGCGTCTGGATCGTCGAAGTCGACACCGATGCCGGCCTGACACGACCCTATCGCGACGTCCGCAGGATTATGATTTCTCATGGAGCGCTGCAATGAGCTGTTGTGCACCGGGCGCTGAAATGGCGCTGGATCTGAACGGCGCCACGTCGGTCCTGCCATCCAGCCAGGAGATCAGGTTGGCGAGCCGATCGCTTGGCGATGATCTTCGGCAGACCGATCTTTCAGTGCCGACGGTTCATTGCGCCGCCTGTATCCAGACGATCGAGGCGGCACTTGGAAAGCTCGATCACGTCGAAAGCGCGCGCGTCAACCTGTCGACGAAGCGGGTCGCGGTCCGGTGGCGAGGAGACGAGGTGCCACCCTTCGTCGCCGCGCTTGGCAGGCTGGGCTACGAGGCGCATCTGTTCACACCCGAGGTCGATGACAAGGACAAGACGCTTGCCGAACTGATCCGCGCTGTCGCTGTTGCCGGCTTTGCGGCGGGGAACATCATGCTGCTTTCGGTCTCTGTCTGGTCCGGCGCCGAAGGTGCTACCCGCGACCTGTTTCACTGGGTCTCGGCGCTGATCGCCATTCCTGCCCTCGCCTTCGCCGGCGGAATCTTCTTCCGTTCGGCCTGGAATGCTTTGCGCCATGGTCGCATGAATATGGACGTGCCCATCGCGGTCGGTGTTTCGCTCGCCTATGCCATGAGCCTCTATGAGACGATCAATCATGGCGACCACGCCTATTTCGACGCGTCGGTATCGCTGCTGTTCTTCCTTTTGATCGGGCGCACGCTGGATCATGTGATGCGGGAGCGTGCCCGGACTGCCGTGAAGGGCCTGTCTCAGATGGCCGCGCGTGGCGCAATGGTGATGCGCGGCGACGGCGCGCGCGACTATCTGCCGGTCGGCGAGATCGAACCAGGCATGCGGTTGTTGATCGCGGCCGGTGAGAGGATCCCCGTCGACGGCAAGATCATCCAGGGAACGTCGGATCTCGACTGCTCGCTGGCCTCAGGCGAAAGCACGCCGAAAAACGTGGCGCCGGGCGAAGCAGTACAGGCCGGCGTGCTCAATCTTACCGGCCCGCTGACGATCCAGGCGACAGCCGCCGCAAAGGATTCGTTCCTGGCGGAGATGGTTCGGCTGATGGAATCCGCCGAGGGCGGTCGCGCGCACTATCGCCGCATCGCTGATCGCGTGTCGGCACTCTACGCGCCCCTGGTTCATCTCACCGCCTTCGTGACATTCCTGGGCTGGATGGCGGCGACCGGCGACTGGCACCGGGCGATGACGATCGCCATCGCTGTTCTCATCATCACATGCCCCTGCGCGCTCGGCCTCGCCGTGCCGATCGTCCAAGTGGTCGCGGCGCGGCGGCTTTTCGAGAGCGGTATCATGGTCAAGGACGGTTCGGCCATGGAGCGCCTCGCGGCGATCGATACTGCCGTGTTCGACAAGACCGGCACGCTCACGCTCGGCCAGCCCCGGCTGGTCAATGCGGACTCGATTGATCCGGGCATGCTGGCAATCGCCGCCGACATGGCCGCGCATTCGCGTCACCCGTTTTCAAAGGCCATGACCGGCTTTGCCGCTCCTGGCGGGCAACACAAATTCGATGCCGTCACAGAGCATCCGGGGTTCGGGATCGAAGCCACTGTCGCCGGAAGCACCTGGCGGCTGGGTCGACGCGGATGGGCTGGATGGAAGGCCCGGACCGGAGGTGAAGGCAAACATGGCTATGGTGGAACGGCCCTGACAAAAGACGGGTTCATTGTCGCGACCTTCGATTTCGAGAATGCGCTGCGCGCCGACGCGGCGGCGGCGATCAAGCGATTGAACGATGCCGGGGTGTCGATGCAAATGCTGTCGGGCGATACCGCCGCAGCCTGCGCCGAAGTGGCAAAGCTGCTGGATATCGACGACTTCGTTCCGTGCCTGCTGCCATCGGGCAAGCTCGAACGCATCGAAACCCTCGCGAAAGTTGGGCACAAGGTTCTGATGGTTGGCGACGGCCTCAACGATACGCCGGCCCTGAGCGCGGCGCATGTCTCGATCGCACCGGCCACCGCCGTCGACATTGGCCGCAACGCGGCAGACTTCGTCTTCCTGCGCGAAAGCCTCCTGGCGGTGCCGCTCGCCCTGGGCGTCTCGCGCAAGGCAGGAAACCTGATCCGGCAGAACATCGCAATCGCAATCGTCTACAATGCGGTGGCAGTACCAATCGCCATCCTCGGGCACGTCACGCCTTTGATAGCGGCGATTGCCATGTCTGCCTCATCGCTGCTTGTTATTGGAAACGCATTGCGCTTGCACGGCTTCATGGCGAATGCGACGGTGCAAGTTATTCAAAAAGTCAGACGCTCCGCAGTCGGCTATTCGGCACAATCCTCGTGACGACCTTGCTCTATCTCATACCAGTGGCCCTTTTTCTGGGTGCACTGGGCCTGTCCGGCTTCGTCTGGGCATTGCGAAGCGGTCAATACGAAGATCTCGACGGAGCCGCCGAGCGGATACTAATTGATCGGGACGACAAACCGGGACGCTGATTTCAATCCGCTGTGCATAAGATGCGCGGATCCCGCTCGTCAGTCGAGCCGGCTCGGTCGGGAACAAGCTGTCCATGCTCCATGACCAGCTTGACCTAAGCTGGGCACTACATTGATTTGTGAAAATCCACTGTCGTGCGAAGGACTGCCTTCCCATGCACCCAGTATGAGGCGGCTGATGCCGCGAGAGTACCTCGCGCGGCCGGACGAGCTTCGCACTGTGCGCACGGGTAACAAGTTGAGCGTCGCGATCGATCACCCGAGCGTGAACTACCAGTGCCGGTTGATCGTGCCCTGGCTGATCCAGATCAGGGTCATATTCGCATCAGTGGTGCTTTATAGGCCAGTCTTCGAAGGAGAATGCATGACTTATGTATCGCGGCCAGACGCGTCCACCTCTGATGGGTTGCATGCTTCATTGCCGATCCATGCCAATTTCCGGCCCTGCGCCTTGCAGCAATGCGGTCACCGAAACTCAGCGCAGATCACGGTGTTCCGCACGTGGTATCCACTCGTCACGACGATAATAATAGGCAGAATCCCATGAGCGCCGTTCACATCATCGACTGCCACAACGCGAATGACTACTTCGCCGACAGGGCGGACGGACCGATCACACAGAAGATGCTAAAGACTGTCAACATCCGCGCGGAGCTCCACATTGCTTTGGACCGAAAGCATTTTCGTGAGGCTGTAGTCCAAGCGAACAAGGCGAAGTGCGACGTGCTTCACATCGCTGGGCACGGCAATGGAGACGGGATCGCTTCGTCCAGTGGGCGAGGTAGCCTTCTTTGGGCTGACTTCGTAGAAATGTTCCAAGGCTCGGATCCAGCGCCGAAGATCCTCGTGATGTCAATGTGCTGCGGAGCATCATACGCGTTGGCGGCGGGCACGGAGCTCAGCGGATGTCAGTCGGCTCAGTTCCACCGTTACACGAGGATAGCCGACGGGATGGCGGCACGCTGATGGGCTCTGACGACAATTTTGACATCGTTGTCGTTGGAGCCGGGCCGGTCGGCCTTTCGTTCGCTGCGTCGCTTGCCCAAAGCGAACTCAAGGTGGCAGTTGTTGAACAGAACACATTCGATAGTCTGGCGAATCCGGCTTTCGATGGTCGCGAAATCGCGCTGACCAACGCTTCGATCAGAACCCTTCGCGAGCTCGGCGCCTGGGATGTCATCCCGGCTTCGGACAAATCAGCAATTCAAGGCGCGCGCGTGCTCAACGGCTCGAGCGCATTCGCTCTTCGTTTCGATCCTCCCAGCAACTCTGGAGAACCGCTGGGGGTTTTGGTTCCAAATTGCCGGATCCGCGAGGCGCTGTTCAAAATCGTCCGCTTGCAGGATCGCGCCCGGCTGTTGTGCGGCCACTCGGTCGTCGATGCAACAAACAGCCAAGAAGGAGCAGTCGTAACGCTCTCTAATGGCGCGCGTTTAACTGCTCGGCTTGTTGTTGCCGCGGATTCGCGTTTGTCCGCCACGCGTGATCTGCTGGGCATCGGCGCCGATATCAACCGGCTTGGCCACTCGATGCTGATTTGCCGAGTGAGGCACGAGCGCGCCCACCACCAGATCGCCATCGAATGGTTCGATCACCATCAGACGATAGCGATATTGCCCCTCGCGGAGGGCGTGTCGTCGCTGCTGCTCACATTGCGCTCAAACGAGGCCTATAGACTGCTTGCCTTCGATGACGATTTGTTCCTGTCGGAGTTGACGAAACTGTGTCGAGGGCGCCTTGGAAAAATGACCTTGGCAAGCAAGCGCCATACCTATCCGCTGGTCACGACCTGGGCGCACAAATTCCGGGCCCCGAGCGCCGCACTCATCGGCGACGCTGCCATCGGCATGCACCCGGTGACCGCTCACGGATTCAACATCGGTCTCAGCAGCCAGAAGCAACTCGCCCGTGGAATCATGACTGCGTGCCGCGACGGCCGCAATGTTGGCGACCCCGACATGCTGCACATATACGAAAGGCGGCTGCGCCTGTCGGCGGCGCCGCTCTACCATGCAACGAACATACTGGTTGGACTCTACTCCAGAGACCACCTGGCGGCACGGCTTGCAAGGCATCTGGGGCTTCGCTTTGCCCAACATGTTCCCCTTGTCCGGCATGGGATTTCGGCGGAGCTCCAGCGGTGATACTGCACCAGCAGTTGCATTTTGCGCGATGTGCTGGGCGAGCGATGGGAGAGAGTGCATCATGCGCCGGAGTAATCCTGCTCCCGACGCTGATCTCCGATTGAAGAATTAACCCGTCCTTCAGGGGGGCTGCATAGGCTGCGGACAAGCAGGAGTAAGCAAGCTGACCCGTCCAGCCCTGGAAAAAGAAGATCCGCTGGAGGCGAGAATCCTTCAGGACCAGCTCGCTGATCTGAGGGCAGGCCTTTTCGTCTCAATGCCGATAAGCATTGTGCTGTCCGGGCTGATTTTGACCGTGCAGGCCCTTTCCGGGAACGGTCTTGCTGGCGCGGCCTGGTTTTCGGTCGTTAATGCGATAAATGCCGCCCGCCTTGCACTCGCCCGTCATCAGCTGAAGGAACCCGGAGTCCAGGATGATCTGACACGGGTTTGGCTGCGGCTTCGCTGGTTTGGCAGGCTTGCTCTTCTGGCGGGATTCACCTGGTCATTCCTTGCCGTCCTAACGGCTGGGTACACGACGTCTCAAGCATCGCTGCATCTAATAATTCTGGCGGGCATTTCAGCTGGCGCGGTCACGTACGGCAGCTCATATGCTGCGGCAGCGATATACTTCATCACACCGCCACTCCTCATTGCCGCCGCATGCTTGCTGACGAAGGGAACCCTGGAAAACTACATTCTGGCTTTTGCCGTCCTGCTTTTCGAGGGCGGCCTGGCTCGAGCCTCGTTCGTTGGACAAGCGCGCTTCCGTGACGCGAGCCGCCTGAGACATCAAGCCGAGCGGCTTGCCGCGGAAATGGAGCGCAATTCCAGGGAGGACCATCTTACCGCGCTCCTCAACAGGCGCGGCCTCGAACATGCAATCGATCAGTTTGAGAACACTGATGGGCCCTTTGTGGCCATGCTGATTGATCTGGATGGGTTCAAATCTGTCAACGATACCTACGGTCACAGAACGGGTGACGAGCTGCTTGCCAGGATCGCCCGCCGAATAGAGGAAGAAGCACCGGAGGGCTCAACGCTCGCCCGCATCGGTGGCGATGAATTCGTGCTGGTTTTTTCCTCGCTTAGAAATTCGCCTTCTCCCAGCAATCTCGCATCCAATCTCATATCCAAGCTTGCTCGCCCCTATCCTGGCGTCGCCTCCGTCCGGATCGGGGCATCCATAGGAATATACTCGGCTAAAAACCCGGGGCTGACGGAAATGTTGTTGCGGGCGGACATCGCCCTTTACACAGCTAAGCGCCGTGGCAGGAACGAATTTTGCCTGTTCGATGCCGAGCTCGACCGGGAACTGCAACGCCGCCAGTCAATCGAACGCGATCTTCATTCGGCGATAAAGACGAGAAGCTTGGGCCCTTGGTTCCAGCCAATCGTAAGACTCGACACCGAAGCTGTGATCGGTTTTGAAGGGTTGCTAAGGTGGTCCCATCCGATTCACGGTTCCATCTCTCCGCCCGAAATCATGACAGCGGCACGCGAAACCGGAATGCTCCAGCTGCTAACTCAAGCTGTATTTTCCGAATGTTGCGCTTTTATCGACGCCTTGGTGAAAGCTGACTGTCGTGATGTTCGTGTGACGATGAACGTTTCACCGCGCGAATTGGAGGCCGGCGATATCGACGAAATGGTTCTGAATGGTCTGGCGGCAAAGGACCTCCCTGCAACGATGTTCGAAATTGAGATAACAGAAGAATCGCCCGTGGACCCGGACAGGGTCGATGAAAAGCTCGGACGGCTTTCACATGCCGGCATTTCCATCGCGCTCGATGTCTTCGGCACCGGCTTTTCCACGTTGGCATCGCTCAAGGACAGTCGGATAAGGAAGGTGAAAATAGACCAGGGCTTCATTCGCGGTTTAGCCAAATCGCGGGAGGATCGGCTGCTTGTCAAAACCGTGATCGATCTTGGTCGGACGCTCGGGATCGAGGTCATGGCCGAGGGCGTCGAGACAGAGGCGGATCGGCAAACTCTGCACAAGCTTGGCTGCAAAACCGCTCAGGGCTTCCTGTTCTCCAAGGCGGTGCCACTCAGCCAAGCGCTTGGTTTGGCAGTTAAAGAGCGCCAGGAGTTGTGACCGGCATCCGCCATTCGCTCACGCGCGCCACCTCGCCGGGTTCAGCGGTATCCTGCAAGTGGATGGCTACTCGGCCTATACCAACCTGGTCAAGGCACGGGACAAAGCCGGCAGCAATGAAACAATCCGGCTCGCCGGGTGCTGGGCTCACCTGCGGCGCAAATTCTACGACCTGCACATCAGCGGGATCTCGCAGGGCCGCGACGGGTTCGATCACCGCCATGACCGAATTGTGGAAGGTCGAGACAAGGTTCGTGGCAAGGATGCTGGAAGCCGCGCCGCGCTGCGTCAGGAAAAGTCCGTGGCCATTGTCGCGAGCCCCTTCGATCTATGGGAAGCGGAACTGGGCAAGGTCTCGGGGAAATCCAAAACCGCCTTGCGGGGCTGACCTTCCATCTGGTCCGTGGTTAGCTGATAGGCGGTTTATTTGTCGTGCAACGTGCTCTTTCAGCCTAAGCTGCTCCACGCGTGGGGTACCAAATGTCAGACTTTCACCACTAGGAAATCGCGAACGGGCGCGGCGCTTACTGGCCGCATTGCCGCAAAATAGCGTCGGAAGGTGGGATCGGCGTGACGTTGTTACTCAGAGTGAGTGGTCCCGAGAGTTGAGGGCAGAATCGAAATTCGCGTGTTCCTATAGCGCATCTCCGATCGGGGGCCATCGCCACGAGCAGCAGATGAGGCAATGCGAAGCTTGGTCGATCGACAGAGTGATGCGGCACGACATCCATTTCCTACCAGCCCATTCCCCCCGATACAGCCGCGCGTCTACTCGAACCTAGAGCTGTCGAGCATGAGCAAACACCGTCCTTGTTGTGTTCTGAGAACTCCAGCTTTACCTCGCCGAATGGCAGCTCGCAAATGATGCAATCAAAAGTGTGCATACCGCGGCAGCGACCACATTGTTTCAGTCTTTTCAACAGCGTAAGAATCTGACGGTATTTTTGACGGTACTCACTGGTTGTGTGACTTAAATTAAGTAATTGAAACAATCAGGTACGGCCTTAATTGATGATTGAGTGGGAGTAGGGGTCAGCGTAGTCTGGAGTGCTCCATAAATCCGCTTTTGTGCAAGAATAAACGATAGCGGAACGTTCAACCTCCAAGGTCTGATGTCGTGAGCCGACCCCAAGTCGCCCTTCGGCAGCATCCGCGATCGGACCACAAACCACGCCATGTGAGGAAGCCAAAAGGACGTGGTGAGTTGATCGCTGCTGGCGTCGGCACTGCACGCTCGCATTCGCGGTAGGACTAGCATACGCTCGCCGTGCCGAAGCTTCGACCTATGGGCAGGCAGGACACAGGCATGGAGCGACGCCTCACCGCAATTCTTGCTGCCGACGTCGTCGGCTACAGCCGCCTCATGGGAGCCGACGAGGTTGGCAGGCTTGCACAGCTGAAGAGGCTTCGCGCTGAAGTGATCGAGCCCAAGATCACAGCATCGCACGGACGCATCGTCGGTTCCGCTGGCGACAGCCTTCTTGTCGGATTCGCCAGCGCAGTCCACGCGGTG
>NZ_SRUX01000070.1:0-442 GCF_004791545.1 Mesorhizobium sp. M4B.F.Ca.ET.214.01.1.1
CGTCAGTGTCTTAAGCCGGCGCCCGAAGTTGTAAGCGTCGATGAAGTCTTGGAGATGCTGACGGAGCTGATCGTGGTTGTCGTAGTGGAAACGCTTGACGGTGGCCTCCTTGACCGTGCGGTTCATGCGCTCGACCTGACCATTCGTCCACGGATGCTTCACTTTCGTGAGCCGGTGCTCGATGCCGTTGTCGCGACAGACGCGGTCGAAGATGTGCTCGAAGGCGTGCCGGTCCTGCGTGCGGTTGGTGAACTGGATGCCATTGTCGGTGAGCACGGTGTGGATGGCGTAGGGGACGGCGGCCACGAGGTTGCGCAGAAACTGGGCGGCCGCCATCTTACCAGCCTTCTCATGCAACTCCGCATAGGCGAACTTCGAGGTCCGGTCGATGGCCACGAAGAGGTAGAGCTTGCCTTCGGCCGTGCGCACCTCGGCGATGTCG
>NZ_SRUX01000071.1:0-442 GCF_004791545.1 Mesorhizobium sp. M4B.F.Ca.ET.214.01.1.1
GCTTGAGCGAGAGGCCTGCCGTTCAGCAAGCCGCCTGAAGCTTGGGGGGCGTCAGCGATCGATGGGTGCACATGATCCATCACCCGTCGTGCGTCTCAAATGCGGAACAAGCGGCAGAAGGCACATACTTGTCTGGTCCTCCAGCTTTCGAATCCGGAGCGCAGGATTAGACCTCCTTTCGCCGAGTGGTATCTTGCTTGCGAGTCACTTTCTGGTTCCCCTGGCAGCGGTTTTCCGGCTCAGCCCACTCGATTTGGCGAGAGCAGACCTTTGAGCCGCATAGTTCGCAGCCACCATCGGGTAATCCCGCGCGAGACGGTATTCATTCCGCTCGCTGTGAAGACGACCTATATGAGGTAACTGCCCCATCCGTCTCTCAATTCACATTTCAACGACGGCTACTTGCGAATGTTAGCTGACCCTGATACACTATTTCCAATCC
>NZ_SRUX01000072.1:0-441 GCF_004791545.1 Mesorhizobium sp. M4B.F.Ca.ET.214.01.1.1
GCGATCCATCAGGTAGCGATAGAAATGCAGCGGGATGTCCTTGGTCTTCAAGAGCGCGATCTGGCGGTTGTACGGCAGCGGCGGCGATGCGGCCGGTGGTGCGTGCATTTCGAGGAATGTGACCGTGACATCGATATCCTCCGGCACACCATTTTCCATCGCCATCATTCCTTGCCCGTCACGACGGGGGTATCGCTGAGCCCGCCCCATTCGGTCCAGGAGCCGTCGTACAGCCTGTTGTCGGTATGGCCAAGCGTCTCCAGGGCCAGCGTGATCGCCGCAGCGGTGGTGCCCGATCCGCAGGAAGTGACGACCGGCTTCGAAAGATCGATGCCGGCATCCTCGATGACCTTGCGCAAGCGGTCTTTGGGCAGTAGCTCGCCATTCTCGGCGAGCGCGGCGTCCGGAACATTGTGAGCGCCCGGCATATGGCCGGAACGG
>NZ_SRUX01000073.1:0-439 GCF_004791545.1 Mesorhizobium sp. M4B.F.Ca.ET.214.01.1.1
CTCAACGGCTCTTCGATGCTGAACAGATGCGCAAGCACCTGGTCGAACCACAGCCGGGTCGGCGTGCCACGGAAGAGATGATAGTGCTCGGCGAACAGCCGCCAGATCGCCCTGCCATCGGTCTCGACGGGCGCGCCATCGAGCGTCGGCACGCCGAGAGCCTCCAGCCGCACGCCCTGGCTGAACAGCATGCGAAAAATATAGTGGGCCGGTACGAGGCGCAGTTGCGCGGGATCGGGGAACGGCTCGTTCAGCGCATACCAGCGCGGGTCGGTGTGGCCGTGCGGGCTGACGATCGGCAGGTCCCGGACCGAGGCGTAAAGCGCGCGTGCGAGCGAAAGCTGGCGCCCCTCGGCGGCGAACAGCAGATCCGGATCGGTCAATGCGGTCACGTCGATCCCTCCTCCGGCGCCTCACCGGTAGGGTCCGGGAGAAATGC
>NZ_SRUX01000074.1:0-434 GCF_004791545.1 Mesorhizobium sp. M4B.F.Ca.ET.214.01.1.1
GTAACGACGCCCATGCGCCGACCGTCGGCGACAAGCGTCACACGGACATCAAAGCCCGGTCCACCGGTCCACGTGGATCGATCTTTGCGAGGCGCTGTCTTGCATCGGCGACGCGCCGTTGCGCGGATCGTATTCTGCAGCAAATAGCGAGATTGATACCGCCGACTGGTGGCGGATGATAAGGATGTCCGGGCGCATGGCGTTGAGCGACATGGCCGTGTCGATCAGCGTCTCGCCCTTCTTCACCGAGGAGCTTGCCACCGACATGTTCATGACGTCGGCGCCAAGCCTTTTCCCGGCCAGCTCAAAGGAGGACTGCGTGCGCGTCGAGGCCTCATAGAACAGGTTGATCTGGGTGCGGCCGCGCAGCGTCGAGGTCTTCTTTTCCGGCTGGCGCGAGATCGCCACGGCCTGGTCGGCGCGATCGCGCAGCA
>NZ_SRUX01000075.1:0-432 GCF_004791545.1 Mesorhizobium sp. M4B.F.Ca.ET.214.01.1.1
ACCGTGTCACCCTTATAGCCAGGCACCGAGATCGAGCCTTTCGAAGCGTAGGTCAACGTCAGGTTGGCGCGCATTTCGCCGTCATAGAGTTTGACCGTTCGCCCGCAGACCTTGTCGAGACTGTCGGCGTAGATGACGGTCGCCGCCATCGGATCGAGCACCGACTTCAGGTCACCCGCGCCAAGCGGCACCCAGGACTTGGGATCGCGCTTTTCCGGTGCCGGAACCACCTTGGTGGAGGTGACATTGCCGTTGCCAAAACGGATATCGACCAGAGAGGCCTTCTTGCCGGAGGTGTAGTCGGCGCGGAACGCCTGCGGCACCATTTTCTGGCTTGAAATTGTGCCCTTGGAAGAGATTGTCCCGCGTGTATCGTCAAACAGCTTGGCCAGTCCCGCGGCCGAGACGCTGCCGTCGATCGAGTAGACGCCG
>NZ_SRUX01000076.1:0-419 GCF_004791545.1 Mesorhizobium sp. M4B.F.Ca.ET.214.01.1.1
CTCCGCCAGATCCACCGTCTCGGTCGAATGGTCGGTGCAGATGAAGCAGCAGGTGTCGCAAGCGCGGTCGTTGTCGGGGCCGACGCCGGCGGTGACGGAATCGTCGCCGTTCACCCAAGCGCCCCAGCAGATGTGCTCGCCATTGTCGCAGGAGATCGGCACGGATTTCTTCGCCCCCGGACGGATGAGGAACACCTTGTCGTTGCCCGGCCAGACGATCTCGCGGTCGCGGCTGAACAGCTCGACCGCGACCCCTTCCTTGCGCAGGTTCTTGATGCAGAAGGCCATGTCGGCGGCCTCAGCCGAATTGGCCAGGACCAGTGCCGCCAGCGCAACCATGCGAAACAGCGTCACCGCCGACCTCCCCCGAATCATCGCGGGCAGGTTCGCACGGCCGCCCGGAACTAGGAAGACACCGG
>NZ_SRUX01000077.1:0-418 GCF_004791545.1 Mesorhizobium sp. M4B.F.Ca.ET.214.01.1.1
GGTCGAGGAAGCGGTGAGGCTGCGCGACGAGGCGGCCGCCTCCGGCAAGATACTCTCGGTCAATCAGAACATGCGCTACGACCAGTCGATGCGCGTTCTGAAGCACATCATCGACAGCGGCGCGCTTGGCGAGATCGTCTTTGCCGAGATCGACATGCACGCGATCCCGCATTGGCAAACCTTTCTTGCCGAATACGACCGGCTGACGCTCGCCAATATGAGCGTGCACCACCTCGACGTGCTGCGCTTCCTGTTCGGCGATCCGGACGAGATCACCACGCTGACGCGCAAGGATCCGCGCACACGATTTGCGCATTCCGACGGCATCACGGTGTCGACGCTGCGCTTTCCCTCCGGCGTGCTCGCCGTGTCGCTGGAGGACGTCTGGTCCGGGCCGCGCCAGGAAGGTTATCACGAC
>NZ_SRUX01000078.1:0-416 GCF_004791545.1 Mesorhizobium sp. M4B.F.Ca.ET.214.01.1.1
TGCAGATCCATCCGGGTTCCTGGCGCAATCATTCCCCGGCGGTTTTCCAAAGATTCGGCCGCGACAAGGGCTTCGACATACCGACCCGCACCGATTACGCGACGGCGCTGAAGCCGCTGCTTGACTGCGTCGGGCTGGAGCGCGACCTTACCGTCATTCTCTTCACGCTGGACGAGACGAGCTACTCGCGCGAGCTGGCGCCGCTCGCCGGCGTTTATCCGGCGCTGAAGCTCGGACCGGCCTGGTGGTTCCATGACAGTCCGGAGGGCATGCGTCGGCCTTCGCACCCGATGTTGGCGAATGCCCAGCCGCAACCGGAGCCGTTGCCGCCCGTGTCGTTGAAAGGACTATTCGCCGATTACATTTCAGCTAAGAAACTGGTCGGGAAGGCGAAGGAAACCGAGAGCCGTTGGAAG
>NZ_SRUX01000007.1:0-325253 GCF_004791545.1 Mesorhizobium sp. M4B.F.Ca.ET.214.01.1.1
ATCCGCCAGCGGATCGCCGAGGCTGCGCGTATCCTGGAGATCGAAGCGCTGCTTCACCGACGGCCGTCGCAGCTCTCCGGCGGGCAGCGCCAGCGCGTGGCCATCGGGCGTGCGATCGTCAAGGAGCCCAAGGCATTCCTGTTCGACGAGCCACTCTCCAATCTGGACGCGGCGCTTCGCGCCCGTACACGCGTTGAGCTTGCCGAACTGCATCAGCGTTTGAAGTCGACGATGATCTACGTCACCCACGATCAGGTGGAGGCGATGACGCTCGCCGACCGCATTGTGATCCTCAACAATTGCCGGATAGAGCAGATGGGAAGACCCGTCGATGTCTATGCACGTCCGGCGTCGCGATTCGTCGCGACCTTCGTCGGGTCGCCGGCAATGAACATCCTGCCTGTTACGGTTTCGGGCTCAGGCGACAGGCTCAATGCGCGCTTGACCGATGGATCGCTCGTCGAACTTCCTGGCACGCCGGCCAACATGGATTGGCGCGAACTCGGAGTACGGCCGGAATCTCTGACTGTCGTCGCTGAGGGCAATCAAACATCCGCCACGGCCACCGTTGTCGAGCGCCTTGGCGAGCGAACGCTCGTCTATGCGCGGCTCGCGGATGGGACGCAGGTGACGGCACAGGATCGCGGGCTTTCGAGCGTCAAACCAGGCGACGCCGTTCGGCTGAAGTTCGACACCACGGCCCTGCATCTCTTCGCCGCGGACGGGTCGGCCTGGCACGCACGCGCCGACGGAGACTGAACCCGCCGAGCGGGTCGTGCCCTCCGGCATCTTGCCGGGGCTCTAGCCCTTGATACCTGCCGAGAGCGTTATCGCTTCGGTCACCCGGCGCTGGAAGAAGAGGTAGGCCAGTGCCACCGGCAGGCCGGCCAGTACGGCTGCCGACAGCTGGCGCGCGTAGTAGACACCGAAGGCGTCGTTGACCTGCGTGATGCCGACCGTGATGGTCATCATCTCGGTGCGGGTCACGGAGAGGAACGGCCACAAGAACGCGTTCCACGTCCAGATGAAGCAGACGATCGACAGCGCGGTCGTTACCCCCCAGTTCATCGGCATGTAGATCTTGAAGAGGATCCCGAATTCAGACGCATTGTCCATCACCGCAGCCTCGCGGAAGTCCTTCGGGACCTGATCGAAAAACTGCTTGTACACGATGATGATGACGGGGTGGATGAGCTGCGGCAACATGATTCCGGCCCAGCTGTTGAGCAGGCCGAGGTTGGCGACCAGCACGAAGTGATTGATGATCAGCGCCGAAGTCGGCACCATGAAGGAGGCAAGGATCAGCCACCAAAGCGCGATCCGCCCCGGGAACCGCAACTGCGAGATTGCGTAGCCGCACAGCATCGAGATGAAGATGGTGATGACCGTTACGCCGACCGCGACCGCCACTGAATTGACGTACCAGGCGCTGATCTGCGTGGTGGTCAGAGCGCTGATGTAGTTCTCCAGCGTCGGCGTCTCGGGCCAGAGTTCGATGTAGGGCCGTACGACCTCGTCATCCGGTTTGAGCGATGAGATCACACCCCAGTAGAGCGGGAACGCCCAAAGGATGGCCCAGACGAGCGTCAGTGCGGTGATGATCCCGCCCCAGAAGTTCCAGCGTTGCGCAGCCACGGCGTTCATCGGCGCCGCCTTTCGGCGAACCGGAGCAGTTGGAATTGCAGGACCGAGACGACCACCACAAGCACGAAGAGGGTGACGGCGACGGCCGCCGCCCTGCCTCCCTGGTTCTGCTGGAAGGCCTTCTGGAAGACGTAGTAGACGAGCACCATATTGTCGTTCGGCCGGCCGCCGATCGAGAACAGATAGACCTGGTCGAAGATCTTGAGCTGCAGGATGAGCTGGATGGTGAACACCAGCGAGGTGATCGGCCACAGCAGCGGCCAGGTGATGCGCCGGAACGTGGTCCATCGCGTCGAGTTGTCGAGCGCCGCGGCTTCGTAGATCTCCGCTGGTATGGACCGCAGTCCGGCAAGGAAGAGGAGGATCGAGAAGCCCGCGGTCCACCAGATTGTCACCCCGGCCACAGCCGGCAAGAACCAGACGCGCGACTTGAAGACCGGCACGCGCGGGATTCCGAGCCAGTCCAGCACATGCATCGCGATCCCGAACTGGAAATTCAGCGTCCAGTCCCAGATCAGATAGACGACGGACACCGGCAGGATGTAGGGCAGGAAGAACAGCGCCAGCACGATCGACTGGAAGTGGCCCTTGAGCCGCGACACGCCCAGCGCGATCAACAGGGCGATGAGTGTCCCTGGGACGACCGTCATCAGCACGAAATAAGCGGTGTTCCAGAGCGCGCGCCGGAACATCGGGTCGTTGTCGAGCCGCAGGTAGTTGTCGAGACCAACCCACCGACCCGCGCCGATCAGCGGCGCATCGGTGAAGGAGATGCGGAACATCTGGACCATCGGATAGACGAACGCCAGCAGATAGATCGCCAGGAAGGGAGCGACCAGCACCAGCGCGACAAGACGTTCAGTGCGGGAGTTGCGAAGCATGGCTCTTCCTCAAATATGACTGGGACCGCTCTGGACAGGACGGTCCCAGCCCTTGAGCCCTACATGCTGTTCAGCTCATCCTTGATGGATTTCACCGCCTCGCCGGGGTCCATCTCTCCATTGAGGGTCGGCACGAAATAATTGGACATGATGTCGAAGATCGGCCCGGCGACACCAGCCTTGGGCGACTTCGGATCGAAGATCATGTTGGCCGTCAGCGTCGAGTAGGTCGCATTGGGCTCCATTGCCTTGTATTCAGCCGTTTCGGTGACTGGCTTGTAGGCCGGGATGTGCCCTGCCGTGGCCCAGAATAGCGAGTGCTTGTCCATCCAGGAGATCACCTCGAGGACGGCGGCGCGCTTTTCCGGGCTGATTTCCTTGCCCTTGTTCTTCGGGATTGCGAATGAATGGCTGTCCGCATAGGTGCATGGCTTGTCGAAGATCACCGGGATCTCGACGGCGCCCCAGTCGAACAGCTTGCCTTGCTTGGCGAGGTCGGTCATCGTGGGAACTTCCCAGACGCCGTTGATCATCATTGCGGCCTTGCCCGAGGTGAACAGGGCGACGGTCGCGGGATAGTCCGTATAGGTCGACTGCAGCCCGGCCTTCGTCCACCCTTGCAGGACCGCTAACGCTTTCGCCAGCTTTTCAGGATTGTCGCCGGCGAGGAACTCGTTGCCCGTCAGAAGCTCGCCGCCTTGCTGGCACACCAGCGAATAAATGGTGCGGTACATGAAGTTGCCGTCGGCGGTGACGCTGCCCAGCGGGAACTCGACGCCGGCATCCTTCAACTTCTGCAGCGTCGCGGTGAATTCTTCCTTGTTTCTCATACCCACGGGACGGCCGTCGTCGCCGAGCACGCCTGCCTTCTTCAGGAGGACGCGATTGTAGTACAGGACGATCGGGTGGGTATCGAGCGGCACCGCGTATTGCTTGCCGTCGACCGTCACGGCGCCCATCGTCGTCTGGGCGAAGTCCGAGGCAGAGAGGCCCATCTTGCTCATATCGTCGGCGGTGATTTCTTCGAGAATGTCTTGGCTCACCGCCAAGGGGATGCGGCTGGCATGATAGGTCATGACGTCAGGCGCCTCACCGACCGCGGCCGAGGTCTGCACCTTCGCGTAGAAGGGCGTGCCCCACTCCAGCGTCGTGGCGTCGATCTTGATCTTGCCGGCGTGGGCGGCGTTGAAGTCGGAGATCATCTGCTTCATGCGCACACCGTCACCGCCGCCGAGGAAATCCCACCATGCGACGGTTTCTTCGGCCTGGGCCGCGACGGCCCAAAATCCTCCGGCCGCAATCACCGCTAGGGCCATCATCTTGCGAAAGTTCATCTCAGCTCCTCCCGAGTACGGCGGTTAGATCCGCCTTGAACGTCTCAATGCTACACCAAACCGAACCACCTGCAACGGATTTTAGGGTATATATCAGATAATCGGATATTAACTTAAAGCGTCACGCGGACCATCGAGTAGGAATGCGGCGGCAAGTTAAGTGTCATTCCCTTGCTGGTGAGCGCTGCCCCGTTGCCTTTGACAGGCGATACGTTGTCCGGTGCGTCCTTCGTGTTGCAGGCCTCGAGGTCGTCGTGACGGATGATCGTGTGCTCGATGGACTTGGCGGCGAACCGCTCGAGGGCGACGTCGGCCTCTATCGCCTCGGACCCGTGCCGGTTGATGGCAAAAAAGGTCAGCGTGCCGGCGCTCGAATCGTGCACGCCTGCAATGTCGAGCCACGGCACTTTGTCGGCCGCGGCCGCGTCATAGGTAGGCACCTCGACCGCGAGTTGCAGCGCGGTGCCGCGGCCGTGCCTGGAGGCCAGCATAAATGGCCAGTAGATCGTTTGCCGCCAGGCGGCGCCGCCGGGATCGGTCATGATCGGCGCGATCACGTTCACCAGTTGCGCGATGCAAGCGATGCGAACGATATCCGACCGGCGGATGAAGGTGTTGATGATGCAACCGACCTGCAGCACGTCCTCGAAATTGTAGATGTCTTCCAGAAGCCTGGGCGCTTCCGGCCAGTCCCAGCTGCGCATGCGCTCGGCGTCCTGCTTGCGCTGATGGTACCAGACGTTCCACTCGTCGAAAGAGATCTTCACATTCCGCTTCGAGCGCGTCTTGGCCTTCACGTAGTCGATGATGCCCGCGACCGTGCCAATGTAGCGGTCGAGCTTGGCCGGAAGAGCGAGATATTCGGCCGTATTCTTCTCGTAGTTCTCGAAATACATGTGGAGGGAGATGTAGTCGACCTGCTCGTAGGTCGCTTCCAGCACGGTTGCTTCCCACTGCGGATAGGTCGGCATATTGGAATGCGACGAGCCGCACACGACCAGTTCCACCGTCGGGTCGAGGCCGCGCAGCGCCTTGGCTGTCTCGTTGGCAAGATGGCCGTATTCGCTGGCCGACTTATGGCCAACCTGCCAGGGACCGTCCATTTCATTGCCGAGACACCAGAGGCGGCAGTTCCAGGGTTGCGTGCGTCCGTTCTTGGCCCTGAGGTCGGACCAGTAGCTGCCGCCCGGGTGATTGACGTATTCAACGAACGCCCGCGCCTCGTCGAGGCCGCGCGAACCGAGATTGACGGCAAGCATCATCTCGGTGCCGGCCTTTTCGGCCCAGTCGGCGAATTCATGGATGCCAACCAGGTTGGGCTCCGTGGTGCGCCACGCAAGATCGAGCCGCCGCGGGCGGCTCTCCTTTGGCCCTATGCCGTCTTCCCAATTGTAGGCGGATACGAAGTTGCCACCGGGGTAACGGCAGATCGGCGTGTCGAGCGCACGCACCAGCTCGATCACGTCCTTGCGCATTCCCTCTTCGTCCGCTTGCGGATGTCCGGGCTCGTAGATGCCCGTATAGACCGCCCGGCCGAGATGCTCCAGGAACGAGCCGTAAAGACGTTTGTCGATATCCGCGACGGCATAGGCCGCGTTCGCCGTGACTCTGGCCTTCATGATCCCTCCCACTGCGGACTATCAATCCGACTTTCCGATTTATATCCGGGTCACGGGTCAGTTAAGGGCGGAGTTCGCCCGCCCGTCAAGGGCCTGGAGCAATTCCAGGAAAGATGTGTGCGGCTTTCCTGGAAAAGCCGTAGCGCTTTCTGTTGGAATTACGTCCAAACAAAGAGTGGAGCAGTTCGCAGTTTCCGTGAGACCGTGCCCTTAAGCCTTCAGCAGGCGCAGAACGATGTCGTTGCTGTAATTGCCGAAGCCGCTACCGAAGATGTTTATGCCGCCGGGGTGACGCGCATCTTCCTTCACGCCGATTCGTATCCGGATCGAGCGGTGCCGCTCGAGCTCCAGATCAGCCAGCGAGCATTTGGAAACCTTGTTGTTGTTGCGATAGGTGCCGTTGTTCGTGACGCGCCAGTGTGCGAGGTCGCCATATTGCGATCCGGCCAGCTTCCACCAGCCGGGCGTATGCTTGCCGCGCTTGTCGCCATAGTCGGCCGGCGCTGTCCAGGTATCTATCTCGTGTCCGTTGATCGCTACCGTGATGTCCGATGGCCAATCCTTCGATGTGCCCGGGACCTCCGACGAAAGCTCCATCGCTAGTTCCAATCCGCCGACTTTGGCATTGGCAAGCGTCGCATTGTTGGGAAACTGGTATTCGACGAAGCCGCGCGTGAACCACAGCAGCCCTGCCCGCATACGGTCAGGATCGAGAAAGGTGTCGGGCACATCGAGAAGTCCGATGACGCCGTCTTTTGAACACAGGCCGCAGGGAGCGGAAACTTCGCATCTCGTATAGAGTCCAAGCGGCATCGCCACTTCTATGACGCCGAGATCCTGCGCCGGGGTGCGGTCCTTAAAGACGACAACCAACTCGGAGAAAGTCGAATAGCAAACCTTCTGGCTTCCCTTGCGCGCCTTCTGCGATTTCGTCTCGATCAAACCGACATCGACAAGAACCTGGATGTTTGCGGAAATCGTTGATTGCGGAAGACCCAGTTCTTCGGCCACTTGATTGACGTTTTTCGGCCCCTTGCGGTGCAGCAGATCGAGAATCCGGACCCGGACCTCGCTCGCGAGGCCCTTCAACAAGTCAAGCCGCTCAAGCGGATCGACAACCATGATTTCATTCGACATATGGCCCCGCACTCGTCACACGGAGTTATGTATCAGCAGATCAGATACAAATAAAGACGGTGGCGTTATGCTCCCCTAGCGCCAATTTCGGATTCCAGGCATCCGAACAAGGCTCGCTCGCGCCGTTTCTTAGGCTAAATTGTTCCGACTGGCGGGAGGGTCGTCCCTTGCGAGAAGAGCAACGCAGGCTTGCGGCGATCTTGGCTGCCGACGTGGCAGGGGTTCCGCCGCCAGGATCTGGCTAACCGGGCGAAGAAGCGGCTGGCGATAAGTAATTGATAAACAACGACAATGGTGGGCCCGGAGGGACATCGTTTTCGACACAAAATCAATACCTTACCGGATGGTTCGCCAACCCATTTCCTTCGTATTCTCTCGTATGGTCTGGCGAACCTAGGGACTAGGAGGGCGAGGAGTTTCCCGGCAAGCGCTCGTCGCCACAGAAAACGGCTTTCGCCTTAGCACACGCGCTCTGCGAGACGCTCTGCCGGGGAAGAGCCGTGGCAGAAAGCTTTCGCGATAGATGCGGTCTCTTACTGCGAGCCGGGCACTCGAGGTGCCGATCGGCGAGGCTGAAGGAGGGTCGCTCTGGCGTTGGCTCAGAACCGGCTGGAGCGTTCCTCCGGCTGCGGCGATTTCAAGCCATGGCAGGAACATTGCGGATCGACCGGAAGCCGGGCGGCGGTTTCCAGCGCAACCCGCGAGGCTGTCATGGACAGGCTCGGCAACACGTCCTGCTGCAGCAATTCCTGGCGATTACGGTCCATATAGTCATTGAAGGCCGCCGTAACGAACGCCAAGGGCACGAAACAGGCGCCGATCTCGCGCGACAAGGTGGCTTCGGGGGCAATCGAATGGTTGAGCACGTCGGCCCCCATGCTTCGAAACGCCAAGGCTTCGGCCGGGCTCGTAAGACGCGGCCCGTAACAGTGGGCAGCCACCAGCTGCTGTTCGATGCCATGAACGCGGCATTGCGGCGGCCAGTGACGGCGCGCGGTTTCGACCAGAACGGCCGCGCATCTTGGGCATACGATCTGCTTGCCGGAACAGTCGAAGCTCTGGCGGCCGGGAAGCAGTGAGAACGGGGTCTGCGTCAGCTCGATGATATCGGCGTTCACCACCATGTCGCCGGGCTGGATCGCCTTGTTGACGGCACCGATGGTCGAGCAGGCCAGGACCTGGCGCACACCCGCGTTCATCAATACCCAAAACGCACGGCGATGGCAGGAATGGTCGATATGGTCGCGGGGGTTGCCATGCGAATACATGCACAGCGCCTGTTTCGTTCTGCCTTCGGCGGTAATCGAGGCATCGAACTCGATCAGCTTCCAGTTGTCAGTGCAGCCGAAAGGCGTCTCGAAGCTGATGTCCCGCCGCAAGGTGCGCACGCCATCGACTTCGACATCTTCGGGAAAGGCCAGCCCCCAGTTTGCAGAACCGGTGATGATCGCCAGCCCCACCTTGGGGATGTCTGTCTGATGGTCGGCTGCGATAGGATTGCTTGGCATGATTTCCGGTCTCGGTCAGGATTTCTGGCGAAGCGTCACGATCAGGATGACGGCCACGACGATGGCGGTCCATAATGTCGAGATCGTCGCGATGGTTGGATCGATCTGATCGCGCAGCGACAGGAACATGAGCTTCGGCAGCGTGCTGTTGCGGCCGCTGGCGACGAAGATCGAGATGACGGATTCGTCGAGCGAGGTCAGGAAGGCCATCAACGTCGCCGACAACAGGCTGATCCTGAGTTGCGGAACGATGATACCGCCAATGGCTCTGGCCCAGTCGGCGCCCAGGCTGCGCGCCGCCTGGACCTGGTTCCAGTCGAACCGGGCAAGAGCGGGCACCAGCACAATACAGGCGACCGGGATAGCCAGCACCACGTGGCCTACCAGCACGCCGAACAGCGTTCCGACCAGGCCCTGCGCCGCCAGCACGAAGAAGAGGCCGATCGCAAGCAGGATTCCCGGCACGATGGAAGGGGTGAGCAGAACACCCTGAATGGTCGCCGCGGCCCGGCCGCCGAGCCTGTTCGTCGAGATGCAGGCCAGCAGCGCCAGCGGCACGGCAATCGCCGCCGTCAAAGTGCCGAGGATCAGGCTGGTCCTAAGCGCGTCCATCCAGGTGGCCGACCCGAAGAAATTCTCATACCAGCGCAGCGAGTAGGCGCGCGGCGGGAACTCGAGCAGGTCCGACGCCGAAAAGGAGAGCGGCACGACGACAAGTGTCGGCAGTATCAAGAACGCCATGACAAGCGCGGCAAAGCCCCACAGAGCGACGCGGGCGAGCCTGTTGTCCGGATAGGCCTCAAGCATGGGCCGCACCCATTTTGTTGTGTGCCATCAGCCGTCTTGCCGTCAGGAACATCACCGCGATCAGCGCCATGAGCACGAGGAGCAGAATGCCCAGGACGCTCGCCGAGCCCCAATCCTGGAAGGTCGACAGCGTACGCTCGATCCGGATGGAGAGCGGATTCACCTTGCCGCCGCCAAGCACCGCGGGGGTGATGAAGAAGCCGATCGTGTAGATGAAGACGAGGATCGAGCCTGAGAAGATGCCGCCGGCCGAAAGCGGCAGAATGACCGTGCGGATCACTTGCCCGAGCGTGGCTCCCATGCTGGCGGCGGCGCGAGTGAGGTTTGTGTCGATATCGCGCATCGCGGCGTAAACGGGCAGCAGAAACAGCGGCAGCATGTAGTGAACCATGCCGATAAGCGTGCCGGTGAAGTTGTAGACCAGCGGCAATGGCTCCGCGGTCAGGCCTGAACCCGTCAAAGCCGCATTGATCAGGCCATCGCGCCGCAACAGCACGAGCCAGCCATAGGTGCGCACCAGAATAGAGGTCCACAATGGCAGCATGACGAAGGCCATCAGCACGTTGGCCACCCTCGGCCGAGTGCTGGCCAGAGCGAGCGCCAGCGGAATGCCGAGAATAATGCAGACCACCAGCGTGCCCAGCGACAGTTCAAGGGTCGTGGCCAAGGCCGACCATGTCAGCCCGCTCGACAGCACCTTCTCGTAATTGCCGACGGAGTATTGGCCCGCCGTCGTCAGGAAGGATTGCCGGACGATCCAGAGGAGCGGCAGTATCGCCGCCAGCCCAACGATGAAAAGCGCCGGAAGCGACAGCGAAAGGAAGAAGCGCCGCTCGCGTCGGCCATCCGCGGCGAGCGCGGGATCGGCGGCGACGCTCACGCCATTGCTCCCGGCAAAACATGAACTTTTTGCGCCGGCGCATAGACGGTCACCCGCTGACTGGCGGCAAGCTCGACGCAGCCACCGGCCAGGGCCGCCGGAATGCAGACTAGGATTTCCTGCCCGCCGTCAAGCGCCAGCGTCAAAAGCCAGTTCTCGCCGCGAAATGCCTTGGCGCGCAGTGTCCCGTCGAGGGCAACTCCGTCGCGTCCGGCGAGGCTCGCGTCGAGATGCAGGCTTTCGGCGCGGATCATCAGCGTCTCGCGCGGCGCGTCGGCGCCATCGATCCTGCGCGCTAGGCCCGGGGCGATAATGTTGGCTTCGCCCATGAACTCGGCGACGAAGCGTGTCGATGGGCGGTCATAGATGTGCTGCGGCGCATCGATCTGCTGGATGCGGCCGGAGTTCATCACCGCGATCCGGTCGGACATGGTCAGCGCCTCGCGCTGGTCATGGGTCACATAGATGGTGGTGATCCCGAGATCATCGTGCAGGCGCCGGATCTCGTACTGCATGGTCTCGCGCAGATTCTTGTCGAGCGCCGACAGCGGCTCATCCATCAGCATCACGCGCGGCTCGAAGACGATCGCCCTCGCCAACGCCACACGCTGGCGCTGGCCGCCGGACAGCTCGCCGATGCCACGCTCCGACAGACCGTCAAGTTTCACGCGGGCCAGGGCGTCCAGTGCCCGCTGACGCGCTTCCGCCTTCCGTCTCCTGCGCAGCGCCAGCGGATATTCGACATTGGCGAGGACGTTCATGTGCGGAAACAGGGCGTAGTTCTGGAATACGATGCCGATCTCCCGCTTGTTGGGGGCAAGGCGAGTGATGTCGCGATCCCCCAACAGGAGCTTTCCGGAATCGGGCCGGACAAAACCGGCCAGAGCCATCAGCAAAGTGGTCTTGCCCGACCCGGAGGGGCCGAGCAGCGTCAGGAATTCACCGGCCCTGATGTCGAGTGAGACATCGTCCAGCGCGACGTAAGACCCATAGGCCTTACGCACACTGTCGATGGTGATCGGAAGCGATTTCATCATGCGCTCCGTCGTTGCATCTGATGCGCTGGAGCGTCAGCGGCTGATCATTTCATCGAAGGCCTTTTGCGCGGCTTCGCCGTTCTTCAGCCACCAGTCGGCATTCGAGAACACCGAAGTGCCGGCGTTTTCGGGCGCCGTCGCCAGGGTCTTCAGACGGTCCTTCGGAATAAGGCCTCCTTCATAGGCGGCAGGGTTGACCGGCCCGTAGGCGATGAAATCGGTGAGCTTCGCCACCCGAGCGGGTTGCGTCATCGCCGCGATCAGCTTCATGGCCGCGTCCTTGTTCTGGGCGCCCTTCGGCACACCGAGGCAGTCCGTGCCGATAACGGAACCCTTGAACGTATAGTCGACGGCGCCGCCATCCGCCTTCACGGTCTGGGCTCTTCCGTTCCAGGTGACAACCAGATCCGCTTCGCCGTCTTTCAGCAGTTGCGCCGACTGCGCGCCCGAGGTCCACCACACGGAGACGTTTGGCTTGATCGCCTCGATCCGCTTGATGGCGCGCTGCAGCCCTTCCGGGGTGCTGAGCACGGAATAAACGTCCGCCGGCGCCACGCCGTCGGAGAGCAGCGCGATCTCGATCAGGTCCTGCGCGTTGGCGCGCAAGGCGCGACGGTTCGGGAACTTGGCGACATCCCAGAACTCCGCCCAGCTTTTCGGCGGGTTGTCGCCAAGGGCCTTGGTGTTCCACGACATGACGGTGCCGTAGGAATCGAAGGGATAACAGTAATCGGACTTTGCGCCGGCCGGCACGGATTTGGGATCGATAATCTTGTAGTCGAGCGGTTCCAGCAGCGACTGCGCGGCCGCCTGTGCGCCTTCCGGCGAGCTGAGATGGATGATGTCGGTGGTGACCGCGCCCGAGGTGACCTGCATCTTCAACGCGGCAAGGCCGTCGCTCTGGGTCTCTTCGCGGACCTCATAGCCAAGCTCTTTTGCAGCGGGAGCCCACATGGCCTCCTTGATGGCATTGCCATAGTCCCCGCCTGCGGTGGTGATGGTGACCGTTTGAGCATAGACGGGCAAGGCAGCCGAGACTGCGATCACCGCCAAGGAAATGCGTGGTAGCCAAGACATGGATTTTCCTCCTCCAGGATTCATCAAAGCGTCGATTACGTGCCCATTTTAGGAAATCGTAACGTTACGATTGCAGCGAAACGGCATTGAGTCAAGCGGCTTTACGGCGGACATTTGATAGTGGGGGGCGTCGGATTTGACCGTCAGGTCGAATCCGGTAACGTTACGAAGCGCAGCAAAATCAGCCGACGCATTCGCAAATCAAGTCGGGCGACATGGCCAATCTAAAACAGATCGCGGCGGAACTTTCTCTTTCGGTGACCACCGTATCGCGCGCTCTGAAGGACGGTCCGGAGGTGCACCCCTCGACCGTGGCGCGGGTCAAGGAGGTGGCCAACCGCGTCGGCTACGTGCCTGATCATCATGGTCGCGCGCTCAAAACCGGACGGACCATGACGCTGACGGCGGTGCTGCCGATGGAGACGAGCGATTACCTGTCCGATCTGGCCAAGCTTCCCCTGATCGAGGGCATGACGCTGGCGGCGCGGCAAACGGGCTACAGCCTGTCCATATATTCCACCACGCCCGACGATGATCCGGTCGAAAGCATGCGGCGCCTGTTGCAGGCGCGCAGCGCGGACGGGCTGATCATCACGCGCATGGTCTCGGGCGATCCGCGCATCAAGCTGCTGCTCGACCAGGGCATTCCGTTCGTCACCTTCGGCAGAACCGATGTGGACGCCGCCTATCCCTATGTCGATATCGACAATGAGCAGATCGCCTATGACGCGACTCGACGGCTCATGGGCAAGGGCTGCCGACGCATAGCGCTGCAGCTTCTCGTGGCGAAGGACCAGGCGAGCGCCGCGCGGCTCAAAGGCTATCAGAGAGCGATGGCCGAGGCCGGCCTTCCGATCGACCAATCGCTGATCGGCCACGGCACGTTTACGATGGAATCGAGCGCAGCCTGGTTCGATCGGCTGCTGGCGTCGTCAGATCCGCCAACGGGCCTGGCGTGCGCCAATGAACTGGGCCTGCTTGGGGCGCTGCACGCGCTCGGCCGACGGGGCCTTGAGCCGGGCCGAGACGTCCACATCGTCACTCGCGACAACACGCGTCTGTCGCGCTTCCTGCCGGCGAATATCGGCGTTCATTCCATAGACATGGCAGCCGTCGGGCACAAACTGATCGAGCTGCTGGAGGACCGGATCGCCAATCCGCTTGGGTCGGTCGCGACAGTCTTGTTTGAAGGTGAGTTCGACCCTGGCGAACAGGTCGGACCAGAAGAAGTGGGAGTAAGTCAAATACTCAAAAAGTGAAAAGTGAAGATCCGCATTGCCCTGACAATTATCGGTGACTGGGCCGAACGGCGCGCAGATCCGGATCAAGGACGCTCCTCTTCAACACGCCGATATGTTGCCGATGGCAGGTTGATGCCTGCAGCGGAGATGTTCATGCACCGGAAGGTCAACGCCGTGGCTGCATTTCGGAACTGAGTTTGAGCCATCCCCGGCAAGGGATTAACGAGCCACAGCCCATGAAGCCGGGCGAGACCGTCGCAGTCGAACTGGTGCTTGATGCGTGCGGCTACCGCTTTGCGCCGGGCCACCGTCTGCGCCATTGTCCAGTGCCTATTGGCCGACCATCTTGCCACCGCCTTGCGACGCGACTCTGGTGATCGACCTCTCGGCGCTGCAACTGCAACTACCCCTGCTTGGTGGGCATCGCAGGATCGAAGTGCCTCAACCACCCGATCCCGATCCGCTGCCCCGCTATGAAGTCTTGACGGAAGGATTGTCTGCCCGTTCGGTCGAACGTGACCTTCAGCAAGGTGTCACTCATTACCGCGTGCATGAGGATACGGGTCAGTCGACATCCGGAGAACGGCTTGTGCACGCGCGACATCCGGCGAGAGGTATGGTCTATAGCCCCCGACGATCCCCTGTCATTGGCCGCCGAGATTCGCTGGACATGCGCTGCCCAACGGACAGACTGGCGAACGGAAAGCCATTGCACCACCCGTCTCTCCTGTACGGCGGCCGAATGGGTGATTTCGGAGCGGGTTGAAGCACTGGCTGACGGTCACAAGGTATTCGAACGCGAGCGCAACGCTCGGATCTCGCGTGACCAGATGTAGGGGTTCTATCCTACGGCAACATAACAGCGCGTCAGGCCCGGAGGGCGTCTTGAACTCATTGAGTTTCGTGGGCAAAAATCTGAAAGCTTCCCATATCGTTCCGTATCGTCTCGTGGCGCTAAACAGATGTAGTTTACGAAGTGTACGAACGTTGGCAGCCATCCTCCAGAACGGCCGTAGTGAGGCCGATTGCTGCCGGTCCGGTTGCGGGAAGGACTGGGTAAGCTGACACCGAGCAAGGAGAGGCCGATGGCATCAAGGTCGCGCGGGACTCTGCCGCAGCGGCCGCCCAGCCCCTCCGAGGTCGTTGACCGCTAAGGTTGCCGCGGGTCCCTCAAAGCGCACGCCATGTGCTGTTTGCGGGCATGGAAGCGTGCAGCCGGGCGGCTGGTAGCCGCTGGAGCCCGGTTGCCCGGGCAAGCAGAGGTCCCTTGGGAAGGTAAAACCGGCCAGTGCTGGGCCGCTGACATCAGTCGACACCGAACCGCGCGCTGAGCCACGCCATCTGTTCGCGCTCCTGGTAGCCTTGTCCGCCTTCATGGTTGTTGAATTCGTATTCTACGATGGTCTTTTCCCCCGTGTAGGCATTGAACGCGCCATAAACGGTAGAAGGCGGGCAGACTTCGTCCATCAGGGCCACGGAAAACAGCGCCGCTGCCTTGGACTGCCTGGCAAAGTTGACGCAGTCGAAATAGCCGAGCGTTTCAAAGACTTTCGCCTTCTTCTCGCGATGCTGCGCCAGGAAACGGACGATCTCCAAATAGGGATCGCGCACGGCAGTCCCCAAAGCGCGGGGAAAGTCGCAAAGAAACGGCACGTCGGGCATTACGACCTTGACGCGGGGATCGATTCCGCCGACGGCAAGCGAAATGCCGCCGCCCTGACTGTCGCCGCAAACCGCGATGCGCTCGGGATCGATGAAGTCCAGCTCCAGGAGAGCGTCTATCGCCCGCACAGCATCGGTGAACACGCGCCGGTAATAGTAGTCATTCTTGTCCAGTACGCCACGCGTCATAAAGCCGGGAAACGAAGAGGTCGAGCCGACGGGATCGGCGGTCTCTCCTACGCTGTAGTCGCTTCCCTGCCCGCGTGTATCCATTCGAAAATAAGCAAATCCTGAGGTCGCCCAATGCAGTTGCTCATGTGCCAAGCCGCGCCCGCCGCCATAGCCGAGATACTGCACGACAAGAGGAAGCCGCCCCTCACGATGCGTCGGCAGGATCAGCCATCCTTTGATCGGATGACCGCCGTATCCCGGAAACGTGACGTCGAAAGCCTGGACCGCCTTCAGTGTCGTCTGCGCCGGTACGATGTCGACCTTGCCGCCGGCCTGGCGGGCCTCGGCGATGGTCGAGGCCCAGAACTGGGCAAAGTCGCCTGGCGTGGCCACTTTGCTGACATAGGCGCCTAGTTCAGGCTGGATCAGATCTTGGAATGGCATTGTTTCTCCCAGTTTGAATTAGTAGCAAATCGGCGATTGATATGGACGGCTCCGCATTCGGATCCGCCCCCGAGAGTGGATTTGCGCGTTACCGGTCCAAGAGACCGCGGACTCGCCCGCCATTCTTCCGCGCATGGCCATCAGGTGGCGGCGGCAGACCTTGACCAGAGGCGCAGCCAGCAAAAGTGGGGCGGTGACCGCCCCGTTCAGCTGCCCGTCTTGATCTGGGTCCAGAGCCGGGTAAGGACGCGCTGTTCCTTCGACCCATACGAAGAAATCGTGAAAAGCTTCTTGAGCGTTTCCTGCGTCGGATAAACTGAAGGGTTCTTCAACACGGCCTCGTCGATGAACTTCTGCGAGGCGAGGTTGCCGTTGGCAGTTTGGACATAGTTGGTTGACTTGGCGATGACTTCCGGCCGCATCAAGTAGTTGATGAAGGCGTGCGCTTCATCGACATGCCTGGCGTCGGCAGGAATAGCCAGATTGTCGAACCACATATAGGTGCCTTCTTTAGGGATCAGGTATTCGACCTTGACCCCGTTGTTGGCTTCCTTGGCGCGGTTCTTGGCCTGCAGCACGTCACCCGACCAGCCGATGCTGATGCATTTATCGCCATTCGCCAGGTCGTTGATGTAGGCAGAGGAGCTGAAGGTGCGGACATAGGGCCGGATTTTCGTGTAGATGCCACCACCGGCTTCGAGGTCTTCTTTCTTCTTGCTGTCGCCGTCCTTGCCGAGATAGTTCATGGCAATGGCCATAGTCTCCTCCGGCGCATCGACGATATTGATGCCGCAGTCCTTTAGCTTGGCCGCATTCTCCGGCTTGAAGAGCACATCCCAGCTGTCGATCGGCATGTCGCCGAGCGCGGCCTTCACCTTGTCGACATTGTAGCCGATGCCGGTCGTGCCCCACATATAGTTGACGGCATATTCGTTGCCCGGGTCATATTGGGCCAAGCGCGCCATCACCTCGGGCCACATGTTCTTGAGATTTGGCAGCTTGGACTTGTCGAGCTTCTGGAACACGCCCGCCTGAATTTGCCTGGCCAGAAAAGGTCCGGTTGTAACCACCACGTCATAGCCGGAGCCGCCGGCAAGCAGCTTGGTCTCAAGAATTTCGTTCGAATCGAAGGTGTCGTAGACGACCTTGATACCGGTTTCCTTGGTGAAATCATCAAGGATGGAACTGTCGATATAATCAGACCAGTTATAGACGTTGACGACCTTGTCCTCCGCCAACGAGACCCCTGCGGAAAAGAGGACGGCCGTCATCGTGACAGCCAGTCCGAGTAGCTGTTTCTTCATGTTCGTTCTCCTGTTGGTCCGGCTTGCCATTTTGCAGGCAGGCCGATGTTCCCTTCTCAGCGGAAGCAGTGCTGGTCTTCCGATCGTTCCCGATTTTCTGGGGGCTCGCCTGACATGCTTTGGCCCAGGCAAGCCCTGGCAGAGGTCATTGCAGTCCGCTCAAACTGTCGTCAAAAGCCGTGACGAACATATCGGCCTCTTTTCGCGACCAGATCAGCGGTGGACGTAACTTGAGGGTGTTCGGCGTGCCTTTCCCTGTCAGGATGTTGCGTGCGAGCAAGGCTTCGACAAGCTGATCGGTCTGCCGCGCCGCCGGTTCCTTGGTGAAGCGATCCGTCACCAGTTCAACGCCGGTCATCATGCCTAGACCGCGTACGTCGCCGATGATGGGATGCCGTTGCGCCAGACGCCCAAGCTCCCGGCGCAAATAGTCTCCTGTGGCGGCGCCGCGCTCGATCAGGTCTTCCCGCTCGATGACGTCCAGAACAGCCATGCCCGCCGCGCATGCGACGGTGTTGCCGCCGAATGTGCTGAACAACAGCGGATAGGTGCCGTTGAGGAAACGCTTCATAAGTGCCGAACCGAGGATGACGACGCCGAGCGGGTGGCCGTTTCCGACCGGCTTGCCCATCGTCACGAAGTCGACATTGTCATCCGAGAGCCCGTTCGCCCTGAACCCCCAGAAGGTTCCCATGCGACCGCAGCCGGCCTGCACCTCGTCCGCGATGACGAACCCACCCGCCGACCTGACGGTTCTCGCGACGAGGTTGAAATAGTCGTCAGGCGCCCGCAGCACGCCGCTCGAACACAAGGCCGTGTCGACCATGAATGCCGCCGGCCTGTGCCCTCTGGCGCGCAAGGCGGCTATCGCCCGGTCGGCATCCGCAGCGTAGTTCGCGGCTGCCTGTGGGTCGTTGGCGAAAAGGCCCCTGTACATATCCGGGGCCATCAGGGTCTCGATCTGCCTGGGATGCTCGCCGGCGGGCAAGTGACGCCAGCTTTCATTGGAGAGCGTCGTCGTGAGTTCGGTGCATCCATGGTAGGCCTGGTCAATGATCAGACCGCCATCATGCCCGCTGAGCGACATGGCTATCTGCATCGCCAGATCGTTGGCTTCGCTGCCTGAATTGACGAAAATGCAGGTGTCCAGGTGATCAGGCAGATCTGCGGTCAATCGCGCCGCATACTCGACCGCCGTGTCGCACATGTATCGCGTGTTGGTATTCAACGCGCTGGCCTGACGGTATATGGCTCTCGCCACGTGCGGGTGACAATGACCAATTTGGGGGACGTTGTTGTAGACGTCGAGATAAGCCGTCCCGCCGGCGGCATACATCCAGGCCCCTCGAGCGCGCGTGATGTGCAGGGGCTGCTTGTAGAAATGCCATATCGGACCAAGATGGGCGTCGCGCTCATGCCTCACCAGGTCATAGTCGTTCGCGAGAGGCTCGCTGCCATTGCCCGAGGGATGATAGACCGGAAACCGGCACGCCTGACGAAGCCGGCGTACCGCCTCCGGGCGCCCTTGCCGGCTCAGCAACTCCATCATTCGCGGGTATTGGCCGGCGTTTTCGATATGGGGAATGCCGGATTCGATCGTGGCTTCCCTGGCTTCGACGATGACGGTGGCCAGTGCGAGGCGCAGCAGCATCGCGTCGAAAATGAGATCGATCTCATTTTCTTCGAGCGGATATGTCGAATCGAAACCCGACGCCACATCGCAGAGGTAGGCGATCGGATCATCATCGGATTTCGAGAATGTCTCGCAAGCCGTCACAATGTCCGCAACAATGGGATTGTAGCCCATATCGCCAAAATCGATGATACCGACCGGCGATGTGCTGTCGTTGGGATCGACAAGGATGTTGCCGCCATGGGAATCCTGATGGACGACTTGCCGGCGCGTTTTCAGCAATTGAGGAAGGGTAAAGCGCTCGGCGCGCTCGAAGATTTCCTCGCACAATTGCCGAAGCCCGAGGTCGGAGATCTTTGCTATCTGCGGGCGCAAGGCCAGGGCACGTGAAATGTCCCAGAGGTGCACATTGCTGCCTGCGTATGGATGAAAAAAATCGCGCAGCGCATAGGCAAGCCGTCCTACCATCGCTCCTATGTTGAACCGAGTGGCGGCGGAAAAGGCTTCCTCAACCTGCTCCATGATCTTCCCCGGAAGGAAAGTAAGCACACGGATCATGTGCCGGCAGCCGCGCTCGTCCTCGATCCATTCATATGGGGCGCCAGCGAGGGAGGGAACGACGCGAGGCACCGGCAGGGACGGATCGCGCTCGAAGATATGGTTCAGGGCTTTGACCTGCATATCCACGACGCCTTCGGGTTCGCCGGCATTCGATATCTTGACGACGACGTCGCGGCCATCGGTGCCCTCGATCCGCCACGACAGATCGCGCTCGGAAGCCAGTTGCGTGTATGTCCCGTCGATCCCGTACCGGGTTGCTACGAGGCGCCTTGTCGTCTCCGGCGGAAAATTAGGAAGGTTGCGAAGCAGCAGTGCGTCCGTGCTCATCCCATGCCTTAAGGCTAAATAGCGACACCCGACGTGGCGACCACGTCGAACTTGCACGTTTGGCGGGCAAGTCCGCAGGCGGCACTTTTGCGCTGCGCATCGCCAGCCCTACGAGAGGCTAGACCTCTATCGACACGGCAAGAATATCATTCAGAGAACGGATACATTGGTTTTCACAAATGCATCTGGTGCGCCCTGATGATCGCATCACGGACATAGCTGACGTTGGCAGCCTGCTCGCCTGTTCGCGTGGCGACCTCGATGTCGGCGGAATAGGCCTCGTCGGCTATGGGAAGTCGGCGAAGACGCCCCTGCTGTTCGAACATGCTCGCAAAATGTATCGGCAGGACCCCGAGGTAGGCGCCCGACAGGACCATCAGAAGCTGCGCCTCAATATCAAAGGCTACCCGGTTCGCGGCGGTATCGAAGCGGTGACGCCTAATCCCGTACCAATATCCTCTCTCTACCCACGGATGGCCGTAGCATTCCTCACTCGTAATCGTCTCGTCATTTCGGCAAAACAAAGGATGAGCCGAACCGCAAAATACCGCGTGCTCCTCTTGGTAGATGATCTGGTATTGCACGCTTGCGACTTTGATGTCGGAGGCACCTATCCCAATGTCTATTTCGTTTTCCGCCACGGCCTTCGTTATGTCGTTGGGGCCCATGATCTTGAGATCAAGCTCGATTTCCGGCGCAGCTTTGGAAAGCTCGGCAATAGCGTCGGCGAGCCGGAAACTTGGGTCGGTCGTTAAGCAGTCGACAATGCCAACGCCGACCTTTCCCGCCAAAGCGCTTCTAACACGCGAAAGCCGGGCCGAACCGGAGTCCAGCATCCCGGTGATTTCCGTGCTGATTTCGTAAACCCGCCGCCCCTCCTCCGTTAGCGAAAACCCGCGCCGCCCTCGTTCACACAACTTCACGCCGAGCCGTTGTTCAAGCGCCGTCAGATGGTTGGAAATCGTAGGTTGACTGAGCGACAGTTCCATCTGTGCCGCAGACATGCCGCCGTTGCGGACCACGCTTTCAAAGACACGAAAGAGATGGAGATCGGAGCCCGATATCTTCATGGGGGCAGATTGCACCAAATGCACTGGATGGCAATTGCGGCTGCCGACCGTGATTTGACCTCTGGGAACCAGGCCCCGTGCCTTTGAAGCAGCCGAGATCGCCCACCTTCCCTCCCTACTTCGTCATGATCGGGTCTTGACGCTCCAGCCAAATCCGGATTTGATAATACGTGGATACAAAAATACTTTTGGGTGCAAAGTGCCAGCAGCCTTCTCCGTCGAGCCACGCTTGCCCGCCACCGCAGAGGAGGAGGCATATAGGCATCTTCAGCAAGCGCTTCGCCTCGGTCGTTACAAACCGGGTGACCGCCTCATTCCCGAAGACATCGCGGCTGAAATAGGCATGAGCCGCATGCCGGTGCGGGAAGCCTTTCGGCGCCTGGCATCCGACGGGCTGGTGGTTCTTCGCCCAAATCGGGGATGCGTGGTCGCTGGGCTGACTGTCGACGAGCTTTATGAGATTTTCGAAATTCGCTCGGTTCTGGAGGGGTTGGCCGTCAGGCTGGCGATGCCCCGGATCGACGAAGAGGAGTTCGAGGAATTCGACCGCCTGCTCGAACGCATGGAACGCGCGGGCCAGAGCGGCGGTAGCGACTGGGTTGTCCGCCACCAGGAATTCCATGGCCGCATCTGTGCGTTGAGCCAGAGGCCCAAGCTGGTCCACCAGATATCGGCGCTGCATGTGGTCATCGAGCCTTACATGCGCATCTGGTTCGACGATTGTGACAAGCCGCTTTCCGCGCGCGAGGAGCATGCCGCCGTGATCGCTGCCTTGCGCTCGGGCGACGCACAGCACGCGGAACAGGTGATGCAGGAACATGTTCTCGGCACGGCGCCGCTGCTGGCCGAGCTCGTGAGTCCCGGCCGGTGACGAAAACCGACCGGGCATGAATGGCCTCGAACGGCAATGCGGCCGGGCGTGGGAATCGTTCAATCAGCCTACCAAAAAAAGGGGAACCAAATGAAATTCAATCGTTTGGCCGCAGTTGCGGCCGCACTCAGCATGTTCGGCTTCATGCACACCGCCTTGGCCGAGGACGCGCCCAAGGCCATCACCATCGCCACGGAGGGCGCCTACGCTCCATGGAACTTCACCAACGCCGACGGCAAGCTCGACGGACTGGAGATCGATCTCGCCAACAATCTTTGCGAGCGGATGAAGGTCAAATGCACCATCATCGCCCAGGATTGGGACGGTCTTATTCCTGCGCTGAAGGTCGGCAAGTTCGATGTGATCATGGCCGGCATGTTCATCACGCCGAAACGCCTCGAGACCATCGACTTCACCCAGCCTTATGCGATCGACCCGGGTGGTTTCGCAGCCGCCAAGGACAGCGACCTGGGCAAGCTCGGCGCTTCGACCGAGAAATTCAAAATGGACGATGAGGCTGCTACCAAGGCCGCGATCGATAAGTTGAAGCCCTTGCTGAAAGGCAAGGTGGTCGGCGTCCAGGCGGCAACGGCGATGCTCGAATTCGTCAAGAAATACTTCGGGGACACGGTGGAGATCCGCGAGTACAAGACGACCGAGCAGCACGATCTCGATCTGGCCGCGGGCCGCATCGACGCGATATTCGCTCAGAAGACGGCGCTCGCCGCGACGCTTGCAAAACCCGAATTCGCGAACTTCACGGTAGCGGGGCCCGGCTTTGTCGGCGGTCTGTTCGGCGCCGGAACCGGTGCGGGCCTGAGGAAGGAAGACACCAAGCTCAAGCAGATGCTCAACGACGCGATCAGCGCCGCGATCGCCGACGGCACCATCAAGAGCATCTCGGAAAAATGGGTGAAAACGGACGTGACGCCGGTCAAGTAGCCATTTGGGGACTTGTTCGGCCGGTCGGTGTCGACCGATCGGCCGGACGCCCCTGATCATCTAGGTTTCAAATGACCGATGCACTCCATATCCTATCCCTCGGCAAGGGCGGCTGGGGCGGCGCGCTGCTCTTGGCAGCAGGCGTTACGTTTGCGCTGTCCATCCTAGGCTTCCTGCTCGGCGCCTTCTTCGGCGCAGTGGCCGCGAGCGGTGGGCTTTCACCGAGAGCTGTACCGTCGTGGTTGGCCAAGGCCTATGGCACGGTGTTCAGGGGCGTGCCCGATCTGTTGACGATCTACCTGCTCTACTATGGCGGCAGCATCGCCTTGACCGAGATCGGAAAACTCTTCGGCAGCGCCGGCTTCGTCGGGCTCCCGACATTTGCAACCGGCGTCCTGGCGATCGGCATTATTTCTGGCGCCTATCAAGCCGAGGTCTATCGCGGAGCCTATCTCGCCGTCGATCCCGGCCAGTTCGAAGCTTGCAAGGCTTTGGGCCTGGCCCGATTCCATTCGCTACGCCTCGTCATCATACCGCAATTGATGCGGCACGCTCTGCCGGGCCTCGGAAATGTCTGGCAACTGGTGCTCAAGGATTCGGCCCTGATCTCCGTGATCGGTCTCGTGGAATTGATGCGGCAATCTCAGATCGGCGCAGGATCGATGAGGGAGCCCTTCGTCTTTTACCTGGCCGCCGCGGCACTGTATTTCCTCATCGCCGCGGTGACCGGATCGGTCTTCCGCTACGGCGAGACACGAGCGTGGCGAGGCATGGTCCACGCATGATCGACCTGCATTTCTTTGTCGAGATCATTCCAACCCTGCTCTCCGGCTTGCCGCTGACCTTGCAGCTTGCTGGGCTGTCGATCGCAATAGGCTTTGCCTTGGCCCTGTTGCTCGCACTGGCGCAGCAGGGAAACCATCGGATGCTGGTCTGGCCGATACGCGCCTTCGTCGCCGTCTTTCGCGGCACGCCATTGCTCGTCCAGATATTCCTCATCTATTACGGCCTCGGCCAGTTCCGTCCCACGCTTCAGGCTGTTGGGCTCTGGTGGCTGTTTCGCGAGCCCTATTGGTGCGCCATCATCGCACTCAGTCTCAATACCGCAGCCTATGGCAGCGAGATCCTGCGGGGCGCAATACAAGGCGTGCCGCGCGGTCTTGTCGAGGCCGCTTCCGCTTTCGGGATGACACGGATCCAGACACTGCGCCTCGTCGTTCTGCCTTTGGCGCTGCGCCAAGCCATTCCAAGCTACAGCAACGAGATCATCCTCATGGTGAAGGGTACGTCGCTGGCATCGATCGTCACCCTGATGGAAGTGACAGGCATAGCCCAGGGGTTGATTTCTCAGACTTATCGCGCCGTCGAAGTTTTCGTGGCTGCGGGCGCGATTTACCTCACCATAAATTTCACGATCATCTCGGCCCTGAATGCCCTGGAGACCTGGCTAACGCCCTATCGGGTCCGTGCATGAAACATCACCGGGGCATAATCAGGAGAATTGGCGACATGGGCTGCGCCGACAAGCCGAAACGATCTGCTGCCGTGTTGTGTTACGCGATGGTGAACATGTCGCTTCGATCAGACCAAGGGATACAGAGACAGAATGCGTGATTTCCAGTTTCCCGGCCGCTCGCCGGTTCGTGCCAGCGAAGCGGTCGCCGCGACATCGCACCCGCTGTCGACGCTCGCGGCGATCGAGATGCTGCGCGCCGGCGGCAATGCCATGGACGCGGCGGTCTGCGCCGCCGCCGTGCAGGCCGTGGTCGAGCCGCAATCGACCGGCATAGGCGGCGATTGTTTCGTGCTCTACTGCCCGGCGGGACAAGGTGACGTGCTGGCCTTCAACGGCTCCGGCCGCGCGCCGGCGGCCGCGACCGTCGACTGGTACCTGGACAGGGGTTTCAGCGAGCTTCCCAAACAGGGACCGCATGCAGTGACGGTGCCGGGCGCCATCGATGCCTGGTGCCGGCTGCTCGAGGACCATGGCAGCAAGGACCTCGCCGAGGTGCTGGCGCCGGCCATTCATTATGCCGAGAACGGCTATGTCGTGCACGACCGCGTCGCCTTCGACTGGGCGGACCCGGAGATCGACCTTGCCGCGGACGAACATGCCGCGCGCATCTTCCTGCCCGGCGGCAAGGCGCCGAGGGCCGGCGACGTCCACCGCCAGCCGGAACTCGCCGCTACCTTGCGCATCATCACCAAGCAGGGCCGCGCCGGCTTCTACGAGGGTGCTGTCGCCGACGATATGGTGCGCCGGCTCAAGGAATTGGGCGGGCTGCATAGCCAAGAGGATTTCGCGGCGACCAAAGGCGACTATGTGGCACCGGTCAGCACCTCCTACGGCGGCTACGACTTCCACCAGATGCCGCCGAACAACCAGGGGCTGACCGCGCTTCTAATGCTGAATGTGCTGTCCGGCTTCAAGCTTGGCGGGCTCGATCCCAATGGCGCCGAGCGGCTGCATCTGGAAATCGAGGCGGGGCGGCTGGCCTACCAGGACCGCGACCGTTTTGTGGGCGACCAGGACCAGGTCCCTGTGCCGGTCAAGCAGCTCTTGTCCGCCGCCTATGCCGACAGGCTGCGCGCCGAGATCGACCCCGAGCGGGCGATGACGCATCTGCCGAAGCTGGACCTGCCGGGCAGCGACACGGTCTACATCACCGTGGTCGATCGCGACCGCAACGCGGTCTCCTTCATCAACTCGACCTATTATTCGTTTGGCAGCGGCGTGGTCAGCCCGAAGACCGGCGTGGTGCTGCAGAACCGTGGCTCGAGCTTCCGGCTCGAGCCCTGGCATCCCAATGCGATCGCGCCCGGCAAGCGGCCGATGCACACAATCATGCCCGGAATGGCGACCCGGAATGGCCGCGTGGTGATGCCGTTCGGCGTCATGGGCGGCGGCTACCAGCCTTTCGGCCATGTGCATTTTTTGACCAACATGATCGACTTCGGCATGGATCCACAGCAGGCGATGGATGCGCCGCGTGTGTTTTACAACGATGACGTCGTGGAGGCTGAGCGCAACGTTCCCGACGAGGCGATCAAGGGCTTGCGCAAGCGCGGCCATCGCATCGTCGAACCGCATCACCCGCTTGGCGGCGGCCAGGCAGTGCTGATCGACTGGGAAAAGGGCACGCTGACCGGCGCCTCCGACCCGCGCAAGGACGGGATGGCGTTGGGATATTGAGAGCCGGCGGCATCACATCTGTGTGTCGCGGCTGGATTTTGACGGATTGGAACGATAGTCGGTGACCATGACCAGCAACGCAAATTCGCAAGGGCTTTCACGCCCGCTCGCCTCCGGAGCCGATGACGCGCCGGCGATCCTGGCGCCTGACCGGCCCACCCTCACCCATGGCGGATTGCGCCAGCTGATAGGCGCCACGGCGGCGGCGCTGCATGCGCGCGGCATCCGCCGGGGCGACCGGGTGGCGATCGTGCTGCCGAACGGGCCGGAGATGGCGACGAGCTTCGTCGCGGTGGCGGCAAGCGCCTCGACGGCGCCGCTCAATCCGGCCTACCGGGCGGACGAACTCGATTTCTACCTGACCGACATCGGCGCCAAGGCGATCCTCGTCTCCGCCGACGAGAGTGGCCCGGCGGTGACGGTGGCCGAGCGTCTGGGCATCGCCGTGCTGCGGCTGGTCGTGCCGGCCGGCGCCCCTGCCGGCAGCTTCGTCATCGAGGGCCCGTCAGTGGGGCCGCAGGCGGCGCCCGACATGGCGCGCGACGACGACATCGCGCTGTTGCTGCACACGTCGGGCACCACCTCGCGCCCCAAGCTGGTGCCGCTCAGCCATGCCAATGTCGCGGCCTCCGCCCGCCATATCGGCGCGACGCTCGGCCTGAGCGCCGACGACCGCTGCCTCAACATCATGCCGCTGTTTCACATCCACGGGCTCATCGCGGCAGTGCTGTCGTCGCTCGCCGCCGGCGGCAGCATCTACTGCACGCCGGGCTTCAACGCGCTGCGCTTCTTCCAGTGGCTGAGCGACGCCAGGCCTAGCTGGTACACGGCCGTGCCGACCATGCACCAGGCGATCCTGCCGCGCGCGGCGCGCAATCCGGACGTGCTGGCGGCGGCCTCGCTGCGCTTCATCCGCTCGTCCTCGGCATCGCTGCCGGCGCAGGTGATGGCCGAACTCGAGGCGACCTTCGGCTGCCCGGTCATCGAAGCCTATGGCATGACCGAGGCAGCGCACCAGATGGCCTCGAACCGGCTGCCGCCAGGCCTGCGCAAGCCGGGCAGCGTCGGCGCCGCCGGCGGACCCGAAGTGGCCGTCATGGCGCTCGACGGCCGGCTGATGCAGGCCGGCGAGACCGGCGAAATCGTCATTCGCGGCCCCAATGTCACATTGGGCTACGAAAAGAACCCCGATGCCAACGCGACGGCCTTCGCGCATGGCTGGTTCCACACCGGTGACCAGGGCGTGCTCGACGAGGATGGCTATCTCAGGGTCACCGGAAGGCTGAAGGAGATCATCAACCGTGGCGGCGAGAAGATTTCGCCGCTAGAGGTAGACGACGTGCTGATGGACCACCCGGCGGTGGTGCAGGTGGTGACCTTCGCCATGCCGCATGACAAGCTCGGCGAAGAGGTGGCGGCGGCCGTGGTGCTGCGGGAAGGCATGAGCGCCTCAGAGAGCGATATCCGCGCCCACGCTGCGACGCGGCTAGCCGACTTCAAGGTGCCGCGCAAGATCCTGATCCTGGACGAGATCCCCAAGGGGGCGACCGGCAAACTGCAGCGCATCGGGCTCGCCGCCAAGCTCGGGCTGTGACAATGAAGATCACCATTTTCGGCGCCGGCGCCATCGGCGGCTATCTCGCCGCCAAGCTGGCCATTGCCGGCCGCACCGATCTGTCGATCGTCGCGCGCGGCGCGCATCTCGACGCGATCCGCGCGGGCGGGCTGCGCCTGATCGAGGACGGCGCGGAGACGGTGGCGCCGGTCAAAGCCGCGGCGAAGGCCGAAGAGCTCGGCGTGCAGGATTATGTGGTGCTGGCGTTGAAGGCCCATTCGCTGACCACGGCGCTCGACCAGATCGGGCCGCTGCTGGGCACGGACACCGCGGTCGTCACCATGCAGAATGGCGTGCCGTGGTGGTATTTTCACAGGCTAAGCGGCCCGCTCGAAGGCACAAGGCTCGACGGTGTCGACCCAAGCGGCGCCATCTGGCAGCGGATCGGACCGCAGCGCGTCATCGGCTCGGTCGTCTATCCCGCCGTCGAGGTCGACGCGCCCGGCCTCATCCGCCATGTCGAGGGCAGGCGCTTTTCGCTCGGCGAACCCTCCGGCGAGAAGAGCGAGCGCGTCACACAGCTGGCCGAGGAAATGGTCAAGGCCGGGCTGCAGGCGCCGGTGCGCGACGACATCCGCAGCGAAATCTGGGTGAAGCTGTGGGGCAACCTGTCCTTCAACCCGATATCGGCGCTGACCGGCTCGACGCTGGCGGCGATCGTCGCCGACGACGGCACCCGCGCGCTCGCCCGCACCATGATGCTGGAGGCGCAGGCGATCGGCGAAAGCCTCGGCGTGCGCTTTCCGATCGCCGTCGACCGCCGCATCAAGGGCGCCGGCGACGTCGGCGAGCACAAGACCTCGATGCTGCAGGACCTGGAGCGCGGCCGCCCGATGGAAATCGACGCGCTGGTGACCGCCGTTCAGGAACTCGGCCGGCTGACGGCCCGGCCGACACCGGTGATCGACGCGGTGTCGGCGCTGCTGAAGCGGCTGGCGGTGGAGCGCGGCTGCTATTCCGCAGTTGGCCGAAAGCAGACTGGCTAATTTGAAACCAATTTTGGAGTTTCCGTCGCTACCGAATTCCGAAGCCGCTTCGCCAAATAAGCCCCGCACCGAGTTCGAGACCGTAGCCCGTGTAATGCGTGTAGCAGCCTGTCCACGCTGCTCCGAGCTTGTAACTAGTAGCGGTTGCACCAGCAAGGGGAGGATGGCCGCTGTTGGGCGCGGAGGTGCCACTGCGGCCAGCCGCTCGAATGTCTGCTTCTGGACGGCGGCCCATGACAAGTTCAATGGCCAACTTCAGGCGCATTGCAGCCGTTCGTGTCATGGAAAACGTACGTCGGCTTCGGGGCCGTTCCCCGGTCTTTTGAAGCTTCGAGACAGGGCTCAGCCCCTTAGACAATATCGCGGCGTTTCCGAATGGAGGGAAACACAGTAGCGCTCTCGCCGCCCACCCTCGGAACAATGCGATCGGCTCAAGCGATTCTGAGATGGTAAGGAAAATCGCCTGGGTAGTTTATTGTCAGAAAGAGGGGGTTCGAGTCCGCGTTGTGGACAGCCTCGGAAATACACAGCAAGATCAATAACTTAAATTGATCTTCTGGTGGCCCCGGAGGACATGTTTAAACGAGTTTTTCGTGGGCCATAATCGAAAAACTTCCCGTATCGTTCCGCGTAGTTACGAGACCGCTTTAAAGACAGGAACGCCTTACCTGTGCGGGCCGCGAACTGGAATGATGCCCACTTGATTGTCACCCATCTAATTAATATCGCCGTGTTTTTCCTACATTGCGGCACTGATAGCCGGCGCGATACCTGATTTCCGCGAACTCTCATCTCAAAGTGGCGTTTCCTGTGCGTCAAATCGCGAATGCAAAGCTCTGTCTGCGAAATCGCCGTGGGACCCCGCCGATGTAAAGATAAGCGCGGTGAAGAGGCCCGAGCGAGAAGGCGCTCTTCGTCCACCTCTATCAAGCACCCAAGCCGTTCGTCAAAAAGGGCGCACTGAAGAAATGCTTGCCAGAAGGGCGCCACACGCGTTCCGAGCCAAATCGTCACGAAACTAATCGCCGCCGATAGCAACCGGTAGCCGCGGATCGGCTGAGCGCAATCGGAGTTTCGTCTCTCCATTCTGCAGGGGGCTTGAGGGCCCTCGTGTGTCAGCTTGGAATGAGCCCCCTCCATGACCATGAATTCCAGCAGGAAGAAATCGATGAGCAAAATTTACAAATGGGGACTGGTCGGCGCCAGCCGGATTGCCGAGGAGTGGCTGATACCGGCCATCAACAGCGCTCCGAACAGCGAGGTCGCCGCAGTGTTCTCCTCCGATACGGCCCGTGGACGCGCCTACGCCGAGCGAAACGGCATCCCGCAGGTCTACGATACCATCGAAGCGCTGCTTCGCTCGGATGTCGACGCCGTTTATATAAGCAACACCAATGAAAAGCATGCCCCCGATGCGATTGCGGCAATCGTGGCGGGCAAACATGTGCTCGGCGAGAAGCCAATGGCAATGACAATCGCCGAGGCCGAAGCCATGGTTGCGGCCGCCGAAACGCACAAACGCGTTTTGGGCATCAATCACCATCTGCGGAACATGGCGACCCACATCAGGCTCCACGATTTGGTGAAGAATGGTGAACTGGGCGCACTGGTCGCGGCCCGCATGACGTTCGGTGTGCTGCTTCCGGTCGCCAATCGCGGCTGGAGAACCGATTCCGTGACCGCCGGAGCCGGCGTGTTCTTTGATCTTACCGTGCATGACGCAGACCTTTTGCACTACGTCCTGGGCACGGAGGCGCAGGAGGTCGTAGCGATGACCGCCAACAATGGGATAACGTCGAAGGAAGTCGAGGATACGGTCGCGATCGTCGCACGAATGAAGACCGGCACAATTGTTCAGATTACCGAGAGCTTTGCTATTGATCACGCTAGAACGACGGTTGAGCTCTTTGGCACAAAGGCTTCCGTTTTTGCGGACGACGTTCTGCTCCAGCGTGGTGGTGGACGTGTGTTCGTGCGCAAGAATGGCGAACAGGTCGAAGAGCAGATCGACCATGTGAATGCCTACGACAAGGTTGTCCGTGACTTCAATGCAGCCATGGCTGGCAATGGCTCACCAACGGTAACAGGTCGCGACGGTTTGAAATCTTTGAAATTTGCCGTGGCCGCACGCGAAGCGGCAAAGACCGGCCGCTCGGTGCAGGTCTGAGGTTCATTCACGAGGAGCGGTTCCGGTCGAACCGCTCCATTTTGAATCCAGCGGATATTCCGATGCGCTAGGGATCTTCAGCCGCATTGAGCGGCTCGCTGATGACGTGAACCCTTCAGGTTACTAGAACCGGGTAGACCCGCATTCTACTGCGCTGCAGGGTCGACATCTACTTTCTCTTAGAAAGACGTCTCCCGTGCGTCAGATTGCGAATGCAAAGCTTTACCTGCGAAATCGCCCTGTAGCTGCCGCGATGTAAGATGAGTGCGGTGAGCTGACCATCAGGTGCTCCTAGCAGGGGTTCTCTGCGTGTATTCAAAGGTTTTCGCCTCATAGAAGAGACAGGCCAGTCGGCATGCGTTGGACCGAGCCCGGCATGCCGTCGGGTGGCATTGACCGAGGCGCAAGGCGCCAGTGGAGAACCAAACGGTGTTGGAAATTCCGAAGCGCTTCGCAGATCAACCTGCCTGGCCCTCAATAGACGACCGCAAGAGCCGCACGGCTATTTTCTCCATTTTCTTCCTGCATGGCTGCATATTCGGCACCTGGTCTTCACTTGTGCCGACAATCAAGGCGCGCCTCTCGATACCAGACAGTCAGTTCGGCTGGTCGCTGTTCATGATTGTCGCGGGCTCACTATTCGCCATGCTGGCGAGCCGGTCTCTCATCACGCGTTTCGGCAGCAAACAAGTGGTTCGAGTGTCGGCGCCCCTTCTCCTGGCGACGGTCGTGTTGGCCTCGTTCACGAATGCCCCAAACCTGTTCCCCCTGGTCCTGCTGATGCTGGGACTTGCGGGCAATTTCATGGACGTCGCCATGAATGCGCAGGCGGTCGAGGCAGAGCGCTTATCCCAAAAGGCCCTCATGTCGACATTCCACGCTATGTGGAGCCTTGGCGGGCTTACAGGTGCCGCCTCGGGGGGCCTGCTTGTCAAATTTGCGGGGAGCTCGTTGGGTGCGCTAATAGCCGCGCTATTACTCTCGAGTCTCTTCGTGGCAAACCAGAGCAAGCTTCTCGCTGCAAGGCCAAGTGAGGGCGCTACGGCAGCCCGGCCAATCAGCCCAAAGTGGCTGCTAGTTGTTGCAGGCCTGCTTGCCGGTGTGTGCATGTCGACAGACGCAGCGGTCCGTGACTGGGGTCCCCTCTTCCTAACTGGCCATTTTGCGCTCGATTTCAGCTTCTCTGGACTCGGCTATGCGGCGTTCGCAAGCGCCATGGCAATCTGTCGATTGGCTGGCGATCGCTTCAGAACGCTCGTGGGCGAGAAGCAACTTCTTGCAATCTCGACAGGCCTCGTGATCGTCGGTCTCTCGATTGTCGCCTCTGCCAAGATGGTGCCTGTGGCGCTATTCGGGTTTGTCCTGTTGGGCATCGGCGTATCGAATATCTTTCCCACACTATTGAGCATGGCGGGACGACGCGGCGATGCGTCAAACATAGTGGTCGTCTTCGCGACGGGTTACATAGTCGCCCTGGCCGCGGCACCCAGCTTCGGCACCCTCGCCGAGGCAACCTCCTTAGCCAACATTTACTTGCTGCTGGCCGGGATGTTCCTGCTTGCCGGAACGGCTTTCGTCCGCGTCGCCAATCGCTTCTGAACTGCGGAGACCCCTTACACTCGACCGCTGTTTCTTCAAGTAAGTGGCTGTCGCCTCCGACCTACTCGCGGCAACGGTATCTTTTGATCGAGCCGGCCTCGTATCGTCCGAGACCCATTGACAGTTATCTGTAAACGTTTACCACTCTTCAAGTGACGCCGTCGGCACCTAGCGGCTTGTGATCGAGAGGCATCAAGTGAAAACCCCTCAAGGGCGCGCCATGCATAATCACACGCGCAATGTGTTCCTGCAGATAGCGAAATTTTGCATCCCTCTTCTCGCGCTTCTAATGTTTGCAAAACTTAGCCCGGCCGTGATGGCGATGCTGGCGGACCAGAGTGTTCAGCGCGGTATGATCGCCCAGGCGCAGTCCAAGGCGGCGGAGCATTACCTGTCGATCCTGCTGAACTAAACTCAAAGCGTGCTGCGATCTCGTGACGGGCATTGCCGTGCCCGTCGAACCTGATTGCCCTTAGGAACGCACGACCCGCGGTACGCCTTTCCGGATTTGGCCAAAAAAGCAGGATAGCCCTTGAGTTAATTATGTAAACGTTTACTGACGCAGCTTCTTTGGAAACACGGGTGCCGATCATGACCGTAAGTCATCCCTTGTCCTCCGCCGGAGGAAATCTCAGTCTGATCCATCAGGCTGAGATGATCGTCGACCTAGAGGCAGTGCGGGGAAATTACAGGCGACTGAACGCCATGGCGGGCGGGGCCGATTGCGCTGCCGTCGTGAAGGGCGACGCCTACGGCCATGGCATGATCCCGAGCGCGCTGGCGCTGAGGCAAGCGGGCGCCAGGACGTTTTTCGTGGCAACGGCCAATGACGGCGTGACGCTGCGAGTCGCTCTTCAAGAAGCAGAGATTTGCGTGCTCGGCGGCTTCCTGCCCGAAGAAAGGGAGGCATTTGTCGGCGCGAACCTAGTACCCGTCCTGAACAGTCGCAATCAGATCGAGGAATGGGAAAAGGTTGCGGTCGGGGTGGAGCGTCCTCTCGCCTCGATCATCCATTTCGACACGGGAATGAACCGGCTCGGACTGCTGGCCGATGACGTCGCGTGGCTTCGCCAGAACTTGCCGCTCCTGTCGCGGATCCCGCCTATCCTCTACATGTCGCACCTTTCGGCAGCCGATGACCTCGATTTCGACAGGTGCGAATTCCAGCGCGGGGCATTCCTGAGCGCGGTGAGCGGGCTTCCCATCGCGAAAATGTCGCTTGCCAATTCGGCTGGCACCTATCTGGGCGCGGACTACGCGTTCGACATGGTCCGGCCCGGCAAGGCGACATTCGGGATCAACCCGCTGACAGGGCGCCCAAATCCCATGTTGCAGCCAGCTCGCGTAGTCGCGCCGATCATTCAGGTCAAGACGATGAAGCGCGGTGCCCCTGTCGGCTACAGCTCGACCTACCGCCTGACCGAGCAAGCCAAGATCGCGACGGTCGCGATCGGATACGCGAACGGCTATTCCCGGGCCGGCTCAAGCCGCGCTGCCGTCTCCGTTGCGGGTTTTGCCGCCCAGGTTGTCGGACGCATTTCCATGGATCTCCTGACCGTCGACGTTTCGGGGGTTCCTGACTGGGCGCTGGTACCAGGCAGTCCGGCCGAAATCCTCGGACCCCATGTTCGTGACCACGATCTGGCGAAGGCCTGCGGAACGATCGAGCATGAAATCTTGATTTCACTCGGCCATGGCTGTGCGCGGCGTTACGTCAACGAATAGCGCGCGCCATGGCGTTGAGTGCTGAAGCACAGGCCCGCCCCCAACCTACGCGAGGCACTCTGCCGCCAACGGACATTGCAATGCAGCCGTTGGCGGCCCCGATAGGCGAGCCACGCAGGGAGGCGCGTCGCTCTGTTGAAGCGCGTGATTTGTCATGACCGCATCCTTGTCGCATGAGCCAGCCATTTATCTCAGCCTGCCCGAGCTCATCGCCATGCTGGAAGCTATCATGCTGCGCCACGGGACGTCCGACAGCGTCGCCCGAGCCCTGGCGACGAATTGCGCGAGCGCCGAACGCGACGGCTCGCGAAGCCATGGCTTGTTCCGGATGGCGGGCTATGTGAGCAATCTCAAGAGCGGCTTCGTCGACGGCCGCGCCGTTCCGCAAATCCAGGACGCCGGAACCGCTTTCCTTCGTGCCGACGCCGGCAATGGCTATGCCAGACCGGCGCTGGAAGCGGCCATGCCGCAGGCCATCGACAAGACGCGATCGGCCGGCGCCTGTGTGCTCGCCATCGGCAATGCCCATCATAACGGTCCGCTCTGGCTGGATGTCGAGCCATTCGCGGAGGCGGGACTGATCGCCCTCAGTGTCGTCAACAGTGTCACTTATGTCGTCCCTCACGGCGGTCACAAGCGGCTCTACGGAACCAATCCGATGGCCTTCGCCGTGCCGCGCGCAGATGGCCAGGTTCTCCTGTTCGATCAGGCGACGGCAGCAATGGCTCATGGCGAAGTGAAGGTTGCGGCGCTTGAAAACAAGCTGCTCCCCGAAGGAACGGGCCTGGACGCCTCGGGCCTGCCAACCAGCAGCCCGCAGGCTATACTTGACGGGGGTGCGCTGCTGCCTTTCGGCGGACACAAGGGATCCTCCATCGCCATGATGATCGACATCCTTGGCGGAGCGCTGACAGGCAGCAACTTCTCCCATCAGGTCAATTCGTCGGCCTATCCCGGGGCCGACTCCGCTCATACCGGTCAAACCATCATCCTGATCGACCCGACGAAAGGAAATGGCTCCCTGAGAATGTTCACAGGGCGGATCGAGGAATTGGTCGAGGCGATGGCCGAAGCCGGGCAGACGCGCCTTCCAGGTGAACGTAGGCTCGCCGCCCGCAAATTGGCGGCCGAGCGCGGCATCGCCATCGAGGCAGAGACATGGAAGCAATTACAGGCCCTTTGACAGACGCAAAGCGCGAATGCGTGATTGGATTGCGGCGTTGACGGTGGGTGACGACTCTTCGCTTCAACGGGTTACCCAGACCAGAAGGTACATGGCCGCTGTTGCGACCGCCATCCAAAACCAGCCCCAGAAACGGGCTCGTCGCTCGGCAGCGTTATCCTCGTCCTTTCGCTCGATCTCGTTCTTGCTGTCCATTCAAGATACCCTCGGCAAGGGTTCAGATGTCGTTGAGCATCCGCAGCGCAGCCTCGTGCAGGACGGCGTTTGCCGAGGCCAGGACGTTGCCGCCCCGCTCCGGGCGACCGCCGTCGAAGCGAGTGACGACACCACCGGCGGCCTCAATGAGCGGAATAAGCGCAACGACGTCATAGGCTGTCAGGGCGAGCTCGACGCAAAGGTCGATCTGGCCGGCGGCGAGCATGGCGAACGCGTAGCATTCGCCACCGTAGCGAGTGAATTTGACCGACGACGCGAGCCGGGCAAATCCTCGCCCCGGACGGCGCGCGAAGGGTTCTGGAGAATTCGTGTGGCATATCGCGTCGGAAAGACGTTGAGTGCCGCTCGCCCTCAAAACGGTCTCGCCATGGGCCGAATGGCAGACCGATTTCGTACCATCGGACCAGAAGCATTCCCCGGTATGGGGCTGGTTCATCATTCCCATTGCGGAGCGGCCATCGACGGTGAAGCCTATCAGAGTTCCCCAGACCGGAAGCCCGCATAGGTAGGGTTTCATCCCGTTGATCGGGTCAATCACCCATTTGAGCGGCCCGGATCCCGACGGGCTGAGCTCCTCGCCCAATATCGCGTGCATCGGATACTCGGCCGATATGATGTCGCAGATAGCCCTTTCAGCATTTCGGTCGGCTTCCATGACCGGATCGTATTGCAGGCCGGGTTTGACCTCGGCTTCGACGGCCAACCTCTTGCGAAACCTCGGCATCACCTCCGCAGCAGCCGCGTCCGTGAGTTTGCGGAAAAATTCGAAGGTGGGCAGCAGATCCCCGTCCCGTTGGGAAGCAACACTAAGCTTGGGGAGTGAGGCCTGCCTGGCCATCAGAAGGCGCCCTGCTGGAATATCCTGTGGCCACCGCCTAGCCCGAACGCCATCTGGTTCGTCTTCGCGAAACCCAAGTAGAGCCAAGCTTCGAACTCGAAACGCAGCGGCCGCGCGCCGACTTCGTCCAGGGTGAGATCGGTGATAGGGCCGACGCCGGAGAACGGATTGGCGGTTCGCCGCGGTCTGCCGGCAGCCGTCAATCGCAGGGCGCTCAGCTGTTCTTCCCTAAGCACTGCAACAGATGTCATTGACTTCCCTCAAATCCAACAGGGCGCCCGCAAGCCTGCGGGCGCGCCGATCTCCCGCGAAGGGCCGATGGCCGGGCCGAGAGGGCCGGCCACCGGATGCCATCAGCGCAGTTGGATCCACACCGCCTTGGTTTCGGTGTATTGGTCGTGCGCAGCGAGGCCCTTGTCCTTGCCGCCGAAGCCCGATTCCTTGTACCCGCCGAAGGGCACGGCGAAGTCGCCTTCTGAATAGCAGTTCACCGAGACGGTGCCGGCGCGGATCGACTTGGCGACGCGATGCGCCGTGTTGAGATCGTCGGTGTAGAGGGAAGCGGCAAGGCCGTAGTTGGTGTCGTTCGCAATGCGAACCGCTTCGGCCTCGTCCTTGAACGAGATCACCGACAGGACAGGCCCGAAGATCTCTTCACGGGCAATCTTCATGGTGTTGGAAACACCATCAAAGATCGTCGGCTCAACGAAGCTGCCACCTGTTTCGGCCAGCACACGATTTCCCCCCAATGCTACCTTGGCGCCTTCATTGCGTCCCGTTTCGATGTAGGACAAGACCTTGGCGAGATGATCCTCCTCGATCATCGCACCGATGCGCGTCGAGCGCTCGAGCGGGTCGCCGACCGTCCAGGACTCGAACACCGGCTTCAGCTCATCAAGGAGGCGGTCCTTGATGCTCTCGTGGACGATGAGGCGGGAACCGGCCGAGCAGTTCTCGCCCTGGCAAAAAAGAATACCCGTCGCGACATTCTCGACGATAGGGGCGAAGTTCTTGACGTCGCTCATGACGATTGCCGGGCTCTTGCCGCCGCACTCGAGGATGATCCTCTTCATGTTGGAATCGGCAGAATATTTCAGGAAGAGCCGACCGACCTCGCCAGAGCCCGTGAAGCTCACGCAGTCGATATCCCTGTGCAGGCCGATCGCCTGGCCGGCAGTCGGCCCCAGACCCGGGACGACGTTGAAGACGCCGTCCGGAATGCCTGCCTCGGATGCCAGTGCCGCCAGCCTGATCAGCGACAAAGACGTCTGTTCGGCCGGCTTCAGGACGAGGGAATTTCCTCCCGCCAGGGCGGGCGCCAACTTCCACATCGCGACGAACAGAGGGAAGTTCCAGGGAATGACGCCACCGACGATGCCGATCGGCTCGCGCACGATCATCGACACGACGTCACGCGGCGCCGGCGACATCTGATCATAGATCTTGTCCGTCGCCTCCGCATGCCAGCGGAGCGTCTCGACGGAGTCGGGCAAGTCGACACTGAGGGAATCGTTGATCGGCTTGCCGCAATCGAGCGTTTCGATGAGCGCGAGTTCGGCGCTGTGCTTTTCGATCAGATCGGCAAAGCGCAGCAGGACTTTCTTGCGCTCCCGCGGCGGCATGCCCGACCAACTGCCGGCCTCGAAACTGCGGCGTGCGGCCCTGACCGCAAGGTCGACGTCCGCAGCGCCGCCGGCGGCGACATTGGCAAGGAGCCTGCCGGTGGCAGGATTGACGGTTTCGAACGTCTCCCCCGATTTTGCCGCCACATAGGCACCGTCAATAAAGGCCCGTGTTTCGAATTTCAGCTTTTCGGCTTGGGCGTGGAAGTCTGCGTGCACGTTCATCTTGAACTCCTGCAAATGGCATTGATGGATATTGGTCAGGCACCGGGCCAGGTATCGGAAAGTGTGTAGCCCCTCGGAAACGGATCGCTCGGGTCGAGCACGAACTGATGGAAGCCTGTGATCCAGGCCCGTCCGGTGATGGCGACAGACACGGCGTCGAGACCTCCGATCCGGGTGCTCTCGAATATCTCGCCGACGAATTTTGTGCCGATGATCGACTCATGGATGAATTGTTCGCCGGCAGCGACTTCACCGCGTGCATGGAGCAGCGCCAGTCGTGCACAGGTGCCGGTCCCGCAAGGCGAGCGGTCCAGTCTGCCTGGCGAGACGATGACCCCGTTCCTGGATGTCTTGATCCCGTCGCTTACCGCGAGCGGACCGGCGAAAAGCGTCTGGTTGATTGTGTGTATCTCTGGGTTTTCGGGGTGCACGGATGGCAGTTGCTCGGCCGCCGCCCGCTTGATTTTTTCGCCGACATCCGAAAGATCGCGCGCTTCGGACGGCTCGATCTCGAAGCCGCAATCCTGGGCGTCGACGATCACGTAGATCATCCCCCCGTAGGAAACGTCGACGCGAAGCGATCCTATGCCTTCGACCTCGATCATCCGGTCTCGGTGCATGACAAAGGACGGCTGGTTCCTGAACTTGACGCTTTCGCACTTTCCGTCCCGGCACCGCGCTTCGACCTCGATCAGGCCGGCTGGCGCCTCAAGCGTCAGGTTGGTGACAGGCTCCTGCATCGGAATGATCCCGGTCTCCAGGAGCACGGTCACCGTGCATATGGTGTTCGTGCCCGACATCGGCGGATAGGAGGTCGGTTCGATGATGACGTAACCCATCTGAGCGTCAGGGTGAGACGAGGGCAGAACCAGGTTGGTGCAGAGCGTGACCTTGCCGCGAGGTTCATGCAGGAGAAAGGCTCTAAGGTCATCGCCTTTGGTCTCCAGCCATCGTGCCTTCTCGAACATGGTCTTGCCGGGAACATCGATGACACCGCCTGTAATGACGTCGTTCGGCTCGCCCTCGGCGTGAGCGCCCACGACGTTGATCATCCGCGACAACCGCATTCCTCAATCCTTTCTGCCAGGCCGGCCATGAAATCGTGCAATCCGATGCTGGACGAGGAAGAACGAATGTCCAGGACCAGTTGCAGCAGCCGGATACCCAGGGCAACGAAGCCCCGGGGACGACCGGATCGCGTCAGGCAGCTGCCGCTGCAAGCGCCTTGTCAACCAGTTTAACCTCCTCAGCGGTCAAGGGGATAACCGGGAGGCGGCACTCGCCGACAGGGCGCCCCGTCTTGGTGCTTGCTGCCTTGGCGACTGGATTGAAGGGGGCGGTCCAGAGCAGCAGCGACAGGGGACGCAGCTTGAGCCACAGCGCGGTCGCTTCGGCCAGGTTCTTGCTCTGAACCAGATCGTAGAGCCGCACGAGCTGCTCCGGAACCGCGTTGCCGGAACCAGTGAAAACACCCGGCGCGCCGCTCAGCAGGCTGTAGAAGTTCAGATAGTCGCAGCCGTTGAACACCTTCGCACCCTGTGCCGACAGCTGGTCGATGCGCATCATGTTGGAGGTGCTGTCCTTGATGTACTTGACGGTATCGATCTCGCTGAAGCGCTTGTAGACGTCAGGCGTGATGTCGAAACCGGTGTACTGAGGAATATTGTAGACCATGATCGGAGTGTTCACGGCGCTGGATACCTGTTCGTAGTGGTAGCGAACGCCTGGCTCGCCCGGCCCCTCGAAGAAGGGCGGCAGGATGAGCAATGTGTCGGCGCCGGCGTCGCGAGCATGCTTCGAATTTTCGATGGCGTCTTCAGTGCGCAAGGCCGATGTCTGGACGATCAGCTTGGCGCGACCGTTGATGCGCTTGCCGGCAACCTCCGCTATGCGCCGCTTCTCGCTTTCAGTCAGGAACGGGAATTCGCCCGTTCCGCCGTTGACCGCGATGATATGAATGCCCGCATCGATCAGCGTATCGATGTTTGCGCCCAGCGCGCCCTCATCGAGGGCCGCGCCATTGTCCTTGAATGGCGTGCAGATCGGCACACAGATTCCTTTTAGTTCACTCACGTCCATGCTCCTTTTCGAGATCGGATTTGTTCGAGTTTTCAACGAATACCTTGGCCAGAAACGATGGCGTCAGCTGACGTTTCAAATATTAATTCGCCTATACACTCTCTTTCATTGAAATTTTTCTGCTGCAATATTTCGCCACACGAGTTTTGATTTATGTAATCGTTTTCACGATAGATATCAAGCGTCCTCGACATTGCATCCCTGACTGTCTTCAAGCGGTGTGATACGGCTGTAGATCCGCAGGCAAAGCGACGCGGCCTCGGATGGCGTCCGCGACCTTTTCCGCCATCATGATAACCGGGGCATTGAGATTACCGCTGACGATCTCGGGCATGATCGAGGCATCAACAACTCTGAGACCTTCAATGCCGTGCACTTTTGCGTCCTTGTCGACGACCGCGTCGTCGCCGTCGCCCATTCGGCAGGTGCAGCATGGGTGGTAGTTTGTGCCGGCAATGCCGCGCAGCCAATTGGCGATGTCATCGTCGGTCGCGACCGAGTATCCAGGCATTTCCTCCACGCCCCGGAATTCGTCCCAGGCCTGCTGGCGGACTACGCTGCGAATTGCCTTAACGGCCTGGACCGCCTGCACCATGTCGTCGGGATGCTGCAGGTAGTTGAACACGAACTTTGGCGCAGCCGTCGGATCCGCCGTCTCCACCCAGACGCGTCCCTCGCTTTTGGGGCGCATGAGGCTGAGGAAGTACTGAAAACCGTTCTCGAGCTTGACGTTGCCATGCTGGAATTCACCAAGCATCGGGACGAACTCGAACTGCACATTGGGTATGGCCTCTTCGTCGCGCGTGCGCATGAACGTGCCCACCTCGAAGAAATTGGTCGCGCCGAGCCCCTTCTTGAACAGCAGCCACTGCAGGCCAATCTTGGCCTTGCCAAAGGTGGACAGGTCCTTCGCGGCCGAAACGTCTTTGGTCGCGCGATACATCACCGGCGCGGCGACGTGATCCTTCAGCCCGCGGCCGACGCCCGGCAGATGATGCTTAACGGCTATGCCGGCGTTTTTGAGATCCTCGGCCGGACCGATGCCTGAAAGAAGCAGGAGCTGCGGCGAGTTGAGGGCACCGCCGCACAAAATGGTCTCACGCTCCGGCTCGAACTGCTGAGCACCGGATTTGGTGGTAACCGCAACCCGCACGACGCGCTTGTTGCTTGTCTCGATGCCCGTGACCCTTGCGCCGGTCAGCACGGTGAGATTGGGTTTGCGGGGCTGCGCATGGATATAGCCCTGCGAGGTGCTCCAGCGAATGCCGTCATGGACGTTGCGCTGGGTGATGTGAACACCTTCCTGCTGATACGCATTGTGATCGGCAACATGCTTCAGCCCGCTCTCCACCCCGGCGTTGAGGAAGGCGTGATAGAGGGGATTTTCCGCCTTGCAGGTTTCGATCTGCATCGGCCCTGCCCCGCCGCGATAAGCGTTCGCTCCCTTGTCGAATGTCTCGGCTTTCTTGAAATAAGGCAGGCATTCCGCATACGACCACCCGCCTGCTCCGATGCCTGCCCAATTGTCATAGTCCCAGGGATTGCCGCGGACCCAATTCATGCCATTGATGGAGGACGAGCCGCCAAGCACCCGCCCCCTCGCCTCATGAACGATCCGTCCCTGCAGATGTGGTTCCGGCTCCGAATTGTAGAACCAGTTAAAGCGGTCGTTCATCAACGGGAAGCCGAGGGCCGCCGGCATGCGGATGTAGATATGCTGATCCGATGGCCCTGCTTCCAAAAGAAGAACAGTCGTGGAAGGGTCTTCGGCGAGGCGAGAAGCGATTACCGAACCTGCCGAGCCGGAGCCGATGACGATGTAATCGAACGTCTTCTTGTCTACCACCGAGGGTCACTCCTTACGTGTCAGTTCGCCACGGTGTGCGGCAAGGCGTGCGGGCGCTGCCCTAGCTTGATAAAGGTCGACTTTACCTCGGTGAACTCGAGCAATCCGTCCAGGCCGTTTTCACGACCGATTCCGCTCTCCTTGAACCCTCCGAACGGAAGCTGAACAGCGGTCTCGAGAAAGGTGTTCACATACACCGTCCCGCTGCGGAGTTCGCGTGAAACGCGGATCGCCTTGTCTATGTCCTTCGTCCAGACACCATTGCCGAGTCCATAATTCGTATCGTTGGCAAAGGCGATCGCCTGATCCACGCTGGCGAAACGGGTGACAGCCAGAACCGGCCCGAAAATCTCTTCGCGGAAGATCGTCATATCCGGGGTGACGTCGGAAAAGATCGTGGGGGCGACATAGAAGCCGTTGCCCAGGCCGTTCTCCGTGACACGGCTGCCGCCGAGCAAAAGTGTAGCGCCCTCGTCTACGCCACTCTGGATGTAGGACAGCACCTGTTCCATGTGCTTTTCATGGATCAGCGCTCCGACATCCGCCTTTTCATCCGTCGGCAGGCCGAGCCGGATCTTCTTCGAGCGCTCGACCAGCTTTTCCAGGAAGCTGTCCGCGACGCTGTCCTCGACCAGCAGCCTCGTGCCTTGAACGCATTCCTCGCCTTGATTGAGAACGTAGCCAAGCAGGATGCCATCCAGCGCGGCGTCGATATCGGCATCGGCAAAGACGATATTTGCCGCCTTGCCGCCCAATTCGAGGCCAACGCGTTTGACTTGTTCGGCAGCGCGCTGTGCGATCCTGATTCCAACCGCAGTCGAGCCGGTGAACGAGATCATGTCGACCTTACGATGCCCTGTCAGCATCTCGCCGACGGTGCGGCCGGAGCCGGTGACGACATTGATAACGCCGTCGGGAAGGCCCGCGTCTTTCGCGAGCCTGGCGATTTCCAGCGTCGACCCTGAGGTCAGCTCGGACGGCTTGATCACAACCGTACAGCCAGCAGCGAGCGCGAATGGCAGCTTTTGGAACAGCGTAACCAGGGGAAAGTTCCACGGCGTTATCATTCCGATCACGCCGCGCGGTTCACGGGTCACAAGGCCCAGATTTGCGTCCCCGATATTGGAAACCAGATCTCCGGGGATTTGCCAGGCGAGCGCTGCAGCATAGCGCGCAAGCTCTATCGACCATTCGACCTCGGCCTTGGCGAAGCGGATCGGCTTGCCGACCTCTTCGGCCTCAATCAAGGCAAGCCTGTCGATCTCACGGATCAGCAGATCCACCCAGCGCCCGAGAGCCTTTGCCCTCTCGGCGCCAGGGATGGCTGACCATATGGATCGGTCATCGAAAGCCCTTCGGGCAGCTTCGATCGCGGCGTTGACGGCGTTCTCGTCGCTTTGCGCGAACCTCGCCAGCAGCTCGCCATGGGCCGGTGACTTGCGTTCCACCTTGCGATCGGTCTTCGCCCAGGCGCCATCGATCCAGTTCTCGTATTCGCGCACGTTCATCAGCTCACGTCCCCGGTCAGTTGCGCGCGACGAGCCGGCTCTTGCCGGGGGTTACGGCTACACCGACAACGTCGCCGATCTTGGCTTCGGTGCGATCCGTCACGACGATGAATTTGTGACCACCGCAGTCGACGTAGACATTGGTTGTCTGCCCCAGGGGCTCCACGAAGTCGACATTTGCAGAGGCTGCGCCTTCAACGCCGTCGCGCACGATCATGAGATGCTCGGGGCGTACGCCGACATAGAATTGTCCCTGGGCATCGGCAAAGCTGCTTGCCCTGTCGGCGACCTCGCCGGACAGACTGTCGGCAAATGGCTGCACGGTAGCGGCGATTCCCTTCTTGCCGTCAAAGTGGGCAGGAAACAGGTTCATAGGAGGCGACCCGATAAAGTCGGCGACGAATTCGGTCCTCGGCCTGTCATAGATTTCGAGCGGGGTTGCGACCTGCACCATGTCGCCGCGGCGCATGACGGCGATCCTGTCAGCCATCGACATGGCTTCGATCTGATCGTGGGTCACGTAGACAGTGGTGATGCCGAGGCTCGTCACGAGTTTCTTGATCTCGGTGCGCATCGTGGCTCGCAGCTTGGCATCGAGATTCGAGAGAGGCTCGTCCATCAGGAAGACACGCGGGTTACGGACCAGGGCCCGCGCCAGGGAGACGCGCTGCCTCTGCCCGCCGGAGATCTGCCCCGGTTTGCGGTCCAGATACTCGGCAATTCCCAGTTTCTCCGCGGTCGCCTGCACCTTCTTTTTGCGCTCGCCCTCGGCAATCTTGCGCACCTTCAGCGGGAACTCGATGTTTTGGAATACCGACAGGTGCGGATAAAGTCCGTAGTCCTGGAACGCCATCGCGATGTCGCGATGGCGAGGTTCCTCGTAGGTGACGTCGCGGCCATTGATCTTTATCTGGCCGCCGCTGGGGAGTTCCAGTCCGGCGATCATCCGCAAGGTCGTGGTCTTGCCGCAGCCGGAGGGGCCAAGCATGACGAAGAACTCGCCGTCCTTGATGTCGACCGAGACGCCGTTGACGGCGGTAAAGGCGCCAAAGCGCTTGTATACGGATTTGACTTCGATACCCATTATCTCTTCCTCATCCCTTCACGGCGCCGAGGGTCAAACCCCTGACCAGGTATTTTTGCATCAACAGCACGAGCACGACGACCGGCAACGACATCAGCACGCCCGCGGCCGATCCCAATCCCCACGAGATAGCCTTGGCCTTGATCGAGCTGGCCGCGATGACGGGCAAGGTGCGCGCTTCCGACGAGGTCAGGATGCTGGCGAGCAGGAATTCGTTCCAGGCGAACATGAAGATGATCACCATGGTCGCCGCGAGACCCGGCAAAAGCAGAGGCAAGGTTACGCGCCAGAAGCACTCGAAGCGGCTGCAGCCGTCGATGAGCGCGGCCTCTTCGATCGACTGTGGAATCTCCTGGATAAAGACGCGCATCACCCAGACCACGAACGGCAGACCATTCAGCGTATAGACGGCGATCAACAGCCACGGCGTGTCGAAGATGCCAAGTTGCTTGGCGATGATGAACAGCGGGATGACGCTGACCATGGGCGGCAACATGCGGATCGACAGGACTTCGAAGGCGATGAAGTTCTTGTTCTTCACGTCAAATCGGGCCAGTCCGTAGGCGGCGAGCGTGCCTGCGATCATTGCAAACAGCGTGGCCAGGCAGACGATGAAGGCGCTGTTGATCAACGCATCCATCGCGTTGAGTTCGGTGAAAAGCTTGCGAAAGCTCTCCAGTGTCGGTGAAAATATCCATTTCGGCGGATAGGCCGATATGTCGACATCCGACTTCAGCGAAGACAGCGTCATCCAGACGATCGGAAAGGCGAAGAAGGCGGTCGAGATCAGGGCCAGCAGATAGTAGCCGATACCGCTGAAGAGCGATCCACGTGGCGCAGTCGAACTCGACATCAGCGTGCCTCCTTTTCGTTCACCATGCGCATGAAGCCGGTATACTTCACGAAGATCAGAACCACGGTCAGGATGATCAGCAGCGTGATCCAGGACAGCGCGGCGCCGTATCCGAGATTGAAGAAACGGAAATTCACGCGCGCCAGATAGACGCTGAGCAGATCGGTGGCGAAGTCGGGGCCGCCTCGGGTGATGATGTAGACGGTGTCGTAGGTTCGGATGGCGTCGACGATCCGCAGCAGGCTGGCGATGACAATCACCGGCCTGAGCATCGGCAGAGTAACCATGAAGAATGTCTGAATGGGGGATGCGCCGTCGATCGCCGCGGCCTCGAAGGGACTCTTCGGCAGCGCTGACAGGCCGGCAAAGATGATGAGGAACATAAACGGCGTCCACTGCCAGACATCGACAAGCACCATCGAAGCCATGGCGCTGGCTTTCTCGCCGGCCCAAGGCTGGGGCGGGATGCCCGCGAGGCTGAGCACGTAGTTGAGCACGCCGAGATCGGGCATCATCATGATGCGCCAGGTGATGCCGACCGCGATCGGCGTGATCAGCATCGGCACGATGATGATGGTCCTGAGAACGGTGAAACCCCTGAGCCTGAGGTTGAAAAGCAGGGCGAGCAGAATCGCGAAGGTAAGGGACAGTCCGACCGAGAGCACCGTGAACAGCAGCGTCAGCAGGATTGAATGCAGGAACTGGGCGTCCGCGAGCGCATCCGCATAGTTGCCGAGACCGACAAATCCCTGGAACTTGTCCGGATCCGCCGGCCTATAGCCGGTGATGCTCATGTACAGTGAGTGGAGGAGTGGAAACAGACCGACGACAGTCATGATGATCATGGTCGGCGCAAGCAGGATCATGCCCGTGTAGCGCTCTCCGGCGCGCTGCGCGCGGTCGCTTGCGATTGGCAAACTCTCTATGCTGGCTGTCATGGTTCCCTGCTCTCCAGGGCGCACGCGGGCATAGGCTCGCGGCGCGTTCCTGTTCAACGACGGTCGGATATCCCGACGCACCGGTGCGGCGACTTCAGCCCTTGATGAGCTTTGCCACTCGATCAACGGCATCGACCATGGCGGTCTTGGGCGTCTTTCGCCCGGTCACGCCCGCGAGGACCTCCTCGTAGATCGCCCGCTGCACTTCCACCGCGTTGGTGAGGCGGTACGGCGGGATAGCGATCGGTTGCGTGCCGCGGGTCTTGAAATCCTCAAAGACGTGAAGTCCGGGGATCTTCTTGATCATCTCGGGATTGTCCAGATCCGGCTTGTAGCAAATCGACGTTTCGCCAGCTTCCGAGAAATATTTGTAGCCACCATCGGCAAGCCAGGCCAGGAACTTGTAGCCTTCGGCCTGTTTCTTGCTCGAGGCATTCAACACCACGGTCCAGCCGCCAATCATCGACTGCTGGAACTTCTCCGTGGGCGCCACGGCGTAACCGAACTTGCCGGCGTGCGGTCCACTCTCAATTCCGGAGAGCGCGTCCGACCAGGATATGATCATGGCTGCCGTGCCTTGGCCGATCGCCGACTGGCCTTCCGGATAGTCGAAGCCGGACACGCCCTGCGGGCAATACTGCAAGACCTCCTTCAGCCGCTCGATGGCATGCTCGCCCTGCCGTTCCGAATTGAAGACGGGTTCGTTGGCATCGTTGAAACAACCGTCATCCGTGGGCGCAAGCTTCGTCATACCCATGACACGGGTCATCCAGTCGCCGGACATGTGGGCGTCCTGCCCTCCCAGACACAGCGTGTTTCCGGCCACATCCGAACTGTGCAGCTTCTTGGCGGCCGCGACATACTCGTCCCAGGTGACAGGCACCTTGTCGATGCCAGCCTTCTCGAACAGGTCCCGGCGATAGATGAATACTGGAATTGTCATGGCGAGCGGCAGGCCGTAGTGCTTGCCCTGATAGATCGAGTACTGGAGCGATCCTTCGGTGACGTTCCCGTAGTTGATGTCGGGAAGGCCCGGCGTCGCAGCCTTGATGTCTTCCATCGTCGGCGCCCACTTATTGCGCTGCGGCTGGCGAACCCAGAGGCTGTCGGTGGTGATGATGTCGAACGTCTCGGAGCCCTGCGAGAGCTCGATCAGCATCTTTTCATAGTGCGACTCATAGGGATTGGACTCGCCGGTGATCTTTGCGCCCGTGTAGGCCTTCGCCACCTGGTCAGTCAGGGCCCCGGCCCACACCGAGTTGCTGTTGAGGATGTTGAGCGTCACCTCCTCCGCATAGGCCGACGAGGCGCGATACGCCGCCATCGCCGCGGCAAGACCGGCGGAAGCCTTCAAAAAGTCGCGACGGGAAAAGGGCAGTCTGATCGGGTCGGTCACTTGTTGCTCCTCCTGTTTTGATGCAAGGCGAACCGAGTACGCCTTAGCGTTCCCAAATCGTGTAAACGTTTTCATTTTCATGACCCAGCACCCCCTTGTCAAGCGCCAATCTTGAAATATGAAAACGATTTCACCTGAAGCGCTTTATGACTTGTCAAGCCGGGCGAAGTCGAAGACAAAGGCTGAAGGTCGGTGAAACCAACGATCACGGTGGCGGCGTATGCCCGGTAAAAAGACGAAACAGTCAAAGCTCAAGAAACGAGCTGGCGTGTTCGATGTCGCCCGGGAGGCGGGCGTATCTGTCGCGACAGTGTCGAGAGCCTTCAACCTGCCCGATCTCGTCAGCGAGGATGTGCGCCGGCGTGTGCTGGCGATTTCGCAACGCCTCGGTTACGCCGCCAATCCTGCCGCCAAGGCGCTTCGGTCGCGTAAGACACACATTGTCGGGGCCGCCATTCCCACCCTCGACTACGCTATCTTTGCAAAGATGATCAATCACTTCCAGGATACGTTCGCTCAGCATGGCTACATCACGATTGTCGCCACGACAGGTTTCGAGCACGCCAACGTGTTCGAGAAGGTCAAGACGCTGGTCGATCGCGGCGCCGAAGCGCTGCTGCTGGTTGGGGCGATAGAGGATCCGGCACTGGTGCGCTACCTGAAGGAGCCGCATATACCGGTCGTCACGACCTACTCGTATATCCCCGAAGAGATCGTGCCCTGTATCGGCTTTGACAACTACGCCGCCACCCAGAGCGCGATGGAATACCTCGCGGATCTTGGCCACAGAAATTTTGCCATGATTGCTGGCAGCCCGAAGGGCAGCGATCGTCAGCGCACCAGAATTGCCGCCTACAAGGATTTCATAGGGGCGAGACAACTGGAGGGCGAGGAGAACATCATTATTCGCGACTTTACCATCCGCGACGGCGCCGAAGCGATGCGCGCCCTGCTGGTCAAATATCCCGACACAACCGCACTGGTCTGCAATACCGACGTGGTTGCCTTCGGCGCCCTAAGCGAAAGCCGCCGGCTTGGGATTCGCATTCCACAGGACATCTCCGTCGTGGGCTTCGACGACGCAGAGTATGCCGCACAGTTGGACCCTCCGCTGACGACGATTGCCGTGCCCGCCGAGGAAATGGGACGCCTGAGCGCCGAGATGCTCCACATGTCGCTTTCCACAGGAGAGTCTCCTCGCTTTGTGCGGCTGGACTCTCAATTGATCGTGAGAAAATCGGCTTGCCCCCCGCGAGGCCTGAAGCAACTGCGCCTCGCCAGCGCCGTGTAGACCATTGCCGCTGCTGCCATGGGAAACATCGCAATGAAGAGGCAAGGCGTGCCCCCTAAGACAGTTCTCCCGGCCCGCCCTTCGGCGATAATCTTCGATTTCGACGGCGTCATCTTGGATTCAGCCGAGATCAAGGCTCAGGCTTTTGCGGAGATCTATTCCGAGAAAGGCGAAGAATGGGCTGCTTTCATCCTGGATTATCAGCGCAAGCATGGAGGCGTATCTCGTCGAGAAAAGTTCAAACATTTTGACAAAACGATGCTCGGCCAGGAACCGACCGAGGAGAGACTTTCTTTCCTGTCACAAAGGTTCACGGATATCGTTTTCAAGAAGGTACTTTCCGCACCTTTCATCCCCGGGGCCAGATCGCTGCTGGACGCCGCTCGCGGTCCCTCCCGGCTTTTTGTCGTCTCGGGTACGCCGCATGGAGAGTTGGTCGAGATCGTCCGACAACGCGACCTGAACCCCTATTTCGAAATCGTCATCGGTGCGCCTACCAGAAAGCATGAGGCCTTCACCGGGATCCTTGCCTTGGGCCTTGCCCGGGAAACGGTGGTGGCTGTCGGTGATTCCATCACCGAGTGTTCGGCGGCGATCGAACTGGGAATCCCGTTCCTCGGAATCCGCAACGGCCCGTCACCAACGAATTTCCCGGAAGGAGTCCTGTCCCTTCCCGACCTGACAGATGCTACCCGTCTGCTTGGATTTTGAAGTCCACTCAGTACGTCACTCCCCACTTTCATTGATATCGTGCTTGCCAACCCGGCTTTGTGGCTGCGAGTGCCTCACGCGGGGCCGTTTGCCCTTCAAGCCGAGACGGCGTTCGAGAGACCCGCAAACTCGGCGCTGTTGCCGAAGCAAGCATCCGTGGGCATTACCTTCGCGCCGGGCCGGCTGGCCAACAACGCACTGTGCATGCGATGGCGCGCGCGCCACAGGGCCGCCCCGCTCTCCTCTGGCCCAGCGAAACTCGCCTCCGCCCATTTCGGCGGATTTCGCCCCGACAGTGGCTATCTGTTCGGCAACAGCTTGGGGCGCGCCAGCGAATTCGAAAAACAAGGTAGGCCGTATTCATAATCGAGCTTGAAGTAGTCGACGCATGCCGGCATGGCGGGCTCGTCCATCAGCTCCGCTCGCGCAATCGGCAATGCAAGTTGAATAATTTGAGGCACCGTGGCGACCGCAGCCTTCAGCGAAGGATAGCCGCACACCGCGACGGTCTCTTCTGGGACGCCATGAACGCGGATGGTGAGTTGTGTGATTACGCCGAGAGTGCCTTCGGACCCGATGAAGAGCTTGGTCAGGTCGTAGCCGGTCGATTACGCGCCCCGTGCTAGCGGCTCTTTTGGCGCACTCCTTTCGGAAAGTGCGCCTCCTCCTTGTCAGCGCGGGTGTCCATTCAGTCAGAAACTGGAGGAGCGTCACTGCGGTCTGCGGAACCGTGTTGTGCGGTTTGGCAAAAGAGGGTCAGGCTTGCACCGCGTCGGCCTGACGCGCATCACACGCGTTAGCCAGGATCATCAAAGATCGTTGCGGCTGCGGCGGAGGAAATCGGCGGCGCGCTCGCCGACCATGATCGCTGGCGCATTGGTGTTGCCGGACGGCACGGTTGGCATGACGGAAGCGTCGGCGACGCGCAGCCCCGAAACGCCGTGGACACGCAATTGGCCGTCGACGACAGCCCTGGCGTCCTTGCCGATCCTGCACGTGCCGGTCGGATGCAATGCGCCTTGCGCCATTTCCTTGACGTAGTGGCGGTAGTCGTCCATCGATCGCATTTGCCGGCCAGGGTGCGTCTCGCGCCTGATTAGGGGCTCCAGCAGCGACTGGCTCATGATCTTCTGGCCGAGGCGCACGCCTTGGGCCATGGTGTCGAGATCATAGGGGTCCGACAGATAGTTCGGCTGGATGCGCGGAGGATCGACCGGGTCGGCCGAGCGCAGTTCGACGAAGCCGCGTGAGCGCGGCCGGATCTGGCAGGCGTTGAGTGTGCAGCCATAGCCGCTCTCTACTGGCGCGACGCCGTCCTCGACCCCCGAGCCGGCGAGGAAGGCGAACTGGATGTCGGGGTGCGGATCGTCTGAATTGACCCGCCAGAAGGCGCCGCCTTCGATGATGTTCGAGCAGACCGGACCTTTGCGGAAAAGCGCATATTGCAGCCCCGCCCAAGCCTTCCAATGCAGCTTTTTGTACTTGTCGTAACCGTGTGGGCCGTTCAGCTCATAGATCAGATAGACATCCATGTGATCCTGGAGGCCCCGGCCAACGCCGGGCAGGTCATGAACCACCGGAATGCCCAGCTGGGCCAGATGCGCGGCCGGGCCAATCCCTGAGAGTTGCAGCAGCCGGGGCGAATTGATGGCGCCTGCCGACACGATCACCTCGCGTTCGGCCTTCGCCACGATGCGGACGCCGCCGCGCATATACTCAACGCCGACAGCCCGTTTGCCGTCAAAGAGGATGCGCAGGGCGCGGCTGCTGGTCTGTACGGAGAGATTGCGCCGCCTGCGCGCCGGTCTCAGGTAGCATACGGCCGCGCTGGCACGGCGGCCGTTGCGCAGCGTGAGCTGGTAGAGGCCCGAGCCCGCCTGCTCGCCACCGTTGAAGTCAGCGACATAGGGAATACCGGCCTGTTGGCAGGCCTGCAGCCAAGTCCTGGTCAACGGGCTGACATGCTCGGGACTGGATACGTGTTGAGGTCCGCCGCGCGCATGCGCTGGGCCTGCCAGCGTGTCGTTATCTTCCGCCTTCAAGAAGAACGGCAGCACATCTGCGTAGGACCATCCTTCGGCGCCGTTGGCTGCCCAGCCGTCATAGTCGGAGGGGATGCCGCGCACATAGAGCATGGCATTGACCGATGAGCCGCCGCCCAGCACTCGCGCCTGCACCATGGTCGGCGGACGGGCTTTCGGGTTTCCGGCTGTGACTTCCTGCTCGAAGCGTTGCAGCAAATTGCCGGTCGCCGTCTTGTAGACCGTTGCAGGCAGATGGATCGCGATGTGTCGGTCTTCCGGGCCTTCTTCGAGAAGGAGCACGGATGTAGCGGGGTCTTCGGAAAGGCGTGAGGCGACGACGCATCCGGCCGAGCCGCCCCCGATCACGATGTAGTCGGGCATCTGCTATCCGTTAAGAGACAGCGAGGCGGCGCAGGACGAGGCCGCCTCACTATGCGGGCATAAGAGGAAAGAGCGAGGCGCCGGTCAGCCGGCGGCCTTGAATTCATTCCAAGCTGCGACCCAGTCGGCGTAAGTGGCGAACTGGGTCGACTCAAGCGGTGGAATGCCAAGCAGCGGTGACGACTTGAAGATGCCTTCGACGTCTGAATAGTCGAACAGCGCCTTGGTCTCCGGTGGCAAAAGGTCAACCGCCTTCGGCGATACCACGCCGGCGGCGTTGCGGGTGACGACTTTGGCCTGGATTTCCGGCGAAATCGCCATGTCGATGAAGGCGTAAGCGGCATCCTCGTTGTCGACCGACGGCGGCATGAACCAGGCATCACACCAGGTACCGGCGCCTTCCTTCGGGATCGTGTATTCGGTTTTGACACCCTGCTTGGCGGTTTCGACCGGGATGCCGGTCCAACCACAGAAGAGCGCGGCCACTTCGCCCGAAACGAACAGCGAAACGAGGTCTCCGTAGGTCAGGCTGATGATTCGCGACTGGTCGCGGTACTTCTTGAGGTTTTCAAAGATGGCCTTCATCTCGTCGGGCGTGACATTCGGGAACTTGTCACCGAGGCCGGCCATACGGGCAGCGATAGGCCAAGTGGCGAGCGTATCATCGACGAAGGCGATCTTGCCCTTCAACTCGGGCTTGAGCAGGTCCTCGTAGGAGGTAGGCTTTTCCATCAGCGCCGGATTATAGACCAAAGCGTTGAGTCCCCATGCATAGGGCACGCCGTAGAGCTGGCCGTTTCGGAACCAGGTCGGCTTGTCGTAGAAGACGTCGAAGAGATTGTCCTTGTTGTAGTTCGACAGCTTGACCTTATCGAGCGGCTTGGCGATCTTCAAAACGTCGAGGTAGAGGTCGGCGTAGCCTTGGTTATACTCGGCGGCGTCGAAGGGCGGCGGGTTCGGCACGCTGAACTTTGTCGTCACGTCGTCCTGATTGCCCATGGCGCTGACCTGGACGTTGATGCCGTTCTTGGCACGCCAGTCGGCGAGTTCATCTGTCAGCTCCCAGCCTTCCCAAGCCATAATCTGCAGGTCGCCGCTTGCGGCGCGCGCCGGGAAGGGCAGAAGCGGACCAAGCATTGCGCCGCCGGCCAGAGCCGTGGCGCCCTGAAGGAAGGAGCGGCGGCCTACCCTCGCCTGCAGGATCTCGCCTGTTGACCAAATTCGTCTCATCTTCGTTCCCCTTTTCGTGTTTCTTGGCTTGGAAAGTTTCCCGCTTCGCAGACGCTTCCACAATTTCGCATGATCGAAATTGCCGCCGCTTGACGACGCAAGCCGTGCGCCATCCTGCGAATGGTGGGCGGCCCTGCCTTACTGGCGGCGGCTGGGTCAATGGTTTGGCAACATCACCACATTGTGGGCGTCCCAGAAAACCTTGGTCCGCGCATGCAACGCTGGCAGGAGGTTGCGGCCGTCGCGTTGCACCTGGATGCGGACGAAGGACTGGTCGTCCAGCCGCACGGTATAGAAGGAGCGGCTGCCGATGAAGGCAATGTCGTCGACTGTCCCCTCGACCGACTGCCGCGCTGCGTCGCCCTCCTGGAAACTCAGCGATTCCGGACGAAGGGAAACTGCAACTTTGTCGTCCCTTGACGCATTCGGCGCGTGGCTTGCGAGGAAGCGGATTCCGGAGGGCGTTACCGCCGTTGTACCGACGCCGTTGACGTGTGTAACCTTGGCCTCGAACAGGTTGGTCTCGCCGAGGAATTTCGCAGCAAACAGCGACTTAGGCTTCGCATACATGTCCTCGGGGCGGTCGACCTGAACGAACCGTCCTTTCTCCATGAGCACAACGCGGTCCGACAGGATCATGGCTTCGTCCTGGTCGTGTGTTACGTAGACAAAGGTGGCACCGGTTTCCGCGTGGATGCGCTTCATCTCAGAAAGCATGTGCTGGCGGATTTTGAGGTCGAGAGCTGCTAGCGGCTCGTCGAGGAGCAGGACTTTCGGTCCATTCACAAGCGCCCGCGCCAACGCGACACGCTGGCTCTGCCCACCGCTGATCTGATCGATATAGCGGTTGGCGAAGCTGTCCAGCTGCACGATGTGTAGCATCCGCTGAACGCGTTCCTTGATCTCGTTCTTGGGAAGGCCCTTGACCTTTAGGCCGAAAGCGACGTTCTCGAAGACGTCCAGATGCGGGAAGAGCGCGTAGCGCTGGAATACCATGTTGACGGGCCGTCGCTCCGGCGGCACGCCGGCGACATCCACGCCGCCGATGCGTAGCGAGCCTTCGGTCAGGCTGTCGAAGCCCGCGATGAGGCGCATCAGCGTGGTCTTGCCGCAGCCGCTCGGCCCGAGCAGGGTGAGAATCTCGCCCTCCTCGATCGCGAGATCGATGTCGGACAGCGCGATGAAGCTGCCAAAGACTTTCTTGCCGCGTTTGATCTCTATGATGGGATTGGGAGGGGTCATGCTGGGCTCCTCACGACGTTTCGCGGCCTGAGATGGATGAACTGCGACGCCACCTGCCGATCGCCCACGCGCCTACCAGAATGACGACTGAGAAGGCGAGAGCCAGTGTGGAGATGGCGTTGATGAGGGGTGTCACGGTGCGCCGCATCATCGACCAGATGTACATGGGCAGCGTCGTCTCGGTGCCTGCCACGAAAGACGTCACGACGAACTCGTCGAAAGAGACGGCGAAGGCGAGGATTGCCGAGGAAATGAGCGTCGGCGCGATCAGCGGCAGCGTGACGCGCGAGAAGGTCTGCAACTGGCTGGCGCCCAGGTCGCGAGCCGCTTCCTCCAGCGACATGTCGAACAGGGTAAGTCGCGCCTTCATGGCCACAATCATGATCGGGATGGCGATGACGACATGCGAGATGACGATGGTCACAGTTGAAAGCTGCACCCCAGCCTGGGCGAAGAGGACCAGCAGCGACACGCCGACGAACAGGCCGGGCAGCGCGATCGGCGTGACCGTCACTGCCTCGATCAGGTTGCGGCCGAAGCGACCGGAACGCAGCCAAGCCAAAGAAGCCGTCGCGCCGAGCAGCAGGGTGATGACAGCGGTCAGCAGCGCGATGCCAAGGCTTTTCAGCACCGCGGCGCTCAGTTGCGGATTGCCCAGCAATTCCTCGTACCAGCGCAGGCTGAAGCCGGCGAACGGAAAGGAAAGCGACGGCGAATCGTGGAAGCTGAACAGCACGATGATGACGAGCGGCGCCAGCAAGAAGGCTAGGATGGTCCACACGACGAGCTTGATCAGCATTTAAGCCTCCGCGGAGGCGGTTGGTCGCCGGCGTTTGACGATCAGTCCGCTGACGCGGCCGAGCCCCAGCAGGATCGTGTAAAGAAGCACCGAGACAGCGAACATGATGAACGCCTGCGCCGCTCCCAGCGGCCAATTACCGGTCTTGCGGAACTGGTCCGCGATGAGCAGTCCGGTGGTTTGGCCAGATGCGCCGCCGAGCATCTGCGGCGTCACGTAGTCGCCCGAGACGAGAATGAAGGTGAGCATGAAGGCGCCAATGAGACCGTTGGCCGCGTTCGGCGCGATGACCCTATGAAATGCGCCGAACGACGTGGTGCCGAGATCGCGCGCGGCATCGATCAGGTCGCGTTTGATCTCGCTGAGCGAGGCCACCACCAGCAGAATGCAGAATGGAAGATAAACGTGAACCAGCGTGATCGTAACTGCAAAGGAGTTGAACAGTAACGCCTCGAGTGGATGGTCGATAAGGCCGAGCTGTAGCAAGACCGTGTTGAGCACGCCGTTGGTGCCGAGCAACGTGCGCCAGGCATAGATGCGCACGAGGTAGCTCGAGAACCACGTGATCAGGATTAGGTAGAGGATGACTTGCGAGCGGCTGATGTAAACAAGGTAGTAGCCGACCGGAATCGCGAGGATCAGGCTGACCGTAGCAGTCAACAGGCCGATGCGGATGGCGTTGAAGGTGACTTTCCAGAACACCGGCGACATCAGCGAGTCTGCATAGTTGCCCCACTGGAAATCCGGAACGATGCGGTAGGAGGCGGATGACCAGAAGCTGTAGACGAGAAGGATAAGGCTGGGAACGACGAAGAAAGCCAACATGTAGGCGACCGTGGGGCCCGCCAGGATTGCACTAGTCCTTGTTCGTGCCAGGCTCATCTTTTGCCTATCCCGGCGGGTGACGGTCCGTCGTCCGCTCGCACTTTTGAGTACGTGGCTCAATTTTCAGCCGCGGAGTCGGCTGGGCCACGATCATCAAAGTCTCAGTTGTAATGCATGTCCCCGGCGGCTGGTCGAACCCTGTTGACCGCGCACTTTGTTCTTCCAGTAGGTTCTTCCAGATTGACGCGTCACACAATTTCGCAGACACAGGTTTGTTGAAGCGAGGTGAAGCATGTCTTGCGTAGCTGCGCGTCCTTTGCTCTGATTGGCGCTAGGAAAATCGACATTAGCGTCAAGACATGCGCGCAGGGGCGGCACTGTGACGGCACGCGAGGCGTCTCCTCGACGAGCGCTTCTCCAGGTTCGCTTCCACAAGGCCCCGCCGGGTCCGATAAATCGTCGACCCCCAGACCTTCAAGATTGCGACTATAACCTTGTCGCTCAGGCCGCCGTTCGCGGCCGGGAGTATCTTTGCCCATTTCAGTTTGCGCGTCGCTTGGCGTCGCTTGGCGTCACTTGCTCCACAGCGCGTCAAGTTGATCCCGTTTCGATTGGCTGAGGGCACCATACTTTATACTTACGTCCACCCTTCAGCCTTCAGGTGCAGTTACAGCCGGAAATGCGGCCGTCAGTTGGCGAACGACAAACCGCACAGCCGCCGCGCGTCAGGTAGCTTCAAGGCCAGTATTTGGCCTTCATCTACCCCGACAGCCGGTTCCCCAAGCAACCCCGGCCGAAGCGGAGATGCGGCGCTTCGTCGACGTCACTGCTTCATTCGTCCACCAGATGGTGGATGACTTTAGAAAAGCCCGACCTCGTCTCACGCACACACGGAGCCACTTGAAGCGTACAACTTCTTATTCCTTCGGAAGCGCTTCCGATCTTGCGCTACAACAACGCATCACAATCTCTACGGAACGGAATATATCTTACGACCATAAATCCTAAGGAGCATCTGAAAGACCGATGAACTCGGCGCTGTTGCCGAAGATTTGCTCAATCTGTTCAGGGAGCAGAACACCTTCGTCTTCAACGACCTGGCGCAAATTTCTCTTCCCTGCCAAAGCGCGCTTCGACAGCTCCGCCGCTTTGCTATAGCCAATGAGCTTTGCCAACGGCGTGGCCAAAGCAAGAGATTGGTCAAGCAGGGCTTTGCAGCGATCCTCGTCGACTTCGATCCCGTCCACGCAGCGCTCTTTGAAAATCCGCATTCCTCTCGTCAACAACCGCATTGATTGCAGGATGTTCAAGACGATCACCGGTTCCATTGCATTCAGTTGGAGCTGCCCGGCGCTCGCGGCGAGCGTCACGGCAAGATCATTCCCAATGACCTGGAAACTGAGCTGGTTCATCATCTCCGGAATGACGGGGTTGATCTTGCCCGGCATGATGGAAGAGCCGGCCTGTACCGGCGGCAAGCGAATCTCGCCGAGGCCGCCGAGCGGTCCGCTGCTAAGGAGGCGCAGATCGTTGCAGATCTTGGTCAGCTTGACAGCGATGCGCTTCAGCATACCTGAAAAGGAGACAAAACCTCCGGTGTCGGACGTTGCCTCGATAAGGTTGCGCGCGGCGATAAGCTGAATCCCGGATATTTGCGACAGATGACGGCAAACGATACTGGGGAACTCGCGAGGCACGTTGATCGACGTGCCGATTGCCGAACCGCCGAGGTTGATTTCCAGCAACAATCTCGATGCCGATTGAAGCTGGATGATGTCCTCATCTATGAGTTCGGCAAAGGCCCCGAACTCTTGCCCGACTGTCATCGGAACGGCATCTTGAAGCTGAGTTCTGCCGACCTTCAGGGCATTTGCATGCTGCAGCGCTTTCGCGCGGAACGCCTCACGCAAGCCGACCTTTGCGGATACCAGTCCCTCGCAGGCTCGCAACACCGTCAGCCGGATTGCGGTCGGATACACATCGTTGGTCGACTGGGAAAGGTTTACGTCGTCATTGGGGTGCAGTCTCGTATAGTCGCCAACGGCTGCGCCGAGCTTGATCAAGGCCAGGTTCGTTACAACCTCGTTGACGTTCATGTTCGTGGACGTGCCGGCCCCGCCCTGCATCATGTCCACGGGGAAATTCTCTTCGATCCCCCGAAGTCCGATGAGTTCGTCACAGGCATCCGATATGGCATGTGTCTTTTCGGGCGAGAGCAGTCCGAGTTCCATGTTCGCCAGGCCAGCGGCCTTTTTCACCATGGCCATCGACTGGATGAGCTCGGGGAAATCCCTCAGGCGCAGCCCCGAAATGTCAAAGTTCTGTTCCGCTCGACGGGTGTGCACGCCGTAGAGCACATTGCCAGGGATAGCGAGCGGTCCGATCAGGTCGGATTCGATGCGTTCGACAAACATGGTTGCTTCCTCTCTCAGGACAGGATCTGGCACCACACACCGCCCCATCGCTTGCCTGTGGACCCGATCGGCCTGACGGGGCTGCCGCAAGCCTTGGACCCGGGCCTCTGCGGGGTACGACGCTCAGGTTCTCGGCGTCCCACCAGGGCTCGCCTTCAGCGGCGTCCTCTCTGCCGCGGGAGGTGACACCGTCACCTCTGCTTGATGGCGGCGCCAGCCTTGATGGCGAGGGCCGCAACGGTCAGTGCGGGGTTAACGGCCGCTGATGTAGGAAGTACCGAAGCGTCGGTCACGTAGAGGTTTGAGATTTCGTGCGAACGGCAATCGGTCGACACGACCGACGTCTGCGGATCGTTCCCTAGTCTGGCAGTGCCGCACTGATGCGAAGTCGTCTTCCTGCCGAAAGTTCGGGTGAGAACGATGGGAAAGCCCGCCTTGCGCATGACGTGACGCGTCTTGCGGATGAGGGTCTCGTGCGCCCGCATGTTGCTGCGCACCCAATGCATGACGATGCGGCCGTTGCTGACCGTGACGCGGCTGTCGGGATTGGGCAGATCCTCGCTGGTTAGGAACCAGCCATAGCAATTGCGGGCTATCAGACCGGCCAGCCAGCGCGGCAGTAGTGGTGCGTTGGCCTTCAGGATATTTCCCGTAATGTGTCCGAGTAACTGGACGTTTCCGAGCGGAAATCCGGTCTCCGGATCGGCATTGTAGAAGTCGTTGAACGCAAGCGTCTTCTGGTAAACCGATGTGTTGGCGGATAGCGGATCGATCGTCAGCATGGCGGTGGTGTTGTGGTTCATGAAATTTCGGCCGAGTTGGTCGGAGCCATTGGCCAGCCCGCGCGGGTGCGCGCCATTGGCAGACCGCAACAGCAGCGCAGCGGTCTGGACGGCGCCGGCCGCAACAGCGAAGACGCCAGCGCTGATGCGTTGCTCAACGCCATCCTTCAGGAACACCGCGGCAATCATCTGCTGACCGGCCGGATCGGTCTCCAGGCGCAAGACATTCGCCCCAGTCAAGAGGCTGACATTGCCGTGCTCGAGCGCCGCCGCCAGCGGGCCGGCCTCAGCATCGACCTTGCCGGATCCAGTATTGGGAAAAGCATCCCATCCGGTCTTGGCGCGGCGAAGCCATTCATCGATGTCGATGGCCAGGGGAAGACTGGAGGGGTGTACGCCTGCCTTGTTCAGGCGAGCCCGCACAGCGGCGATGGCGGGCTCGTCCTGCACCGGGGGAAAGCGGTAGGGGCTCACACGCGGCGGCTCCGTCGGGTCCTGTGAGGCATCGCCGCGCACCTTGAAGATCGCCTCGGCCCGCTCGTACCACGGCTCGAGTTCGTCATAGGTGATCGGCCACCCTGGTGAAGCGCCATCCATGTGGGGGCGAGGCGAGAAATCTTCCTCTCTGTAGCGGTACAAGACCGCGCCAAAGAACTTGGAATTGCCGCCGACATAGTAATAATTGCCCGGCAGGAAAGCCTCGCCATCGGTGCCAATCCACTCTTCGCTCGATCGATAAAATCCCTTGAGGAATATGGCCGTATCATCGCGCGCTTCGGGGGTATCCCGCAGGTGCTCGCCACGTTCCAGGATCACGATACGCCTGCCGCTATCGGCAAGGCTATAGGCCAGGGACGCGCCTCCAATCCCCGATCCGATGATGACGATATCTGCTGTCTGGTCCAAGTCGGCGCCTCAATCTATGCGTTGTTCGGTCTCAGCATCGAACAGCACGATCTTGGCAGTATCGACAGCGAGGGTCGCGGGCGTGCGGGCTGCTACGGCTCGTGGTGGCACGCGCGCCGTGACCTCGACGCCACCTGCCTGGAACAGGGCAAGCGTGTCGGGTCCGGTCGGTTCGACAACGTCGATATTTACCGACAGCTTTTGCGCAGACTGTGCGCCGGCAAGGCTGAAAAGTTCAGGACGGATCCCGACAAAGACCCTGCGCCCGGCGTATTTGGCAGCCGCCTGCGACGAGACCGGAATTCCGGCGAGTTCAGTGGGCGCCGCGCCAGGGATGTCGATGACAGCAACCGCGCGGCCTTCTTTCACCTCGAGCTTCGCCGGAATGATGTTCATCGATGGCGAGCCAACGAACTTGGCCACATATACGTTCGCCGGCCGGTCGTAGACCGACTGCGGATCGTCGAGGTGCTGGACCACGCCGTCCTTCATCACGGCGACGCGCGTGGCGAGCGTCATGGCCTCGATCTGGTCGTGGGTGACATAGACGATGGTGGTTCCCAATCGTGCGTGGAGGCGCTTGATCTCCGTGCGCATATCGACGCGCAACTTGGCGTCCAGGTTGGAGAGAGGTTCGTCGAACAAGAACAGCTTGGGTTGACGCACGATCGCGCGCCCCATCGCCACACGCTGTCGCTGACCGCCCGAAAGTTGGGACGGCTTCCTATTCAAAAGATGCGTCATCTGGAGCAGGTCTGCCGCGGTCTTCACGGCCTTGTCCCGCTCGGCCTGTGGCACACCGCGTATCTTCATGCCGAACTCGATGTTCTGGCGCACGGTCATCGTGGGGTACAGCGCGTAGGACTGGAACACCATCGCAATATCCCGATCTTTCGGCGAGAGGTCGTTGACCACCTTGCCGGCGATGCGGATTTCTCCGCCCGATATCTCTTCCAGCCCCGCGATCATGTTGAGCAGCGTGGACTTGCCGCAGCCCGAAGGGCCGAGCAGTACGAGGAAGTCACCGGTTCCGATGGAGATGCTGACCTCCTTCAGAACTTCGAGTTCACCATAGAGTTTGCGAGCACGATCGATTTCGAGAGTTGACATGGCATCAGCCTTTCACGGCGCCGGCAGTAAGGCCGCGCACGAAATATCTTCCAGCGACGACGTAGACAAAAAGGGTCGGAAGCGCGGCGATCATGGCGGCAGCCATGTCGACGTTGTATTCCTTGCGGCCCATCGAGACGTTGACGATGTTGTTGAGCGCTACGGTGATGGGGGCATTTTCGCCAGCGGTGAATGACGCCCCGAACAGGTAGTCGTTCCAGATCTGGGTGAACTGCCAGATGCAGGACACGACGATGATCGGCAGGGCCGCCGGCAGCATGATCGATACGAAGATCCTGATGAAACCGGCACCGTCGATCTTCGCCGCTCTTACAAGTTCATCGGGAATGCTGACGAAATAGTTGCGGAAGAACAGCGTGGTGAACGCGATGCCGTAGACCGTGTGGACCAGCACGAGCCCCGGAAGAGACCCGGCGAGACCAAGAATGCCCAACGTTTGCGCCATGGGAAGAATCACTGCCTGGAAAGGCAGGAAGCAGCCGAACAACAGCAGCCCGAAGATCACGTTGGAGCCGGGAAACCGCCATTTAGTGATGACATAGCCGTTGATCGCACCGATGCCGGTCGACATGATTACGGCTGGGATCGTCAACAGCAGCGAATTGATGAAGTAGGGTTTCAGCCCTTTGCAGGCGGTTCCGTTGCAAGCCTCTGACCAAGCGGTGCGCCAGGCATCGAAGCTGATTTGCTGTGGCAGACCGATAAAGGAGCCGGCATAGATCTCATCGAGATGTTTCACCGAAGTGGTGATCATCACCCAGAGCGGCATCAGGTAAAACGCAGCCATGAAAAACAGGCTGCCGTAGATCACGGCACGGCCGATACGATGCTGTCGACGGAAGGACCTGGCATTGGTGGCCAAGGGCGTGGAACTGGTGGCCAAGGACGCGGCATTAGTGGCCATCGCGGGACTCCTTCAGCTCTGAATAGAGATACGGAACGATGATCGCAGCGACGGTCATCAGCATCATCATCGCACTGGCTGCGCCAACGCCCATCTGGTCACGCCGGAAGGTGGCGGAGTACATGAAGGTGGAAGGCATTTCGGTCGCGGAACCGGGTCCGGTGTTGGTCAGCGCCAGAATGAGATCGAAGCTCTTGATTGCGATATAGCTGAGCAAGACGATCACGCTCAGGAAGGCGGGGCGCAGCATCGGCACGACGATTGTCCGATAGATTCGCGGCAGGCTTGCGCCCTCGATCTGGGCGGCCTTGATGACCGAATTGTCGATGCCGCGCAGGCCGGCCAGGAAGATCGCCATGGCGAAGCCGGTCGATTGCCAGACGGCGGCTATCACCACGCAATAGATCGCGAAAGTCGGCTGTGCGATCCAGTCGAAAACGAAGCTGGTCCAGCCGAGCTCATTGATCACTTTCTGCACACCCAGAGCGGGGTTTAGAATCCACTTCCAGGCGGTGCCGGTGACGATGAAGGACAGCGCCATCGGGTAGAGAAAGATCGCCCGCAATGTGCCTTCGACGCGGATCTTCTGGTCGAGAAGGATTGCCATCAACAGTCCGAGCCCGGTGGTCAGGGCCAAAAACAGTGTTGAAAAGACGAACAGATTGAACACGGCCGTGTGCCAGCGCGGCGTCGACCACAGGCGGACATACTGATTGAGGCCGACAAAATCGTATTTCGGCACGATCATGGAAGACGAGAGCGAGATCCAACCCGTCCAGCAGATGAACAGGTAGACCGCAACCAGCACAACCAAGAGGCTGGGCGCCAGCACAAGCCGTGGCAACCAATGCTCAATACGGTTCGATAAAGGGGTGGGTCTGCTCATCGGCTTGCCCTCAGGTTGGGTCAATGGAGCTGCGAGAAAGGCGCTGCCGGGACCTCATGGGAGGCATTGCCCCGGCAGCGAACGCACGCCTCAGCGTGCGTTGTTGATCCCGTCGACCAGGGATTTGACCGCGTCTTCCGCGCTCATATCCGTGACGAAGAACTTGCCGACGACGTCTTGGAACACGCCAGAGAAACGCGGCTCGACAGCAAAGCCGTCGGTGAGCGATCCGTAGATGGCGTTGTCCTTGATGGCAGCGACGCGGTCCGAAAAGCTGCGCTTGGCGCAGTCGTCAAAATCGTCCATCGGCACATCGAGACGAGCCGGGATCGAGCCCTTGATCAGATTGAACTTCTTCTGAACCTCGGGGTCCATGATGGCTTCCGCGACCGCGTCCTGCCCCTTTGCGATATCGCCATTGTCGATCTTGAAGCCGCCGAAGGTATCGAACACGAACTTGTAATTCGGCGTGGCGGTCGGCGTCGGGAAGCAGAGGAAATCGACGCCGGGCTTCATGCCCTTGGCGAGGAATTCACCCTTCGCCCAATCGCCCATGATCTGCATGCCTGCCTGGCCGTTGGCGACCAAGTTGGTCGCAGCCGCCCAGTCACGGCCGGTGAAACCGGCATCATGCAATCCACGCACCTTGCCCAGAAGTTCAAACGTCTTGATCATCTCGGGGCTGGACAGCGCCGTCTCATCAAGATCGATAGCTGCTTTCTTGTAAAAATCGGGGCCGTTCACGTCGATCAGCATGGATTCGAACAGCTCTTCGATCTGCCAGCTCTCGTCGCTCATCGCTATCGGCGTAACACCAATCGCTTTCAGCTTTTCGGCACTGGCAATCAGTTCGTCCCAGCTTGTGGGAATGGCGATCCCAGCCTTGTCGAAGACGGCCTTATTTGCCCAAACCCAGTTCTGACGATGCATGTTGATCGGAGTCGAGAAAAAGCTGTCATCCTGCTCCAGGAATTGCAGCATGACCGGAGGAAGGGCGGCTTTCCAGCTGTTCTTGGCATAAAGGTCATTCAACGAACGCAGCACGCCTTCCTTGGCCCAGCCCAGTCCTTCGAAGCCGAGGAACTGCATCACCGCAGGCGGATTGCCGGCGGCGACACGAGTGCGCAACGCCTGCTGGGCATTGGCGCCATTGGCGCCACCAACCGCGCTGTCCTGCCACTCGAAGCCCATGGTCTTGAGCTTGTCGGTGATGACTTTCAGGGCCCCGACCTCGCTCGCCGACGTCCAGACATGCAGGCCTTCAATTTTGGTTTGTGCCATTGCCTGGCCCGCAAAGGGCAGTCCCAGGGCAGCGGCGAGCAGCATTCTCTTAAGGTTCGTCATCGTTCTTCCCCTTTTGGAGGTTGAAGCCCGGTCGCATTTTCGCTGTTATCGGGCCGGTTGCAGTCAGCTTGGATCGGCCGGCATGGCGTAGCCGACGTTCTTTCTTCCGTAGCGGCGGACCCGGATGTTGGCTTGTTCGGCATGCCCGGCGAACCCTTCCATCAGGCAGAGACGCGAGCCGTACTCTCCGATCAGGGCCGAGGCCTCGTCGGTCAGGATGCGCTGATAGGTGCAGGTCTTGAGGAATTTGCCGACCCAGAGCCCGCCAGTGTAGCGCGCGGCCTTGTTGGTCGGCAGCGTATGGTTGGTGCCGATGACCTTGTCGCCAAACGACACATTCGTGCGGGCACCGAGAAACAGCGCGCCATAGTTTTTCATCTTCTCAAGGAAGTAGTCCGGATCACGCGTCATGACCTGGACATGCTCGGAGGCGATGCGATCGGCCTCGGCCACCATCTCGTCGATCGTATCGCACAGGATGATCTCGCCGAAATCCTCCCAGGCTTTGGCCGCGACAGCCGCGGTCGGCAGGATTTTGAGCAGACGCTCGATTTCATCCAGCGTGTCGCGGGTAAGTTTTTCCGAGTTGGTGATCAGCAAAGCAGGAGAGCTGACGCCATGCTCCGCCTGGCCAAGCAGATCCGTGGCCACGATCTCACCGTCGACACTGTCGTCGGCAATCACCAGCGTCTCGGTCGGACCGGCGAAAAGGTCGATGCCGACCTTGCCGAACAGCAGCCGTTTCGCTTCTGCCACATAGGCATTTCCAGGGCCGGCCAGGATATCGACGGGAGCGATCGTCTCGGTGCCGTAGGCCATGGCGGCGATCGCCTGGACGCCGCCGAGGCAGTAGATTTCGTCGGCGCCGGCGAGCGCCTGGGCGGCGACAATCTTCTCGGCGATCTTGCCCTGAAACGGCGGGGCGCAGGTGATGACGCGCTCGCAACCAGCCACTCGGGCGGTCAAGACAGTCATGTGGGCGGACGCAAGCAGCGGATATTTGCCGCCCGGGACATAGCATCCGACATTCTGGATCGGCACGTTCTTGTGGCCTAGAACGACTCCCGGCAGCGTTTCGATCTCCAGATCGAGAAGGGTCGCGCGCTGGGCTTCGGCGAACCTGCGCACCTGGTCCTGCGCGAAATCGAGATCATCGCGTTCGCGCTTGGTCAACGCGTTGATGCACCCGTCGATCTCGGCCTTGGTCAGGCGATAGTCATCCCTGTCGAACTTGTCGAAGCGGACGGACAATTCGCGCACCGCCTTGTCGCCGCCCTTCTCGACCTGGGCCAGCAAGGCCTGAACTGTCGCGGTAACTGCCGGCTGACCATCGTCTGCGACACTGCCTCGGGCGGACTTGACGGTGCGTATCATTGGAATAGCTCTTCGTTCGCGAGCGCGTGGGCGCCGCATCCTCAACGAGATGGGTGGCGAAGTTTGAGGGCGGGGCCGGCCCGCCCTCACGTCGGTCCTGCTACAGGTGCTGCTCGCGGGCGCGCATCTCGGCGTATCCGGCCTGTTCTTTTTCGTAGTAGGCCGGCGACGGAAAATCCCACCAGCCGGTCGCGAACGGTCCCGCCGCGTCGCGCGAGACAATGACCTCGACAAGAGCCGGGCCTCCGCATTCCAGAGCTGCCTTCAGGCTGCTTTCGAGATCTTCATCCTTCTCGACTTTCCAGGCCTCGAGCCCGAATGCGCGGGCGGAGGCCGTGATATCGGCAGAGTAAGGCTGGCCATTCCCGGAGTGATGGGTAAATTCGGAAGCGATGTGACGGCCCATGAACTTGCGCTGGCCACCGCGGATCGACATGTAACCTGAGTTGTTCAACACGAGGAACACCACATTGATGCCGTTCATCACGGCAGTGCCCATTTCGGGCAGCGACATCATGAAGTCGCCGTCGCCAACGATCGCCACGACCTGGCGATCCGGGCATGCGAGCTTGGCGCCCAAAGCCGCCGGCACCGCCCAGCCCATCGGCGAATAGGAGCCGGAGGTCAGGTGGGTGCGAGGCTCGTAGACCGGGAAGCTTTGCTTCACCGAACCCTGGGTGTTGCCCGAACCGACAACCACAATACCATTGCGGTCGAGGACCTTGCGCAAAGCGACCAGTGGCCGCTGCGATGTGAAGGGCGTTTCGCGGCTGTTTTCGCGCGGCGACACCTGGGCGATCCAGTCGGCCTTCGCCTTCTGGACGTCCGCCAGGAACTTCTCGCGTTTTGCGAGAGCCTTCTTGGCATCTGCCTCCGAGATCAACGCCAGGATTGCCTCCAACGCCACCTTTGCGTCGGACACGATGCCAACCTCGGTCGGATAGGTTTTGCCGATCTCACGCGGGTCAAGATCAATGTGGATCAGCTTGCCCGGGGGGATCGAGAACGAAACGCCCTTGGCGTAGGAAGATGCCGACCAATCTGTAAAGCGGCAGCCTACCGAGATCACGACGTCAGCGGACGCGGTGATCTTGTTGCCGCATGTCGTGCCGGTCTGGCCGACTGCGCCGATGAAGAGCTCATGATCTTCCGAGATGGCGCCCTTACCGTTCCAGGTGATCGAAACCGCCGCGCCGAGCCGCTCTGCCAGACGGGTCAATTCGTTCGAAGCGTTAGCCGTGATGGCGCCGCCACCGGCGACGATGACCGGCCGTTCGGCGTTCAACAGAAGCTTTACGGCCGCCTCGATCGCGCTCGGATCCGGGTAGGCCACACCGATCGGCAGGCGCTTATCCAGCGGATGAATGCTCACCTCGGCCGCCTCGACCTGCACGTCCATCGGTACCTCGACGTGCACGGGGCCCGGACGGCCGGTGAGCATCTCGTTGAAGGCGCGATGCATGATGGTCGGCAGAACCTGAACGGATTGAGCCTGCCAGGCGCGCTTGGTCACCTGCTCGGTGATGCGCGCAAAGGCGTTGTCCTGCTGGCGCTCGATCTCCTGCATGGTGCCGTGGCCATGCATGTAGGTCTGTGGGGAGCCCGAGACATAGAACAAGGAAGTCGAGTCGCAGTAGGCTGTCGCAAGCCCAATGATCGTGTTGGTAGCGCCGGGTCCGACCGACGTCGAACATGCCATGGGCTTGCCGCTGGCGCGGAAATAGCCGTCCGCCATGTGAACGGCGCTCTGTTCATGCATGACCTGGATGAAAGGCAGCTGCGAGCCTTCCTCTAGAAAAGCATCGAACAGGGCCCAGATGCCATGTCCAGGTACGCCAGCCACATATTCGACGCCATATTCCTTGAGCGCTCTTGCGACGATCTGCCCACCGGTCAGTTTCATTGTTCGACCCTCTTATCTTTGGCTGACGAGGCGGTTGCGAGATATGCTCCTCGTTCATGCTCTTAGTAAGCAGCCATGGAAGGCCCTGCGACAAGTTCGCAGGGTAGGTTTATTCGAAGCAATGTGACGCGCTATCAGAGAAGAGTTGCGACAGTAGGGGTTGACCGCTTCCAGCCGCCGATGGGCGAAATATGCCGAGACTGGCTCCAGCCAGGCGCAACACGCGTCCAGATTCCAGGAGATTTTCGACGCGATATAACGCGATAAGTGCTGCATATCGCGCAAGAATTCGCACTACCGCGCAATTCCGCCTCAACAACGCGTATGGCTTGCTTGCTGGTAATGTCAACCACTTATGACGGTGGAACCCATGTCGAAGCGCAACCAGATTGTCCTGCATGCACTCGTCGCGCGATACGGCACGCTTGCACTTGATCTCGATATCGCACACCAGATCGGCTTCGATGGGCTGGAAGCATCCGGCGCCAAGATTCGCGCTTTCCTGGACGCTGGTTTCAGCCCGCAGGAGCTGCGGCGCGTTGTCGGCGATACTTTCATTCCAGGAATTGGATTTCTTCTCGACGTGGAACGCTACGGCGACGCCCGAAAGGACCTGCTGAAAGACGCGGAAGCTTTGACGGACCTTGCCTCGGCGGTTGGATCAAAGGGCATTCAGGTCATTACAGGTCCAATCAGTCTCGAGGCTCTCGATCCCACCAGCGTTACCCGGCTACCCGATCTCTACCGCGGCGTTGTTGGCCTGCCGATAGAGGAGCAGATCGACATCACGGCGTCTGGATTGGCCGCGGTCGCCGACATTGCCGCCCAGCGCAATGTGGTCATCTACCATGAAGCGTTGTCCTGGACGCCGCTCAACACCCTTGACAGGCAGCTTCGGACCATCAGGAAAGCAGCGCGCGACAACATACGTCTCGTCGTCGACTTCTGGCACTGTTACACCTCGGGCGATGGCCCCGAACAAATCTCGCGATTGGACAAGGATCTGATTTACGGCGTGCACATCTGCGACTCTCTGCCGTTTGCGGGCGGAGTCCCCAACGAGCCGGTGCTGCGCGACGTGGAAACAGGCAAGGGCGCGCTAGACCTTCGAGAGTGGGTAGCTGCCGTGAAGTCTACCGGCTACGATGGCTGGTGGAGCTGCGAGCTGTTCTGCAACAAGCAGCATCAGATGAACAGCTACGACGTCGCTCGCGATCTCAAAACCCTCATGCAGGATCTTGTTGAAGGTCCTTAGGTCGTCGATCGTCGAGGTTTCGATTTGGACCCCCCAATGCGCGGTGGATCACCGTGCCCTGCTTGCTAAACAATTGGAGGCTCTCGGCAGTTAGCTGGCGCCCGACCACCAAATGGTCGATCTCTCCAGGTCCCGAAACTTGAAAGGGCGCGACCCTCGACATCCTGTCTGCGGTCGCAAAAGCTACCCGAGCGATGCTCCGCCTGCACATCGCGCGTTTGATTTCAGCCTCGGCAAGGTCGAATGCGGTCAAGCCGACGGAAGCATCTATGGCACAATCGGCGGCAAAGAAGAAATCGGCATGGAACTGCTCCAACTGCGAGAGGCAGACAGGTCCAAAAGAGCATCCTTTGTCCTGGTCGTACAGGCCGCCCAACAGAACCACGCGCACTTGACGATGCCCTGATAATGCCGTCGCGACTGACGGAGCATTCGTCACAACCGTCAAGGCCATGTCACGGGGCAAAGCGGCAGCGCATGCGACGCTTAGGGCTGCTTGATCCATCAGGATCACCGCGCCGGGCTGCACGAGCTTGGTTGCGGTAGCAGCCGGCGCCGCGAGATCGGAGACGGAGATTTTCAACCGCCCGCCTCCCGTGCCGGTCGCTGATGATCTGGCGAGCGCTCCGCCGTAGACCCTGCGGCAAAACCCGGCTTTGGCAAGATCGCGAAGATCGCGGCGTACGGTGTCTTCCGACACACGGAATTCGAGCGCCAGCGCGTTGGCCAGGACCTTGCCTTGCTCCGCTAATCGATCGCGTATGATCGCCTGGCGCTCTTCCGAAAGCATCACCCAAACCTCCCAGACAGATCATGGGCAGCTTCTTTTTCCGTCTTCATGGCTAGCGGATATAACTCCCAACCGTCCCAGGCCACAATGTCATGATGAACCGTCGCTGCAGGTCGAGCCAAGGGCACTGTTCGTCGATCATGTGGTCGATAAGCCTCACTACCAGCCGCTCACCGATGCAATTTCGCACAGTCACCATTCCTGACGCATTTGGACGTTCATTTCCGATGTCGGGAAACGGGGAACGGGGGTCGTGGAGGCCCCCCCGTGATATCCTATCCATCAGACCAACCCCGGGCTGTCGTGATTGATTGCGGGCGCCGATACCATCGCGGCTGAGCGGCGCTCAAGTGGGAGCCTGGACTTGATGCACGACAGACAGCGACCTAGGCACATCGCGTCACTCTGCGTCACAGATTGGAACCGTGCGAACTTGTCGCTCGATCTCGCGAGTGGAAGGATACCGTCGACCGTTCCTCATCGCAGCCGCTGTCGAATAGGACGAGTGCGACACTTCCGACCAAGTCCAAAGATGGACCGAAATGCGCGATGGGGACCTATGAGCCTTCTGACGAACGACATCCCCCGCAAACGTCGCTTTCGCGCCGGCATGGTGGGAGGGGGGCGTGGTTCATTCTTTGCAAGCCGTCATCGAACTGCCATGCGGCTCACCAATCGTTTCGAATTGGTAGCTGGCGCCTTCTCGTCCGACCGGCAGACCTGTCTTGAAGCCGGCGAGGCGCTTGGGGTGGCCGCGGGCCGCAATTACCTCAGCTTCCATGACATGGCGGCCTTGGAAGCGGCACGCGACGATGCGATTGAAGTCGCGATCATCGTCACGCCCAACCATCTGCATTTCGAACCATGCAAAGCGTTTCTCGAAGCTGGCATTCCTGTCATCTGCGAAAAGCCGCTGGTCCACTCGTCGCAGCAGGCGCGCGAGCTTCAGCGGATAGCGGCGGCAAATGACACGTTCTTTGCCGTGACATACACCTACACCGGCTATCCCATGGTCCGAGACGCGCGCGCTCGCATCCGCGCGGGCGAGATCGGGCAGGTTCGCTTCATGCATGTGGAGTATCTGCTCGAATGGCTGGTCAACGACCCGTCGAAGCTGGGCAAGGGCGGGATATGGCGCGGCGACCCAGCAAAGGCGGGACCGACGGGCGCGCTAGGGGATATCGGCACGCACGCTTTCAATATCCTCGAGTTTGTGTCCGGTCTCCGGTGCACCGCACTCAGCGCCAACCTGATGCGAACCGTCGACTCCTTCGGGTTAGACGACACTGACTTGATCCAGCTGGAATTCGAGGGCAACGCCAACGGCCTTTTGTGGTCCTCCTTTGCCGCTCCTGGCCATCGCAATGGCCTGCGCTTCAAGATCGTCGGCTCCAAGGCCACCATGGAATGGCGGCAGGAAGCACCGGAAACGCTCAGTGTCTTCCGGCTTGGCCAAGGCGACCTCACCTATCGTCGCGGAAACAGCGACCTCTCGGCCGACGCGAAACAGGCGACCAGCCTGCCGGCCGGCTCTCCCGAAGGCTACCTCGAAGCGCTCGCCGTCTTGTACAGCGACTATGCGACGGCGCTCGAGGCAGGACGTAACTGGCGAGAAGCGCTGCAGGTGCCGGTTTCCGATGTTTACGAAGGGCTGCGGGGTGTTCTGCTGTCCGAGGTCAGCGTCACGTCGTCAGCGTCGAAATCCTGGGTTGCGTTCCCAGCTTCCTGAAGCAGACAACCACCAAATGATTGGACTCTGCCCTCTCAGAGCCAAAACACATCAGGACTGAAAAAATGGATGACCTCTCTCGCGACGCTTACGCAGTACTCCTGCCCGCCTTTGACAAGGTTGAGTTCACACAAGCGTCGACGTCTTTCTTCACTGCCGGCGGCGTCGCTTCCCTTCTCGGTTCGACGCGCGAAGAATATGTGGCGCGGCGCATGTCGCCGGCCAGGCAGCAATCGGAAACGCCGCAGCTTCTCCTGGACTACCACGACCGTGCGCGGGCGCTTGCTGGCGACGTGCTGGTCGCAATCGATTACGAACTGGGAGGTGTCCACCGCCTCCACAACCTCGGACCCCAGCTTCCTCATCCGCGCGAAGTTCTGGAGATGAAGGAGACCGAGATCGAGCACTTCGGGGCAGAGGCCGCTCGCGCCGCCAGGTCCTGCGGCATCAACTTCTTCCTGGCGCCCGTCGTCGATCTGGTGACCGGAAGCAACCCGTGGCTGCGTGACCGCACCTTTTCCGCGGATAGCGACCTGGTCAGTCGCGCCGCGTCGGCATTCATTAGAGGCGTTCAGAACCAGGGAGTTGCGGCAACAGCAAAGCACTTTCCCGGGCATCCCCATGTGCCGGCCGACCCGCACGACAGCGCGACTGTGACGGTCACTGCTTCGCTGGAGCAGCTGAAACCCAATCTAAAGTGCTTCGACGCGGCCATTGCAGCAGGTGTGTGCGCCATCATGACCGGGCCCATACCGGTCGATGCAATCGATTCGTCCGAGCCTTCGTCGACTTCGGCAAAGGTAGTCGCGATGCTTCGCGGCGCCCACAGGTTCCGTGGCCTGATCGTCTCGGACGATCTCGATCTGCCCGGAACGTTGCGCGGCCGCACGGTTCCGGAAACCGCGGTGGCGTCGCTCAAAGCCGGCGTCGACCTTCTCCTGTTGGCGGGCGGGCCTCAGGTCGATGATGTGGCAAACAGTATCATCGCCAGTGTCCGCGCCGGCAAACTCGAACGAGACGTCGTTGCCCGTTCGGCGAGCGCGGTGCGCCGTCTGGCCGCGGATTCTGATCGGTCCTTGCAGGCTGCCTGAGCAACCACCGGTGCAAATGCGCATGCTTTTGCCGGATGCGATCGCTCGGTGCTGTTCTAGACAGATTAAAGTCGCGCGCCCAGAAATTCGGTCTCGATCCGGCGTTCGACCCAAGCGGCGGCCGCATCGACCAAATGGAGATGGAACCCATGTCAAAGCTCCCGGACTCATCCTTCCTGCACCATCTGGCCGATTTGGCGGATGCCGAGACCCTGCCCCGCTATCTGGTTGACCTCGCCGTAGAGACCAAGGTGAAGGCCGGATACAGGTTCGATCCGGTTACGGAGGCAGATCGCGAGGCTGAAATCGCGTTGCGCGCCGCCATAGTGAAAGAGTTTCCGGACCACGCCGTACTCGGCGAGGAATTCGGCGAGACGGGCGGCGGCAGCGACTGGCGATGGGTCCTAGATCCCGTTGACGGAACGCGACCTTTCATCTGCGGCATTCCGGTCTGGGGGACGCTCATAGGTCTAACCAATCGCGGCCACGCCGAGATGGGGATGCTCAGCCAGCCCTATATCGGCGAACGGTTTTGGGCCGACGCAACGGGCGCATGGCGCCAGCGCGCCGGCGAGCGAAAGGCGCTCAAGACGCGCAACATCGACAACCTTTCCGACGCCATTCTTCACACCAACTCGCCCGAGCATTTTCATGGTGATCTCAAGGCTGGTTTCGAGCGGCTGAACAGCGCGGTAAAGATGACCCGGTATGGCGGCGAATGCTACGCCTTCGCAATGCTGGCCGCGGGCCGGATCGATCTGTCGCTCGAGCCCTCCCTGCAGCCCTACGACATTGTCGCGCTGATACCGATCATCGAGAAAGCGGGCGGCGTCGTCACACGTATCGACGGTGGCCGCGCCGAAGAGGGAGGGCCGGTCTTGGCCTCAGCCACGCCTGCGCTGCATCGCTTGGCGCTGAATGAGCTTGTCGGCACGGCGTAGGCCGGCTTCACGAATAGTGTCAGACGACCGCCTCGTACCGTCAAGGCTTCGAGACTACATCTGGATCATATCGGACCCATCCCCGAGGTACTGTAGCACCTCCCTGGGAATGCTCGGATCACCTCTGTCGATCACTGTAAGCTCCTTGAGGTGACGGCGCTGGAGCAGGCCCGGCCCCTTGTAGTGCAAAGCGACCTTCGTTGAGTAGGGTTGACGAAAGGCATTGGCCGCGATGCCGCTGGCAATGCCGAACATGAACCGCTTGGCGTTTCGCTTGACCTGGGCATAGACGCCGAAGGTGAGCTCGTTGCTCTGAATCCCTTCGAAATCGGCTGTGAACAGCCTGTCCGCCACAGGGAAACTAAAGCCATAGTACTTAAAGACATATTCGGTTTTCCCCGGCTTATCGAAGCTCGGAAACCGCTCAATATAGTAATGCTGCAGAAATTTATCTGGTCTATACAGGCAGAACGCCGATTTTAGAATGAAACCCTTATAGATCGAGGAAAACTGGTAGCGATCATAAACGCCCAGGATCTCGGAATCCTGCACGGTGCTATCAAAAACAATGTTGGAAAGAAAATTCACAAACTCAGGCAGATGCCGGGCAGTGGACATCGCATGAAAAAAATTACCGTCGATCAACGTCCGAAATTCCTCCGGGTTGGAGAAAAGGATCGGAACGCTCAGTCCGAAGAAATTCGCGATCGTGCGCAGATTGGCGCTCGATGGCACATGGGCGCCGGACAAATATTTGTTAAATTGTTGCCGGTTGACGTTTAATTTGCGACAAACGGCTGCCACAGACCCGTGACGGTCGCAAAGGGTTCTCAAATTCGCCGCAAGCGCAGCATTCTCCCCTGCGAGGTGGTTCAATCTGGCGGCCTTCCCCAGTGACGCGAATAGACGCTCTGTGTACGCCACTTTAATTCAGAACTCAATCAGATGCGAAGTTGGCTCCGCGACGCGAATTCGCCCATACTTGGACCGAATAAGGAGCTCCCGGCATGGCAACTCACGGCAAGACGGGGTGGTCGGTTATGGGTACCGGCACCATCGCCACGGAGCAGATGGTCGCCGGGATCAGGGCGCAAGGGCATACTCCCTTGTGGGTGGTCAGTCGACGCAAACTGGATGCCGCGCATTTCGCCCAGGACTTGGATATCCCACAGTGGACAACCAACTTGTCAAGTGCCCTTGGCGACCCTGACGTCGAGTTCATCTATGTCAGTGCCCGAATACAGCGGCGGGCGCATTACATCACAGCCGCGGCGCAGGCTGGCAAGAACGTCCTTTGCGACGGTCCCATCTCCGAAAGCAGCAAGATGGCAGCCGCCCTGGTGCGCGTGTGCGATACAGCCGGCATCGTTCTTGCCGTGCATCACCCGTTCCGGGCTTCGGCGATCCACCAGACGATGCGCAGGTTGATCGTCGACGGCGAAATCGGCAAGGTGCAGTCGATCCTTATCACGCGCGAGGGACCATACAAGCCAACAGCCAAGCGCAGGAAAGACGATCTCGACGGCGACAGCGACATCTATCTCGACATGTCCGTCGACGACATCGACCTGGCTAGATTCCTCACGGGCGCAGAGCCTCAGGAAGTTTCCGCCCTCGGTGCGAATGAAGGCGGTGCTCCCAACCAGATTTCTTATGCATTCAAGCTCGACGATGGCAGCTTATTTCAATCGTTCGAGAGTTTCGCGATCATCGACATGGAAAGCATGGTCGTGGTCGCCGGCGATCGCGGCACTCTGATCGCTCATGGCACGCTGAACGGTAAGGCTTCGGGCACGCTCATGCGACGGCATGGAGCCAAGAATGAGCTCGTTCCTGTTCGTGACGGCGACTCCCACGTCGCGACTGTCGAGGATTTCGTCAGCGCAGGGGACCGAAAGATGTCCTGGCTGGCGCGAGGGTCGGATAACATCGCCGCCCTGCGGGCCGCCGAGGCGGTGGCCGCGGCATCTACAAAGCGCCGAACGATCGCACTTCGGCCGTAACCTGCAGAACCCGGCTGTCGAAATGACAGCCAAGCAGGTAGCTCCGCCGATCACTCGCTCCCGAAGCTCAGGCGGGCATCTTCCCTTCATACCCCATAGCGCGTGATATCTGGTCGGCGATCTCGGCAACGCGCCTGCCTGTCGAGGGAATATCCTCGTCGGTGACGCGCGCGATCGGCCCGCTGATGCTGATCGCACCGAGCGGGCGTCCGGCTTCATCGTAAACAGGGGCCCCGATACAGCGGCCACCTATCGCCGACTCTTCGTTGTCGACCGCATAGCCCCGCTCCCGTATAAGCGGGAATTCGCCACGCAGCTGGTCCAGGGTGATAAGGGTATTTTGGGTGTAGCGGGGTAACCCCGACGCCTTGATGAGCCTGTTGACTTCATGCGCATCCAGCCAGGCGAGTATGGACTTTCCCAAGGAGCTGGCGTGCCACGGATTCGTCACGCCGACTGACGCCCCCTGACGCAAGGTTTGCATGGCCTCGATACAGTCCACGACAACGAGCTCATCGCGCAGCCAGAGAGCGAAGCTGACCGTTTCGTTAAACTGCTCGTGCAGGGTTTCGAGATAGGGACGGGCTACGGTTCGTACATCCCTTCTATGGAGGGATTTCTGCCCCAGAATATAGAGCCCGATGCCCAGGACATAGCGGTTGCCGTTTACCTTAGCGATAAGGCCATGACCGACAAGACTGGAGACATAGCGCGACGTGGTTGGCTGGCCTAGCCCGACCTCGCGGGCAATCATCGACAGCGACATCGGCTGGTCCGCCCGTTCGAGAACGCGCAGAACGGCAACCGCCCGATCGACGGCGTCGAAACGGGCACTCTTCTGCTCAGCGGTGGCAAGGTCGGTGGGCAAGATCGCTCCGGCGAATCTCCATGACAATCGCCCTCTTGGTGCTCCAAGAAGAGGTTGCCGTCAATTAAGGCGCGGCGCGGCTTCCAACAACATCCTCGTGTAACGATGCTGCGGCGAATGGAGGACTTCGCTCGTTCGCCCGGCCTCAACGATGTTTCCGTCCTTCATGATTATGATGGACTGTGCAATTTCCGAGACCAGCGGCAGGTTGTGCGTTATGAACAACATCGCAAGGCCATCCTTTTTCAGATCGAGCAGAAGCTCGACGACCGCAGCCTGCACAGACACGTCGAGAGCCGAGGTAATCTCATCACAAACCAGGAGCTTCGGTTTCAACGCCAGCGCCCGGGCCACCGCGACGCGCTGACGCTCGCCTCCGGACAGATCCGCGGGATAGAGGTCGATTACTCTTTGCGGCAGTCGAACGCGGTCGAGCAGCGACCGGACCTCCGCGCCGATCCTCGTCTTGTCTGTCATCCCGGTCAGGCTAACGGCGCGGGCAATGCTTTGAGCAATCGATTCCTTGGGGTTGAGTGAGCGGTCAGGGTTCTGAAACACGATCTGCATGGCACCCAGATCAGCTTTGGAGCGGCTCGACACGGCGAAGGGCATCGAATGGCCTTCGAACAACAAGGTGCCGGTGGCATTGCCATGCAAACCCGTCACGCACCGGCCTGTCGTGGTCTTGCCGCTGCCGCTGCCGCCGACCAGCCCTACGCATTCGCCTCTGCCGACCGAGAATGAGATACCGTGGACGACCTCAACGTTGCCATGCGAGGCGCGCAGGTTCTTCACCTCGAGGACGTTCTGGAATTCAAGGGCGCTGTCGGTCGTATCATCTGCCGCAGGACCTGGGCTCTCGGCCACCAGTCGCGGTATGGCGTCGAGCAGCATGCGTGTATAATCGTCGCGCGGCTCAGCAAACACCTGCTTGCGGCCGCCCTGCTCGACAATCCTGCCAGAAAGCATGACCGCCACCCGGTCGGCGACGACGTTCACAACCGCAAGGTCATGGGTTACGTAGACCACGCTGGCGTTGCTGGACTTGACCAGCCTGGCGATGAGTTCAAGGATCGTCTGCTGGGTCGAGACGTCCAGGCCCGTCGTTGGCTCGTCCATCACGATCACCTGCGGAGACGTCATAAAGGCCATCGCAATGGCGATGCGTTGAAGTTGTCCGCCGCTCAACTCGAAGGGATAGCGTTTCAAAAACCGTTCATCATTGGGGAGGTCTACGTTGCGCAGAGCCTCGGCCAGCAACTGCTTCAGGCCAGGCCCCGAGTGACCATGCGCGGCAAGAAGCTCGGCCATTTGCTTGCCGATGGACATTCGCGGGCTGAAGCTGGTGGTCGGATTCTGTGGAACCAGTGAGACCTTGCCGCCCTGAAAGGCGCGCCTCTCGCGCCCCGAAAGCGAGAGGATGTCGGTACCGCCAATCGTTATCTTGCCCGACGAAATGCGCATTCCCGGTCGCGCAAAGCCAAGCAAGCTCAGCGCGACAGAGGTCTTGCCCGATCCCGACTCGCCGATGATGGCCAGGACTTCGCCGCGTTTGACGGCAATGGATACGTCGCTGACGATTTCGCGGCCGCTGAGATCGTGCATGAAAAGCGATTGCACGACGAGCGGAATTGCTTCGGCCATTTCAAATCTCTTTCGAGCGACCAACCGAGCGCGCAAAGCTGTCGGTCAGAACGTTGACGGCAACGGAGAAGACGGCAATCGCAAGCGCCGGTGCGATGGCGATCCATGGCGAGATGGTGATGCCGATTCGGTTTTCGCTGATCATCAGGCCCCAGTCGGCCGCCGGCGGCGGCAGGCCCAGACCCAGATAGCTGAGGGAGGCGTAAAGAATGATCGATCCGCAAAGCCGCACACCGAAGTCGGCTGTGACCGGCGTCAGCACGTTGGGAAGGATGTCGAGGAAACAGATCGCCGTCCAGCTCTCTCCGCGGGCGAAAGCCGCCTCCACGTACTCGTTCTTGGAAATATCCATCGTGATCAAACGCACGATGCGGAAGATGCGGGGAGAATGCAGGATGACGATGCCGACTATGACTGTTGGGAGGCTGGGGCCGGTCGAGGCGAGAAGCACCAGGAGGAAGATGGCCGGCGGCAAGGCGTAGATGACATCGGATATTGCGATCAGCACGACATCGAGAGGCCCTCGCCGCAGCCCGGAATAGATGCCGAGGGGCACGGCCACGATATAGGCCGCGACCGTCGCGCTCAGCGCGACAACCAGAACCGTCCTGCCGCCATAGAGGAAACGGCTGAAAGTGTCGCGACCGAGGAAATCGGTTCCGAGCCAATGCTCTTGAGTTATGGGCGCGAACGGAGCGCCGACAATTTCATCAAAAGCGTAGGGGCTGAAATAGGGTCCAAGCGTTGCAAGGGCGACGATAATCAGGACCAGGACCAGGGCGATGCGGGCGGCGGGCTTCGCCAGCGTAAGGCGCAGGACAGAGGTGGACATGGACCGATCTCCCCGGCTCAGTTCTTGCCGCTCGCTACGCGCAGCCTTGGGTTCAGGAGAAGGATAAGCGCTTCCGACACCAAGTTGATCAGCACGTAGGTGGCGGTGATAATCAGCGTGATGGCGAGCACTGTCGGCATGTCACGGTTGATCACCGCATCTGAAAGCGCGCTGCCGATTCCAGGCAGTTGGAAGACGGATTCTGTGACCACGACCCCACCTGCCAGCCAGGCCGCGTTCAACGCGATCGTCTGAATGGTCGGCGTGATGGTGTTGGGAAGGACGTGCCATATCAACACCCGCGCTGGACTAATCCCGCGTAGCCGCACCATGTAGATGTACTCGGCGCTCAGCACTTCGAGGGCCACTGCCCGAACCATGCGCACCACCTGCGCCAGTGTCGTGCCAAGCAGCGTCAGCACCGGCAAGATGAAGAGGCTGGATTGGGACGAAAGAGGCAGGCTGTCGTTGATCAGCGAGACCGGCGGCAACCAGCGCAAATAGACCGCGAAAAGCACGATCAACACTGTGCCAATGACGAACTCAGGCAAGGCAACCGTGACGATGGTCGGAACGGATATCAGGTGATCCGCCAACCTGTCTTTGTAGATCGCCGCGACAATGCCGAGGACGAACGATAGCGGTATCAGCAGGAGCAGCGAGGTGACCGTCAGCACCATGGTGTTGACGGCTCTAGGCCCGATCGCTTCCCAGACCGGCCGGCCCGATGGGATTGATCGTCCAAAGTCGCCAGTGAGGGCGCCTTCGATCCAGCTGAAATATTGCACGACCGCAGGCCGATCCATGCCGAACTCGCGCCTGAGCGCCTCGACAGCGGAGGGGTCGGCCTTGGCGCCGAGTGCCGCGCGGGCGGGATCTCCCGGCAGATATTGAGTCGCGGTGAAGACAACGACCGAGACAGCAAATAGCGTGACGAAAGCCAGGACTATTCTTGTCAGCAGAAGCTGAAGCAATGGCTTGTTCAAGGGCTATCACTCTTCATATGAGAGGAAGCCGCCGTGGCCCGATCGGCGCCACGGCGGCCTTGCTGCTTACGCGAGATAGACACCTTCGAATTGATAGTAGCCGAGGTTTCTCTGGGTCGAAGGAACGATGTTCTTGACCTTGGCGCTGGAGGCGTCGAGGAGATCGCGGAAGCCCCAGATGATGTAGGCCCCTTCGTTCCAGAGCACCTTCTGCGCCTCAACGTAATATTCGCGGCGTTTGGGGGCGTCGAATGTGGTTCTTGCCTTGCTGACCCACTTGTCGAACGCGTCGCTGGTCCAATCCGGTTCGTTCCAGTAAGCGCCGCGCGCATAGCCCTGGCCGAATTGGGATTCGAGGGTGTGCTGGCCCCAGTCCGAACTTCCCATCTGGGTCTTCTTGAAGTTCGGGCCGGAATAGTAGCTATCGGGCGGGACAACCATGAGCTCGATGTTCACGCCAATTTTCTTCGCCTGATTGGCGATGAGGGTGGCAGACGCCTGCATGCCTGGAGCGGCATCTGAAGTGTAAAGCGTGATTGACTGGCTGTTGTCGTAGCCCGCCTGCTTGAGCAGCGATTTTGCCTGATCCGGATCATATGTGCGTTGCGGGATTTCGGACGCATAGTCCGGATCCGTGATGCAGTGCAGATCGTTGCCGATCCTGCCATAGCCGGACAGCGCGTTGTCGAGCAGTTGCTGGCGATCGATCATCAGCCTGAAGGCCTGCCGGACCTTCACGTCGGTAAATGGCTTCAGGTTTGTCATCATGAACTGATCGGTGGTGGCGCCGCTCTTGGAGCGCAGGAGCACAAGCGCGGGATTGGCTTCGATGAGCCGCGCCAGGCTCCCGTCAAGCTGGGCCACAGCGTCGACCTGGCCGGCCACCAGCGCATTCATGCGGGCGGTCGGGTCGTTTATCGCGATGAACTCGACCCCATCCAGATAGGGTTGCCCTGCCGTGCGATAATTGTCGCTGCGTGCAAGTGTCACTCGCTGGCCGCGGGACCATGACACGAACTTGAAGGGTCCGGTGCCGATCGGCTTGTCGAAGTCGGTCGTCCCGTCCTTGATGAGGAACATCACTTTGCTGCCCAGCACTTGCGGCAGCAGGGCATACGGCTGCTTCAGCTCGATTTCGACGGTGCTGGCATCCAATGCGCGCACGCCTTTTGACTCCAGGAGCGGAGCCAGGTTGGGGTAGGCATCGGCTTTGTTGTCGGAATTGAGGATGTACTGGATGGTGTAGGCTACGTCCTTGGCGGTGAAGGGCGCGCCGTCGTGCCACACCACACCTTTCTTGAGCTTGATCTTCCAGATGTTGCCTTCACTGTTGTGGGTGAAGTCATCGGCCAGCTTGTTGTAGAGATTGCCGTCCTTGTCGAAGTCGGTGAGCCGATCGAAGATCGACTGGGCGACCGCGAAATCCATATCGCCGGTCGAGATGAAAGGGTTGAGCGACGACTTCGCGCCGGCTGCTCCAAGGCCGACCCGGAGCGTCCCTCCCCGTTTCGGTTCATCGGCAAGGGCCGGGCGAAGCCCAACCCCCGCAAGCACCATGCCCGTGCCCATCATCAAGCCTGTTTTCAATAGATCGCGGCGCCCGATAAGCGTCGGATCAGCGTTGGGGCGATTGATGTCCTTGTTCATGTCCACATTCCCTCTGTTTTGATTGTTTTGTTTGCTGGTTTAATCGACCACCGGACGGGCAGCCCCAGCCGATCCCGGCTCAGGCAAGCAGTCCGGCATGCTTGAGCGCCTTGATGATGTTGTCCTGATCCTCCTTGGCCAGGTTGCCATTCGGCAGGCGCGGTTCACCCACCTTGCGGCCCAGGGCATTGATCGCGAACTTGATGCGGGCGGGGAAATTCACGCCCTTGGTCATTTCGCGGGCGAGCGGTGCGATCTTGTCCGTGAGCCTGCGGCCGAGCGCGTAGTCGCCCGCTGCATGCGCGGCATGGATCTCCACATATTGCTTCGGGATGACGCTGTTGATGCCGGAAATCGAGGCCTTTGCCCCGAACAGGAAGCTCGCAATATTCACGCTGTCGGCACCAGCGGCGATGACAACCCGGTCTCCGACGGTCTGGACCAGCTCCGTCACGGGCTCCAGCGCCACTTCCTTCACACAGATGACCTCGGGCAGCTTGGCAATGCGCTGCATGACGGCCGGCGGGTTGAAGAAATGATTGTAGTAGATGATGGGAAGCGAGGTCGCCGCCCCGACATCCTGGATGAACTTGTCCAGCCCATCCCCGGACGGGGTATTGTAGATGGGCGGTCCAAGCATGAGAGCGCAGGCGCCGTTCTGCTTGGCGATTTGACCACGCTTTATCGCGTCGCGAGTGGTGGTCGTGATTATCCCGGCGATGACGCGCAGCTTGCTACAGGTTGTTGCGGTCTCCACCAGGATGCCGAGTTCTTCGGCGGAGAGTTCGTCCCCTGAACCGGTGCTGCCGCCGACCACGGCGAGCCTGATGCCCGCGCTCTCCATGAACTTCAGTTCGCCCTTGAACAGGTCAAGGTCCAGATCACCATCGGGTTTGAAGGTCGAAACGAGCGGGGGGATGATCCCCTTGATCTCGTCCTTTTGAAGCACAGTCGTCATTGCCAATCCTTATTTCATTCAGTGAAAGTCACTATTACTGAATGAACATCCCGTGAAGCGCCTCGCTTGTCAAGAGCGTTTTGCGCAGCGGGCTCGAACGACATTTTCGCAGCCAGGTTGTTGAAGGCCTCGGATGGTCGGCTATCGAGGCGGATCGCCGGTCTTTTGTTCATTGCAAGGCGTGAACGCGGACGATTGCCGGCTTCCGTTGGCCTGGATCCGCTTTGCGGGGCTCTGCACCAGAATGACCAAACTGGAAGCAGGCGAGGGAAAACGAGACGACGTCACGGTCCGGGCCACCGCCCGCGATGTCGCCGACGCGATGCCGTTCGCGCCAGGATATGAACGAAGCCCCGCGCCCGCACTTGCTCCTACAGGAAGTCGCGGCGGCCGGCTGTGCGGGTCCGCTGGTGTTATCAACCAGCCGACAAGCAACCGCCGCCGCGATGATGACGCGCACTATTCGAGAACCGATCGAAGTAGGAACCGGGCCGTTGCAGATGACGGCCGGGCATCGTCAATGAGTGCCGGCTCGACTATTGTCCGTTGCGCAGATCATCGATCTTGCCGACGGAAAGTTTGATGTCCGAGAAGACAGCGGTCGTCCCCTCGCCCGTGGGCGATTGAACCCCCATGCCGATATGGACGGGTCGCCTTGCAATGCCAGGCAGGGTGAACCAGCGCAGGAAGTTCCAATATTTGCCGTCGGCCGAAAAATGGAGGGCGATTGCTTCCCCATCGCTGTAGATGCGCAACCACACATGGTCGCCGGGATAGGCTGGACCGTCAGAATCGTCGGACGTCGTGCGCGTAACCACGCTGACGATGGTCGGCTTGCGCGCGGCAGAGAACTCGAAGGCGATCTTCGCCCAGTTGTCGCCGTCGCACTCGATGAAGAGGGCGCCACCGTCAAAGGGGGAGGCGAATTCGACGGATACCTTTGCAGACAATGCAAAATGCTTGTCTTCGACCTCGCCCACCAGTCGCGTGACATTTGCCATCCGGCTTTTGCCCCCTGGTGCGAAGAACCAATCGGTCTTTCCGTTGGCACGCAACCGCACCAGATCGCCCTTGACTGTCGCGTCGCCATTGTCCGTGCCCTCAACGAGTAAGCTGTCGAGTTTCATCAGTGCTTCCTTTCACTTACAGTTGCGTGCCAAGCGGTGCGCCGCTCTGATCATATCCACGCTTAAGCCCGAGAGCCTGCCACCAGCCTGGGCACTATCCAACGCAGTGGCGGTCGGCCCCTATGCAGGATCCAGCCTGGAATGGCCGACGGAGACATGGCTGATCCAGGGTCGCGACGGAATTGGAAGGCTGGTGAGTAAGCACGGCCTTTGTCAGCTGTCAGGGATGAAGTTCTATGGCCAGCCAGACCGAGTCGGTATCCGCGTAGTAGCGATGCCAGGGGTAGGTCCACTGGTTCTTGCCGGTAACCCGGCAAAATGGGTCGTGCGAATATCCGACAGGCATAACCACGTCTTCGTAAATCGTGGCTTCGTCGCGCAGTCGAAACTTCTGCATGCGTCCGCTGCCGTGGATCTGGGTATGCGTTTCCAGGAAAGGGTGCTCGTTGTGGATGAAGCAGTCCGTATCGCCCGGCGACCACCACAGGTTCAGCTTGAGGGTAAACGTCTGCGGCGATCCTGGGGCGGCACGTTCATTGGTGAAGACCAGCGGGTCGGTCGACACCGTACCGATCTCATCCTGCGACGAAATGAACAGCGGCGTATCGCGCGGAAAGCTCTTGATGCGATTGCCGAGCCAGTCCCAACCGCGAAACATGCAGCCGCCAAGATTGGTAGCTTTTCGCAATTTGAGGATAGCCGCTCGGTCCGCGGACTTGATTTGTCCGCCCTTCAGCCATGTCGACTTCCAGGCGGGCACGATTGCCGGATGCTCGTCCCCGGTGATCATGGCGCTGGGGCTGATGTTCACAACGACCGCGTCTTCAACGGCATAGTCGCGGACATCCTCCACGAGTTTGGCCAAGATGAAGTCATCGGCAAACGAAAGATCTCTCGTTTGGTTGGGCACGGTTTTGGTCCATCCTGAGGGTGACTTTCGCCATACCAGACCACAATGCGGCAGTTGGAAGAAGTGCGCGTTGTGACGATTCTTGTCGTGACCTGACGCCCATTATGCGTCGCCCTGCGAAGGCCTTCATACCCGCGATACTGGCACTGGCGCCATCTGCTTTCCAACCATCGCCCCGGACGGCCAAACCTGCCGGGCGTCCATGCCTGAGCCAAGGAGCGACGCCTCTCCCGGCGCGTCATGTTGCGTCTAAGTTCGCCATCCTGCGAACTTGTCAGCGATGCCCGATGTTTGCCTACTAGCGGCCGATGCCTCGGCATTGTCGAGGTTCGCCGCAGTGAATCGAACATTGACGGCGGCGCCCTGGCCCTGAAACCGGGGCCGCTTTTTAGGATATGACCGATGACATCGCATGGCTCGGCTCTCTGGGGCATACGTCCGCAGGAAGAAGTGATGCAAACCAAATGTGACTACATCGTCATTGGCGGCGGCTCGACTGGCTGCGTGATTGCCTCGCGGCTTTCGGAAAATCCCGATGCCTCGGTCTTCCTGTTGGAGGAGGGGCCGCGCGACTTCAATCCTTACATCCATATACCGGGTGCCTACTACAAGACTGCTCAAGGATCGCTCCTGAAACGAATTGCCTGGGAACCGACCTCAAGCCAATCGCGAAGCGAGCAGCCGACCATGGTGCAGGCCCGGGTGCTGGGCGGCGGCAGTTCAGTCAACGCGATGATCTATATCCGCGGCGCTCCGTCCGACTATGCGCGGTGGGAAGCGCTCGGTGCGGATGGCTGGAACTACGCCGATGTACTGCCCTTCTTTCTGCGTTCCGAAGACAACAACCGTTTCTGCAATCAGGCTCACGCGGTGGGCGGACCGCTAGGCGTTTCCGACATCGACCACATCCACCCCCTCACACGTGCCTGGCTGCAGGCGTGTCAGCAGGCCGGGCTGCCCTATAATCCGGACTTCAATTCGGGCGACCAGGCCGGCTGCGGTCTTTACCAGATCACCGCCAAAAATAATCGGCGAAGCAGCGCCGCAACGGCCTTCATCAAGCCCGCCCGGCACAGATCCAACTTACAGATTCGAACAGGTTCCACTGTCACGCGAATAATCGTCGAGAAGGGGCGTGCCGTCGGTGTGGAGTACGTAGCAAAAGGCCGCAAATGGGTGGTTATGGCCAGTCGCGAAGTGATCCTGTCGGCGGGTGCGATTGCCTCGCCGAAATTGCTGATGTTGTCGGGAATTGGGCCCGCCGGCGCTCTGCGCGAACATGGCATTCCTGTTGTTGCTGACCTGCCGGGCGTCGGGCAGAACCTCCAGGACCATATCGAGATATCTCTCGTCTATCAGTTGAACGGACCCCACAGCTACGACAAATACAAGAAGCCGCACTGGAAGGCCGCTGCCGGTCTGAACTACCTCCTGTTCAGGGATGGTCCCGCTTCGTCGAACCTCATCGAAGGGGGAGCGTTCTGGTGGGGCAATACAAGCGAGGCCATCCCGGATGTGCAATACTTCATGGTCGTGGGAGCCGGCATCGAGGAAGGCGTCGACGCCGTCCCGGGTGGGAATGGCTGCACCATCAATCTTGGGCAGATCAGGCCGCGGTCTCGAGGGGAAGTGACGCTGAGAAGCGCCGATCCCTACGATAATCCACGCGTTGCACCGCGATATTTTTCCGACACCTACGATCTCGATGCCGTGGCTGAAGGCACGATGGGCGCGTTCGAGATCATGGAGCAGCCCGCCATCCGCCGCTACATTGCCTCAAGGCAGATCCCGTCCGCGGGCACAGCGACGCCACTCCAGGTGAGAAAGTTCTGCCAGGAGGTCGCGCATCCGGCGCTGCATCCCGCCGGCACCTGCCGGATGGGCAAGGACGGCATGGCCGTCGTTGATTCCGAGCTTCGCGTCCACGGTATCGAAGGACTCCGCGTGGCGGATGCTTCGGTCATGCCAACGCTGATATCCGGCAACCCCAATGCTGTGTGCATCATGATCGGCGAGAGGACCGCGAACTTTATCCAACAGGGCAAGTAGGAACGCGGCTCCGCCCCGAGGACCAGCCTCACGCGCTCGCTGGCCAGCACGCCGGTGATGATGACATGCAGACCAGAGGCCTACGATAGTGAACGATGTCTCGACGATTTCCCAAGGCATCCGACGCAGCCGCTTCTTTTGCAGTCTGTTCTTCCTCGGCGGCGGCATCGGGATCGGGGCCTGGGCCTCCTCCCTTCCGGTCCTCAGCATTCAAATGAATCTGGACAAAGGGCAACTCGGGCTAGTCCTGATCTGCTTTGCTCTCGGCGCCATTTTGATGATGACCAATATCGCCCGCTTGATAGCGATTGTCCCGAGCAGCGTACTAAGCCTGGTGGGATCGATCACGTTTGGGGCAACCCTGACGGCCCTGCCCTATGTCGGGGACGCCTGGCCGCTGGCGGCGATTGTGTTCCTTGCGGGGGCCGGGTTTGGAACGCTCGACGTTTCGATGAATATCGATGCCTCGGCATTGGAGCGTCGCATGCGCCGGCAGGTGATGTCGTCGTTTCATGCCGTGTTCAGTTTCGGGAGCTTGGCCGGCGCGTTTGTGGTCGGTCAAATACTGTCCCACGGTGGCGCTTTGAGCGTATGCCTTGGCGTCACGGGGGCCGGTGTGGCGGCAGTCGCACTTGTCGCTTGCACGGGGTGGAACAATGCAGCCCGGTTAGACGGCCCTGCGGACGCGACAGAGGCGACGGACGGCAAGTTCGACAGCGCTTTGACGAACCATCTCTACCTGCTTGGCGGCCTCGCATTCCTGGGGATGCTCGCCGAGGGCGGGATGATGGATTGGAGCGCCATATACATCGTGACGCGATCCGGCGGCGCAGAAAGCACAGGCGCCTATGGCTTCGCGGCATTTGCAACCATGATGGCAACAGGCCGCCTGTTTGGTGACTTCATCGCAAACAGCATCGGTCAGATGACGATGTTGAGCTATTGCACAATGATCTGCGCGGGTTCAGTGCTCGTACTGATCCTGATGGGCGGCAATCTTCCCGTTGTTCTGGTTGCGCTCGCGGTGTGCGGTCTTGGCCTTGCCAACGTCGTGCCGACCCTTTTTGCAGCCGCTGGACGCGCGGGAGGCACATCGGCCGCTCGCGCAATGTCTATCGTGACAACGATGGGATATGCCGGATTGCTGCTGGGGCCGGGTTTGCTCGGCCTGATCGCCCATGTCGGGTCGTTGACCGGCAGCTTCCTAATCATCCTGCTGGCGTTCATCGCCATCGCAGTTTCAGCACGCTCGGTGCGTCGGGAGAAGGCTTGATCCGCCACAGTCGCCGACGCGAGACGCGGTTATGGCCGTCAAGCGGTGGATTTATTGCAACCACACCCGGACACGACCCACGATCTCTGCCGTTGATATCCCATATCGATCGTGAAGTGTCGGCAGTGCACCGGCATCGAGGAATTCGTCCGGCAAGCCTATCTGCCGGAAGACCGGGTGCACGCCTTCGCGCATGAGGAGAGCCGCAACGCCTTCGCCGAGCCCACCGATGATCGTGTGGTTTTCAGCAACGACGACCAACCTCCCGGGCTTGCGCGCGACGGACAGTATTGCCTCGGTATCGAGCGGCTTGATTGTCGGTACGTGCAGGACCGCACAGCCGATCCGGTCTGCCTCCATCGCCTTTGCCGCCTCCAGGACACGCATAGTCATCAGACCGCTGGAAATGAAGAGCACGTCCTCGCCTTCGCGCAGCAGCCGCGCCTTTCCGATCTGGAACCTGTAGTCGTAATCGTCGAGCACGACCGGAACCTTGCCGCGCAGCAACCGCATATAGACGGGTCCCTTATGGTCCGCGATAGCTTCGGTGGCCTGCTCGATGTCGAGTGCGTCGCATGGATCTATGATGGTCAGGTTCGGCATGCCGCGAAAGATGGCGATGTCCTCCGTCGCCTGGTGGCTGGGGCCATATCCCGTGGTCAAGCCCGGCAGCGCGCAGACGATCTTGACGTCGAGATTCTCCTCGGCGATCGCCATGCAAATGAAATCATAGGCGCGACGCGAGGCGAAGACGGCATAGGTCGTCGCGAAGGGCTTGAAGCCTTCCCGCGCCAGGCCGGCAGCCGCACTCATCAGCACCTGCTCCGCCATGCCCATCTGATAAAAGCGGTCCGGATGCTCCTGCGCGAAAACATGGAGATCGGTGTATTTGCCGAGGTCGGCCGTCAGCCCGACAATCTCCGATCTGCTACGCGCCAGGCGGGCCAATGTATGACCGAATGGGGCGTTGCGCGTCAAAACGCCATCCGGCGCGATCGAGGCGATCATCGCGGATGTGGTCTTGCGCTCTCTTTCGTTCACGGCGAAGCGCGGCTCGAATTTTGACAACCTCACAGCGGACGTCCCTGTTCCAGAGCTTCGAGCGCCAGCGCCCATTCATGCGGCTCGACGCGAATGAAATGCGTTACGTCGCGGGATTCCAGGAAAGGCACGCCCTTCGCCATGCGTGTGTCGCAGATGATCATACGGGGTCGCGGCTCCTTGAGTGAGCGAGCGCAGTCGAATGCTTCGCGCACCGCGTCGATATCGTTGCCGTCCACGCGCTGCGCATGCCAGCCGAACGCCTCGAATTTGTCGGTCACCGGCTCGGAGGACAGCATGGCCGTCGACGGACCGTCGGCCTGCTGGTTGTTGAAATCGACGATGGCGATGAGATTGTCGAGCCTATGGTGGGCCGCCGACATTGCCGCCTCCCAAGTCGAGCCCTCTCCGAGCTCACCGTCGGACAAGAGATTGTAGACGAGGCTGTCGCTCCGCTTGCGTTTCAGCCCCAGGCACATGCCAACCGCAATGCCGAGGCCGTGGCCGAGTGATCCGCCGGTGATTTCCATGCCGGGCGTGTACGCCGCCATGCCAGACATCGGCATGCGGCTGTCATCGGTGCCGTAGGTTGCGAGCTCTTCTTCAGGCAGCACGCCCGCTTCAATCAATGCCGCGTAAAGCGCTATCGCATAATGGCCGATGGACAGCAGGAAACGGTCGCGTTCCTCCCACAGAGTGTCCTCCGGTCGGTAGCGCAAGGCATGGAAGTAGGCGACGGCAAGCACGTCGGCCACTCCCAACGCCTGCCCGACATAGCCCTGGCCCTGGACTTCCCCCATGCGCACGGCATGCCGGCGGATGCGATAGGCACGTTCAGCAAGGCCCACATTGCTGCCGGCTCGAGGCATCTCGGTTTCAGATGCCGCATCAACCATGGATCAGCATCCCGCCATTCACATCGATCACCGCGCCGGTGATGTAGCTGGCTAGGTCCGATGCCAGGAACAGATAGGCCCCCGCCACGTCGCGCGCGTCGCCAAGCCTGCTCAGCGGGATTCCCTTGACGATGTCGGCGCGCATACTATCGGTCAGCTTGTCGCCGGTGATGTCGGTCTGGATCAGGCCGGGGGTCAGGCAATTGACGCGGATGCCGTCAGGGCCGAACTCGCGCGCCATCGCCTTGGCCAGCCCGAGCACGCCAGCCTTGGCGGCGGAATAGTGCGGGCCGCCAAAGATGCCCCCGCCGCGTTGCGCGGAAACCGACGACATGCAGATGATCGAACCGCCGCCATTGTCGCGCATGTGCGGGATGAAGGCCTGGCTGAGGTAGAGGACGCCGCGCAGATTGACGTCGAGGACGCGGTCCCAGTCGGCCGGGCCGATCTCCAGCGTCTTCACCGGCTGCGTTACGCCGGCATTGTTGCAGAGCACGTCGACCCTGCCGAAGGCTTCGCTCACCGCGGCGGCAGCCTTCCTGCACGCGTCGAGGTCGGTGACATTGCAGGCGAGGCCGATATGTTGGCCACCGAGCGACGCGGCGGCATCACGCGCTTGCCCTTCATCAAGGTCGAGTATTGCAATGCGCGCCCCGTGCTCCGCCATCAGCGTCGCAGTGGAACGGCCAATTCCCCGAGGGCTCGCGGCGCCCGAAATAACCGCGGACTTGCCCTTCAGCAACATGTCGAAGTCTCCTGCACTTTCAGTTCTCTCGGTGGATGATCTAGAGCCGGTAGAAGCGAGCAGCGTTGTCGTGAAACAAGGCGAGCCGCTCCTCGTGCGGATAGGCGATCGTGATTTCCTTGAAAGCGTTCACGATGGCGTCGAAGCTCGAAAACAGCTTGTCGACCGGAAAATTCGTCGCGAACATCGAGCGCTCGACGCCGAAGGCCGCTATCGCTTCTTCGACATAAGGGCGGATCGACGCCGTGGTCCATGACCAGTCGCCCATGCCCAGCCCGGAAATTTTGCAGGCGACATTCGGCGCCCGCGCCAACTGCCGCATCCCCCTTTTCCAGGCGTCGAAATGATCCGGGCCGTCTACCTGCATCCCCGTGTGATCGAGAATGATCTGGACGTCTGGAAAGTAACGCGCGAGTTCTAGAAATTCGCCCATCTGCGGGTAGTAGAGCTGCAGGTCGAAGCTCAGCCCGCGTTTTCCCAGTTCGCGGAAGCCTCGACGCCATTCAGGCGTCCGACTGATTTCCGGTCGAGTCTGATAGGTCTTGGCCGGGTCCGGATGATAGTTCATCGACTGCCGGATGCCCCGGAAATTCGCAAACTCCATATGCCGGTCGAGAAGTTCGCCGACATCGGCTTTGGATAGGTCGGCGTAACCGACGATGCCATGCGGAAAGCCGCGCTTGTCTGCGATCCCCTGCAACCAGCGCGTCTCCCCAACCGGGTCTCGAGGGTCGAACCCAACATCCAGGTGCACTGATTTCACCAGGTTCTGGTTCCTGGCGTCTTCGAGATAATCGTCCAGCAGATAGCTCTTGCGGATCGCCTCATAGTCGCCGAAGGCCGCCGGTTTCACACCGTCTGTGAGCCAAGGATAGTAGTGGGTTTCCAGATCCCACAAATGATGGTGCGGATCGATGAACGGCAGTTCGGTCACGATTTTGCTCCTTGATGGGGCGTGGACCCGCCGGTCGACCGGCAGGTCCACTCTCGTGATGCTCAATTGCTTGGTGGGAAAACGCGGGCGATGACCTTCTGCGCCTCGGGGCTGTCGACTTTGTCCGCGGTGACGAGCGGCATCACCAGAGCCAGGTCCTGGGTCACCGGCGCGCCTGTCAGCGCATTGTAGACCTGCTGCGTTCCATCGATGCCCTGGCCCACCGCTTCCTGGAAGAAGATGCCCTGGATCGCCCCTTTCTTCAGCAGCGCGATGGTGGTCGGCGATCCATCTGCGACCGTGATACCGACCTTGCCGGTCAGGCCGCGGGTCTCTACCACCTTGGCGGCACCCGAACCGGCTTCGTCATACATGCCGTAAATGGCCTTGATGTCGGGATTGGCGGTCAGCAGATCGTTTGCCTGCGTGACAGCCTCGTTTATTGTAAGACCGCGCGTTTCGAGCATCTGGACGAGATCGCAGCCATTCGCCGCGAACGCTTCCTTGGCACCCTTCAGATATTTCTGCGCGTTCTCCCTGTCCTGCGGCAGCGACAGCATTCCCACCTTGTTGCCGCCACGCTCCTTGGCGAGTTCGCAGGTGAATTTGCCTTGCGCCTTGCCGGTGTCGTAATTGTTCGCGGTAACCGAGGACGTGTAGTTGGTGAGGCCCGGCTGCGGCCCGATGCCGGCGAACGCGATCGGAACCTTCTGCTTGGCCAGATAGTCGAGGAGCGGCGGCGTCGAGGTGGAACTGACGGGACCGATCACGATGGCCGACACCCCCTTGGTCACGGCCGTCCTTGCATTGTCCATCTGCTTGGCCGGCGAGTTCTCCGAGGTGTACTCGACATAGTCCATGCCAAGTTCCTTGGCCTTCTCCTTCACGCCGTAGCCCACCCATTGCCAGTATGAGATGTCCAGCGAAGGGGCGATGTAGGCAACTGTTTTCTTGTCCTGCGCATAGGATGCGCTGGCCAAGGCGGTTGCCACTGCCGCAAGCAGGATTGTCTTGGTCTTCATCTTAGTTCCTCCCGTTGATGATCTAGAGTCGGTTCTTGTTGCTAAAGCGGTCGATCAGCACCGCAAGCAGGATGGCGGCGCCCGTAACAGACCCCTGCCAGAAGCTGTTCACGCCGATGAGGTTCACGCCGTTCTGGATGCAGGTGATCATGAGCGCACCCAACACTGCCCCTATCGCGCTGCCCGTCCCGCCAAAGAGACTGGCTCCGCCGATCACGACAGCGGCAATCGCTTGCAGCATCAGGCTGGACCCTGCCGTGGCCTCGGCGTTGAGGATGTAGCTGACCGTCAGCAGCCCGGCGAAAGAGGCAAGCAAGCCGGAGATCACATAGGCCGCGAGTTTGATGCGCAGCACCGGAATGCCGAGCAGCCGGGCAGCCACTGCCGACGAGCCCACGGCATAGAACCAACGCCCCAGGACGACCTTGCGCAGCACATACTCCAGCACCACCATCAGGATGATGCAGAACAGGAGATGGTTGGGCACCGAGGGGATGAGTTCGCCGGAGTTCAGGAGCCAAAAATCCGGCGCGCCGATCGGCATCGATCGGCCGTTGGTAACGATGAAGGCAAGGCTGCCGGCAACGGCGTATGTGATCAGTGTAACGACGAAGGGGGCCAGTCGCACGACCGTCACGAGGAACCCGTTGAGGGAGCCGAACACCAGGCCGACGGCCAGACCGGCGATACTGGCAGTGACGCCATCGGCGCCATTGGCCATCGCCAAAGCGGTCACCATTCCGGTCAAGGAAAAGACCGAACCGACCGAGAGGTCGATACCACCCGTGAGGACGACCAGGAAGACGCCCAACGACATGATGATGAGCGGGGCTGCCGCCTGGATGATGTTTTGCATATTGCCCATGCTGAGCGCGGCCGGCACGAACATGCCCACGGCAAGCATCAGGGCGACAATCGCGGCGGCAATCGCAGCCTCGGTGCGATAGGAGAGCAAGAGTCCAGGCGCGCGGGTTGTCGTGGTCCGGATCTTCTTGGCCGCCGCGTTTCCGTTGGTTACGTCGGTCATGCGGCCATCCCCGTCAGTTCCGCGAGCCCGTCTTCGGTGAAACGCTCTTCGGACAGGAAACCTTTGGGGCGCCCATCGGTGTCGAAGGCGAAGATGGCGTCGCACAATTCGAGCAATTCGATGTTTTCGGTCGACCACCAGACAATGATTGCGCCGGCGTCCGCCATGTGCCGGATCAGGGCATAGATGTCGTGCTTGGTGCCGATGTCGACACCGCGCGTCGGCTCTTCCAGCACCACCAGACGCAGGGGCAAGCCGAGCCAGCGGGCAACGATAAGCTTCTGCTGGTTGCCGCCGGACAACGACGCCGGCAGATCCCAGATCGAAACGGCCTTCAGTTTCAGTGCCGAGACGAGATCAAGGCATTCCTGCCTTTCGGCCGCGCCAACGATCTGCCGCCCTTCGCGAACCCTGCGGGCGGCAAGCACGTTGTCGACGATCGGAAGCTGCGAGAGTATCCCCTTCATCGTCCGGTCGCCCGAGATGAATCCGACGCCGGCGCGCGCCGCCTGCGACGGCGATGAAAAGCTTCCTTTGAAACCTTCGCCGGAGACGTGCCAGCCAGCACCCCTGCCGGCACCGACCAGAGGATTGATCAGCCCGGTCGGACCCGCTGGTGCGCCGGCAAGGCCTAGTATGGTGCCGGGCCAGATTTCCATCCTGGCATCGTCCGGGCCCAAGAACTCTACTGGGCTGCCTTGGCGAACCTCCTTCTTCGACTTCAGCCGTCCTGCCACATCGTGCGCCGGCTGCCCCATCTGCTGGACGATCTCGGCATCGCTCAGCAAGGCAACTGGGGTAGCGTTCACCACCGTGATGCCGTCCCGCAGAATAGTGCAGACATGGCAGAGTTCGCGGATTTCCTTCATACGGTGCGAAACGAAAACGATGCCGATGCCCTCGTCATGAACCAGTCGCTTCAGGACGGAGAACAGCTTGGCCGTCTCACCGGCGGTCAAATTGGCGGTGGGCTCGTCGAGAAGCAACACCTCCGCACCGGTCGAAAGAGCACGGGCGATCTCGACGATCTGCCCTTCATGCAAAGAGAGCTTGCGCGCCGGAAGATCGACAATCTCTCGCCCGATTGCCGGATCGATGAGATCGAGCGCGTTCAGCGCAACGTCGCGCATACGGCGATGGCTGCTCCGTGAAAAACCCGACCTCGCATGCACGATCCCGATATTCTCCGCGACCGAGAGCTCGGGGAGCAACGCCAGTTCCTGGTGGACCACGGCAATGATCGGATGGATGCTGTTAGTCTTCGCCGATGAAAACCGGATCTCTCCGGCGTCGCGAGGCGTTAGACCGGTGACGATGCGGACAAGAGTGCTCTTGCCGGCACCGTTGCCGCCCAGCAATGCGTGAATTTCCCCGGAACGGACCTGAAAGTCGACACCGCGCAGAACACGGGTTGCGCCGTAGCTCTTCTCGACATTGGAAGCCTCGATCAAAGACTCCCTGGTGAATGCCTGTCCGGCCGCGGCCACTGTGCCGCCGCCCAGGCTCTGGACCGGTTCCATCCTGCATCTCCTCCCGAGACCTGAGGAATGATGCGACCGATTGACATCCGGCTCAATTCTCGTTTCTTAACTGTTTGTGTAGCTGAGCTTAACTGCTGAGAGCGATGTTCGACCTAAAATTCAAGTCCATGGCTCACTTCGAGGCTGTTGCACGCCTGGGCGGCGTGGCAAAGGCTGCCCAGGAATTGCAGGTCACGCCTTCGGCCGTCAGCCAGCAGTTGCGGCTGCTGGAGCACCAGCTTGGCGTCCGTCTGTTCCAGCGCGAGAAACGCCACCTGTCCCTGACGATCGACGGCGAACGGCTCTATCAGACGACCACTCAGGCCTTCGAATCCATCCGCGAGGTTCGCAATTCCATCGTGCGGCAGCGCGAGGCCTTTCAGCTCAGCCTTCGCGTCAGCCCTTCCTTCGGCGAGAAGTGGCTGGCCCCCCGGCTTGCCGAGTTCAGCAAGGCGTTTCCGAGCTGGAATTTGCGGGTCGACGCAACGCCAAACTTCTCCGACTTCGAAACGGAGGTCATCGATCTCGACCTGCGTTACGGCGACGGTGGTTGGGCCGGCCTGTATTCGGACTGCGTCGTAAACGATCTCATCTTGCCAATGTGTTCGCCATCCTATTTGGCCGAGTTGCAGGCGCTTTCATCTGATCCGCGACAACAGCTTCGTCACGCCAGATTGATAGACAGCGTCAAGGCCTATTTCCGCTGGGATTACTGGCTGCCACGCAACGGCATCCAGGGTGCGCGAATGACGTACCCCTATCGTTTCGACCGTTCTTCCATGTCAGTCCAGTTGGCAAAGGACGGCGCGGGCGTGGTTCTGGAAAGCACCTCGATTGCATTCGAGGACCTTGCAGCGGGAAGCCTGGTGCCCGTTTCGACCGAGTTCGATGTCATCGAGTTTCCAGGATATTGGCTCGTCTGCCCATCGCGACATATGAACCGGCGTGCCGTCCGCCTGTTCTCGGACTGGGTGTCGAATGTCGGCAGGCGCGATACGGATCGCGCCCGTGAGTTTCTGGTGACGAGCGGCCTACGCATATCGTTCGAACGGCGGCCCCATTTCGGCTCCCGAGACGACAAAATCGAAACAGCGCGTGAGTAGTCCCATCCTGCTTGATTTACTGAATCCTTGTCCCACGAAATTGCACCGTCAGGCCTGAGGATCTAGAAGCCGCACACCCTCACCCTTTTGACCAGCGTACAAGAATTCGACGCCAGCTCTTGTTAACGCCGCCTCAATGGCTTGTAGAGTGCTGATCCGGGAGTCCACCTTTCCGTTCTCCAACCTGGCCAACGCGTTCAGCGATACGATTGCTTTGTCTGCAAGCTCCTGCTGCGACCAACCAAGCAATGCCCGCGCGGCTCGAATCTGTCGTGGACTGACCATGAGTCCACAATCGACAGGTCGGATTTCTCCGCCACCTATAGGTGTATTTTACACCTTGTAAGGTGTTTGGAATGCCTTATATCATCGAGATCTGAGCCTTGGGAGATTAGGGATCCAACGCTGGATAGTTCCCGTGGAAGAAGGGCGTTGTCGCCTCTCCCTGCAAAAGATGCGAACCTATGAAGGGCGCGAAATGGAGTTGCTGCAGAGCGGCCTGAAGCTCCGACAATTGCAGGTCTTTCGCGCGGTGCTGCGGGCCGGATCGACGAGGCAAGCAGCTATCGCGCTCGGGATTAGCCAACCGGCGGTGAGCCAGCACATCAAGCAGCTCGAGGCGCTCCTCGGCATCACGCTGTTTGAGAGATCCACCAACCGCATCCTTCCTTCGCGAGAGGCGTGGGAACTCCTCCGCAACGTCGAACTTGCGCTGACATCCCTTGATCGCGTGGAAGCGTCGATCTTCGCGATGAAGAACGAAGAGAGGCAACAAATCGCGATTGCCGCACCCGCGGTCTTCGGTTTCGTGACCTTGCCGAAGGTCGTCGCGACAGTCCGATCGAAGACTGGTTCGAGCGTCCGATCAATTTCAGGAAACTATCACCAAGTGGGCGAGCATATCCTGTCCGGCCGAGTCGACCTTGGCATCTCTCGGCTGCCTTTGGACCCTCGCCTGTTTGAATGGGCGCCGATCGGTTCGGCGCACAACGTGTGCATCTTTCATCCAAAGCACCGCTTTTCAAGGCAGACGTGTGTCGAAGCCAGCGACCTCGCAGGCGAAACGATCGTCGACATCGACCCGGAATTCGCGTCGCACCAGATGAACTTCAACGCCTTGCGCTTCGCCGGCGTCGAGCCGGACATACTGGTGGAATATGACTCCAATGGCTACGAGGTTGGATTCGTTTCGGCCGGCCTTGGCGTATCCATCACCAACGAGATCATTGCACGCGAGTATTCAGCGTTCGAATTGGAAGCAAGACCGGTCGACCCATCTGCGCTCTATCACTACGTGGCCATCTGGCAGAGAGGCAGGACGCTTTCCAGCACCATGGAGGTGTCTCTCGATGCAATCCGGTCGGCCTTCGAAAACTGTCTCCCGGCAAACGATATTGCATGCGACATGAACCGGCCGCCCATGGCGGTCCGACGCTAAGGCTTTCTCGCTTTCGCGAAGCCGCCATCCGTCGCCATGAAGCGCTGGAGCATAGCACGATCAAGCGCATGGGATCGGTATGCGGCTGTCCGGCTTCGCGTCCAAGGATATCCTCATATCTGTTCACCGTGACTTTGACAGAGTTTGTCGTGCCGGTCCTGCTCCACTCGACGCGAAGGCCGCCATCCGGCCTCCTCCCTTCTCGGACCGCACAGCCTGAACCGGCCGAACCGGTGCGCCGCTACGAGCGCGAGAAGCCAGCGAGATGATCCACATCGACATCAAGAAACTCGGGCGCTTCGAGCGCGTCGGCCACCGCATCACCGGCGATCGCGTCGGCCAGTCCAACAGCCGCGGCGTCGGCTGGGGAGTTCGTCCATGTCTGCATCGACGACGCCTCGCGCGTCGCCTTCTCGCAGGTCTTGCCGGACTAGAGGAAGGAGAGCGCTATCGCCTTCCTGAAGGCGGCGGTCGCCTACTACGCCAGCTTGGGCATCGTGGTCGAGCGCGTCATGACCGACAACGGGTCCTGCTACAGGTCGAAGGCCTTCGCCAAGGCCTGCCGCAAGCTTGCCTCAAGCACATTCGCACCAAACCCTACACGCCCAAGACCAACGGCAAGGCCGAGCGCTTCATCCAGACCGCGCTGCGCGAATGGGCCTATGCCATCACCTATCCGACTTCAGATCACCGTTCCGCCGAGCTGCCTGTCTGGCTGCACAGATACAATTGGCATCGCCCACATGGCAGCCTAAAGTCCAAAAACCTATCAGTCGCCTCGCTCTAACCGAGGACAACCTGTTGAGGCTCCACACCTAGAGCGGCTACCGGAAAACTTTTCCCCGAGCGAGCGATGCCACCGCCAGCCTTCTTCGCTACGGCTGGCGCTTGCGCGATGAAGGCCTGCGCATGCTGGGCACGGGTCGAGCGGATGCGGCCGGGGCGGATGCGAAGCTCGCGCTCTGTGCCATGCCGTTGTCCTGCAACGTGGAAAAGAGGATGCCGATACAAAGTCTTGGGCGTTCGGCGCACATTGCGCCGAATGACCGCAATGTGCGCAGGGCACCTGAAAATCCCCAAAAACAAACCGACCGGCCAGCACACAATGTGCGGGCTTTTATCTAGCCATCTTAATCGGTTGTGCTTCCGGTGGTCTTTTCGACATCGTCGTTCCTCTCCTTCTGTGCGATAATATACGAATTTATTCTCTGTGCTACGATGCCGCGTTCTGGCGTCGAGTTCCGATGCGCCGTGCAATCTTCCGCGCTCTGCGACGGGGTTAATCGGCTGCACGAAAGCAGCGCTCGAACCGTCGTGGCGCACTTTTCCATCGGACTGACGGTGCATCGTCACAGGCAATCGAGCGCGGTCCGGCCGTCTGTCGATCGGCGCGGCCGCAGGCAATGTATGGCCCGCACCGTCTGCAAGCGGAATGTTTTGAGTGGGACAACCGGTCTGCACCAATGTATCCGGCCTCGACGCTTCAGGAGTCCTGCCAAGATGGAGATTCGCGCGCCCGGCTCCTAACAAGATACACGACCTCGAAAGGGCCGCTGCCTGCCGACGGGTTTGCCGAACGCCGATCAACCGTTGGGCCATCTCTATGTACATCCTCCCGCAGACTTCATACGGCCGAGCAGTTGCCGGGACGCGCCCGCTCGACCAAACTCGTTACCGTTGGACGCCATCACGGCTTCGTAGGGGCGCTGGTTTGACATCACTGCCCAGGCGATCCGGGCCAGCTTGTTGGCGAGCGCAACGACCACCACGTTGCGCTTGGCGCGCTGCAGTAGCGCTTGCAGCCAGGCGCCGAGCTGGGTGTCCATTCGCGCCAGATATGGCAGTGCCGCTCGCGCGCCATGGATCAACAGCACGCGCATGTAGGTGCTCCCGCGCTTGCTTATCCCCGTCAGCCGCGGCTTGCCGTCGGTCGTGATCTGACGTGGAACAAGCCCCAGCCAGGCAGCGAAATCACGCCCCTTGGCAAACGCCGACACGTCGCCGACCGCTGCGGCCAGCGCCGTTGCGTTGAGAGCGCCAATGCCTGGCACGCTGCGCAGGAGACGGGCTCGTTCATCGCTTTCGGCGAGCGCTTCAAACTCGTGGTCGAGCTGCTTGATCCGATGATCGAGCGCGTGCAGTTCATCGACCATGTCGTGAACGAGTTGCTGCATCCTGGCGGTCAAGGTCGTGTTGTTCGGCGGGTTCTCGCGCAGCCACAGGTTCAGCTTTGGTCGACCTTGGCGATGACGATGCCGCGATCGAACAGCACACCGCGCAGTTGATTGATCAGGGCCGTCCGCGTGCCGACCAGTCGCTCGCGCGCACGGTGCAAAGTCTGGACATCGAGTTGCTCTTCCGACTTGACCGGTACGAAGCGCATGGTCGGTCGTGTCGCCGCCTCGGCGATTGCCTCGGCATCGCGATCGTCGTTCTTGTGCGACTTCACGTACGGTTTCACATACTCTGGCGGCATCAGCCGGACATCGTATCCGAGCGAGGTAAACTGACGAGCGAGGTGATGAGCGCCGCAGCACGCCTCCATGCCAATGATGCAGCGCGGTTGCTTTTCGACGAATGCAGCAAGGGATGGCCGGCGCATCCGACGACGCAGCACAACCGCTCCTTGGCGGTCGAGACCGACCAGGCTGCAGAGCGTTTTTCCGAGATCGATTCCGAGTACGGCGATGTTCATCTTCCGTCGTTCCTGGTCTGCATCGGTCCTCATCCGCCGACGGATCTCTAGTGTCAGATGGCGCCGGTCAGAGTGCCGGCACCGTGCGTTTGTACTGTCGATCTTCTGCTCATCGATGCGTTCCCAGCAGCCTGCGATCCTTGATGTGAGCGCGCGGGGCGGCATCGCTTCGGTTCGCCGCGGACCCGCCGACATAGAACGTTCCGTCGCTCCACATGGCGTGCATGATCACCGCCGGCTTGCGACACAGGCCTTGCGGCGGCAGAAGCCTGTGGCGATCGCGTGGCCCCAGATCTTGACCTTGTCTCGACGACACGATCCGCGTGATCTACCAGGGCGACATTTCGCCGACCAAATACATTCGAGCCCCGATCCCGCTGCCGGACGGCGGCATTGTCGGCAACGCCGAGATCATTGCGACGCTCGCCTACAAGTGTCTGACCGATCCGCACCACCCTGGCAACTACACGAGAGCCGGGCTGGAGGTGACGTTCCGGCCGCATGACGGCAAATTCAAGACGGACGACCAGCTTCACCCCGATTCAAAAAGCTTCTTCTCCAGCATCCGTTCGGGCGGCGAGGAAGAGGAGTTGCGGCGCGATGCTTGGAAATGGGAAAACTGCCTGCACGCCAGCCGCATCTTCCGGGGGTCGAGCCTGCGCAATCCGTGCTTTGACATCCACTACAATTCTCGGCTCGAAGGCCGGAACTTTACGCCCGCTGAAAAGCTGCCCTATGCTCTGGCCGCGACGGCGCGGGCAAAAGGCATTGCGGATTTCTGCGACCAGGTTGTACGCAAGTACGCAACCCAGTTGGAGCCGCTGCGGCCCGTCGTGGAAATACCGATCAGAACCTGAACCTGCTACGAATAAACGGCGGCGCGGCGCATGCGGATGTAGGCGCCGCTCATGTTCAGCCGAAGCTGCAGCATCTGCTCGCTCACGCCGTAGAGATGTTGCGCTTCATCCGTAAGCCTCCGGCGCAGCACATGCATCGCGCCCTCGTCCGTCAGCAGCAACACGCCGGCCAGGAAGTCTGCTTCGGCCTCGATACCGCGGTCGTGCGTCCGTTCGCCGTCGATCGTCAGCGGCGGTGTGAAGCCGTGGCCGAGAAAGCAGTGCGCGAGTTCATGGCAGACGTTGCTGCGCTGCCGGTGCTCATGGTGCTTGTCGTTGTGCAGAATGGCTGTCTGGCCGCCACGCGGCACGGTCACCGCCGAGAAGAACTTCCGGTTTTCGCCATGCAGAAAAGGGGAGTCCGGCTCGACCTCGCTCAGCTTGAGCAGACGGATGTCAAAGCGGGCGCAGACTTGCACGGGGTCGATAGGACAGATCGGCGTCAGGCCGACCTTTTCCCGGACCCGGGCGGCGATACGTTTGGCCTCTGCCTTAAATCCGTGCCTGAACTTCAATGTCAGTCATCCCGCAGCTTCTTGTAGGTACTGATGACGATATCCTCCATGAGCTTCGCCTTATCGCCGGACAGCTTCGGATCGGCGCGCAGCAAGGCGGTGATACGCGCGATCGGTTCAGCTTCTTGCTGACCTGCGCGCGGGATAAACATCTCGGCCTTAAGATTCGACCATGTCAGCAGGGCCGCTAATCCGTTGACGTCAGGCTTGGCACCCTGTCCGATCCTGGACAGGGTCGATGCGTTGACCCCTGCCTCCTCGGCGACCTCCTTCCACGTCATCTGGCGACCAAGACGCGCGGCATTGAGCGCCGCGTAGAAGGCTTCGCTGTCGAAGTGGTCGGTCATCGTATCTCCAATTGCGAAAATTAAATCAATTGCGAACTTGCAATTTCCCCCACGAGATTATAATATCGAATTGATTGCGAAATCGCAATCCTCCTCAAACGGCGCGACGCGCCAAAAAGATATGTACCGATGAATGACCTCAACCCCGAAGAGCGTCCGAAGACGGTGACCATCATCGTCAACGGCCGCAAAAAGACGCTCCCGAAGAAAGAAGAGCTGACCTTTGAAGAGGTCGTTGCCCTGGCTTTCGATAATCCCCCGACCGGCGACGGCATCCAGTACACCGTCCAGTACACCCGCGGTCACGGCCACAAGCCGTCGGGCACGCTGGTCGAGGGCCAGTCGGTGAAAATCAAGGAAGGGATGGAATTCGATGTCACGTCGACCAATCGCTCTTAGTCCAGACCTTCTCCGGATGCAGAACGAGGGTTACGACCTTGACATACGGGGCGGCTACCTGCTCGTCAGGAACGTTCCGTATGTCGATACGTCGGGAACCGTCCGTCTCGGCATCCTGATCTCGAAACTCGAGCTGTCCGGCGACAAGACCGTGAAGCCCACCGATCATGTCGCCTACTGGACCGGGGAGCACCCCTGCCACAGTGACGGCAGCAAGATCACGGCGATCCAGAACTCCTCAGCGCCCCAGGATTTCGGGGACGGGGTCAAGGCGGATCATACGTTTTCCGCCAAGGCGCACTACCGCGACTACCATCACAAGATGACGACTTATATCGGCCGCATCGCCGGCGAAGCGACCAAGGTCGATCCTGTCGCGACGGCCCGCACCTATCAGGCGATCGCGGCGGACGACGAATCCTGCGTGTTCAAGTATGTCGACACCGCCACCAGCCGCGCCGGCATTGGGGCAGTAAACGGCAAGGTGGCCGGCCAGAAAATCGGTATCCTCGGCATGGGCGGCACCGGCGCTTATGTGTTCGACCTGGTGACGAAGACGGCCGCGGCGCAAATCCATATCTTTGACGGCGATGTGTTCTCCCAGCACAACGCTTTCCGCGCGCCAGGCGCCCCATCGCTCGAAGACCTCGAAATCAAGCCCCAGAAGGTGGCGTATTTCGCGACCCTGTATTCGAACATGCACAAGGGTATCGTCGCGCATGACGTTTACCTCGATGAAACGAACGTCGCGCTCCTTGACGGCCTCGACTTCGTGTTCGTCTGTATCGACAGGGGGCCGGTGAAGCGGGTCGTGATCGACCGGCTTATCGCGAACGGCACGCCGTTCGCCGAAGTCGGCATGGGGGTCGTTCTTCACGAAGGCCAGCTGGGCGGGATCGTCCGGCTAACGACGCACACCCGATACAAGGGAAGCGGCCGCGCCTCATATCTCCTATGCGGACGATGACGGCGGTGCCAACGAGTACGCCACAAACATCCAGATCGCAGAGCTGAATTCGCTGAATGCGGTCATCGCCGTGATGGCCTGGAAACAGCACTTCGGCATCTACCGGCAGTCCCGGCCGCATTTTTACACCGGCTACTCCATCGGCTCCGGCGAGTTCGTGCACGAGAGTGCGGCATGAGCGGAACAAATCTCCTGGCGCCCTCCTTCGTCGATTTCATTCCCGATGAGCTGGAGGTGGGCGTCATCTATATTTCCCGCCGCTATTCAACCGCCTCGCACCTGTGCTGCTGCGGGTGCGGGCGTGAGGTCGTGACGCCGCTGAACCCGGCGAAGTGGCGCCTTGTTGAAAAGGACGGGAAGGTCTCCCTGATCCCGTCCGTTGGCAACTGGAGTTTTCCCTGCCAATCGCATTACTGGATCAGCGGCAACCGAGTTTCATGGGCGCCGGGCATGGCGCCTGAAGTCATCGCGGCCGTGCAGGCGCGCGATCGCCGCGATGCCGCCAAACATATCCTCCAGCGCCCGGGCTTGCTTGCCCGCATCTCGAGTGTTGCGGCGGAAATTCGCCGGCAGTTGGTCGACTGCTATCGCCACTGGAGAGGCCGCTGGTAGTGGCACTGGGACGATTCGGCTGCGCCGGGCGCAGCGCTATGCGCCGTCCTTCGGCGGCGAAAACCAAGGCTCTGCCTGGAGCCTTGTGCGCAGCTTGGTGACGACCAGTCCCGGAGCGGCTATACAATAAAGGCGCGTTACATCACGCCTAGGCGCGCTGCTCTTGTTCCCGTTTCGCGCGACTTTCTCGGAGCGGTGATGCGCCCTCTTCCGCGCCGCGGCGATTGCGTGCCCTTAAAACGCAAAAACCGCCCCGGTTAGACCGGGACGGTTATTGATTTATGATGAAAGTGGTTGCGGGGACCGGCTTTGAAGCTGCGAGCGGTTAAAGGCAGGAGCAATGGTCCTCTTTGGCGAAATGTAAGCTTGGGTCTGCCATGAGGGTCACGAGGCCTGCTCGCCCCTATTGGCTTGACCTTTGAGTGCGGCGGCATGCAATAAAAACAAGCACTTGCCTTTAAAGGCGGGCTAAGTCACGCTTTCGCACAACAAGGAGATGGTGCCCATCCAAAAAGGATCGTCGATCAAGCCTGCGCTGCGGATGATTTATGAAATCGCCTCTCGCTCGCAAGGCAGGGTAGCCCATTTGCTAGTCTCGCGATGTAACGGTCGTCGGAGCTAACCCTGACGTCACTTTGCAATGGCAACCATCCCATTTCTACGCTCCGACCGCCATTCACCGCAGACTTAGATCATCTCTCTTTTGGAAGTATCCGACAAGATGTAGATCCTGGTCGCTGCATAGAAGCCTGCGTGCAAAGCCGTGGGCACTGCACGTGAGTGCCGACATGAAAAGCGACCCCCTCTCCTATCCTCCTCGCGGCCTCTCACGCGAAGAGGCCGCCCGGTACATTGGCGTGGGCGCAACTAAATTCGACCAAATGGTCGCTGACCGCCGCATGCCAAAGCCGAAGAAGGTTGACAGCCGCGTGATCTGGGATCGCTTAAAACTCGAAGCCGCCTTTACCGAACTACCTGGAGACGAGGAAGAGAATATCGTCGACTTCCTGTTGCAAGGGAATCATCGCAGGGAATAGATTCATCTGCCATGACCGACAAACATCCCGGCCTCTCCTCCTACACCGACCGCCATGGCAAAGTTCGCTGGCGCTATCGGACGAAGGAGCGTGTGCTTAGTCTGCCGGCCCCCAATCAAGCGGGTTTCAAGGAGGCCTACCAAGCAGCGGTCGAGGGCCGGAAAGTCCCCAAGGCTCCCGTCGTCCGTATGCCTGGAGCCGCTCTGCCCGGCACGTTTGGAGCGGCCTTTCAACGGTTGAAGATCTCGGTCAAGTGGTTGGCGCTTGATGAAGCCAGCAAGCGCAAGAACTCGCGGCTGATCGAAGAATTTCTAGAACTGCGAGTGGTCCCTGATCACCCACTCATCTGGCGGGATGTAGCGGTTAAGAACCTTAGACGTATCCATATTGAAGAGCTTCTTGGCCGCTTCATCGCCACCCCCCATAAGGCCAAGCACCTGCTGGTGGGCATACGTAAGCTGGTCTATGTCGCGCTGCGGCAAGACTGGATCGAAATCGATCCGACAGCGGCGGTCGAATGGCGGCCCGCCTATAGCGGCTGGAAAGCCTGGTCGCGCGAAGCGATGGCGCAATTCGAAACCCGTTGGCAGCTCGGCACAGCGGCACGCACTTGCTACGGTTTGGCGCTTTGGCTAGGCAACCGCCGCGGCGACGTCGCGGGCCTTCGCTGGGACCAGAGGGTGACCCGACGTGTCTTCATCGATGGCGTCGAGCGTCATTTCGTTGGGTTCGATATTGTTCAGGGCAAGAACAAGGGACGAACTGGCGGCAAGCGGCTTTTCGTGCCGATCACACCAATGCTGACTGAGATCCTGGATGCGGCCGACAGGCGCGGCGAGACCGTTCTGGTCAACGGCTATGGTGAGCCATTCTCAGCCAAGTCACTGACTGGGATGATGGCGCATTGGTGCAAGCTCGCCGGTCTTCCGAAGGGTCTGACTCTTCATGGTCTGAGGAAGTCGCTCGGTGTTTATCTGGCGGAGGCCGAGGCCTCAACCAGACAGCTCATGGAGGTACTAGGGCACGACGATATCGATCATGCGGAGCTCTATTCGCGCGAGGCATCGCAGGTACGGCTGGCCGTCCAGGGGATGGATCGAGTCGTACGCCTCGTGACGCGCAAGCCGATGCTTGGCGAACCTATTGGCGAACCTCGTGGCGAACCACCCTCTAAAGCATTGATAAATAACGATAATGGTGGGCCCGGAGGATGTGCCGGGACCGTTGATTTCATTGGCTTTCTCGTGGGCCAAAATCAGAAATCTTCCCGTATCGCTCCGTATGGTTCCGCGCCTAAGCAAAGGACGCTGCACAAGATGGGGCTTCATGCAGGTCTGAGCCCCCGACCACTGTGGCGAGCGAGCAATCTTGGGTGAGATGAGCAATGCTGGCCGCAAGCTCCATAGGTCCACCTAGGTGTTCAAGCACCTGGCGGGCAAGCGACTCCGACTCCTCCTTGGAAAGAGGCGGTACGTCGATGACGCTCAGACGGTCTCCAGAAAAGGAATAGCTGCTTGCCTGGGCCCGGATATGCTCAACTCCATATCGTCGGAAGACAATGAGCAATTTTACACGACCCACGTTGGCCGCGGCGTAATTGAACAATGGCTGGAGACTTGTCGCTGTCATGAGCATCATCGACGACGAGGAGCAGGTCACCGGAACCAAGCTCTTCTAGAGACACCTTGGTGATCTCCATTGTCGGTGAGACAAGCCTGATCCTAGTCGCAGACTGATCGGCGGCGATTTGGTCCAGAATGGCTTGGAGCTCGAGATTTGCCGCCGCCGCCAGACCCCGTTACCAGCGTCACGCCAACGTCCGGATTCTTGTGTGCTTCCAAGGCTTCAGCAAGGGGAGCTTCTCTGCCGACCAGCTGCCAAGTATGGGTGAACAAGGTTTCCTTGCGTGCGAGAGCCGCAAAGAATTCCTGAGCCGTTTCCCACGGACTTGTGGGAGAGACGCCGAGAAGGCTATTGTCGATGTAGTTATCAGCATCCCAAAGGCTTCGGGTCGTTCCTAATATTCGGTTCAATCCGCTCAATGACGGGCTCGAACGCGGCATTAGCGACTTCGATGAGCACAGATCGATCAGCCCCGGCGACTGGCAGGGACGCAATGATGGCATTGGGATCCATGAGAGGATGATCCTTTTGGAGTGGCGTTTGGGACATCAGCCTGCGGTCGCCATGCCGACGGTGGTTCTTAGTGTGGTGGCCAATCGAGCCCAGGCGCTACCCTATGCTTACATGCGCACAGGCAGGATACGTGAGAATTTCGCAGATGCGGTCCAAAGCAGATGGGGCAGCACCTGCGGGCAGTCCGTCATCCAGGTCCTGCAAGGTGGGAGCTGAGTTGCTTACCTCAGCAGTGCCGCTCGCCCGCGATATGGCCGGCAGTTCTAAGCTTTAGAGGAATAATGCGGGGCCGTTTTCGGATGAAAACGCCGATTGCCAAACGCCGCACCGGCTGGAATTTTTCGCGCTCAGCCTCTCCGTAAGCCGTAAAAGCGCGGAAAATTACGTGTCGCTGAATTTTCCGCGCTTTTGGATTCACGAGCGGGAATTTTCCGCGCTTTTAAACTGATCGGAGCTATTTAAATCGCTTGAGAATCCATCCGTTGCTACAATATCAAAGAGCGCACGGGGCAGACCGACACCAACTGGAGGCAAAGCAATGGAAGAGATTCAGAAGCGCCGCGTCGGCCGCCCAATTGGCAGCGGCGTCAAGAACAACGATCAGGCCCTTGCCAAGGTCGCAAGTATCTTGCTGGATAATCCTTCCATGAAGGCGACTTCAGCCATGAGGCGGGTCCTCAATGATATGTCCAGCTCGCGGAGGGAGACAGACGTTACCTTGATCCGTCGATGGCAGGGGCGCTGGAAGCTGAACAGACAGAAATTCATGAACGAAGCGGCGGCAACGAGAGCTGCAAGGACGGCGAGAGCGCCCTCGCGCACGACGTCATCGATCTCCGACTCGGCTAGCGAGTACCTTATGCGGAAAGCCAAAGAGACGGCGAGTATGTACAATTTTTCGGAAGCATCTGCTCTCCAAAAGGCCGCGGCTGGATACCTCGATACGCCCCTCAGGAAAGAGGTACATGGTGTTTTAGACTCACTGGCGCTGAGGACGGCGCTGGGTCTTCACGAATCGTCCATTCAGCGAGAATTGCGGCGCATGACGGATTCCACTGTCATGGAACGATGCTGAAAGCCTTGGAGGAGCAGGATCGCTTCCTTGCCGAGCTGAAAAAATGGGGTTGAGGCTACAAAAACTGCCCAATAACGGCAATTGACGCCAAGGCAGCGCGCGACCGGTTCGCGAAGGACAGATTTCGGCCCCAGCCGGGACTGAAACGACGCATTTTGTAGGTATAATTTTCTAAGATGGCGCTTTTGCAATTGACGCCTGCAAGGGTGCCTCATGCTTGCGCCGTAAAACGCAACACGAGCGCAGACGGTTCAGTCTGTCGTTTGAACCTGGAATCTGGTGAAGGCAACCGAACCAATGGACAAGATCACAATCGACTTCTGGGGCTTTGCAATAACGGCCGAAGGGTTTTACGGCGTCTTGGCCGCGTCGGGGCTGGTGATGGCCATTGTCATTGTGTTGAAGGTCGGGAGGCGTCGGGGTACCTAAGGCTGCTTCTCGGCAAGACGGAGGGCATCGATGTGCGAAGCCAGTATGACATTGTTAAAGATTGGGCACTCCTATCCGACGACGAGGCGATGGAAGCCGAGATCGAAGGCACGGCAAGGACGCTACCACGTCGGTCGCCTAGTGTCCCTTGGAAGTGTCTGGCAATCGTGAAGATGCCGAATATCGATTCTGGTTCGATCTGTTTTTGAGACTTTCCAGAAAGGACGACGTCGGGTGGGCTTAGCCCGTAGGAGACTAACCTAACCAATCTGTCCCAGTTCGCATGGGACGCCACTCCCGCAAACGATAGCGGCTGCTCTTCGTGCTTCACACGCTAAGCTGTAAAGTCAAAGCCGACGCCGTACCTCCGTTCTATGACCCACTCGGGGACCAGCATCCCGCCATCGGCCAACGCGTTGCCTTTGCGATTGGCAAAAGGATTGGCGGAAAGGGCCATGAACGAGGATGACGACACCCTCTTCTTGGTCTTCGATGAAACCGAACAACCCGAAAACGCCGCCAGGTGAGAATGATGGCGAAGCGCCAGAATAGCATTGGTCTCCTTAGCCTCGAACCTTCCGCCAAGGCGGACTACCCCAAAGACTTGACGTCGCAGTCCTCCGACGGCGGAAGCCTGCGCCCGTATCGTTGGTGAAGACGAAACGATTGTTTCGAAACTTCAGGAACGAGGGCCACGTTGGCGGAACCGGCCTGACAGTTCTCACGTGGATAAGCACGTCGTCATGCTCCCGAGCGTCGGGGGCATCTACGACTGCGTAGTGAGTATGAGTTTCGGTTCTGCCGTCGGCTACCGCCATAACCACGTCAAACCGACTCGGGGGTCGCAGATGCGCAACTGAGATCGCTATAGCTTGCACATCATCCCCAGAGCTACGCTCGCCAAAGTACAGATTTGCCGCGCAGTTCAGTACCTGCTGGTGGTTGCACGCAAGAATGTCCGCCGTATTTGACACATCGATCCAGCCACCGACGTGCTCGGCTTGATAGACGTCGCCATCCAGGAGAACAGCCAACAGCGTTGGCGAAAGCGGCAGGAAGAGAAGCGCACCTGCGCTGGAGATTCCAAAAGATCTGTGCTGCGCATGCCTGTGCTGTTGATGCCAGCGGTTGGCGAGAGCAGCAGGGTCATCTGATGTGAGAAACGGCACCGAGGTAAGGTTGCGAACAACCCGCACCTTTAGATCGTCTACGACGCTCATCGTTTTGGCGTAGTGATGCATCGCCGAGATCACCGCACTTTTGACGGCCTCCTTGAAAGACGGTTGTTCGAAGTCCGCACCTTTGACTGACGTGGCAGCGAAAGCAAACTCCGCGGATCGACGCGCGGCGGCTTCTGTGCGGACATGCTGCAGGTAGGCGAAACGCCTGAGGATTGTGGCATGAAGATCCTTGATGACCGCACGTGGCTTGAGCAACGACGAAACGCAGTCGCCATAGTGTCCCTCGACGGTCTGGATTGCGGTTTCGAGCCTTGGGTCCTGCCCGTAGAAGTAATCCCTGGAACACTGATTCTTCACCGGGGCATCGAAGAATGATTGGTTGCGATCAAGGTTAAACAGGTGAATGGCTTTGCCTTCGGCACACACGCTGAAGGGCGATAGATGTACCCGGGGAACAAAGTGCTGGTTCTTGTTCTCCGCCATGCAATTGAGCGATCCGCCATTCCGGCACTGCCGTGGGGGCGCTCAAACACCCGCGCCAAGCCGTTGCTATCACACAGAGCTTCCAGCGGGAATGTACGTCTCAGGCCCGCCCTTCCTGGCACTCAATCGAAGAGACGTGACGAACGCCGTCGCAGGGTGGCGTTCGTTTCACGAAGCGTCAGACTTGGATGCGGCCGACGCGCTGTCCCGGGAGGACGGCTCCAAAGGAGACGGCGTGCAGGGCTGGCTTGTCCCCAACACGGGAGCGCAGCGAAGGAGCGGGCAGGAACGGGACAAGACGGCCGCGCCGGCTAGACCCGAGTAACCTTCCGATACCATGCCAAGGCGTCCGAAGGCCGGCGAAAAAGAATAGCGGTCGATCCTCGCTCAGGGCGAACCAGTAGTTCCGCTGAACATGAAGTCGGCGCGCGAGAAAGTGCCATCCGTGCGGTTTTATCGAACACGGGGATATGCTGCGCGATCTCCCGTTCCTTGACCAACCAGGCGAGGTTCGCTGCCGATCCGTAGGCGCTGTCGGCGGCCAGATGCGTCGGCTTCTGGGCCGCAAGCGGACTATTTGTTTTCGGGTTGGCCGGTCTAGAAACGGACTAACACGTCCAGCATAGCGCGGACCGCTTGGCGCCAACAGCCGTCCTGAGAACTGTCCGGTTGACTCCCCGCGGTTCGCAAGCGAATTTTCATCCAGGAGGTCGACAGATCTAACGGCGCGGGTCAACGGCGAAGGCGACCTGAATAAGAGCGTGCCTGCCAACACGATCCCCACGGAGCAATCACCGATCCCTAACTAGGGACGTCGCAAACCCTCCAGCCCTCTGGCTACCCAATTCGCGCTCTGTGTATGCGGTGAACTGTAGCAATCTCTGCCAAAAGAGTTCTTCAACCCGAGTCGAGGCAAATTCTTTGGACAGTTCTCCGATGCGTCTTGCAGTGTAGCGGATGTGGCTACACTCGTCGCCACTTAACTTGCATAGCGTTCGACCCAGCATGTCTAGGTTACGGTGCGGGCAATATGCCTCGAGCACGGGCTCCAACAACTTCTGGTGAATGCGGGTCCTCACCTCACCGAGGTTCACCTGAATCAAATAGTCGAGCACCCTCCAGGTTTCGAGGCTAGCGGCCTCGACCTGGCTGTGCTGCATGGGGGGAAACTGGGTCTCAACGGCCCCGCGCACATTATCTGGCAATGCGTCTGGAAATACCAGATCGGCGAGACGAAGGTACATTCGGCAATGACCTGCCTCATCCTCGACATGCTGGCTCAGATCGTCAACAAGCCCGGCACTTGTGCAAGCGTTGGCAATCTTCGCTAAGTCGCGGGAACCCTCGCCCTCTTTGATCGCATTCGAGACAAGCGACTGCAGCACCCATACCGGGTTCTCAATATGCGACCTAAAACTGTTGCCGTAGTCGGCGAGGAAGTATGGCGGCACGTGACGTGCAACAGCGTCGCCAAACAGCCGAAGGTAGTCGCGCGTTGCTATGTCGCCTTGTTCGTCAAGGGCAGTTTCAACAAAACGCGCGACGTAGTCCATTGTCATTTTTCAACTTCGAGCGGGCCATTGCAAGCGATAAAAGGGGCCATGCCGTCCTTGAAGGGTGAACTGCTGATACCGATTATCCCTGCGTTGATGGCAATGTTGTCGACCTTCAGGGTTGTCCCATCGACATAACCGGAAATGCGTATGCCTTTACCTCCAGCGAGGGACCTGAGGGCCTTAGCTTGATCTTCACTCAGTTCGAAGGAAAGCGGTGCTTCAGACATAGTCGAAAACTCCTTTGCCATAGAATTCACTGAACGCCGTTATAATTGCAAATCTTGCGATGGGAGACAATTGCAAAAGGACACGCTTCAAAGCAGAAGCGCCGCCAAACTCTTCAAGGTCAGCCAAGAATGTCCTAGTATCCGCCACAACGATTGCAGGACGCTCCCAACGCTCTTGCCCAACGCTGTAAATGATCTCTGCCAAGTGGTTATCGAACCACCAACGCGACACCGAAATGCTAACTGAGAGGGATTGGACGTAATGCCAGTAACTGGGAGGGATATGCAGGAGGTCGCATGGACCGACGATTGCATGACGTAACGACGGCACGCGTTGCCAGACATTGGGGTCCGTCGGCGAGGCATCGCAATGGTGCCCTCGCACTGTGGCGCCGTCCGTGAGCGCGAAGGTATCCCGTGGGTGGCAGACTGCAACATATTTCCACCCAAACAACTGAATGAAGTAATTATGGTTCGTGACGTAGTCGTTGTGGTTATCTTGATGAAAGGTTTGCACCGTTCCTGGCGGACCGATCCATATGTTGTCGAAGTATGCCGGCTCGCGTGATCGAGGTGAAACAGGCAATCGATGCGCGATGTCGACGAAGGACGCGTCACTCTGCCTGAGATAAAATTCAGTTGTGTCGAGACCAGCGAGATAATCGCCCAATCTCTGTTGCGCCCGGAGGTTCCGCCATCGTTCCTTATGCTCGAGCGTGACCAAGCGCGTCCCATGCCGTGCCGCGATACGCTGGGGTGTGAGGAGGGCAGCAAGTTCATCCAGAGCGGAAACGTCTCGCGACACCCAGGGAGTTTCCATCAGCTCTGCTGCGCACTTCATTCCGATGATGGGGATGCAACCTATTTCCCGAAATCTCACATCGGGACAAACGTATGACAAGTCTGGAGGAGCCGTCTGCAACATCCTCAGCCTCCAAGGGCAGCAACATATCCGCTTGGCAACTGGTCAGCATCGAACGCGGTCCAAGGGATATGATAGTGCACTCGGCTAAGATCCGACTGCCCATTTGCTTGCCATCGTTCCCGATGGGCTGCCAAGGTGCCGGCAAATTCGAGGCCCAGATCACCGAACACGACTATGTCGCGGCCGTGATAAAGCGCGCCCGAGCGGCGCTCGCTATCGATGAGACCGAAAGAGTAGTGTGTGAGGTCGAATGTACGCTCGACGCCTAGGTTCACAGCGCGGAAATTCGGTTCAGCGCCAAAAAGGTAGCTCCGGAATGCCAAAGAATCCAAAACAGGGTGACCAAAGCCTCGGCCCTTTTCAATATGCAAGAAGGACTTCGGTCGCGGATCAATAAGCTTTTCAAGCGGGATGTACCATGTGTCCTCATCTGCAATGGAACCGGTTGTAGGGACGGACACGGACATCCTAGCGCCGACCGTGAGTAGTCCTTTCTCGGTTGCTAGGAAGATCGTAAAGCAGTCCCCGCCACCCGGAATCGCTACAGGCATAGCGAGCATGCCTCCCGGCACCCGCAACGCCTCGCGAAGCAGTCGCGGGATGCCACGAAACGCAGAAGTGGCTATTATGACGTCGAAGAGACCCAGCTCGGGTAGTCGATCGACCCAATCACCTAATTGCACGCGCACACCAGAAGTGCCGATGAGGGCGCGCTGTGATTGATCGAAGAGGTCGGGAATAATCTCGCAACCAAATATCAGTGGGACGTCTCCTTCCCTGCCGGCTAGCAAGGAGAGTACTGACACCAGATAACCAGTTCCTGTTCCAATTTCGTATATGCGCTTCCCCCTCAGATCGCCGAGTTCTCTGATTATCCACCTAAGAAACGTTCGATCCGATATTGCTGAGAGAGTTGTCCCATCTGCGTCTGAGAACGTTCGAATAGGACCATCAAAACGCTCATGCCCCCTCGGGGCAAATCGCGCTATGTCCACCCCCGCGAAAGCGGCGTTGATGTCAGTATCGCCCATGGCACTAGGTTTAGCTAATTGATCTTACCTTAAGCTAATAGAGAGCGTCAGTTCGCACCGCGATGCAAGCACTTTTGCCAATACTAGTCTCCAGCTATCCATTTCAGTTGAACCCACATTCCATGCCTGTTCATGGCGCGACCGCGACGGCGCGCGTTGTCAACCGAAATGTCTGCTTCCGGGCAGAGGTAAAGTTCGCCTCTATGGCCGACACGAGGCGCAAAAGCTGCCAGGCGGCGTTGGGCCGTTGCAGGTTGGCAGTTTTAAGGCACAAATAGTCGGAAACGAACGTTGAGGCACCCCGCTAGGCATAGTCGTGACCTGACCCAAAGCTACCGTTTCGGCCAACACGGAAAAGCCCTCCAAAAGGGCCTCGCACTCAGTTCGCCATAGGCCGATTGCAGTGCGACGAATAGATCGCTTGCTGCGCTCAAACCCGGCTACAGCGAGAAATTCGCTACTGGTGCGGCATCGTGATGCCGGCCGCGGTCGGCGGCAGCGTGGTCGGTGCCTGCCAATTAACGTCGACTTTGCCCGACGCGGTCAGCCCTTGCGGGAGAAAGGCGGCCTGATCGAGCCTAACGACAAGGACGTAGTCACGGCGCTGTCCTGTCGGTGTGATCTGGATCGACCCCTTCTGTCCCAGCGTTGTAGGGATCTTGCCCTTGGTCAGTTCCAACTTGAACCACAGGGGGACCGTACCTGAAAACACCGGCGTGACGACATGGGCGAGCATGTAGATCGGCTGCGTGAGCCGCACATGGTAGGTTGTGCTGTCGCCATTGGGGGTATCAAGCGATGTCGACCCCGTCGCCGACTTCGCGCCCAAGGTAACCAGCGCGCCGCCGATTGGAATGGTGCCGCTTATCTTGCAGAACTCTACTTTGCCGCCGACCACTAAGCCGGCAAGGCCAAGTGTATTTTGAATGCGAAAAGCGAGGCCGTCATTCTCATTCCAGCTGTGATCGATATGATCGACGTGGAGCGCGCCGTAGAAAGCTTCGTTGAATGCCGGCACAACCTCGAAACCAATGCGACCTGGAAGCGGCCAAGGGCAATCGGTCCAAGTTCGAGCGATATAGCCCGAGTAGCCGTACGATTGATCGTCATCGTGCGATCGTTAAATCCAAGATTGTTGAATGCCTCGATCGTGTCTTCGATTGGCCTTCCGTGACGTCGAACTGGACATCCTGGCCTGCGCGCCCGCGGTACGGTGCCGCCATTCTTGAAGTGACCAGTGTAGCGCTCGCGGGGAAATAGGAAGCCATCGCTGCCGATTTAGTATTTCTGAAGGTCGGATTATAGTCTTTGCAGGCCATCTCGCTCAGAATAATTCGCGGCGGAGGGCACGTAGCAAAGATGGGTTCGCAAGCTCGATCAACGGCATCTTCTCTGTCGAAACGCCAACAGTGACGCGCAGTAGAACCGCGAAGGCGTGACGAACGAGATCGAGAGAGTGATCGTCGGCCCAATAGTCGCTGGACGGTCTCTTGCGCGTTCTCGCCCAAGTTGGTGGCACGCCATGAGCGATGTCATTCCTGATCGCAAATGCAAGACTGGCCGCATTGGACCATGTCTGAAGAAGGGTGCGCTCGTCTCCCGCTGGCAGCGGTTGACGCGAATGTTTCAAGCATCCCGATCAAATCAGAGATCATCTTCGCGTCGGTCTCGGGTCGAATGCCCTTTGGATTGACGCCCTTGAGCTTCCACAACGCCGCTCCAGGTGATGTTCGATGCTGGCGGCGAAGATGATGATCGGCGCAATGCGCTGGCCAACCAGCGGCTTCAACCCAAGCCGCTCTTCGAGGGTATCGGCCCTTCCATAGGTCATTCGCGATCTCGCGACACCTTGCCCGGACGGGGCGGACCATACATTTTTGCGGCAGCATCCTTCAAGATCCATTGTCGAGCATCCGCTCCGCCGGCAGCTTCTTGAGCCGCGCGTTCTCGTCCTCCAGCGCCGTCAGGGGACGGGCGTCGGACAATTCCATCCCGCCAAACTTCGCCTTGAACTTATAGAAGGTCGCTGCCGAAATGCCGTGCTTGCGGCAAAAGTCCGCCGTATTCGCACCGAGAATGTCTCGGGGCTTGAAGATCGATCAATCGAACCAACGTTGTGGATAGGTGGCAGAGCGGTCGATTGCGCATCCCTGATAAGGAGGTGGACCTTCATCGGTCTCGTGGGTTCGAACCCCGCCCTGAATTAGAAAAGCCCGCTCCTGGATTCAGTCGAGCGGGCCCTTAAAGGCTATTTTGTTTTCGGCTATGGTCCGCGGGTCACTTCGATGTCGACCGTCCGGATGGGCCCATTTCCCTTGCGTTTTGGCCCTTCGACATTCTGCTGTTTGAAGACATTGGAAACATCATTTCCGTTTGACCCTCAACCCGCTTGCGGCCAAGCTTTTGTGGCGAAACAGCCGGCTGTCTTCCTACTTCCGGAAGATCTATCATCCCCCAGGCGTTCGACGGGCGTCTTCTAAATCTGGACTTTAGGAACTTGCTTTGAGCGCGGGCCGACCTCACCCTCGGATGCAGCCTCTCTCAGCATCGGTGCCGTTGGTGGATCAAGGCAAACCAAAACGCCAATCTCTGCGCTCTCCAGTTTGTGGATGGCGTCGACGCCAACGTGCAGTCCACCTTTTCGGACACAACCAGTTCGCCGGAAACCAAACTCCTTGGCGCTCTTCTGAATGAGGCCAAAACTGCTTCATGTCTGTCAAACCGGCGCTATTTCTTTTTTTTCACCCTTTGCGTAAGAGCGGATCCCGCGACCGATTTGACTGCCTTTGAGGAGCTGTTAGAACGAAGCAACTTGGATGCCGTCGAAGCAACTTTCTTGCTCGTAGTCTCATTGGGTTTCTTCGCCATTGGTTTTCCCCGCGCGGTTGAGTCGGAGTAATACGCATTGTGATGCGTCTGCAATCAACTGCCGGAGAGCACTGTCCCCAACTTTCATTTTCCAACACTCGGTCCGGTTCCGCAAACAACCAAGCGGAGCAGGAACTATGCTCGCCTTCATTGCCTTTCACCTTTTGTCGGTCGGCATCGGCTGTTCTGCCGTCCTCCGTGATCAGCCACGCTAAGGCACGCAGGAATTCGAAATATGCGAGCACATCTTCGATGAAGATGTTGGCGATGCAACGTTTCTCATCACAGTATTTGACAAGGTAGCCGTTGCGACCGCCGAGCCTGCTGCCGTTTAACCAAAGACCAAGTCTCGCTGTCCATGTCGGCAATCTCTCATGATTGGTGAGATCGGCGACGGCGTAACTGCGAAGCCGGCGGCGCTTCGCGTCCTCGGCTGTGAGCGTGATCTCGCGGCGCTTCGCCTCCGCCGCGATCTAGCCGCGCCGGCCGATTAACGCGTCAATTGGCGCAAGGTCATTGTCAGCGCGCAGCTTGAGATATTCGAGCATCGAGAAGCCTGCAGCAAGGATCGCCTGTCGGACCTTATGCAGCGCCTGCTCGATGGATCCCATTGGTGGTGCGGTCCTGACATAATCCGCAGTGAAATGCCCTTGAGTCTTCACGTCAGTAGGCGAGGATACGTGGTCGCAATTGAGGGCTGTACGAAACCTCGAAAAGTTGCGCGATTGTTGGCCAGTAAGGCAATCCATCCCGGTCACGCAAATGGTCAAACGGCAGCAGTCTTCCGAGGTCGATAAATTCAAGGGCATCGAAATTGGGCAGCCGGATCCACTTCTGGTTCTACCACACATCGCGTCGCGTCGAGTAGTGCGAACTGTTCGCCGGTCGCAGCTGCGAGAAATCGTTCCCCTGTCTGATACGACCGTCTATGAGATGGAACAGCGTGGCGAGTTCCCACGACGCTTCAATCTCACCGCCCGCTGTGTTGTTTGGGACTTGGCAGAAGTCGAAGCGTGGATCGAGGAGCGGCGGAATGCGTCATCTGTCGGAAAAATCAAGACCAAGCCTGCGCCTGACGTAAGACTACGAAAGGCAAGACCCGTCAAATCGGATCAAGGATAACCGCTGCCTCTGCAGGCGGCTGGAGTCTGGGCGTGTGCTTTTTGCCTGCCGCCCACGCATCGACCATGTCCGCCCATTCCTGCAGCATATGACGACGCTGCGGCTCATATTCAGCTCTGTTGTAGACACCTCGAGAGGACCGCCTGTCGTCGTGGGCAAGGCATTTCTCAATCCAGTCGCGATTAAATCCGATCTCGTTCAGGAGTGTTGAGCCGGTGCGCCGAAGGTCGTGCACTGTGAAAGGCGCGAGCGGAAAGTCTTGCTGCTTTGCCCGCTCGACAATCGCCGCGGTTACCCGATTGAACGTCGCGCGCGACATGGGCTCATCGGCATCGTAGCGGGACGGCAGCACATATCGGGAGTTCGCCGCACAAGTCTTGAGCGCGATCATGATATCGAGGGATTGCTGTGACAGGTAGACGTTATGCGGCTTCTTCCGCTTCATTCGCTCTTTTGGGATGCTCCAGACGGCGTTCTCGAAATCGACCTCGTCCCAAGTCGCCTCGAGTAGTTCACTCTTTCGGACCATCGTGAGCAGGATGAACTTTAGGCCGACCCGAATCGTCGGCAGCGTCGGCACGTTTTCCAACTCTTTCAGCATTATCCGGATTTCTGCAGGCGACAGAGCGCGGTCTTTCGCCTCGAACGTGGCAATTGAGGCTGGTCCCACCTCGTCCGCAGGGTTGGCGATCTTCTCGCCGTGCAGAATGGCGTAGCTATAGATCTGCTTCACGACATCGCGGATATGGACGGCGGTTGCCGGCGCACCACGATCCCTCACCTTTGCGCAGAGCGCCCGCAAGTCGTCAGGTGTTATTTCGGTTAGGAGTCTTTTTTCCCAAATCGGCAAAATGTCGCGATCGAAAATAGCCTTGCGCATCGAGCGGGTGCTATCCGCCATCTTCGCTTCCTTTAACCAGCGCTTGCCTTGATCCCCGAAGCTCGCCGTGCCTGACAGGCGACGCTTCTCGCGCTGCTTTTCTTGCGCCGGCGACTTTCCGGCTGCCACCATTTTTCGCGCGGCAAGGCAGCGGTCGCGTGCCTCTGCCAGCGTGAGACCTCCGTTCCCATATCGGCCCAGCGTCACAGTCTCTCTCCGACCATTGGTCCGGTAGTCGTACCGAAACGCAATCTGCCCAGTCGGAGACACCGCAGCGTACATACCGTCACGGTCGGCAACTTTGTACATTTTGTCTTTCGGTTTCAGCCGCTTAAGGGCAATATCTGTTAACATAATGACAGAGGATCGGATCACAACTTGGGTTTCTCGGCCGCCAATTTTACCGTCATTAATTTTACCGTCAACTGTTAGGAACGATCATTGTATTTCAATGCTTTGATGGGCAAGAAGTGAGTGCGCTTGCAATCGGCGGGACGACGGTATTGCATGGCAGGAAAGAGAACGCTGAAACGCATGCCGTCAAATTTACCGCCAAATGATTCCGCTTCCAGGCGATAGATGGCGATAGATGCAGTAAGGAAAACACACTTATTTCAGAGGCTTATACAACTCTGATCGATACTTACCGAAAGCTAGCTAATGATGCACCTTTATTCCCACTCGATTATTTACTTGGCGTATAACCCATTGAAATTACTGCCCAATATTTCCTGGTCTGCTACAATTCCGGCATGAAGGCCGTAAAAAAATTACGCTATTAATTTCAAAGACAAAAAATGCCGCAAAAATTTTTTGAGGTTTCGGCAACTATCGGCAGCAGTCGGCCAATTTTACGCCACCTTGTAGCGCCCGCCTGCGCCCTTGGCCGTTGGAGAGAGTACCGTCACGCCCCAGATTGACGCATTTTTCGCGTGCGAAATCAATGGTCATGTCAGGCTGGAGGGCCATCGTTTTCTACAGAAAATCAATACGTTAGCGGGTGGTTAGCCAACCCTTTCCTTCGTATTCTCTCGTATGGCCTGGCGAATCCAAGTATCAGGAGGAGTACTGCGAGGGATGTGCGGGATAGGCTGCCGGTCATGGATGCTCGGCGACGACGCCGGGACTGTTCCACGCCTTCGGCTTCTGCGGACACGGCCCAACTCGGTCCGGCCGTCGGCGATGCCATGGCCGAACTCATTACGACCGGTCGTAACGAAACGCCGCTCGATGATTTCAGGATCGATCGCTTCAGCGGCGCGGCCCAGCGATCTGAATTGATCACAATTGGCCTCCCCAAGGCCGGTAGCAATGACCTCTTTTGGGAAACGCCAAACCTTACCGCATCGGCCGATATCAGGCGCGAAGCTGCCATTGCGTGGAGGAAAAACGGTCGCTGAGTGGCCGGATCTGCTTCCTGAATGAATTTTGGCGAACCGCTTCGTAACCATTGGGACGGCCAAGCCGTTTCTGACGCGGTCGACGATCTGCGTAGTTCAGACGCGAGGGGGTGCAGCAAGCTGCTTGCTCTTTGTCTCAGCGCAACGAGCCTCCCGGAAAGAGGATGCAAGATACCCGCTTCCAAGACGCGAGCAAGCGGCATGAAAAGCAAGATCAACGACGATGCGACGATGGACGAAATCATGCACGGGTCGCCGGCCGCCGTCCGGGTCCTGCTACAGCACGGCATGCTTTGCGTCGGCTGCCCGATTGCTTCGTTCCACACCGTTTCCGACGCAGCACGGGAGCACGATCTGGACGAGGAACAACTCAATAGTGATTTGCAGGCGGCGATAGAGAATTCCGACCCCGACTAGCTTTTCTCGGCACGGCCTTCCGCGATCAGAAGGAGCCGGTGAGGTTCGACTACGGTCACCTTTTGACGCCCGCTTTTGACCAATCCCTGGTCTTCCCATGCCGACAGCAGCCGGCTCACCGTATGGAGTGTCGTGCCCGTCATCTCGGCAATGTCCTGTCGTGAGATGGCGAAGTCGATGAGAATTCCTTCTACGGTCTTCTTGCCAGTCTGCTTGACCAGCTTGAGCAGCGCATGGGCGACGCGCTGGTCCACCTGCTCGGTGGCCATCTCGATGACACGCGCATGGGCATCTTGGAGCCTTGTGCCGACAGCCTTGTAGGTGTTGGCGCTGAAGCTCGGGAAACTGGCAGCGAATGTCGGCCTAGAGATGGCTTGGCCAGGCCAGAACCACGCAATCGACGGCGGCGATTGCGTTCGCTGGATAGGTGGTGCGGCCAAGCGCATAAGCGATGCCCATCAGTTCTCCTGGACTTATGTAGCGCACCGTCACCTCATGACCGTCGGGCGTCGATTTCACCACGCGCACGTGGCCGTCCAGCAGTAGGAAAAAGGAATGTGCTTCCTGCTCCTGCTCGAAAACCGGCTGGTCCCGAGCGATCCGCATCGACTTCGCCTGCCCGACTATTCGATCGAGATCCGCGGTAGTCATGCCCTCGATAGACCAACAACCCGGCAATCAGCGATCGATCGAGGCTTGCCAACTGCCATTCCTCCCCGGCTTCAACAATCCGATTCCAGACTGTGTCACGGACGACCGCCCATCGACAAGTGATGCCATCTGTTCGCCGTCGTCTGCGATCCTTAGGATAGACGGTCCACGCCGCAAGCCCCGCCGCGGAAAGCGCGATCGTCCCAACATCGTATCTGCCAAAGGGTGTCGGGAGCCGTCCCGGCTTTTCGCGAACCAGCCAATTGCGGGTGAAGCTCGGTATGATGCGGCCGCCGATAACCATGACGAGAATGACGACCGCTCCCAGGCCGAGGCGGCGGCTCGTATCGGATATCCCGACGAAATGGGCTTCGACATGAAACAGGACATTTGCCACCAGAAGGGTCGCGACCGGCAACAGCACCTTGAGGTTCCGCCAGTTTCGACCGGCGATGATTTCCGCCGCTGCTGCAACCACTACGGCAACAAGAAATGAGCAATCTATTACTGCGCTCAGGAGCCAGCCGGTTTCCTGCGAGAAGAACACGGCGACCCGGCCCGCGATCCAGATCGATACCAGCAGGGCCAAGCGGAAATCCTGAACCGGCAGTCGTCCCGTCCAGTTCGGGATTGCGGTAAGCAGGAACCCGGTAATGACTGCCGTCAGATAGCCAAAGAGCAGTTCGTGGATATGCCAATCCACAGGCACAAACAGGCTTAAGCGTTGCAAGCTTGCCGTAGTAGAGAGGCAACCACATAAGAATGGCGAGGCCGGCCTGCAGCGAGCCGAGTAGAAAGAAGGGCCGGAAGCCATAGGAAAGAATTGCAGGATAAGCGCTTGGCTGTGTCCGCGGAATTGCCATGATATGCCTCGCCGGGCAGGGATGCCCTCATTGTTCTTCTATCCTATGTCTGACGGGTGCAATTTGCCCCAGCGCAAACAATGCCAAAGCAAAGGGTACCGGCGTTCTGCTGATCGCAGGCGCAATCTTCAATGCTGTCCGACTCGCCCGCTGGGCGGGCACCCGGACGCTGTCCGACCCCCTGCTTGTGATCCTGCACATCGCATTCGTCTTTGTACCGGTTGGACTTCTGCTTGCCGGGCTGTCCGCCTTCGCCCCGGAGACCATCCCAATGGCGGCGGGAATTCACGCCTTGGCGGTGGGCGCGATCGCCTGTATGACGCTTGCCGTCATGACGCGCGCCACCTTCGGCCACACTGGCCGAGAATTGAGAGCAAATAGCGCGACATGCGCGGTTTTCGGTGCCATCGTCATAGCTGCCATCTTGCGCGTGGCGGCTTCCATGGCGCCTTCCTACTCAATCTTCCTTCATGTCTCAGCTGTGCTCTGGGTGGCCGCCTTCGTCGGCTATGCAGTCCAGTTTGGCGGCATTCTAATGCAGCCGCGTCTGCATGCGCGTGGCAAGGACGCTCGCTGAAAAAAGCCGACCGGCTGGCGCTCGATTCCGCCAGTCATTTTTCATCATCCAATTTGCGCCAGCTCAAATCGCAGGCCGCGCGGCAGCTTACAAGCATCAACGACGGTCGATGCCGTGATGAACTTCAAGAAAGGACTTCCAAATGAAACTGCCTCTGATTGCCGCAGCGATCGCCCTGCTGTCTGTCGTTGCCCCGGTCAATGCCGCGGAACACGTCGTACAGATGCTGAACAAAGGAGAGAAAGGCTCCATGGTCTTCCAGCCTGCCTTTGTCCGCGCGGCGCCCGGCGACACGGTCAAGTTCGTGCCGACCGACAAATCCCACAACGCCGAGAGCATCAAGGACATGATCCCGGACGGCGCCGAGCCTTTCAAGAGCAAGCCAAGCGAAGAAGTAACCGTGACGCTTACCAAGGAGGGCGTCTATGGCGTCAAGTGTGCCCCGCACTACGGCATGGGCATGGTTGCACTGATCGTCGTCGGCAAGCCGGTCAACCTCGATGCGGCGCAAGCCGTCAAGCAGGTTGGCAAGGCAAAGCCCGTCTTTGCCGAACTCTTCGCCGAAGCGACCAAGGCTGCTTCGAACTGATTTGACATCTCTTGGACTGCCTCCGGCAATGGCGGGCTGGAGGCACTGGCCGGGCAGACCAGGGAGGGGTCTGTCCGGCCATTTCCGTCACATCCGTGATTTTCCTGGGAGCGCGTGATCTCGCTCTGTTTCCAAGAGCAACCCGGCTTCTCTTTTGAGATTTGCGTAAACGCAAAGACGCGGCCTGCAAATCAATTATCCTCACGGCATTCAACCGTTGCAATCGAAGGAGATGACGATGCTTACGAGACGTGAAGCTCTATTGGGTTCTGTTCTCACCGCAGCCGCCGTTGCCGCCGTTGGCGCAACGCCGGCCATGGCAGCCGCCAAGCCGAAGGATGTAGCCGGGTTGCCGCGCGAGAAAGTGATCCTCGTCGCGCCGCCCTTCGTGCATGCTCACGACCAGGTGGCCAAGGGGGGCCCCAAGGTCGTCGAATTCACCATGAATGTCGAAGAGAAGCCGATGGTCATCGATGCCGATGGCACGCAGCTCAACGCCATGACCTACAATGGTTCCATCCCTGGCCCGCTCATGGTCGTGCATGAGGGTGACTATCTCGAGCTCACACTGATCAACCCGGACACCAACAGTCTCGCCCACAACATCGACTTCCATGCGGCGACCGGCGCGCTAGGCGGCGGTGCGCTGACGCTGATCAACCCCGGCGAGCAGGTCACGCTGCGCTTCAAGGCAACGCGAACGGGAACCTTCGTCTATCACTGCGCGCCGGGCGGCGCGATGATCCCGTGGCATGTCGTGTCGGGGATGAGCGGAGCCGTGATGGTGCTGCCGCGTGACGGCCTGAAGGACGACAAGGGCAAGACCGTCCGCTATGACCGCATCTACTATATCGGCGAGAACGACTTCTACATCCCCCGCGACGAGCAGGGAAAATTCAAGAAGTACGAGTCGGCCGGCGACAACTATGACGACACCGTGAAGGTGATGCGCGGGTTGATCCCGACCCATGTCGTGTTCAACGGCAAGGCAGGATCGCTGACCGGCGACAACGCCATGAAGGCCAAAGTCGGCGAGACTGTCCTGATCGTGCACTCGCAGGCCAATCGCGACACCCGCCCGCACCTTATCGGCGGCCATGGCGACTTCGTCTGGGAAGGGGGCAAGTTTGCAAACCCGCCGGCCAAGGACATGGAAACCTGGTTCATCCGTGGCGGGTCCGCTGGGGCGGCGCTCTACACGTTCCTGCAGCCGGGCGTCTATGCCTATGTGAACCACAATCTCATTGAGGCGGTGGAGCTTGGCGCGACCGCGCACTTCACGGTCGACGGCAGCTGGGACGACGATCTGATGATGCAGATCGAGGCGCCTAGGGTCATCGCTTCGTAGTCGGGAGATCGGAACCTCGGTGCAATCCCACGGCGGAGCCAAGGGGTTGCACCCACAGCCGGACTTGATGCGATGTCCCTCGACCCAGTCTTTGCCTTCGGAACGATTGCAGCTGCTGCCTTGATCGGCGTGGGCATAACCCATACGCTCGACACCAGATCTATGGAGTTCCCTCAACCGGCAACCGTCAGCGAAATGGTGATTCTCAGACCAGGCGTGTTCGATCACGCTGAGCCGGGGGAATTCCTCAAGGAGAACCACCCCGTCGCGGCGCCCATCGTGCAAGTATGGATCGACGCGCCACTGGAGATCATGAAATATCAGGTAAGCGTCGTCGAATATGCACGCTGCGTAGCGGACGGCGCCTGCAAGCCAGCCGACCCGCGCAAGATTGGCAACGTTGCAGTCACCGGTGTAAGCCATATTGATGCGGAAGCCTATGCGACCTGGATTTCAAACCGCACTGGAGATGCATGGCGGCTGCCGACGGATGCCGAGTGGGCCTATGCCGCCGGTGAACGATTCCGGAGCGATATCGAGAGTAAAGAAAACGACCCCAATAGCCCGGCCCGTCGCTGGCTTGCCCAATACCGCACCGAGAGTTCGCTTGGACGGAAGCCCTACCCTGAACCAAGGGTACAGGGAGCTTTCGGCACCAACTCAAAGGGATTGGCGGACGTTGCTGGCAATATCTGGGAATGGACCTCGACGTGCTACGTCCACGCAACTATCGCCAGCGACGGCTTAGGGATTGCGAGCTCGATCGACAATTGCGGAGTGCACGTTGTCGAGGGATTCCATCGCACTTACATGTCGAACTTCATCCGCGATGGCAAAAGTGGCGGTTGCGCGGTCGGCACGCCGCCTGACAATCTGGGTTTCCGGCTTGTCCGCGACCGGTCCGGTGCCGTGCAGGCCGCCCTTCGGCACCTAGAATTGTCCTGACAGCACCGTAAACGAAAGTGCATGATGACAGTGAAACCAGTATTGACTGACAGGGTGCGCCCCGTCGCAGAACAACCTTTGGACCACGCCGGCATCGATCGGGCGTCAATAGGAAGACTTGTACGCCAATTCTATGCCAAGGTCAGGAGCGACGAGCGGCTCGGGCCGATCTTCGCGCGCGAGATCACCGGCGCTTGGGATCCGCACCTGGAGAAGATGACCGCCTTCTGGTGTTCGGTCATCCTCAAGAGCGGTGACTATCACGGCCGCCCGGTGCCGGCGCACCTCAAACTCCAGGACGTCACCGAAGCCGATTTCGGTATCTGGCAGGATTTGTTCGGCGAGACGGCCGCTGAACTCTTCGCACCTGAAACGGCGGCGGTGTTTGTCGACCGAGCGGAACGGATAGCGACAAGTCTGAAGCTTGCGATGTTCTTTCGCCTTGCTCCAGCGGCGGCCGGTGGTAGCGAATAGGTCGGCTTGGCAAGCGCCGGGCGCTGTGATTCTGCCAGACCGGTGCGGGGCTTGATTTTGCGCAAGGACTCCAAGCGATCGGGGCCAGTAGGTTCCTCGCATGATCCTTAATCTTTGCGTCGGCACGATCGTCATAAGCCTGACGGTCCTGATCCACACTTTCGGTCTTATCGCGATCACTCACGTGATGACACATCTTGTGGCGCTCTTCCGCATGCACGGCCGCCGCAGCCGGATCGTCGCCATGATCAGCGTGGTGATGGGGCTTTTTGTCGTCATGACGGCAGAAGTCTGGTTATGGGCTGGTATCTACCGGCTGCTCGGAATCTTGAGCGACTTCGAGACGGCGCTTTATTTTTCGACCATCACTTTTTCGACCGTCGGCTATGGGGACGTGGTGCCCGCCCATGGCTGGCGAATCCTGGCGGCGCTGGAAGGCGTCAACGGGTTTCTGCTGATCGGCTGGTCGACTGCTTATCTGATTGCCGCCGGCACGCGCGTCGGTCCATTCAGGATTGGCGAGCACTTTTGACTTGTGGCTTGGAGCGGTCGGTTCACACCGCCGCCGAATGCCGGCCGATTCCATTCTTCAGGTATTTGTCAAATTTCGCCGCCACGGTCCGGACAAGCGGACGGCTTTCCTCCGGTACGACGAAATTCTCGCCTTCGAGCCGGAGAACCTGTCCTGCGCTGGCAATGGCCAGTCGACTCGCTTCACAAAGTAGCCGTTGGCCGACGTTTCCAAAACGTTCGACAAGGTCTGTCGCCGAGAAAGCGAATTGGCACATCAGGCGTTCGATGACCCAGCCTCTCGCCTGATCATCGACACTGAATTCAATCCCTCGCGCTGTCGCCACCTGTCCGGAATTGACGGCCTTTTCGTACTCGCCGGTCGCAACGATGTTCTGGGCGTAGCCTTGCCGGTATCGGCTGATCGAGGAGGGGCCAAGACCGATAAGCGTTTCGCATTGGTCTTCGGTATAGCCCTGAAAATTGCGACGGATCTTGCCGGCGCGGGCGGCGATGGCCAGCGTGTCCTCCGGTTTTGCGAAATGATCCAATCCCAAGGCCTCGTATCCGGCCTCGACAATCAGTCGTGCAGTAAGCTGCGACTGCGCCAGACGTGCGGCGGAATCGGGCAGCCAGGCTTCATCGATCATCGTCTGGTGCTTCTTGAACCATGGCACATGCGCGTAGCCGAATAGAGCCAGCCTGTCTGGCGCCAGCGTCAGCGCCTGGGCGACGGTCGTTGCAACACTCTCGCAAGTCTGATGCGGCAGCCCATAGAGCAGGTCCAGATTGACGGATGCAACGCCCCGCGCGCGGACCGCATCGACAATGCTTCTCGTGAGGGCAAAACTCTGCTCGCGATTGATAGCCCTCTGCACTTTGGGATCGAAGTCCTGGACGCCAAGGCTCGCTCTCGTCATGCCGATCGCAGCGAAGGCATCCAGCCGCCCTTCGTCCATATCGTTTGGGTCGATCTCGACGCTAAGACTGGCATCATCGAGAAAGTCGAACCGGTCCCGCAACGCTCTACCGAGCGCCAGGATGTCGTCGGGCTTCAGCATCGTCGGGGAGCCGCCCCCGAAATGGACGGCGCGGACCTTGCCCCGACCGCTCACAAACCTGCCGACAGTTTCGATCTCCCTATGTAGGGAGTGCAGAAAAGTGGCCACAGGAGCATAGTGACGTGTCTGCTTGGTATGGCAGGCGCAGAACCAGCAAAGCCGGTCGCAATACGGAATATGCAGATATAATGATATCTCGTCATCGCCTTCGAGCGCGTCCATCCATCCACGAACCACTACCGCGTCAACGCCCGGATAAAAGTGCGGCGCCGTTGGGTAACTCGTGTAACGAGGCACGTTCTCTGCCGGATTGGTCGTCAAAACGGGGCGTGCGTCTTTGATTGCTTTCGCTGGCATGGGGCCAAGGTAGCCCGCGCAAGTGTGGCGAGCCTTGATTTCAATCAAGGCATTTGGCGCCACGGACAAACTGACGCAACAGCAACGAGATGCGGTATGGTATTCTATTTCTCTCTCTGGGCTCGAGCGATGCAATGACGATCAGACAGGATGTCCACAGTGCCGGCATCCCCGTTCTTTGCCGATCCTGCGAAGCGCGCCACCGGGGGGTGTGCGGCGCGCTCGAGCCCGATCAATTGATCAAGTTGGCCAAGACCTCGTCGAGGCGTGCCGTTCCCCCGGGCGGTGAGTTGGTTGGCGATGCCGAAGCTGTTGAACGCTATTCAAACGTGCTTTCCGGGGTGGTTAAGTTGACAAAAAGCCTTCCGGACGGAAGGCAGCAAATTGTCGGACTCCAGTTCGCGCCGGATTTCTTGGGGCGTCCGTTCAAGGCGGAAAGTGCTATCAATGCCGAAGCTGCGACAGAGGTGTCGCTGTGCTCATTTCCAAAGACCGTCATCGAGCGGATGATGAAAGACTCGCAGGAGCTGGAGCATCGCCTGCTTGAGCAGAAGCTGAACGAGCTTGACGATGCGCGCAGCTGGATGGTGGCGCTGGGGCGCAAGACAGCCTCGGAGAAGGTCGCGAGCTTTCTTCTGATGATCACCAGGAATATCGATCCGGCCGTTGATGTCGCGGCTGGGCCGACAAGTTACGATCTGCCCCTATCACGCTCCGATATTGCTGACTTCCTTGGGCTGACGATCGAGACGGTAAGTCGCCAGTTGACCAGGCTGCGAGCCGATGGGGTAATCCGCATCGAGAACCATCGACACATAATCGTAGACAGCCTGAGCCGGCTGGAACAACGCTGCGGCGGCTGATGATTGGCGACAGAGCCCATACTGTTCTTCTTTGCAGCGCTGGTGCCACCGGCCTAGGAACAAGCACCGACAAAGCCTTGATCTCGATCAAGGCGGTGCAGGCCACAGTCGGAGCAAATAGGCGTCCTATTGATCATAGGCGTCACAATGGCCATCAAACAGGGTGCTCAACAAGCTGACATTCCCACGATCTGTGAGTCCTGCGAAGCGCGACAAGGTGGATTATGCGGCGCACTTGAGACTGGGCAACTAGTCAACCTGGCCAAGGCTTCATCAAGGCATGAAATCCCGGGGGGGACAGAATTGGCCGACGACGGAGCCTACTCGAATGTACTGTCCGGCGTAATCAAACTTACGAGAAACCTCTCGGATGGACGTCAGCAGATTGTCGGCTTCCATTTCGCGCCCGATTTTCTGGGCAGGCCTTTCAAGGCACAATGGCCCATCACGGCGCGAGCCCTCACGAAGGTGACGCTATGCTCGTTTTCAAAGACGATCATCGAGCGCATGATGGAGGAAACGCCAGCGCTTAGGCGTGTGCTGCTAAAGCACGCGCTGAAGCAGCTTGACGAAGCACGCTATTGGATGGCGGCGTTGGGGCGCAAGACTGCTTCGGAAAAGGTCGCAAGCTTCCTTCTGAGGAACATAGGTCCTGGCAACCACTCGGCGAACTCGATGAGCTTCGACTTGCCAGTCAAACGCGCGGATATAGCTGACTTTCTTGGACTGACGATCGGGACTGCCAGTCGCGAATTGTCCAAGCTGCGAACAGATGGTGTGATTAGGATTGCAAATAGGCGGCATATCAGCCTGGAAAGCGTTGCTCGGCTTGAGGAACGCTGCGGCGATTGAACTGCCAATCGTCCCTTCTCCGGGAAAGTAATAATATCCGCTTCGGCCGCCCTATCTGAATCCAACAGTTCGCCTGCAGGCTGCCCCATTGCATCGTTCTGCAGAACTGTCGCTCCCCAAACAAAAAAGAAGCCGCCCTTTGACCTGGATCAAGGCCAGAAAAGGGAAAATCCCGAATTCGTGCCGATGGCGGTCACGATCCGCCGGAAATTCGAGATCGGGGACTTCGCGATGAGATTTGGCACGGAGATCGTCCTTCTAAGCCTGTTTGCCTTTGCGGCCCTCGTCGCGGCAGGCTTCGGCGCGGATGAGCCTTTCCGCCAGCACATGTGGGTGTTGTTCTTCGCCGTGGCCGGCTTCACTGCGATCCTGTTGCGCAAGACGGAGTTCAAGCCGGCGGCCCCGATTGACCCAGAGGCTTACATGGATGGCCCGGTCCGCTACGGCGCCATCGCCACCATGTTCTGGGGTGTTGTCGGCATGCTGGTCGGCGTGGTCATTGCGCTGCAGCTTGCCTATCCGGATCTCAATATCCAGCCCTGGTTCAATTTCGGCCGTCTGCGGCCGCTGCACACATCCGGCGTTGTCTTTGCTTTCGGCGGTAACGCGCTGCTTTGCACGTCCTTGTATGTCGTGCAGCGTACGTGCCGCGCACGGCTCTTCGGCGGCGATCTCGCCTGGTTCGTGTTCTGGGGCTATCAGCTTTTCATTGTCATGGCCGCCACCGGCTACCTCCTCGGCATCACCGAAAGCCGCGAATACGCTGAGCCCGAATGGTACGTGGACATCTGGCTGACCATCGTCTGGGTCGCCTATCTCCTCCTGTTCCTCGGCACGATCATGAAGCGCAAGGAACCGCATATTTACGTCGCCAACTGGTTCTACCTATCCTTCATCGTGACCATCGCAATGCTGCACGTGGTCAACAACCTGTCGATGCCGGCCTCCTTCCTGGGTTCGAAGAGTTACTCGGCCTTCTCGGGCGTGCAGGATGCCTTGACGCAGTGGTGGTACGGCCACAACGCCGTCGGTTTCTTCCTGACCGCCGGCTTCCTTGGCATGATGTACTATTTCGTGCCCAAGCAGGCCAACCGGCCGGTCTATTCCTACCGGCTCTCGATCATCCACTTCTGGGCGATCATCTTCCTCTACATCTGGGCCGGGCCGCATCATCTGCACTACACCGCCCTCCCCGACTGGGCACAGACGCTCGGCATGGTGTTTTCGATCATGCTCTGGATGCCTTCATGGGGCGGCATGATCAACGGCCTGATGACGCTCTCCGGTGCCTGGGACAAGATCCGTACAGACCCGATCATCCGCATGATGGTGATGGCTATCGCCTTCTACGGCATGTCGACCTTCGAGGGTCCGATGATGTCGATCAAGACCGTCAACTCGCTGTCGCACTATACGGACTGGACCATCGGGCACGTCCATTCGGGTGCGCTCGGCTGGGTGGGCATGATCTCGTTCGGCGCGATCTATTACATGGTGCCGAAGCTATGGAACCGGCAACGGCTCTATTCGCTGCGGCTGGTCACCTGGCACTTCTGGCTGGCGACCCTCGGGATCGTCGTCTACGCCGCGGTCATGTGGGTCTCCGGCATCATGCAAGGCCTGATGTGGCGTGAGTACGACGAGCAGGGCTTCCTGGTCTACTCCTTCGCCGAAACCGTCGCCGCCATGCATCCATACTATGTGATGCGCGCGGCGGGCGGCGCGCTGTATCTCTCCGGCGCGCTGCTCATGGCCTGGAATATCACCATGACCATCCTCGGCTATCAGCGCGAGGAGCAACCATTGCCGGGTTCCGAACCCGCCCTCCAGCTTGCCGAATAAGGAGCCAGACAATGGGCTTGATGGACAAACACGCGATCATCGAGAAGAACGCCACGCTTCTTCTCGTCGGCTCGCTGCTTGTGGTGACTGTCGGCGGCATCGTCGAGATCGCGCCGCTCTTCTATCTCGACAACACGATCGAGAAAGTCGAAGGCATGCGGCCCTATTCGCCACTCGAACTTGCAGGCCGCAACATCTATGTGCGCGAGGGCTGCTATCTCTGCCACAGCCAGATGATCAGGCCGTTCCGCGACGAGGTCGAGCGTTACGGCCACTACAGCCTGGCCGCCGAGTCGATGTACGATCATCCGTTTCAGTGGGGCTCGAAACGTACTGGCCCTGACCTTGCCCGGGTCGGCGACCGATACTCGAACGATTGGAACGTCCAGCACCTTATGGACCCACGTTCGGTGGTGCCGGAATCAATCATGCCGAGCTATGCCTTCCTGAAGGACGCGCCGATCGAAATAAAGGACTTCTCGACGCATCTGATCGCGAACAGGCGTGTGGGAGTCCCCTATTCCGATGACATGATCGCCAACGCCAACGCCGATCTGATCGCGCAGGCAGACCCGAACGCCGATACGTCTGGCCTCGAGAAACGCTATCCGAAGGCCAAGATCGGCGACTTTGATGGCAATCCGCAGCAGGTCACCGAAATGGATGCCCTGGTCGCTTACCTCCAGATGCTCGGCACCCTGGTCGATTTCAAAAACTATGACGAAGCCGCCGGTTACCGCTGAGGAGAGCGAACATGGATTACACTCTGATGCGGGAATTCGCAGACAGCTGGGGCCTGCTCGCCATGGCGGTCTTCTTTGTCGGATGCATTGCTTTCGCACTCCGGCCGGGTGGCCGCGCCCAGGCCGATGAAGCCGCCCGTATTCCCCTCAAGGACGATTGATCATGAGCTCAGAGCATATCGACGACGTCTCGGGTATTTCGACGACCGGCCATGAGTGGGATGGCATCAAGGAACTCAACAATCCTCTTCCCCGCTGGTGGGTGATAACTTTCTACGTCACCATCATCTGGGCAGTGGGTTACACCATCGCCTATCCGGCATGGCCGATGCTATCTTCAGCGACGAAGGGCGTGCTCGGCTATTCCAGCCGCAACGATGTCAGGAACGAGCTGGCGGCCGCAGAAGCCGCCAAAGGCAAATATGTCGCTGCCATCCAGGAAAAGACCGTCTCCCAGATTGCTGCTGACGACGCGCTGCGTGAATTCGCGGTCGCGGCCGGCGGAGCCACGTTCAAGGTCAATTGCGTCCAGTGCCATGGCTCGGGTGCGCAAGGATCCAAAGGCTTTCCCAACCTCAATGACGACGACTGGCTATGGGGCGGCATGGCCACCCAGGTTGAGCAGACGATCATGCACGGCATCCGCTTCGCCTCGGATCCGGATACGCGGCAATCGGAAATGCCTGCGTTTGGTGCCATCATCACGGGCGACCAGATCAAGCAGGTCAGCGCCTATGTCGCCGGCCTTTCCGGTCCGGTCCAGAACAAAGGCCTGATCGAGCCCGGCGCCAAGGTGTTCGCGGAAAATTGCGTCGCCTGCCATGGCGCTAATGCGAAGGGCAACAGGGAGTTCGGGGCACCTGACCTGACCGATGCGATCTGGCTCTACGGATCGGGCGAGACGGCCATCGCGGCCCAGGTCCGCGAGCCGAAACATGGCGTCATGCCAGCCTGGATCGGACGTCTCGGCGAGACCAAGGTCAAGGAACTTGCGGTCTACGTCCATTCGCTTGGCGGCGGAAAATAGGAAGGCGGGGGCCTGTTCTCTTCCCTCAGCCGCCAAAGCGACGAGGCCCGGCCGCGCCGGGCCTCGGTTCATTTCCGACATTCCAAGATTGACCTGCATCAACGCGGCTCGGCCGGCCGAGCGGCATTGTTTGGCTCAGCGCGGGCACGACAATCGCCAGCGCGCGAGTGGAGACAACCGTGCTGGATCAGATACAGGTAGAACGACTGGAAGCCCAGGCGGTCAATTCCGCCAAGACCCGGCAGCCGCTCTATGCTGCCCGGAAGAAGATTTTCCCGAAACGGGCCTCGGGCAGTTTTCGCCGCTTCAAATGGCTGGTGATGGCGATTACGCTGGGCATCTACTATCTGACGCCATGGCTGAGATGGGATCGCGGGCCGTTCGCCCCAGACCAGGCCGTGCTCCTCGATCTCGCCAACCGCCGCTTCTATTTCTTCTTCATCGAGATATGGCCCCAGGAATTCTACTATGTCGCCGGCCTTCTGATGATGGCCGGCATCGGCCTTTTCCTGATCACATCCACGGTCGGCCGGGCCTGGTGCGGCTACACTTGTCCGCAGACTGTCTGGGTCGACCTGTTTCTCGTCGTCGAGCGTGCGGTCGAGGGCGATCGAAACGCACGCATGAAACTCGATGCCGGCCCATGGACCGCGCGCAAACTTGTGTTGCGTGCGTCGAAACACGCGATCTGGCTAGTCATAGCGGCAGCCACGGGGGGCGCCTGGATCTTCTACTTTGCTGATGCGCCGACGCTGATTGGCGAAGTCTTCACTGGCGCTGCCGCACCGGTTGCTTACGCAACCATCGCTGTGCTGACGGCGACCACCTACACGTTCGGCGGACTGATGCGTGAGCAGGTCTGCACCTATATGTGCCCGTGGCCGCGTATTCAGGCCGCCATGCTGGACGAGAATTCGCTCACCGTCACCTACAATGACTGGCGCGGCGAGCCCCGCTCGCGCCATGCCAAGAAGGCCATAGCCGCTGGACAGCCAATCGGCGATTGCGTCGACTGCAACGCCTGTGTCGCAGTCTGCCCGATGGGGATCGACATTCGCGACGGCCAGCAGCTTGAATGCATCACCTGCGCGCTTTGCATCGATGCCTGCGACAGCATTATGGACAAGCTCGGCAGGGAGCGCGGATTGATCTCCTATGCGACATTGTCCGATTACAACGCCAACATGGCTGTGGCCACTGGGGGCGGTGAACGCCCGGTGGACCCTTCGCTGGTGCGAACCGCCGGCGGCACATTCTCCGAGAAGTTGGCGCATTTCCACATACGCAAGATCTTCCGTCCGCGCACCTTTATCTATCTTGGCGCCTGGTCGGCAGTCGGAGCCGCACTGGTTTACTCGCTGCTGACCCGCGAGCGGCTGGAGATCAATGTCCTGCACGACCGCAACCCTCAATTCGTCACTCTTTCCGACGGCTCGATCCGCAACGGCTACACCGTCAAGCTGCTCAACATGATCCCTGAGCCAAGGACCATCGTCCTCACCTTGCAAGGTCTGCCGGGCGCCGAGATGAGCACGGTCGGCGTCGATCTTACTCCGGCTCGCTCTTTCGCCACCCTGGTCGAGCCTGACCGGTTGAAGACGCTGAAGGTTTTCGTGCGCCAGCCCCCGGGACAGATTCTTGGGATCACGCAAAGCTTCAAGTTCCGGATCGACGACAGGGCCGGCCACGAGTCCGCAGAATACACAGCCACGTTCAATGCACCGGAGAACGCCAGATGAGTGCCCATTCGCAGAGATCCCGCGAATTCACCGGCCGGCACATGCTTTTCACCATTCTCGGCTTCTTTGGCGTGGTCATTGGGGTCAACGTGACCATGGCGACCCTCGCCAGCAAGAGCTGGACTGGCCTTGTCGTCGAAAACACCTATGTGGCGAGCCAGCAGTTCAACCGAAAGGCGGAGGAAGGTCGCGCGCAGGCGGCGCTCGGCTGGACTGGCGAACTGACGATCGTGTCGGGCAACGTGCGCTACAGCTTGAGCGACGCCGCCGGCAAGCCTGTTCCACTGCATGGCGTGAAAGTCCGGTTCCGTCATCCTGCCTATGAAGCAGAGGACAAGACTGTCGTTCTGGCTTCTGGCTCGGGCCAGGAATTCGGCGTCCGTCATACACCGAAGGACGGCGTCTGGATCGTCGAAATCGATGCCGACGCCGGTCTGGCGGAGCCCTATCGCGACGTGCGCAGAATCATGATTTCCCATGGAGCGCTGCAATGAGCTGTTGTGCACCAGGCGCCGAAATGGCGCTGGATCTCGACGGGGCCACATCCGCCCTGCCGTCGAGCCAGGAAATCAGGCTAGCCAGCCGCTCGCTTGGCGATGACCTGCACCAGACCGACCTCTCGGTGCCAACGGTTCATTGCGCTGCCTGCATCCAGACGATCGAGACGGCAATCGGCAAGCTGGGCCATGTCGAAGGCGCTCGCGTCAACTTGTCGACAAAACGTGTTTCGGTCCGCTGGCGTGGCGATGAGGTTCCAGCATTCGTCGCTACGCTTGGACGACTGGGCTATGAAGCGCACCTGTTCGATCCGGAGCCTGACGGGAAGGACAAGACGCTGTCGGAACTGATCCGCGCCGTCGCGGTCGCTGGCTTTGCGGCGGGCAACATCATGCTGCTTTCGGTCTCGGTCTGGTCCGGCGCAGAAGGCGCGACCCGCGACCTATTCCACTGGGTTTCGGCGCTGATCGCCATCCCCGCGCTCGCCTTCGCCGGCGGCATCTATTTCCGCTCGGCCTCGAATGCGCTGCGCCACGGTCGCATGAACATGGATGTCCCGATAGCGGTCGGTGTCTCGCTCGCCTATGCCATGAGCCTCTACGAGACGATCACGCACGGCGAGCACGCCTATTTCGATGCGTCGGTGTCCTTGCTGTTCTTCCTTCTGATCGGCCGTACGCTGGATCACGTGATGCGGGAGCGCGCACGGACCGCAGTGAACGGCCTGGCGCAACTGGCGGCGCGCGGCGCCATGGTGCTGCGGGGTGACGATACACGCGACTACCTGCCCGTCGGCGAGATCGAACCGGGCATGCAACTGCTCATCGCGGCCGGCGAGCGGATTCCGGTCGATGGCAATATCCTCAGCGGAATCTCTGATCTCGACTGCTCGCTGGTATCCGGGGAAAGCGCGCCCCGGACCGTGGGCTCGGGAGCGCAGGTGCAGGCCGGCACGCTCAATCTCACTGGTTCGCTGACCATGCAGGCCACGGCCGCGGCGAAGGATTCCTTCCTGGCCGAAATGGTCCGACTCATGGATGCCGCAGAGGGTGGCCGCTCGCAGTATCGCAGGATCGCCGACCGGGTCTCTGCCCTCTATGCACCTGTGGTTCATCTCGCGGCCTTGCTGACATTCCTGAGCTGGATGGTCGCGTCCGGCGACTGGCACTTGGCAATGACGATCGCGATCGCCGTTCTCATCATCACTTGCCCTTGCGCGCTCGGCCTCGCCGTACCGATCGTGCAGGTGGTCGCGGCGCGGCGCCTGTTCGAGGCCGGCGTCATGGTCAAGGACGGTTCGGCCATGGAACGGCTGGCCGCGATCGACACGGCGGTGTTCGACAAGACCGGGACGCTCACACTCGGACAGCCGAGGCTGGTCAACGCGTCGTCCATCGACCCGACCATGCTGGCGATCGCAGCCGACATGGCCGCGCATTCGCGCCATCCGTTCTCGAAGGCCATAGCCGTTTTCGCGGGTTTTTCCGGTCAACCCAGGCTCGAGTCTGTCAGCGAACACCCAGGCTACGGCATCGAGGCCGTCACCGAGGGGAATACCTGGCGCCTCGGCCGGCGCGGATGGGCTGGATGGAAGGCTCGAACCGGCGGCGAAGGCAAATCTGGCGGCTTTGGCGGAACGGTGCTCTCGAAGAACGGGGCGATCGTCGCCGCCTTCGCGTTCGAGGATGCTGCGCGCGCCGATGCCAAGGCCGCGCTCGGAGCGTTGCAGAATGGCGGCGTGGCCGTCGAGATGCTGTCCGGCGATACCGCCAATGCCTGCGGCCAAGTCGCCAAGGCGCTGGGTATCGACAGCTTCGTTCCGGCGCTGCTTCCGTCCGGCAAGGTCGAGCGGATCGAGGCGCTGTCGAGGCAGGGCCACAAGGTTCTGATGGTGGGCGATGGGCTCAACGATACCCCGGCGCTTGGTGCGGCACATGTCTCGATGGCCCCCGCGACCGCGGCAGACGTCGGTCGCAATGCCGCCGACTTCGTCTTCCTGCGCGAAAGCCTTTTGGCAGTGCCTCTCGCCCTGGATGTCTCGAGGAAGGCAGGTCGGCTCATTCGCCAGAACATCGCCATCGCGATCGTCTACAACGCGTTTGCGGTGCCGATCGCCATATCGGGGCATGTGACGCCGCTGCTTGCGGCGGTCGCGATGTCCGCCTCGTCGCTGATCGTGATCGGAAACGCCCTGCGGCTGCAAGGTTCCGCGAGAAGTTCATCGGCTGAATTCGCTTGGCAAGATCGGCGCGCGCGCCCCGGCATGCTGGTTCAACTCTCATGACGACGCTCATCTACCTCATCCCGGTAGCGCTGTTCCTCGGTGCGCTTGGACTGACTGGCTTCCTGTGGGCCTTGAGAAGCGGTCAGTACGAGGATCTTGATGGAGCCGCGGCGCGGATACTCATCGACCGCGACGACAAGCAAAATGACATCCGTCGAAGCCGGAAATGATTGAGATCAAGGCATCTGCCGCGCAAGATCTCGACAATGACCGATCGATATCACGGGAGGCAGACATGCAGGCCGACGCCATTATGACCGCACCGGTCATCGGGATAGGACCTACGGCGTCGATCTCCGATGCGGTAGGGTTGATGCTCTCCAGGAAGATCAGCGGCCTTCCGGTCATTGGCAGCGACGGCGCGCTGGTGGGCATTGTCAGCGAAGGAGACTTCCTGCGCCGCGGAGAGCTCGGCACGCAACGCAGGCGCTCGCGTTGGCTGGAGTTTCTCGTGAGCCCCGGAAGAGCCGCCGACGAATATGTTCAAGCCAACGGACGGCGTATCGAGGAGGTAATGACGACGGATGTCGTTACGGTATCCCCCAGCGTATCGCTGCCCGAGATCGTCGAACTCATGATGCGCCATCACGTCAAACGTATTCCCGTCGTCGACGATGGCAACGTTGTCGGCATTGTCACCCGCTCCGATCTTCTGCGGGCATTGCTGAATGCCTTGCCCGGATCGGCCCCTACAGCCACGGACGACGATCAGATCCGTCAGAAGATTATTGCCGAGCTTGCGAAGCAGAAATTGGCCGGCAAGGACATGATCGACGTGACGGTGGACAAAGGGGTAGTGATACTGAGCGGTGCCATCTTCGACGAACGCGAACGGCAGGCAGCCATTGTCGCCGCTGAAAATGTCGGCGGCGTAAGTGCGGTGACGGATAACCTTTTCTGCGCGGGGCCGCTGTCGGTGGTGCTTGTCTCTTAGTTCAGCACGGCAGAAATTCTGCATGACCCAAAATTCGAATTAATATCCGCGTTGAACCTAGGTCGCGGCTATTGCCAACAGAGGCCGCAGCAGCGTCAAGGCAAATACAACAAGCGCCGCACCCGCGATCCTGTCTGCCATTTCTTCGCCTCCGCTGAGCCGCCTACCGAGCAAGAGCCACATCGAGCCGGAGGCGGCTGTGGTCACCAAGAGCACAATCCAGAACAAGCCCAAGTCATATGGCCTCGCGTCTACCGGCACGGTTGCCAGACAATATATGAAGGCTTTCGGGTTGAGGGCAGTCGTTACCAGAACAGAAAGGCCATCCCCGTCTTCGGATGCGTCGATCCGGTCGATGCCTATCAGACGCACGCCAAGTATTGCGAGCCATACGGCTGCACCCAGCTTGAGTACCTGAACGCGTCGGACGGCAGGCGCAGCGCAAACCAGCAGGCTGCTGCGATCCCCTATCCGCAGGCCTGTGCGACCAAGAGTGCAATCGCCTTCTGCCGCTTGGCCGCGCCGGCCATCAGAAGAGCATTGGTTGGCCCGGGCGCGACGAAGAGCAGAAATGCTTCCAGGAAAAACAGCCTGCTCAAAACTGCCTGTCCCGTGGAGGCAAATCCATCACCTGCAAACTCGGTTTGACACGGTGGCACTTGTCAAACCCCGGAAGTCCAACGGCATTCGCAGACCTCTCCGCTACGCGCAAGCGATGGGACGCTACATGCGGTCGGCCGCTGCTGAAAGCAACTATCGCTGGCCGGCCGCATGCTGCAGCCGTGCAATGAGGTCGCGGTTGCGGCAGTAATCTGGTGGGTCGTCGGCTTGCAGGTGTTGGTCAAGCCAGGTCGAACATTCATCCTGGTGACCGCAGGAGCGGCAGCGGTCTACCGCCCGGTTGGTAACGGCGGCATGGTCCGCGATGACCTTCAACTGTCTGTCGACGCCGAGCTTCTGCATCATGCGTCCCATCAAGGCGGTCCTGGCGTCTACTGAAATCAGGTAGTCGAGAAAAGTCATTGGGATCACTCCTGTTCTCAGCCATGATCGTCAATGCTGGGGGCCGCCGCCTTGATCTTGGTCAACAGGCAACTCCGGCTCGGATGATTCCGGCCGGCGGTCAATACGACATGAAGCGATGGATGCCGTTGCTCTCGATCAGCGAGCGAGTGACGCCGCCGAAGGCCCATTCCCGCAGGCGGCTGTGGCCGTAGGCGCCGGAGACGATCAGGTCGGCCTGGATCGAGTGCGCGAATGCAAGCAACCGGTGACCGTCAGCCTCATCGGGTATCAGTTCAGTCCGTGCCATGATGCCGTGATGTTCGAGATAGGCGGCGATATCGGCGAGACTGTCGCGGATGCTTTCATGACGGTCGGTATCCATAGTGACGATAACCACTCTGTTGGCGCCGGCGAGGAACGGCAACGCATCGGCAATCGCCCGTCGCGCCTCCCTGGTGTCCTTCCAGGCGACCAACACGGTCTTTGCCATGACATGTTCGGCATTGCTCGCGGCAATGAGGATGGGCCGGCCTGCGCCGAGCGCCAGGCTCCCGATATCGACGGCGCGATAGACATTTTCGCCACCTCCGCCGGTGACTATAAGGTCGGCCGCGCGGGAGGACTCGCTGAGGAACCGTGTGGGACTGCACACCGCCTGCCCCCATTCACTGCTCACCGATGCCGGTACCAACCTCTCGAACTCGGCCCTAAGCTCGGCAAGCCGTTTTTCGATCTCGGTTCGCTGGATCTGCATGACCTCGCCCTCGTAGACCAGACCGTTACCGGTGGCGACGAGGGGCGGAACATCGGCGGCCGCTAGGCCAACAAGGTGCGCTCCGAAGCGCTCGGCCAGTTCGACCCCCAGTTTCACCAAGGGCGCGGGCGGTGCATCTATCGCAAGATTTGCAATGATTGACTTATAGGCCATGCAAGGCACCTTTTTCAGAAGTCGTCGGGTGCCTGAACGATTGCATTCGCCGGCGCCCGATGCCTTGATGCGAGTCAAAAGCGCCGCCGTTTTCGTTCTGAGACGTTTGCCTCGATAGGTTTGGCGCAAGCGGCCAGGAGTGATAATTAGCCCTTCTTGCAAGAGTGGCCGAATCCAAGGACTTCAGGTGAGCCAAGACGAAGCGCCTATTTTGCCGGTCGGCGGGACGAAGCTGAAATCCGTTCTGTCACAGATGTTCGAGCAGGCTCCCGGCTTCATGGCCCTCGTGCGTGAGCCGGATCATGTCTTCGAACTGACCAACGCCGCCTACCAACGTCTGATCGACAACAGGCAGGTGATTGGCAAGCCGGTGCGCGAGGCGCTTCCCGAGCTCGAAGGTCAAGCGTTTTTCGAACGGCTTGACGAGGTGTACAAGACCGGCGAGCCACATAGAGGCCAGGGGGAAAAGGTCGTCCTTCGCAACAGGCCCGATGAGCCCGCAGAAGAGCGCATCCTCGATTTCGTCTACCAGCCGATCAAGGATGACAATGGCCGCGTCACTGCGATCTTCGTCGAAGGCACGGATGTTAGCGAGCTGTCCTTTGCGAATGCCGCACTTCGGCTGCGTGAGGACCATCTGCGTTCGATCTTGGCAACGGTGCCGGATGCAATGGTCGTCATCGATGAGCAAGGCCGCATCCAATCCTTCAGCACAGCCGCAGAGACGTTGTTCGGCTATGCATCGAGCGAAGTCATAGGCCAGAATGTCAGCCTGCTGATGCCGGCACCCTATCGCGACGAGCATGACGCCTATCTGCACCGCTATCTGACAACCGGAGAGCGCCGGATCATCGGGCTTGGTCGCACGGTCACCGGAATGCGCAAGGATGGTTCGACCTTTCCCATGGAACTTTCCGTCGGCGAGATGCATCCGGGAACCGGACGCTTCTTCACCGGCTTCTGCCGCGACCTGACCGAACGCCATCGGGCAGAAGCCAGAATACAGGAGCAGCAACAGGAGCTGCTTCACATGGCGCGGTTTACCGCGCTTGGCGAAATGGCCTCCACGCTTGCGCATGAGATCAACCAGCCGTTGACGGCCATTACCAACTATCTGAAGGGCAGTCGCAGGCTGCTTGAGAAAAGCACGGAAGAGAACGCGCCAATGTTGAGGGACGCCGTCGAGAAGGCGGCGGAACAGGCCTTGCGGGCGGGAGATGTCATCCGGCACCTTCGCGATTTCGTTTCAAGAGGTGAAAGCGAACGACAGGTCGAACGGCTGCCGAAGCTGATCGAAGAGGCCGCGTCGCTAGCCCTGGTCGGCGCCAGGGAGGCCGATGTCCGCGTCAGCTATCATCTTGACCCGGCAGCCGAGCTCGTGCTCACCGATCGCATCCAGATCCAGCAGGTTCTGCTCAACCTCATGCGCAATGCCGTCGAGGCCATGCAGGGGGCACCGCGCCGTGAGTTGCGGGTGGCTACGACCGCACGTAGCGACGGAATGGCGGAAGTGAGCGTGGTAGACACCGGCCCGGGCTTGGCGCCCGAGGTTTCGACCCAGCTCTTCCAGCCCTTTGTCACCACCAAGAAACAGGGCATGGGTGTCGGCCTGTCGATTTGTCGCACTATTGTTGAATCGCATGGCGGTCATATCTGGGCCGAGCCAATGCCAGGCGGAGGAACCGCTTTCCGGTTCACCTTGCGCGTCGTGGAGAAGGAAGAGGTCGCCAATGGCCGGTAGTGATGTCGTGCATGTGGTTGACGATGATGTCGATGTTCGCAAGTCGCTTGGCTTCCTGCTCGCGACAGCTGATTTTGCCGTGCGCCTGCATGAGTCCGCGACCGCCTTTCTCGCGACTGCGCCGAAGACTATCGATGGCTGCATCGTCACCGACGTGCGTATGCCCGGCATCGACGGGATAGAGTTCCTGCGGCAGCTGCGGACACGCGGACATACCGTCCCGGTAATCGTGATGACGGGTCATGCGGATGTTGCGCTCGCCGTTCAGGCGATGAAGGAGGGAGCCGCCGACTTCATCGAGAAGCCGTTCGACGATCAGGTGCTCATCGATGCGATTCGATCAGCGCTGGACAACCGCAATCTGGCGGTCGCAACGCACCCGCAAGCCGCCGAGATCCGAAATTGCCTATCGACCCTGTCGGAGCGTGAGCGACAGGTGCTCGACGGACTGGTGTCGGGACTGCCTAATAAGTCGATAGCTTACGACCTCGGCATCAGTCCGCGCACCGTCGAGATCCATCGCGCAAACGTCATGAGCAAAATGGGCGCCGGCAGCCTGTCGCATCTGGTACGCATGGCGTTGATCGCCGATTCCAAGCACTAGGCCGGGGCGGGAAGCGAACCCGCCTGCCTATTTTCTGCTTCCCAGTCACGCCAGTGTGTTGGGCGGATGTCGACGCGCACGCCGGTGACGGCATCCCGCCAGCCTTCCTGCACCTTCCTGCAGGGGAATACGAGCGCGTGCAGGCCGTCCTCGTCGATAACGGCCAGTTCGAGATTTCGACCAAACGGAGCGCTTGCGATCGGATTCCACATCCCGCCACCATTGAGGGAAATGTCGGCCCGCGCTTTGACTTGAATCATTTTTTTCAAAGCATTCGAAGGTCTGCCCCCGACGCCCGGCAGGCCGGGCCGCCGATTTGACACGCCTCCTGTCCCGACTAGATCACCATGCTAACCGCGGAGAGAGTGCGCCGGTCGACATAGGCTTGGGCCAGGGCCGCCAGACGGAATCACCCAAATGCGGTGTTTTCGGCCCGCATTTGTAGTACTTTCTGCCCTCGCTAAATCTGGCTTCTCGCCGACAGCGGTTCGAGGTTGAGGGCGATGCTTAGAGTCGTAGACAATCCCTTGACCGTTCTGTCGAACCGGGAGCGGATGATAGCGACAAAGTTCGCTGAGGGGATGACATATCGTGAAATCGGCGAGATGTTCTTCATAGCGCCGGCCACGGTTCGGACCCATCTGTCGGCGATCTATCGGAAACTCGACGTTCGCAGCAAAGTGGCGCTCGCTGCATTGCTTGCGGATCGCCGCCTCCAAGAACTCGACCAGTTACCATTCGAACGCCGTTCGACAGACCTGTGTGGGCCGCCTGTCGTCGCAGTTCTCCCGTTTGACAACCTCGGTGGAGAAGAACGCTGGACGCGTATCGCGGAAGGGTTGTCGGCGGACATCATCGTTGATCTCGCCCGTTACCCCGACTTGGGCGTGATAGCCCGCCAGACAATGCTCTCATACAAGGAGCGGCGCGATGATGTTCGATCCATCGGACGAGAGTTGAGTGCCGACTATGTGATGGAAGGAACCGTGCAAGCGGAGGGCCAGCGGGTACGCATCTGGGTGCAACTCGTCGACTCCCGCACAGGGGTTGATGTTTGGACAGCGCGTTATGATCGGTCCGCAGAAAACCTGTTTGCGATGCTGGACAGCGTGACCGAAAACGTCATCAATGTCGTTGCTACTTGCCACGGTCAACTCGCCAACCTGCGACGCGATGCAGTGCGTCGGAGGCCACCAACAAGTTTGCAAGCCTATGATTGCTACCTGCTTGGCCTTGAGCAGAAGCACCTTTTCACCCGAGATTCGAACAAGGAAGGGATACGGCTACTGACGCGTGCAGTCGAGCTTGATCCGGGTCTTGCAAGAGCCTGGACCGCGCTGGCTCTTGCGCATGCTGTGGATGCTTGCAACGGGTTTTCCGATGATGTTTCTGTCTCTATTGAGAGCTGGAGCGCATGTGTCAAGAAAGCGCTGGCCCTCGATCCGGCCGATATTTACGCACGAATAATGCTCGCTGATCTTCGGGCTTTGCAGGGCGATATCGACGCTGCTGTCGAAGAACATGAGCGAGTCTTGGCGTCGTCCCCAAACAACGCTGACACACTTGCCTTGCTTGCAGGAAGCTTGGCTCTTGTTGGGAGCGACGCCAAGCATGGCTACGAATTGGCCAAGCGAGCGATCCGGCTAAATCCTAATGTTCCGTGGTACTTTGGAATGTTGGGGCGCTGCTGCTTTGTCCTTGGCCTGTACCGGGAATCGTTGGTTGGGCTGCGTCGGTCCCCGTCCGACTCGCCCGCCACGCTTCTGTTCTTTGCAATGGCTCATGCGATGCTTGGTGAAACCCTGCGGGCCACCAAGATAGCTGCGCGACTGAAGGACGAGTTCCCGAGCTTCACTCCCGAACTGTTCATCAACACGTACCCGGTCACCAATCCAGTGGCCATTGCCGCAATCAGAGAGGGCTCCCGGCGTGCGGGTCTATCGTAACTTCTTTCCGTTTCTGAGGCCGGCAGCTTTCCTGAGCCAGCAGCCTTAGCACAAGCGGCGAATGACCGCTCATGGATGCAAAGCTGCCGTTGCGACCGAGTTAGTTTTTGAATGGTCGTCAATCGGGGGCGGCGCTGGGCGCGAGCTAACGATCAGAAGTGCCCTCACTTCCACCGTAACCGATGTTCCGCTCCTACGTTACACTCGCCATTGATCCGCAGACCGATTGCTGCCCTGATTAGCTGAAGCGGTCGGTTGAGCGAGAGCTTCTTCTCGCCGGATTGAACGACATGATAAGCGGGCCTATGGGACTCAAGAATTATCTGATCGAAGGCGGTTCCGGCACTGGAAAAACGTCTGTCGCTACCGAACTGGAGCGGCGGGGTTATCATGTCGTCCACGGTGACTGGGTCCTGGCCTATGTCGGCGACCCTGAAACAGGCAAGGCATTGCCAGGACCACCCGAAGGCGAGGATCGCATCGTTTGGGCATATGCGCACTGGATTTGGCCCGTCGACAAGGTCCGGGCCATTGCTGCCGACACGACCCATCCTGCCACCTTCTTCTGCGGCGGATCGCGCAATTTCCATAAATTCCTGGACTTATTCGACAAGGTCTTTGTGCTCGACGTAGACGTTGAGACTTTGAACCGACGATTAGATGGGCGACCGAATGAGCCAGGTTTCGATCCGGCCGAGCGGCGGCTGGTACTGCGCAACCATCATACCCGGGAATATCTTCTCGTCGGCATCGATATCGACACGGCGGGTACGGTTCCAAGCGTCGTCGACAATATCCTCGCTCAACTCGCCTGAAGCCCTGAACGCATCGCGAATAGGATGGGGAAGCATTCGAAAATATTACGGGAAGACGCTAGTCGCCTGAACGGCTCACCAGCGGCGCTGAGACTCTGTACCCGGCCGCAGCCTGCGTATCCCTTGAGCTTTCACGGCGCCTCGCAGCCCGCCCTCGGCTGACAGCCAGTTGTCAGCTTGGTCGTGGGATATTGCATCCGAAGCGTACCAGATGGGTCGCCTCTGCAAGGCTCAATATCGGCCGTCGATAGCTTTGACTTCGTCTTCCGGTCGCCGCGCAAGCTCGCCTTTGAGGCTGGCCAATATCTTGAATGGACGCTTGGCCTCGATCGTGCCGACAATCGCGGCAACCGCCGTTATTTCACGGTGGCCTCGGCGCCGACGGAGGAAACGGTCCGGCTCGGCGTAAAATTCTATCCGCAATCAAGCGCCTTCAAGCGCGGACTGATGACCATGAAGCCAGGCAGCACGATCCACGCCGCGCAACTGGCCGGCAACTTCACGCTGCCCGCCCGACGTGAAACCAAGATCGCTTTCCTGGCCGGGGGCATCGGCATCACGCCTTTCCGCTCGATGTTGCAATATCTCCTCGACCGCAAGGAGCGGCGACCGATCGTCATGCTCTACGGAACCGAGGGACAGCAGGACATCGCATATCGCGACGTGCTTGGCGCGGCCAGGCAGGAACTTGGTATAATGACGGTCCACGCTGTGGCGCGCGGTGGCGAGCGCGGGCAGTATCCCGGCTACATCGACGAGCGCCTGATACGTCTGGCAATACCCGACTACCTCGAGCGCACTTTCTACATTTCCGGCCCGCAAGCGATGGTCAAGGCGCTGCGTCAGAAACTGCTGGCGATGGGCGTTCGCCGCTCGAAGATAAAGGTCGACTATTTCCCGGGCTTTGCCTGAAGCAGGCTCAACCGTGTCGCGGCAAGGAAATGGTCACAGCCAGACCCGGATCGGCGTTAGCCATGGCAAGGCGTCCGCCGTAGGCTTCGACGATGTCGGAAACGATGGCCAAGCCAAGGCCGTTGCTGCCGCCCCTGCTGTCGAGCTGGACGCCACGCGACAAGGCGGACTCCCGATCGGTATCCGCAATACCCTGGCCATCATCCGCGACGGTGACAATCACCTCTCCAGCTGCCTCCGATGCATCGACACGGACTGAGGACTTTGCATAGCGTGCCGCGTTCTCGACCAGATTGCCGAGGATTTCCGACAGGTCGCCTTCGTCGATTGGCGCCGTTAGATCTTCCGCAACGTCCATCTTGAATGAAAGCTGCTTGCCGCTTGGTATCCGTTTGACGACTGCAACGACGCCAGCCACGACGTCAGACACAAGGCAGGATGCCTTGCCGGAGACGCCGGGCGCGAGGCGCGCGCGCGCCAGCTCCCGCTCGACATGGCGCCGGATCGCTCCTGCGCTCTTCTCGATCTCGTCGGCCAGATCCGTCTCGCCTTTCTTGCGCAACGCTCGGATGTCGGCCGACAGGACTTGCAGTGGCGTCTTGAGGCCGTGCGCCAAATCCGTGGCACGCGAGCGCGCTCGCGAAAGCGCCTTTTCCTGGGCATCGAGAAGACGATTGATTTCGTCCGCGAGCGGCTGCACCTCGCTTGGTGCCACCACATCGAGCCGTGCCATTCGCTGCGCGATCACGTTTCTGACGGCGACCCGCAATGTCTCCAGCGGAGCAAGGCCGATGGTGATCTGGATGAAAAACGCGGCCATTAGGACTGCAGCGAGCATCAAGAGAGCCGGAGCGAGATCGCGAACATATTCGCCTACAGACAACTCAACGGTTCGATGATCTTCCGCCACGATTGCACGAAAGGAGTGGCCTCCAGCATCGATGATCGTACGCTCGACCGCAATACTGAGTTCTCCGCCCGGGCCCGCGAACTCCTCGACGGTTCGCAGCCCACCACTTGCGCTCCGGGCAGGGAGGAGCAGCTTGGCGTCCCATAATGATCGCGAACGCTCAAAGCTGCCGGTGGCGATGTCCTCCACCTGCCAGTAGTAGCCGGAGAGTGGATTGGCAAACCGCGGGTCGGTCAGCACCGGGGCCACAACAAGGCGACCATCGCTGGCGAAAGTTGTTGCGCCGATGAGTTCGTTGAGGTCGACCGTTAGTTCGCCCACCACGCGCCGCTCGACGTGAAGTTCGAACAAATAGCGCAAGCCGGCGCCGGCGATCGCGAGTGCGACAAGAATCGAGATGGTTGCCGCCAACCACAGCCGGAAGCGGATCGAGTTGCCCATCAGGCGGGATCATCGGGCATCAGATACCCGAACCCGCGTCGTGTTTCGATGACATCGCTGCCGAGCTTCCGTCGCAACCGCGCTACAATGACCTCGATCGTGTTCGGATCGCGGTCGTTACCTGAATCGTACAGATGTTCGGCAAGTTCGGTCGGCGCCACCACCCTCCCGGCGTGATGCATCAGAAACGCCAGGAGCCGGTATTCCAGCGGCGAAAGCGAAACGGGTATCCCACGGAGAGTGATGCGCATCTGGCGGGTGTCAAGAAGCAACGGCCCGGACTTCAACACGGGTGCCGCCTGCCCAGCCGAGCGACGCAGGATTGCCCGCAACCGGGCAAGCAGTTCTTCCATTTCAAAGGGCTTCGGAAGATAGTCGTCAGCGCCGGAATTAATGCCCTCGACACGCTCCGTCCACATCCCCCTTGCAGTCAGAATGAGAACCGGAAACCGGCGCCCGTTGGCCCGCCAGCGCTTCAGGACAGTAAGACCATCGAGCTTGGGGAGACCGATATCCAGAACGGCAGCGTCATAGTTCTCCACATCGCCAGCGAACCAGGCAGTTTCGCCGTCGTGCACCACATCGACAGCCATTCCGGATGCCCTGAGAGCAGTCGCGACATCGGCAGCTATGCGGGCCTCGTCCTCAGCCAGGAGGATCTTCATCTGTCTCCCTCCCCGTCGCGCAGGATGACACCGGCACCGGCGTCCACATCGACGATCGTTCGCCGGCCATCGGCGCCGACGACCTGGAACCGGTAGACCCATTTGTTGGCTCTACGCACGAGCTTGACCGCGACGACGTCGCCCGGGGCCTGCGTGCGTACGATGTCGAGAATATCGGCAAGGCCCTTTATTTCGCCCTGCTCATAAAGGTCGCGCGCCCGGTCGTGGTCGCCATCGTCGTCCTCGTCGGCGTGCGTGCCGACCGGCTGGACCAGGACAAACGCGGTCAGGCCCAAGATAGCGAGGCGCTTCAAGCTGGCCATCATGAACTCGGCTTGTCGCACGTCGAAGCTTTCAATCCGCTGTCAACCATCCTCAGCTGCCTGCAAGCAAGAGTTCTCTATCAAGGCAGGATGGCCGCCAATCATGGCAGCGCCGAGAAGGACGTCGAAACCATGCGCAATTCCTTGTTTTTGCTCCTAGCACTTGGGACCCTGACCATCTTTGCCGCGCCGGCGGCTGCTGGATCGGACGAAGGCTCATGCAGCGCATCGTCTTCCGCCGCGCAGCCCGGACCGATTAATCTCGACGCTATCCCCATGCAGGATGCTACCGGCCCCAAGGCCATCAGGGGCGTGGGCGATGACGACGAATGCGGCGACGGTCTCACCTCGGACAAGGCCGCTTTGAACAGCCCCGATGACGACGACGGCTTGGGAGAAGACGACTGAAATCACCGACCTAATCTTGCCTGGGCATCATTGACGCCAGGCCCCGCAGCTCGTCTCCAACGCCGAGTCCCCTTCGCTTCGCCAATTTCCAAGCCCGTCTCCGGAGAGTTTTTTCTGATGATCGCAATCCAGCATATCCATCCCATCCTCGTTCATTTTCCAATTGTGCTCATCTACACGCTCGTGGTCCTCGACCTCGTGGCACTTGCGAGCAGCAATGCCGTGACGAGACGCTCGGGCGTGGGCACGATTTCCACTTTCGTTGCGCTCGCAGCAGGAGTCTTCGCCACAGGAACCTGGTTCTACGGCGGACTGGCGCTTGACCATGCCGAAGCTGCCGGCTTCAGCAGCGCCATAGCGGAGACGCACGAAAGCCCTGGCGGAATCACGGCATTTGCCCTTCTGACCTGGGGGGTCGTCAGATTCGCATTGTGGGTCCGCAATCGCGAGTTGGGATCCCTGGCGATCGCCGTTCCTGTAATCGAAGTTGCAGGCGCGGCACTTGTAACCGTCACCGCCTACTACGGCGGCCTGCTTGTCTATGATCTGGGTGTGAATGTGGCCAGAGCCGCCACAGGCGGCTGAGGCCTGTCTCCAAGCCTGTCGACAATTGTCGATAGGCAAAGTGCCTGCATTCCCCACCATGCTCCCGACCTCAGCCATGCGGCTCTGATTTGATGCTGGTTGAATGGGGTATGGTCCCGCCGAAGGCGCGCCCCGCCCTTGATCGATGCTGGTGTCTGTTTTCATGTTCGAAGAACCAGCGCTTCGTCATCTCCGAGGCCAATAGATAGACCCCGGTGATGGCGATGAGCCCGACAAGCACAGGCAGAGGTAGAGGCACAAAGCCGAAGTTTGCGGCGACGGGAACGTAGGGCATCGCGATCGCGACAAGCGCGACAGCAAGCGTAAGCCAGGCAAGCAGCGGGCTGGGGCGGCTCATCCAAAACGCCTTGTGCGTGCGCACGATGAGCACGATGGCGAGTTCTGTCAGCAGCGACTCGACGAACCATCCTGTCTGGAACGTAGCCGCCGTCGCATTCGCAAGAAGCAGCAGGAAAGCGAAGGTTGCAAGGTCGAACAGCGAGCTGACCAGGCCAAAGCCGACCATGAATCGCCTGACGAAGCTGATGTCCCAACGGCGCGGCCGGCGCAGCTGGTCCCGGTCGACATTGTCGGTGGCGATGGCCAGCGAAGGAATGTCGGACAGGAAATTGTTGAGCAGGATTTGTGCCGCCAGGAGCGGCAGGAAAGGCAGGAACAGCGACGCGACGGCCATGCTGATCATGTTGCCGAAATTGGCACTGGTCGTGATGGAGATGTACTTCATCGTGTTGGCGAACGTCTTGCGGCCGTCGTCAATCCCGCGCACGAGCACGTCCAGATCCTGTTTGAGGAGGACGATGTCGGCGGCCTCGCGGGCGACATCAACAGCCCTGTCGACGGAGATGCCGATGTCCGCCTCGTGCAGCGCGGGCGCATCGTTGATGCCGTCGCCTAGATAGCCGACAACATGGCCACAGCTGCGCAAAGCCTGAACGATGCGCTCTTTCTGGTTAGGGTCAATCTCCACGAAGAGATCGGTCTGCTGGACGCCTGCGAAAAGTCCGCTCTTTGTCAGTTTCGACAGGTCTTCACCGGTCATGATCCTGTCAGCCCGCAGGCCGAGTGCGTCAGCAAGGTGCGCGGTGACGTAACGGTTGTCACCCGAAATGACCTTCACGGTAATGCCGCGGTGAGCGAGTGCCGCCAGCGTCTCCATGACGCCGTCCTTCGGCGGATCGAGGAAGAGCAGGAAGCCAGCGAACGTCAGATCGGTCTCCTCCTTCCTAGATCCGGCGCCCTGGCTTTTGATGTGGCGGATTGCCACTCCCAGGACACGATAGCCGTCCGCGCTCCATCGTCGGAACTTCTCGTCGATTGCGGCGCGAAGCGTGTCGTCCAAGGGTTGTGACCCTTTTGCGGTTCGAACAAACCCACAGGCGTTCAGGACATTCTGCACTGCGCCTTTTGTGATCAGGAGGTCTTCGGCGTCCTTGGTCCGCACGACAACGGAAAGGCGCTTACGGATGAAGTCGTAGGGAATCTCGTCGACCTTCGCAAAGGCGGTCAACCTTGCGTCCCCGCCTTGCGTGCCGGCTATCGCTTCGTCAAGCGGGTTCTTCAAACCGGTCTGCATGGTCGCGTTGAGACGCGCCCAGAGCAGGACATCCGCCGATGAGTTGCCATCGGGATCGAGCCATCCATCGAGCTGAATGATCCCTTCCGTCAGCGTTCCGGTCTTGTCGGTGCAGAGCAGGTCCATGCTGCCCAAATTCTCGATGGCGTCGAGACGGCGAACGATGACGCCATTGGCCGCCATGGCGTGAGCACCCCGAGCCAGCGTCACGCTGATAATCGCCGGAAGGAGTTCTGGCGTAAGGCCGACCGCCAGCGCCAGCGAAAACAACAGCGATTCTATCAGCGGCCGATGGAGAAGAAGATTGGCGAAGAACACCAGGATGACAATCGCCAGCATGATCTCCGTCATCAGATAGCCAAAAAGCCTGATCCCGCGGGCAAAGTCCGTCTCCGGGACACGTCGTTCGAGGGCCGCTGCGATTGACGCGAACTCGGTGCGCTGGCCGGTTGCCACCGCAAGCACAGTCGCGGTGCCACTGCGGACCGACGTCCCTGCGAAGACGGCGTTGGCGCGCTGTGCGACGGAAGCGCCCGGCGCCGACCGGCCCGGCGCTTTTACAACTGGAAACGTCTCGCCGGTCAGGACTGCCTCGCTGACATTGAAATCGCGCGCATCCAGAATGATGCCATCAGCGGGAACAAGGTTTCCCGCCGAGAGACGGATCACATCGCCGGGCACAACCTTTTCGGCTCCGATCGAGCGCTCGACGCCGTCACGCAGGATTGCGACCTTGCGCGAAATGCGCCCTTTGAGCGCCTCTGCCGCACGTGACGCGCCGTATTCCTGGGTAAAACTCAGGACACAGCTAGCCAGCACAATCGCGCCGATAATCGCAGCCTCCTGGCTCTGACCGACGAAGGCCGACACGGCGGCCGCGAAAATGAGGATCAGGACAAGCGGGCTACGGAACTGGCGGACGAACACTGTTAGTATCGAGGTGCCTGACTGCGATGCTGGTGTGTTTGTGCCGAATTTCGACAGCCTTGATACGGCCTCGGAGGTGCCAAGCCCAGAGACCGACGTCTTGAGGCGTCGCAGAAGATCATTGATCTCCATTGACCAAAAGGCGTCGTCGTCAACAATTCCCGTCGGTGCGGGGACGGGTTGTTGGCCGACTTCGCCGGGCACGATACCAGAAACCATCAGCATGACATGAAGCGGTTGATGCTGCTGTCTTCGATCAGCGAGCGGGTGACACCGCCAAAGGCCCATTCCCGCAGGCGGCTGTGGCCGTAGGCGCCGGAGACGATCAGGTCGGCATGGATTGAACGCGCAAACGCAACCAGCCGGTCGCCCTCCGCCTCGCCAGCCAGCAGTTCGGTTTGCGGCATGATGCCATGGTTTTCGAGATAAGCCGCGACATCGGCGAGGCTGTATCGGGCGCTCTCGCTGCGGTCTGTATCGATGGTGGCGACAATGACCTCGTTGGCCACGGCCAGGAAAGGCAATGCATCGGCTATCGCCCGTCGCGCCTCCCTGGTGTCCTTCCAGGCGACCAGCACGGTCTGTGCCATGACATGTTCGACATTGCTTGCGGTGACGAGGACTGGTCGGCCTGTTCCCAGCGCAAGGCTCCCGACATCCACGGCACGGAAGACATCTTCTCCATCCCCACCACCGGTAACGATGAGGTCGGCGGCTCGGGCGGAAACGCTCAGGAAGCGGGTTGGACTGCTGACTGCCTGCCCCCATTCGCTGCTCACCGATGCCGGAACCAGCTTCTCGAATTCGGCACGCAGCTCCGCAAGCCGCTTCTCGATCTCGGTTCGCTGGACCTGCAAGATCTCGCCTTCGTAGACCATGCCGCTGCCGGTGGCGACGAGCGGCGGAACATCTGCAGCCGCCAGGCCGATAAGGTGCGCTCCAAAACGCTCGGCCAGTTCGACGCCCAGTTTCACAATGGGTGCAGGAGATGCATCCACAGCGAGGTTAACGATGATCGACTTGTAAGACATTGCGGGGCGCCCTTCGGTGAAGATGTCGACGTTCGATGAAGTGCATCCGCCAGCCTCCGTCGCCTTGACGCGGGTCAAAACGCAACGCCTTTCGATTACCCCCCGGGCGACGGCAAGAACCTCTGCAAGGTGGGCCACCCGACGCGATCACTCGCGCTCGATCTGTCCTTTGATCATGATCAAGGCCAACCTTGGTGAAGGGAATATCGTGCAGTCGCGAAGGAGAATTGCGATGGAATATATCAAAGCCGATGAGGCGTTATGGGCATCCAGCATGTTGCCCGAGGGTATCTTGGAGCGTTGGTTCATTGCCAGCGGTGACGCGGTAAGGGCTGGCGATCGGATAGCAGAAATTCGAGTCGAGGATGCGCTGCACGAGATTGTCTCGCCTGCAGCCGGCCGCGCGACGATTGTCGCCGCGGCGAATGCCGTCATCGAACCCGGTCCCGATCTGCGTGAGGCGGGCGACGCCTCACGCCGACAATTGCGCGCGCCCCTCAACCATAGTCTCAAGAGCGTAGCCACTGCAGACCCAACACCCCGTCGCCTGGCCGCGCCGCCGACCGGTTGCGTCCTCCTAGGAGGAGGCTAGCCGCAGATCGGCTCAAGATCGTCATGGCCGCAGCGGTCATTACCGTTGGAGGCTTTCGATGTAAGCAAGGATGGCGTCGATTTGATCGGGGCTGGCAACCCACTCTGGCATGTCGGGATGGCCCGTTGAAATGCCCTCGGCCAGCGCCTCCTCGAGATCGACAATCGGATAGCGCTGCGACAAGACGCGAAATGCAGGCGCGTCGGGGTGGCTGCTTTTGTCCGTTCTTCCGATGGCGTGGCAGCGCGCGCAATTGGCTTCGACCAATGCCTTCCCGTGCGATACCGGGTCGGCGCTTGCGCAACCGCCGGACGGGCCAAGTGCCGCAGCAAGGGTCACCACATGGAGAGCAGATGCTGAAAGCCGGCTCAGCCGTGGCGGGTTCATCGCAATACCCATCCGGTGGTTTTGTCCATAGCTGTACTTCCTCGATAGCCGATCACGCTGCCGTGCTCGCCGCGATGTCTTCGATGGCGCTCTCGGCTTGCCTGCGCACGCGTCTGGCCATGTCCGAGGTGAGCCGCGACCCAACACGGGCGAAGTTGCCGGCCTCGGTCGCATAAGCTGAGGTCGCGTTCTGCAGAAAATTGCTGGTGACATCGAAAACGTCCACGAACTCGCCACCAGCGAAGAGATCATCGATCAGTTTGACGTTTTGCTCGCAGCGGCGTTTGAGGAAGGAAAGCGTTTCGATCTGATAACTTATGACGGCCTTGAGAGCAGTCGCCTGAAGGTCGGCCGCGGCAAAGAGGAACTTCTGGCCATTGGTCATCGTCATTGGGTCCATTCCGTTCGTCATGGGTATTTCAAGAAAGCTAACCCGAGCCGACGGAACGTCGTTGATCGAGATCAATGTATCACCTTGCCGCAGTACCCAGGCGCGGAACCCTTGACCCAGATCAATACGGCTCCGTCAGCGAGGTGCTTTGATGCAGCCCTCGTCAGGTTTACCGGCTTTGGCGAAGCGGGCGCGGAGGATCGCGCCGAAAGCGCGGATTCGCGAAGCGATGAACCAACTCGGCAAGGGTTCCTGGCGAGCGGTCCGCCGACCTCGGGCTCTGGCGCCCCTTCCCTGGAGGGGTGGACGGGTCGAGGCGGCGGTACCTGCCGATCAACTCGCTCGCAAGGAGAAGACCCATGGCCGAAGCTGCCACCAAACTGCCTGTCAAAACAGAAAAGAGCACTGCGCCGGCCCCAGCCGGCAACTGGACTGGTCCGTTCGAAAGCCTGCGGCGTGAAATCGACCGGCTCTTCGACGATTTTCATCCGTTCGACTTTCGCCTGCCTTCGACACGCTCCCTCTTTGGTCGCGAACTGCCGGCGCTGCGCAATGCGGACTGGCTGGTCGCGCCGGCGATGGATCTCGTCGAGAAGGACAAGGAGTATGAGATCACAGTCGAATTGCCCGGCATCGACGAGAAGAACGTCGAGATCAAGCTCGCCAATCGCATACTGACGCTCAAAGGCGAGAAGAAGGAGGAAAAGGAAGAGAAGGACAACGACTACTATCTCTCCGAGCGTCGCTATGGTTCCTTCCAGCGGTCGTTCCAGCTGCCTGAAGGCGTCGACGCCGACAAGATCGATGCGACCTTCGCCAAGGGCGTGCTGACGGTGAAGCTGCCCAAGACCGCGGAAGCCCAGAAGGCCGAGAAGAAGATCACAGTCAAGGCCGCTTGATATGAAGTTCGGTCACCGCTCAACGCCCAGCCGGCGTTTGAGGCGATGGGCATAGCAATCGACACCGGCGCCGCTCAAGCAGGGCGTCGCCGTCTCTGCTCGTCCATTCGAACCGGAAGTTCACTGCCTTCGGCCGGATTGGCGGCATGGGTCTGCTTGCGCGCTTTTGCTTCAGCAATCTCCAACTTCTGGCGCTCCTGCGCCAGCAAGTCCTCGATCACGCGGCGTCGCTCGGCGTCCACCTCATATCGAAGAAGATCCGCGAAATGCGCAATATTGGCGCGCGCGATATAGCGGTCCATGACATGCCTCAACGCATGGAAACTTGGCATATTTTACTCTCGAGAGCGCTCCGGGCCTAGCTCTTTTTGACCGAGATCAATGCCGGCATCCCCAATCATATGGCTTGTGGGCAAATGGAGTAGCTCGCCTGAAGGAGGCTCTGATGCGCACTTTGCCCAGTATTCTGGCAGCGGGACTCATGCTGGCCGCCTCAGTGGCGCCTGCAATGGCCGGTGCCGACGATGATTCCGGCTGGTGGCCCCGCTGGGGCATGAGTCGAATGATGATGGGCCAATGGGGCATGGGCGGCCCGATGGGCGGCTTTGACTCAGACGAGATGCTCGATCGCATTGACGGACGAGTTGCTTTCCTCAAGACGGAACTGAAAATCACGGACGAACAGGCGCCGGCCTGGGATGAGCTTGCCGGCGTCATCCGTAGCACGGCCGAGGCACACAACGAGTTGATGCGCGGTATGATGCAGGAATTTCATGACGGTGACTTCCTGAAGAAGCCGTTGCCCGAGCGGCTCGCCTACCAGCAAACCCATCTCGAAGCACGCCTCGAACAGGTGAAATCGATCAGGGCGGCGGTTGAGAAACTGTACGCGACGCTGAGCGACCAGCAGAAGAAGGCAGCCGACGAGATCGTCCTGCCGATGATGGGCATGGGGCTGTCGGGCGGCTTCGGGCATGGAATGATGTTCAGATAGTCTCCATTCGCTGAAGGAGACATGGCCATAGAGAGCGGAGTGGGATATCCATCGTGCGAGCCGCCGATGCGGGCAATCTGCGCAGGAATCTGGCGCAACCTCGTCGTGTTTCGACTTCTGGGCTTTCTGGCGGCACTGGCTGCGCCCGGCATGACCCATGCATCTGGCTCGACGATCTTTCCAACGGAAGTTGTCTACGGCAACAGGACCGAAGAGACCGAAGAGGCCAGGGTTTGCGAGATCATCCTCGATGTCAGCAGCCCGCCATCGCGCGAACTCGTCAAGTTCATAACGCTTGGCGGATACACCAAGGCCGACGGGGCGGTGCTGGCCGGCTTTCTCATGGGTGTGGCCGACATTGTGGCAGTCGAACGAGCCGACCTCGCGCAGATTGCGAACGCGAACTTCAATTCCGCGACCTTCAGTTCGCTGGGCCAGTTGAACTACGAAACCTATGATGACGGTACGATAATGGCGACGACGCAGAACGCCGAGTTTGCCGCTCCCTTCCTCAACGCCGTGCTTGCCGGAAACTATGAGTTGAGTTTCTCCCGCTCGGAACCGGGTGCCGAAATGAGGACCTACAAGATCCTGCCTGCTCCGTCCGAGACCATTGCGGACAACTTCATTCGCTGCATGGATGGCCTGGCGATGCAGTCTCGGCAGGTTCGATCATCGATATCGACAAAGATGAGCGCGCAACGGGAGGGAGGTGGCAACGGGGTCAGCATGACATCGGATCAGGCAGGTCAACCCTTCACCCGCCAACGTCAAGGAAGGACGGCAGACCAAGAGTAGGAAGATCATCCCATTATAAAAGGGGAACATACTCAGCTTTTCGCCGGCAACTTGATGCGGCTCAATGCGAGAGTCTTCTTATGCATTAACATGCCCGTATGGAGATGAAGGAGTTCCCTGATGATCCACACTTCGACTGCAAGTCTTACCCACTCGGCCGAGCAGGCGCAGCAATGGGTGAGCGAGCTCGCCCGGGACTTGGGCTGGAATGAACGGAACGCATACCGGTTTCTGAAATCCGTCCTTCACACGTTGCGGAACTGGCTGTCGCCGGAGGAAATGGCCGACCTTTCCGCTCAGCTGCCAACGCTTATCAGGGGTGTCTATTTCGAAGGCTGGAAGCCGTCGGACGCACCCGTGTCGGAACGAAAGAAGCGCGACTTCGTCATCAGCGTCAGGGACAGCTTTGGCTACGAACCGGGCGTCGATATCGATACGGCGATCAAAGCGGTCTTCAAGCTCCTCGACCGTCACATTTCGCATGGCGAGATCGTGCAGGTTCGCAATTCGATGAAGACGTCGCTCCGTCATCTGTGGCCGGAAGGTTGACCGATGTTTCGCGACCGTCAGGAAGCCGGACAAAAGCTCGGCATCGAACTGGAGAAGCTCCGGCTGCATCAGCCTGTCGTGCTGGCATTGCCGCGGGGCGGCGTTCCTGTCGCCGCAGAAGTGGCCAAGGCCCTCAGGGCCCCACTTGACCTGATTATCGTGCGCAAGGTGGGAGCGCCGGGGAACCCCGAACTGGCTGTTGCGGCGATCGTCGATGGCAATCCTCCGGATGTCGTGCTCAATCGAGACATCGTCGAAGCCTACTCGCTAGACGATGACCAACTTCGCACTTTGATCGCCAGAGAGCGGCCCGAGATGGAGCGCCGGCGGCTTGCCTATCGCGGAAAACATCCGCCGTTGTCGATCGCTGGAAAGACCGCAATCATCGTCGACGACGGCGTCGCGACCGGCACGACGATGAAGGTCGCGATCCGTGCCCTCAAAAGACGCTCGCCTCGAGAGGTCGTCGTGGCCGTTCCCGTGGCGCCCCCGGACACCTTGGCTGAGCTTGCCTGCGAAGCGGATTGGATTGTTTGCCTCAGTCAACCGGCGCATTTTCATGCTCTCAGTCAACACTATCTCGGCTTCCGGCAGCTGTCCGACGGAGACGTCGTCTCCGCGATGGACAAAGCGGCCCGGTCGCAAAGTGCCAGGCAGCGCGGGAAGCAAAAACAGATCATCGCGACAAAGAAACAGCGGCGCGAAACAGTCGCAGAAAAGTAGGAGGTCGGTCCATGCTGGTCCGCACACTCTCTACCTTGGAATGCACGAAATTGCTCACGGCCAATCGTGTCGGCCATCTGGCTTGCGCAAAAGACGGACAGCCCTACGTCGTACCGTTCTACTACGCCCATGCGGACAATCATCTCTATGCATTTTCCATGCCCGGCAAGAAGATTGACTGGATGCGAACCAACCCGCTTGTGTCGGTCCAGGTGGACGAACACGGCCAAGGGCGAGGATGGAGAAGCGTAATTGTCGACGGCCGTTATGAAGAACTACGTGATCAGCTCCCGCGCGATCATGCATGGTCGGTGTTGAGCAAGCACCCCGATTGGTGGGAACCGGGTGCGCTCAAACCGGTCATTCCTCCCGCCTCCGACAGTGCGCCGCACGTTTTCTTCCGGATCCTCATCGAGCAGGTGTCAGGCCGGGCGGCGAGCGAGTAAGCCGCCCCGAGAAGGCACTGTTTGATGAGCGTCAAGGTGCCCGGCCGCGAATGCCACAACAGTCGATGCGTTCCACAGGACCGCAAGGCATGCAAACTCCGATTTTTTCTGCCCATGGGGTGACCAAGGTTTACCACGCCGGCGAGATCGAGGTGTTCGCCCTGCGTGGCGTCGATCTGGATCTGTACGAGGGAGAGATCGCCGTCCTGCTTGGGCCATCGGGCAGCGGAAAGTCGACTCTGCTCAACATTATGGGCGGGCTTGATCGCGCGACCGCAGGCGAGGTGCACTTTCGCGACCAGGATCTGACCACCTTCTCAGAGAGGCAGTTCACCCGCTTCCGGCGCGCTCACGTCGGCTTCGTGTTCCAGTTCTACAATCTGATCCCGAGCCTGACCGCTTGGGAAAACGTCGCGCTGGTCACAGAGATTTCGTCCAACCCGATGAAACCCGAGGAGGCGCTGGAGATGGTCGGGCTCAAGGACCGCCTGACGCATTTCCCCGCCCAGCTCTCCGGCGGCGAGCAGCAAAGGGTGGCGATTGCCCGGGCAATCGCCAAGCGGCCGGAAGTGATGCTGTGCGACGAGCCCACCGGCGCCCTGGATTCGAAGACGGGCGTTCTGGTCCTGGAGGCGCTGTCGCGGATCAACGAGGAGATGAAGACGACGATGGCCATCATCACCCACAATGCCGGTATCCGGCAGATCGCGCATCGCGTCTTCACTTTCAGGGACGGTCGCATTGCCGATGTCGCCATCAACGACCAGCGGGCACGGCCCGCCGACGTGAGTTGGTAGCGTCGTGTCGGTTCTCGATCGCAAACTTCTGCGCGATCTGCTGCGAATGTGGGCGCAAGTCCTCGCCATTGCGCTTGTCATGGCATGCGGCGTCGCGACGATCGTCATCGCCGTCGGCGGCTATCGCTCGCTGGAGCAAACCCGCAACGCATTCTACAACCGCTACAGGTTTGCCACCGTCTTTTCCGGGCTGACGCGCGCGCCGCTGCATCTTCGCGAGCGCATCGCATCGATCGCGGGGATAAGCGGCATCGAATTGCGTATCGTCAAGCCGGTTTTGCTGGACATGCCTGGCATGGCGGAGCCGGCAACCGCCATTGCCGTCTCCATCCCCGATCGCGGCGAGCCTGCTGTCAACAGACTTTACCTGCGCAACGGCCGGCTGCCCGAATCCGGACGGCCCGGCGAGGTAGCGGTGACCGAGCGTTTCGCGACCGCGCGCCGCATGGCGCCCGGAAGCACGTTCGATGCCATCCTGAACGGCCGCAAGCGGACGCTTTCCGTCACGGGCATTGTACTTACACCCGAATACATCTACGCGCTCGGCCCTGGCGACATGGTGCCAGACCCGCGGCGCTTCGGCGTCTTCTTCATGCCCCGAACCGTACTTGCCGGCATCTTTGACATGGATGGCGCATTCAACGATGTCGCCGTGCGCACCCAGCGCAGTGCCGGCATCCAGGCGGTCGAGGACGCAGTCGATCGTATCCTGAAGCCATATGGAGGAATCGGGACGCATGGGCGCACCGACCAGATATCGCATGCATTTCTCGACAATGAGCTGATCCAGCTCCGTGCAATGGCCACCGTCATCCCCCCGGTGTTCCTCTTTGTGTCCGCCTTCCTGGTCAACATGATCCTGTCACGGTTGATCGTGCTCGAGCGCGAACAGATCGGGTTGATGAAGGCCGTTGGATACGGATCGGGGGCAATCGGCTGGCACTATGGAAAGCTGACGCTGGTGATCGCATCGATCGGCATCGCTATTGGCGCGGGTGCCGGCAATTGGCTAGGCCACGGCCTCACCACGCTTTATGCGCGGTTCTTCTCCTTTCCCTTCCTCATCTTCCAGCAGAGTCTCGACCTCTATGCCGTCGCCGCCACCACAAGCGCACTGGCGGCCCTGTTAGGCGCGGCACGGGCGATCTGGAGCGTCATCACGCTTCCGCCGGCGGTCGCCATGCAACCACCTGCACCGGCCCTATACCAGAGCTTCCTCACGGGCGAGGGCCGTCTCCTTTCAGCGTTTTCGCAATTGACCATCATGGCGTTCAGACATCTGCTGCGCTGGCCTTTGCGCTCCTTGCTGACGGCGTTGGGGACCTCACTCGCCGTCGCTCTGCTGGTCACTGCGCTGTTCTCTTTCGATTCCATAGCGTTCATGGTCGACACGGTTTTCTTCCGTGCCGAGCGGCAGGACGCGACCTTGTCATTCGGTGTGGAGCAATCAACACGCGCCCTGCAGTCGGTCGCCGCCATGCCTGGCGTGCTGCGCGCCGAACCGTTCCGGGCAACGGCTGTGATCCTGCGCCACGGCCATCGCGAGCGCCGGCTGGTGATCTCCAGTGTTCCGCCAAAGGCCGATCTCGCCAGGGTTCTCGATCTCGATCTCGCTCCGATCGATCCGCCACCGGCCGGCCTCACGCTATCCGAAAGGGTCGCATCGCTACTCGACCTGCGAATTGGAGATTTGGCGGAGGTCGAACTGCTCGAACGGGCGCATCAAATGGTCCGCGTTCCCGTGACCAGCATTGTCCAGAGCTATGTCGGGCTCGCCGTCTACATGCGGACCGAGGCACTCGACCGGCTGGTTGGCGGCGGACCACGCATTTCCGGGGTCAGGGTAGCTATCGATCCGGCACGCCTCGGCGACCTCTACAGCGCCGTCAAACAAACGCCGGCTATCGCCTCGATCGCGCTGCAGGGCATATCGCGTCAGCGCTTCCGTGAGACGATTGGAGAGAACATCACAATCATGACCACCGTCTACACGGCGCTTGCCGTCATCATTGCCTTCGGCGTTGTCTACAACTCGGCCCGCATTCAGCTTTCCGAGCGCGCCCGAGAACTCGCCGGCTTGCGCGTGCTCGGCTTCACCAGAAGCGAGGTTTCGAGCGTCCTGCTCATAGAACTGGCAGCCATCGTGGCTCTGGCGCAGCCTCTTGGCTGGATGCTCGGCTATCTCTTCTCGTGGTCGGTGGTCAGGGGCTTCGAAAGCGATCTCTTCCGCATACCGTTCGTGGTCAACCGTTCGACTTTCGCGCTTGCCAGCCTGGTCGTGCTCGCAGTGGCCACGCTGTCGGCACTGATTGTGCGGCGTCGCATCGACCGACTGGATCTCGTGCGTGTCCTCAAGACAAGGGATTAGTCCGATGAAGTCGATCTGGATGAAACGCCTCGGACTCGCGCTTGTCGCGCTTGTGTTGATTGCAGGTTTCGGCTGGGCTTTGCGCGAGCCGCCAACGCTGGTGGATTTGGCTGAAGTTGCCGCAGCGCCGATGCGAGTCACGGTCCGAGAGGAAGGAATGACGCGGGTGCGCAACGTCTACACAGTATCGGCGCCGATTGCGGGCCATCTGACGCGCACGGTGGTCAACGAGGGTGATGTGGTGAAGGCGAACAATACTGTTGTCGCTGCCATCCATCCGCTCGACCCACCACTGATCGACCGGCGGGCGGAAGCCGAATTGCTCGCCAGCCGCGATGCAGCGCGCGCTGGTGTCGGTGTTGCAGAGGTCGAATTGCAGCGCGCGCAATCGGCTTTGAAGCTTGCCGAGGACGAATTGGTCCGCGCGCTCAAACTGTTCGGATCCGGCTTTGTCTCGGAGAGCGCTTTGCAGAAGCTCACCAACGAAGTCGACGTGCGGAAAGCCGCGGTGGATGCGGCGAAAGCAGTCATTCGGCTCAGAAACGCCGAACTTGCCAACGCAGAGGCTCGCCTGCTGCAGCCCGATCCGTCGGACCCGACCGGTGACAGCTGCTGCGTCAACCTTCTCGCACCCATCGACGGAACGGTTCTTGCCGTCATGGCAAGGAGCGAACAAGCGGTAGCGGCTGGCGCCAAGATCGCCGAGATCGGCAACGTCCACGATCTGGAAATCGCTGTCGACCTCCTTTCAAGTGATGCCGTTCGCATTGCCCCTTGGACAGGGGCTAAGATCAGCGATTGGGGCGGCGATCATGGGTTGCGTGCGACGGTGAGACGCGTCGATCCAGCGGCATTCACCAAGGTTTCCGCGCTTGGCATCGAGGAGCAGAGGGTTACGGTCGTTCTGGATCTGGAAGACACCGACGTCCGGCTCGGCCACGGATATCGGGTCTTTGTCGAAATGACAGTCTGGGCGTGCGCCCAATGCCTGCAGGTGCCGATCGGCGCGCTGTTCAGAAACGGCGACCGGTGGAACGTCTTTGTCGCTGACGGTGGTCGCGCTAGGCAAGTGGCAGTGCAGGTCGGGCACATGAATGACGATGTCGCCGAGGTGCTGACGGGTCTGAAGCCCGGCGCTGCCGTTGTCGTCCACCCGTCCGACACCCTTGGCGATGGTGGCCCGGTGGAGAGGCGTCAATAGCCCTGGCCGACCGCAGAAACGGGCCGGTCCAAGTGTTTTCGTTGATCAGCGCGCCAGAAGGGTTGGCAGGGACGGGCCTTCGAGCATCGATTTGGTGACGCCGCCGAAAATCCGTTCACGCAACCGCGAATGACCGTATGCGCCCATCACCAACAGCTCGGCGCGACAATCGACTGCGTGCTGGCGAAGAACGTCAGCGACAGAGTGGTTCGCACTCGGCAGACGGTCGACCGTGACTTTGACGCCGTGCCGGGCAAGATAGGCTGCGGCATCGGCACCAGGTTCCGCCCCGTGATGGGTTTCGCCCTCGACAGGATCGACCAGGGCGAGATGCACCTCGTCGGCGCCGATCAGCATGTCGAGCGACTCGCGAACGGCGCGCGATGACTCCAGGCGGGTATCCCACGCAACCATTACGCATTTCGGCTTCAGCGTCGGCCTAGAACCCTTGGGGATGAGCAGCAAAGGCTTTCCGGAAGAAAATAGCGCGCCCTCGACCACTTTGCTTTTCAGCGTCTCGCCGGCAAGCACTTCCGGTCCCACAATGGTGATATCGGCATACCGGGCGCGACGACCGATGGTCTCGTCGGCCCAGCCGGCTTCCGGATATGCGCTGACGGTATCGGCGGAAAGCGCGCGGCCAGCAAGGAAGGCCGCCACGACCGCTGTTCTCTTCTTCAGGAGTTTCTCATCTGCCTGGCGCTCCTTCAGCCAGTCTTCTGAGACGACCACTGCGAACTCTCCTACCGGCGGCGGCGCGGCGAGCGTCACCACGAGAACAGCGAGGTGCGCACTGACCTGCTCGCACAGGCCGGCAGCGAGTTCCAGATCGACGTCACTCATGCCCGGCTCCGTGACTGTGAGTATCGTTTTGAATGACATCGCAGCTGCTCCTGACCGCTGAGTTTGGCTTCAATTGCACCTGCAACCGTAACGAGATGGGTCGCGGCGTTCATTGAGCTGAATCAAAGATCATCTGCGGCGCCTCAATTGATCCCGATCAACTGCGACGCGCGCCGAAGGCGTAAGCTTCAACCGATCAATCGGTGGACACGAAGATGAAGCTCCTGATCGCTGCAGTTTCCACAAGCCTGGCCTTCAATGCGTCAACTGCGCAGGAAATGAGCTACGGCCAGGCGGAATACCTGAACTCCTGCGCGGTCTGCCATGGTCTCGATGGCAAAGGCGACGGCCCCTTGGGCGACGAACTGATGAAGCGCCCGGCCGACCTGACGCGTCTCTCGAAAAACAATGGTGGCGAATTTCCGTATTGGCGCGTCTTTGCCATGATCGACGGCCGCACCATGGTGCCCGAACATGGCGAGCGCGATATGCCGGTCTGGGGCCGCCAATTCCTGCCCGATGACGTCAGGAAATACGGGCCAAGCGCCGGAGAAATCGTCACCACGGAACGGATCCACAACCTGGCAGGCTACGTCCAGACACTGCAGCGATAGACGCCAGGTGGAACGTTCTCGCGGGCACCGCGCAGAGGAGCCATGCAATGATCGTTGAAAGGCAGGAAGCCGCGGGCGCGCTGCTGCTCGATCCCGCCACATATGGCGAGACCGGACCAGTGGAAGTGGTTGAAACCCATATCTCGCGCATCTTCCTGGTCGGCCGACACGCCTTCAAGCTCAAGCGAGCGGTCAAGCTGCCCTATGTCGATTTCTCGACGCCTGCCCTCCGCCTCACCGCCTGCGAGAAGGAAGTGGAGCTCAATTCGAAGACCGCGCCGGGCCTTTATGCGGGTGTGCGACGGATCACGCGAGGGATCGACGGCAGGCTCGCGTTCGACGGAGCCGGAGAGCTGGTTGATGCCGCAATCGAAATGGTGCGCTTCGACCAGTCGAAGCTTCTCGATCGAATGGCGGTCGCAGGCCAACTGACGCCCGCGCTGCTGACGACGGTCGCGGGCATGATTGCGCGATACCATCGCGGCGCGTCGGAGATCCACACAGGCAGCGGGTCATCGAACCTCGCTGACGTGATCGACATCAACGCGGCCGGCTTTGCTACCAGCCATGTCTTTCAAACAGACGAGATTGAGCAGTTCACCGAGGCCTTTCGTATCGCCCTCGCCCGCCATTCCGCCCTCCTCGACCGGCGAGAGGCCGCGGGCAAGATCCGCCGCTGCCACGGCGATCTGCATCTGCGCAATATCTGCCTGTTCGACGGCGGGCCCCGGCTCTTCGACTGCATCGAATTCAATGACAAGATAGCCGGCATCGATGTACTCTACGACCTCGCCTTCCTGTTGATGGACCTCTGGCACCGGGGCTTTCCGGAATTCGCCAATCTGGTGATGAACCGCTACCTAGACGAAGCCGACGACGAGGACGGGTTCATCCTGCTGCCTTTTTTCATGGCGGTGCGAGCCGCGGTGCGCGCGCATGTCACTGCAACGCAGGTAGAGGAAGGCAGCTCCGACTCCGAGAGGCTGGTTGCCGAGGCCAGGTCGTATTTCGAACTCGCCCGAACTCTGCTCAGAAGCGAGCCTCCGCGGCTGATCGCGATCGGCGGCCTGAGCGGCTCCGGCAAGACGACCGTCGCCGAGGCGCTCGCCCCCTATGTCGGCGCGCCGCCTGGCGCGCGCATTGTCGAGAGCGACCGCATCCGTAAAGCCATGCATGGGGTGCCCGCCGAAACGACGTTGCCGGACAGGGCCTATCGACCGGGCGTGTCGGAACGAGTCTATCGCCAAATGGTATGGCGCAGCGAATTGATCCTTTCCCAAGGCGGTTGCGTTGTCACTGATGCCGTATTCGACCGAGAGATAGACCGTGACCGGATTGAGAAGGTCGCCCGTGAGCGGGGCATCGCGTTTGCCGGATTTTGGTTGGCGGCGGACGCGCTCGTTCTCTGGCAGCGCGTGAGTGAGCGCAAGGGTGGCCCTTCCGACGCCACTGTCGACATACTCTCCCGGCAATTGCAGCGTCGCGAAGCTCAGACCACCTGGCGCAGGGTCGAGGCCGATCGAAAGCTCACCGACATCACCGCTGAATTGCTGGATTGCTTGCTATCTGCTTCTTCCTCTTCTCGGAGCGTCTCTTTGAAGGAAGCATCGTAAGAAGAAGCTATCGCGTTCAGCCGACCTCCAAGGTTGCCAACGACAGGCCTGCCTGGTCGGGGTGGTGCGCGATGGAGAAGCCGAATTCGCGACACATAGCCAACATCTTGCTGTTTTCGCTAAGCATTATACCTTCGATTCGGTTGATCTTGTCTGCCCTGGCATAGTCGATGATCTGCCTGAGCAGTTCCCAGCCAAGGCCGTGGCCCTGCAGGTCCGTACGGACCAACAACGCATATTCTCCGACCCTATGGTCAGGATCGCAGGAAAGCCGGCCGACCCCGGCCAGCGCGCCGGTGCCCGCCTCCAGCGCGACGAAAGCGATATCACGGTCATAGTCGAGTTGGGTCAACCGCTTGAGCATCTGGTCCGGGAAGTTCCTGCGCGGGGATAGGAACCGCAGGCGCAGATCGTCCGGCGAAATCCTCGCCAGGAATTCGGGATAGAGCACAATGTCGGCCGGCTTTATCGGCCGGATATGATAGCGGGCGCCGTCCGCGGAAAAATCCCTGCTCCAGCCTGATGGGTAGGGCCTTATTGCGAGCGCCGGGTTTGGCGCTGGCTGCTCCACGCGTTCTGGATCGATCTCGATGCGGGCATCGAGCGCGATCACGCCGTCGGCATCAGCCAGCAGCGGGTTGATGTCCATTGAGACGAGACATGGAAAATCGACGACCATTTGCGACAGCCCGTTGAGCGCGGCGATGATTGCCCCACGATCGGCCGGTTGGCGACCGCGATAACCGGCAAGCAGCCGGCTGATGCGCGTCTGTTCGATCAGGTCGCCCGCGAGAACATCGTCGAGTGGCGGCAAGGCGATCGCTGTGTCATCCAGCACCTCGACCGCCACTCCGCCGGAGCCGAACAGGATGACCGGACCGAAGATCGGATCCCGGCTCATGCCGAGGATGAGTTCCTGGGCGTATCTTCGCACCACCATGGGCTGGATGGCATAGCCTTCAACAGTGGCTGTCGGAGCCTGCTTGCGCAACCGGGCCCGGATCGCGGTTGCGGCGTCCCTAGCGACAGAGGCGGCGGCAATATTGAGCACTACCCCGCCAATGTCCGACTTATGCGAAATTGCCTTCGACCACAGCTTGACGACGACAAGTTCGGACGTTTTGAGCAGGTGTCTGGCAGCCGCCTCTACCTCGGCAGGAGATCTGGCGACGATCGTCTCGGGCACGGCAATGCCATAGGCGGAAATAACGGCCTTGGCCTCCGGCTCCGTCAGCATGCGCCGTCGCTCGCTCGCCACTTGTCTGAATATGGCAAGCACGGTGTCGCGGCCGCCGACTGTATCCTCGCGGCGGCTCGATGGCGTGCGCAGCAGCGCCCGCTGAGCTTGCGACCAGTCGCTGAGGTAGGAAACGGCGATCGCGGCGTCTGCAGGCGTCTCGAAGCTGGCCACTCCGGCACCCTGCAGGACACGCCGGCCCTCGCGCGCCGTGCGTTCTCCCAGCCAGCAGCCCAATACCGGCTTTCCGCAGATCCTGCCTGCCTTGGCAAGTTCGGCCACCGCACCTGCCGCCGCGAGCGGCGAGCCAAGTCCCGTCGGGCAGTTCATCACCAGGACGACGTCAGTTCCAGGGTCTGCCGCGACGGCTTCGACCGCAGCCTTGTAGCGCTCGGGCGCCGCATCGCCGACGATGTCCACCGGATTGGCGTGCGACCATGTGCGCGGCAACACGTCGTTCAATCGCTCGATCGTTGTCTGCGAAAGCTCGGCCAGCTCGCCATTGCCGTCGACGAGTTGGTCGACGGCGAGCACGCCTGCGCCACCGCCGTTGGTGACGATACCGACACGGGCTCGTTCCAGAGGCGAGAAGCGGGCGATCGTTTCAGCGGCATCGAACAATTCAGCGAGACCTTTCACGCGCAAGATGCCCGCCCGCCGGAGAGCTGCCTCCACTACCCGATCGGCTCCTGAAAGTGCGCCGGTGTGCGTCGCCGCGGCCTTTGCCGCCAACTCATGCCGACCCGGCTTTATCGCGATGACCGGCTTGATGCGTGCGGCCGCCCGTGCCGCAGACATGAACTTGCGCGGATTGGGTACGGTTTCGAGATACATAACGATGGCCCTCGTGCGCGCGTCGCCAGCCAGCATGTCGAGGCAATCTCCAACATCGACATCCGCCATGTCGCCCAGCGAGACGATTTGCGAGAAGCCGATATTGTTGTCCGCCGCCCAGTCGATCAGCGAAGTGGCAATGGCGCCGGATTGCGACAACAGGGCTATGTTGCCGGGTCTGGCTGCCATATGCGCGAAACCGGCGTTGAGCTTTTTGGGCGGGAGCATCAGACCAACCGTATTCGGCCCTATGATGCGTAAGAGTGTGGGCCTGGCGGCATCAAGCATCGCCTGGCGCAAACCGTTTTCGCGCGTAAGCCCCGCAGTCAGGACGACTGCCGCTCGTGTCCCCTTCTCCCCGAGGTCGCGCACGATACCGGGGACCGTCTCTGGTGGCGTGACGACTACCCCCAGATCCGGAACGCCCGGCAATTCGGCCGCTGTCGCATAGCAGCGTCGCCCAGCCACTTGCGAATATTTCGGATTGACCGGCCAGATCTCGCCCTCGAAGCCGCCGTTGACGATGTTGTCGAAGACGACACGACCGACAGAGCCGTCGTGCACCGATGCGCCGAACACGGCAACCGACTTCGGGGCGAAAGCATGTTCGAGATTTCGGATCGTCACCCCTGTTTCTCCGTTCGTGGCGATAGTTGCCGGTCGATCTTGCCCGTTCATTGCGTTGGATCAAAGTCGCCTTCGGTTGTCGCTTTCAACTGCGGGGGTTCTGCCGCGGCCGGTTGCCCCAGACGACTGCTCGCAATGCGACTGGCACCAGGTCGTCTCAGGGCGCGAAAGGTGATCGCGGCGCAAACCGAAACCTCTGGCGGTTGACCAAAATCAAGGCCCACAAGATCGGCAAGCATAGAGTTCAGCGGAAGCCGTCTACGAACCGCTGAAAGGATAAGGTGATGGCGAAGAGAACGGACAAGATCGAGGTCGGCATGGATCTGGCCGTGAGGTGCCGCGTCACCGACACCTGGCAGGACGATCTAGGTGACCAGTGGGCCACGGTCCTGATCGAGGGCTACGACGTCCCGATCACGTTAAAGGTGGTCCATTTCTTTCCGTTAAACGACGGCGGCTAATCGTTTGCATGAGGCGGCACAGGGCTGCGCTTCACCACATGATCGCGACAGAGCGGGCCAGCATCCGCGTGAGGTGGCACGCTGAAACCTGGTGGCCAGCGCTCCCCCGTTGATCGAGCGAGACCGGATAGACGAAGACCCGGCTTCGCGACCTCCGGTGCCTTAGATAAAATCGGAAAGCATCGCATGAACGAGTCCGCCCTGCGACGCGCATTGCTGGTCATCGCCATCCTGGGCCTGGCCATCGGGTTATGGATCAGGCAATTCGGCTTTGGATCCATCGAGGCAGGCACGGTCTGGACGGTGGCGACCTTGCCCGTAGTGGTGGCTCTCGCCATTTCCATCTTGCGCGACTTCTGGATCGGCCGTTTCGGTGTCGATGCGATCGCGCTGGTCTCAATGTCCGCGGCACTGCTCCTGGACCAGCCCTTGGCCGCAGTTGTGGTGGCGATAATGTATGCTGGCGGCACAGCGCTCGAGGATTTTGCCCGCGGTCGGGCCGAGCGGAACCTTAAGGCGCTGACCGACCGGGCGCCGCGCGTCGCACATCGAAAGTCGGCACAAAGTACAGATACGATCTCCGTGGATCAGGTTTCCGTCGGCGAAGAACTCCTGGTGCGAACCGGCGAATTGTTGCCTGTCGATGGGATCCTGCTCGATGCTTCGGCGTCTGTTGACGAGTCGGCGGTAACAGGAGAGCCGCTGCCGGTACGGCGAAGCGCCGGCGATGCGCTGCGCAGCGGCACCCTCAATGCCGGCGAGCCCTTCAGCATGCGGGCTTCCGCTCTGGCTGAACAGAGTACCTATGCGGCGATCGTGCGCATGGTCGCCACGGCGCAGACTGCGAAAGCGCCGTTCATCCGCATGGCCGACCGCTTTGCCCTGTTCCTGTTGCCAGCCACCCTACTGGTCTCGGGTACCGCATGGTATGCATCCGGCGATCCGATCAGGGCGCTTGCGGTTCTCGTTGTCGCGACGCCTTGTCCGCTCATCCTTGCTGCCCCTGTCGCCTTCATTGGCGGCGTTTCGCGCGCCGCGCGTGCCGGCATCTTGATGAAAGGTAGTGCGGCATTAGAAGCCCTCGCGCAGGCGCGCACCGCGATTTTCGACAAGACCGGGACCTTGACCATCGGTGGCGCCGAGCTCGTCGAGATCGACGTTGCACCTGGCGACGAAGCTGACCAGTTGCTGCAGTCGTTGGCATCGTTGGAGCAGGCCTCGCACCATGTGCTCGCCGACTCGATTATCCGCGCGGCCCGCGGCAGACAGCTGATGCTTTCACATCCGCATGGCGTCCATGAATATCGCGGAGCGGGGTTGAAAGGGCAGGTTGGCAATGTATCGGTCCTTGCAGGATCGCGAATGCTGGTGCTCGCCGGCAGGCCGCTGCCCCGCTGGACGCTATGCGGTGAGGAGCAATACCGGAACGAGCCCGTGCTCAGGGTCTTCGTGGCGTTCGACGGGCGCCTTGCCGGCGTATTCACCTTCGGAGATGCCCTGCGTGCGGATGCTCGCGATGCGCTCGGCACCCTCCGCTCCGCCGGCATCGAGCGTATGGTCATGCTCACCGGCGATGACGGCGCCGCGGCAGAGCGAGTGTCGGCATTGCTTGGCCTCGATGCCGTCATCGCCGATGCAACTCCGGCGAAAAAGGTTGCGACGGTCGAAGCCGAGAAGGCCCTGGCACCGACAATGATGGTGGGCGACGGCGTCAACGATGCCCCTGCCCTCGCCGCCGCAACGGTCGGCATCGCCTTGGGCGCCCGCGGCGCTACCGCCTCTTCCGCAGCCGCAGACATTGTCGTTTTGACCGACAGGCTGCAGCCAGTCGCCGAGGCTGTCGAGATTGCCCGGCGAACACGGACGATTGCCCTGCAAAGCATCATCGTCGGGCTGGCGCTTTCGGGGATGGCAATGGCAGCGGCGGCCATGGGACAGATCACTCCGGTTGCCGGAGCACTGCTGCAAGAGGGGATCGACGTGGCGGTTATCCTGAATGCGCTACGCGCCCTGGGCAATGGACATCTCGGACGCCGATGACCGATGATACGAAGCGGATGGATGGATAGCACCATGACGCAGCAGGATTTGGTGGTTTGCAGCAAATGCGGCGGGGTCAATCGCCTGCCGGCAATCTGCAATGCCAAGGCTGCGAAATGCGGAAAGTGCGGGAACAGGCTGTTTTCTGGTCATCCTGAGGACGTCGATGCCCAGGTTTTTGATCGACAGATCACGCGAAGCAATCTGCCCGTTGTCGTCGATATCTGGGCACCCTGGTGCGGCCCGTGCAAGATGATGGCACCGGCCTATGAAGCGGCAGCGCAGGAACTGGAGCCGCATGTCCGGCTGATCAAGCTGAATTCGGACAGGGAACAAGCCGTCGCTGCCAGGCTTGGTATCCGCGGCATCCCGACCATGATCCTGTTCCACGGCGGGCAAGAGGTTGCGCGCGTCTCCGGCGCGATGAGTGCTAGGCAAATCGTCAGGTGGGTTCGCGACCACCTGCCGATGGCCACAGCCTGAGAGCCGCAACCTCATGGATACGCTCATAGCCCGGCGCGGACTCGCCTTGGCAATAGGTCTACTCGTCGGATTGGAGCGCGGCTGGCGGGAGCGCGATGCACCCGATCGCAGCCGGACGGCCGGAATTCGGACGTTCGGCATATCAGGCCTACTCGGCGGCATTGTGACAGCTCTGGCCAACGCGCTTGGCGCTGTATCCGTTCTGGTCGGCGGGTTCATCGCCTTTGCGGCAATCTTCGCCTGGTACAAGGCACGCGAGGCGGCCCACGACGAGGATTTCAGCGTTACGAGCGTCATCGCCGGCCTAGGCGTCTTCGCGCTTGGTGCGCTTTCGGTCGCCGGTGACTATCGGGCCGCGGCGGCTGGCGGGGCAGCTCTCGCGGCCGTCCTTGCAAGTCGCGAAATCCTGCACGGTCTCTTGCGGCGTCTGACCTGGATTGAACTTCGTTCGGCCTTGATGCTTGCGGTGATGACCGCGATCGTTCTGCCGTTGCTGCCAAATCGCACGATGGACCCATGGGGTGGGTTCAACCCTTGGGAGGTCTGGTTCCTCACAGTGCTGATGGCCTCGATATCGTTCGCCGGCTATGTGGCCATCCGCGTCCTCGGTGGTACGCGCGGCCTGCTCGTCAGTTCGCTCGCCGGTGCGGTCGTCTCCTCCACCGCGGTGACCATGACCCTTGCTCGCAGTGCCGCTTCTGCCGCCAATCCTCTGCCGCTCGCGGGCGCGGCTTCGCTTGCCGCGATGGTTTCGATTTTGCGCGTTTGCACTGTAGTTCTGGCCATCGAGCCAAGCCTATTGGCCACGGTCGGCTTGCCGGCCCTTGCCGCGTCGGTCGCATTCGCCCTATGCGGAATTTTCCTGCTGACCAACCATGGCCGGGATCCAGAAAAGGGCACCCCGGCGCGCAATCCATTTGAGCTGGGCCCGCTGCTGCTGTTTGCCATGCTTTTCGCGATCGTTTCGACCGCAAGCGCCGCGTTGGCAGCTCAGTTCGGCGGACACGGGTTGCTGGCGAGCTCAGCGCTTGCGGGAATGTTCGATGTCGACGTTTCAGTGCTGAGCGCATTGCGTTTGGTGAAGCATTCGGTCTCCGTTGAAGCCGTCGGCCTGGCGGTGCTGACAGCACTCACTGCAAACGCGATCGGCCGCCTGTCGCTGGCGGCATTTGCTGGTCCAGTGAGGTTCTGGCTGCCTCTGGCTGGCATCACGCTGGTCGCAGCGGCAGCAGGCTGTTTCACCATGCTTGTGCCCTAACGAGAACTCTCCTTTGACACGGATCAAGGCTGGCACCCGTGGCCGCGCTATGGATCACATCAAAGGAGTTCGCGATGACCAGTTTGCAGGACCTCACCCCGAAATTCCGCCATGTGCGGTTGCTGCTTGCTCGCGAGAAGGGTCACCCGGAAGGGGATCGCGAGGAAGGCTATGATGTACTTGCTCCCTTAACCAGCGAAGGCAGGATTGACGCGGAAGAATGGAAATCGCACCGGGCCGCCTGCCGCGTGCGCCGTTTTTGCACTGGCGAGGACGACTTGATCGGCCGCCTCCGCCGCAAGCCGGGCGGGCAATGGTATTTCGACTATGCCGAAGGCGATCGCGATGACGAGACCGGTTTTCATCTTGGCGACGAACGCTTCGTGACAGGCGAATATGTTTCGATCGAACGCAACGGAGCCATGCACACCTACAAGGTGGCAAGGGTCGAGCGCCCGTAACACCGCCACGCCAGGCTTCCCAGGTGCAGACCATGTCGCGTCGCATCCTCATTGTGGTCGGTCATCCCGACCCATCCCCCGACCGGCTCTGTCGCTCTCTTGCGCAGGCCTACGCCGAGGGGGCGGAGCAGGCACAGCACAGCGTCCGCCGGATCGATATCGCGGCAATTGATTTTCCAGTGCTGCGGACAATGCAGGAATTCGAACACGGCGCCGTCCCCAACAGCCTCCAGCATGCCGCTGAAGCGATTGTCTGGGCGGAGCATATCGTGTTTGTCTTCCCACTCTGGCTCGGGACCATGCCGGCTTTGCTCAAGGCATTTCTGGAACAGGTCATGCGGCCGGGGACCGCCTTTGCTTACCCGGACAAGGGCGGCGGCTTTGCCAGGACGTTGCTTCGTGGTCGCTCCGCTCGCGTGGTGGCAACGATGGGCATGCCATCCGCTCTCTACCGGCTTTGGTTCTTCAGCCACGGCATCGCCGGCATGCGGCGAAGCATCTTGCATTTTGTCGGCATCAGACCGGTGCGGGAGACCCTGTTCGGGATGGTCGCGGGCGCCAGCGACAGGACCAGAGCAAGATGGATCGGGCAGATGCGCAAGCTAGGGGAGCGAGGGCTATAGCATGGCGATCCGCAAACCGGGACATTTCTGCCCCCCACAGGGGCCGTTTCTTCAGGGCCTATGGATCGACGGTGAATTCGGCCCACATGCCGGCGCCATAGTGACCAGGCACGTTGCAGATAAGCAGGTATTTTCCTGCCTTCAGTTCGACGGTCAATGTGCCTGATTTGCCGGGATCGAGCTCAGAAACCTCGCCCTTGTCACCAGCCCTGTCTTCATCGACCCTGTTCTCGGCCTCGAGGTAAGGAAGCGGCTTGCCGGGATCGGCGAGGTACATCACTATCATTTCGTGAACGGTGTCTTTGGAGTCGTTGGTCACCTTGAATGTGACCTCTCCGGCCTTCACCGCACCCGGCGAAGCCTTGATACCCATGGTCGCCTTGGTGAGATCGAGTCCTGGCGCTGCATAGGCGATCCCCGTCGGCATCTGCACGTCCGCGCCCTTGTCCCACAGCGAAATCTGGACAAGCGTCGCAGCCTGGGCTCCGCGATCGCCGACCATCAGCATTGCAGCAGCCAGCCCGAGCGCTATTCTCTTCAATATGGTTTTCATGGCGAACCTCCTTCAGGACGGCGGCAGAAAGCGCTCTACGTCCTGATTGTCATCCTGTTCGCGGAGTCCCGCGCCGTCCTTGCGCCAAATCAAACTGATCGGCGCGACTCATTAGCGGCGCCGGTGCAACTGCCAGCCAGTTTGAGGGTGTAGATCGGTGCCGTGACGGATCGTCAGGTAATGCCCGCCGGTTGGGCTTTACGGCCGCGCGCCAACCATTTGCCGCTTGACCCACGTCAAGGCCCCCGACCTGTTTCCTGTTCAATATCCCCCATCAAAGTTTCAAATTGGGGAGAGCATCATGGCTACGGCTGGAATCGATATCCCGATCCGAAAAGTCACGTCGACGACTTCTGCCAAGCTTCGACTGGGTTCCCTGACCGCATTGGTAATCGGCTCGATGGTGGGCTCCGGCGTGTTCAGCCTGCCGCAGAACATGGCGACCGGCGCCGGCCCTCTTGCGATCCTGATTGGCTGGGCGATCACCGCGGTTGGGATGCTGGCGCTTGTTTTCGTCTATCAGTCGCTCGCGGTAAGGCGACCAGAACTCGACGCGGGTCCCTACGCCTACGCCAAGGCCGGCTTCGGTCCCTTCATCGGCTTCAACAGCGCCTGGGGTTACTGGATCAGCGCCTGGGTCGGCAATGTCTCCTATGCGGTGATCGTGTTCAGCGCTTTGTCCTACTTCTTTCCAGCTTTCGGCGACGGCAATACCTGGCAGGCGGTGCTCGGCGCGTCTGTCCTGTTGTGGCTGATCCACGTCCTGGTTCTGGCAGGCATCCGTCAGGCAGCAGTCGTCAACTTGGTCGTCACGGTGGCGAAGATTGCTCCTGTGGTGCTGTTTGTCGGGATCGTCGCTGTGGCTTTCAAGCTTCAGGTCTGGTCTCTCGACTTCAGCGGGCTTGGCAACGCCAGTCTCGGCTCGATTGCCGCACAGGTGAAGAGCACGATGCTGGTGACGCTGTGGGTCTTCATCGGCATCGAGGGAGCAAGCGTATTTTCAGCCCGTGCGGAACGCCGCAGCGACATCGCGAAGGCGACTGTTCTCGGATTCTTCACCTGCCTCGCTCTCTACGCGCTGGTTTCGCTGCTGTCGCTCGGCATCCTCAGCCAAACTGAGCTCGCCGCGTTGAAGAACCCCTCCATGGCAGGTGTCCTGGAGGCGGTTGTCGGACCGTGGGGCGCCATCCTCATCAACATCGCGCTTGTTGTGTCCGTGGTCGGCGCGTTCCTGAGTTGGACGCTGCTTGCCGCGGAAATTCCGCACGTTGCCGGCAAAGACGGCACGATGCCGAAGTTCTTCGGCCACGAGAGCGAGCGGGGCGTGCCGTCGACCTCGCTCCTGATCACCAACCTGCTCGTGCAGGCGTTCCTGGTTATCACGCTGTTCGCACAGAGCACCTACCAGGCACTGTTCTATATCGCGTCGGCAGCCATTCTCGTACCTTACATCTTCTCCGGGGCCTACGCGGCCAAGCTCGCATTGACCGGAGAGAGTTATGAGAATGGCGAGCAACGCGCTGGCCCCCTTTTCGCTGGCATATTGGCGACAGTGTACGGCCTGTGGCTCGTCTACGCGGCAGGACCGGCATATCTGTTCATGTGCGCGATCCTTTATGCGCCCGGCATCATTCTCTACGTCTGGGCACGTCGCGAAACCAACCAGCGTGTCTTCCATCCTGTGGAAGCTGCTGTCGCTGCAGCCCTCGTCGCTGTCGCCATCCTGGCCGTCTACGAGATGTGGACCGGCGCTATCAGCCCGCTCTGAAGGACGCACGATGACAGGCCTGGGAGTCCATTCCGAAGTCGGCCGCCTGCGCGAGGTGATGGTCCATCGACCGGACCTCAGCCTGCGCAGGCTCACGCCCGAGAACTGCAAGGCGCTGCTGTTCGACGACGTATTGTGGGTCAAGCGCGCACGCCAGGAACATGACGTCTTCGTCGATGCGTTGCGCGAACGCGGCGTGGTGGTGCACTCCTTTGGAGAGCTCCTTGCGGAGGCCATGACCATCAGCAAGGCGCGCGACTGGCTTCTCGATCGCCGGGTCCATCCCGGTGTCGTCGGACTGGATATGGTCGACGAGTTGCGTGGATGGCTAAACGACATGCCACCGGAGCAGCTGGCGTCCTTTCTAGTCGGCGGCATTGCCCGTGCCGAGCTTCCTTTCCAGCCGAAGGGACTGACCGGAAGGACACTTGCTCCCCAGGACTTCGTGCTTCCGCCGCTGCCGAACCAGCTTTTCACGCGCGACAGTTCCTGCTGGATCTACGGATCAGTTTCGGTCAACGCCATGTACTGGCCGGCGAGGCGCCCGGAGGCGGCCAACGTGGAAGCAGTGTACCGCTTCCATCCCCGTTTTCGCGACAGCGGCCTCCCCTTCGTATCGCCAGGTTTGGGAACAGGCACCAGTCTGGAAGGTGGAGACGTGATGCCGATCGGCGGCGGAACAGTGCTTGTCGGAATGGGAGAACGTACCACGCCGCAAGCCGTGGGCGACCTCGCACGCAGCCTGTTCGCGGCCGGTGAAGCGACACGCGTCATCGCAGCCCTGATGCCGCGGGACCGCAGTTTCATGCATCTCGACACCGTCTTCACCTTCTGCGACCGCGACCTGGTGACCATGTACCCGCCGGTGGTCGACCGCCTGCGAACCTTCTCTCTGCGACCGGGCGATGGCGAGGCGGCCGTCAAGGTCACGGATGAGACGGAGCCTTTCACGGCAGTGGTTGCAGAAGCGCTTGGACTGAATTCGCTGCGCATCATCGCCACCGGTGGCGACCGTTACGAGGCCGAGCGCGAGCAATGGGACGACGGCAACAACGTCGTTGCCGTCGAACCCGGCGTCGTCATCGGCTACGACCGCAATGTCTATACCAACACGCTGCTGCGTCGCGCCGGGATTGAAGTGATCACCGTTGAAGGCGCTGAACTCAGCCGTGGTCGGGGCGGCGGCCACTGTATGACCTGCCCGATTGCCCGCGATCCGATTTGACCGGAAAGGAAATTCCCGATGTCGATCAACCTTCACGGCCGCTCGGTGCTCACGCTCGACGATCTCACGGCCGACGAGATCCGCTTTCTTCTGAAACTGGCCGCCGACCTCAAGGCGGCCAAGCTCGCGGGCCACGAGATACCGCGTCTCATCAGGAAGAATATCGCGCTGATCTTCGAGAAGGACTCGACGCGCACCAGAACCGGATTCGAGGTGGCGGCCTATGATCAGGGCGCCCACGTCACCTATTTCGGCCCCACCGGCAGCCATATCGGCCACAAGGAATCCATGAAGGATACAGCGCGCGTGCTCGGCCGCATGTACGATGCGATCGAGTATCGCGGTTTTGGCCAGCACCAGGCCGAACTGCTTGCCGCGCACGCGGGCGTGCCCGTCTACAACGGCCTTACCGACGAAGCGCATCCGACACAGATCCTCGCCGATTTCATGACCATGCGCGAGTTCACGCACAAGCACCTTTCGGACATGACCGTCACCTTCGTCGGCGAAGGACGTGACAATGTCGCGCTGTCGCTGGCACTGGGCGCAGCCAAGGTCGGCATCGACATGCGCATTGCCTCGCCAAGGGAACTTTGGCCGGACGAGGAATTCTGCGCCCATGTCAGAGACCTTGCAGCACAAAGCAGCGGCCGCTTCAGGCTGGACGAAGACGTGATGGGCTGCGTCCAGGGCGCCGACTTTGTCTACACCGACGTGTGGATGTCGATGGGTGAGGACAAATCGGGCTGGGCCGAGCGTATCCGCCTTTTGACGCCCTATCGGGTCACGAGCGAAGTGATGGCTGCCGCGGGCAACCCTCATGTCAAGTTCATGCATTGCCTGCCGGCATTCCACGACACCGACACCGAGATAGGCGCGTTCATCGCGAAGGAGTATGGCATCGACTGCATGGAGGTCACTGACGAGGTGTTTGAATCGGGCGCATCGATCGTCTTCGACCAGGCCGAAAACCGCATGCATACGATCAAGGCCCTGCTCGTCGCCACGATCGGCAACTGAGATGCTGATCGTCGTTGCACTCGGAGGTAACGCGCTGCTGCGCCGCGGCGAACCGATGACCGCCGAAAACCAGCGTGCCAACATCAAGCGCGCCGCATCCGTACTCGGGGCACTCGTCGGCGAAGGGCACTCGATTGTAGTCACGCATGGCAACGGCCCGCAGGTGGGGCTTCTGGCCCTCCAGGCGGCGGCCGCTCCGGATGGCGGCGCATTCCCACTCGACGTCCTTGGCGCTGAAAGCGCTGGCATGATCGGCTATGTGATTGAGCAGGAGCTCGGCAACCTCTTAAAGGAAAGGCTGTTCGCGACGCTGCTGACGCAGGTGAAAGTCGACCCGTACGATCCGGCTTTCGCTCACCCGACGAAGCCGATCGGCCCGGTCTATGACGAGGACACAGCACATAGGCTTGCCCACGAACGCAGCTGGCAGATCGCGCCCGATGGCGATAAGTGGCGCCGGGTCGTGCCCTCGCCCAGGCCGCTGGAGATTCTTGAAGGCTCCGTGATTTCGTTTCTCGTCGAACGCGGCGTCATCGTCATTTGCACGGGCGGCGGCGGAGTCCCGGTGATAGCGCGGGACGACGGCAGCCTGTGCGGCGTAGAAGCCGTTATCGACAAGGATCTGGCGAGTTCACTTCTCGCGCGCCAGCTGAAGGCCGACATGCTGCTGATGCTGACCGATGTCGATGCGGTCTATAGTGGCCACGGCACCGCCACCGCCCGCGCGCTCCGTCGGGTTGCAACGACCGAGATATCGGGGCGGGATTTTGCGGCCGGCTCCATGGGGCCGAAGGTCAGCTCCGCAATCGAGTTCGCTGATGCAACGGGCAAACCTGCAGCGATCGGCAAGCTCGATGATGCCAGCGAAATCGTCAGAGGAGAGCGCGGCACACGGTTCGAAGCCGCCGCTCGTCCCGCTCAGCCTTTCAAAGGGACTGCCCGAGCCCCCGCCGTCGCGAAATAACGGGCTGCGTCTTTCGCCATCCGGCCAGTACACCAGCGCGCGTATGCATTCGCAAAGATCAGGCCAAGCCAACGGGACGGTTCCGCCTCCGGCAGGTCGTATTCGATGAAGACTCGAAGCCGGGACCCTCTCGCCTCGGGCACTATTTCGAAACCCATCCGATAGCGGCCGATCACCCATAGACTTGGCGCTCCGATGGTCTCCCAGACCTTCAGTTTGGGCGGCGTCCGGATTGTAACCACCTGTTCGGCGGACAGCGCAATTCCAAGTATTTTTCCATGGAATCCGAACTTGGAGCCGATCAAGCGGGCTTCGCCTGCATCGAATTCGTAGTGCATTTTCGAACCGAGCATCATCCATGACGAGGTGCTCATATGAGCACCCAGATGCCTGTGGTCATCAAGATAGGCAAACACGGTCTCAGCCGCGCATTCTATTCCGACGATAGTCTCGTTGGAGCGGGACATTGCTGGCATCGTCTCACCTCCGGGTTCGTCCTAACGCGCGCGAACACGCCGCCCATGTTCATCGGGATGTGCATGACACTGTGGGTTTTCGCTTTCACAAACCGCTTGCCCTTGAAGTGCAGGTGCTACCGTCCCAGCCCTCGCGATTGAACCTGGGGCAGCAACCCGTGGTATTCACGCTGTCGTCGTATCGGGGCGTTTCATTCGTCCGCATGGTCCTCCTCCAGATTGGATCGATCCCATCACGCAGGTAACGCGTCCCGTCGTCATTGATCTTCGTCAACATGGCCCTTGATCGCGATTGATACGTATCAAGGCCGACCGACGGGATGCCTGTTAGCTCAGACTGGCCAACAGATTTCGGAGACGGTCATGGCCCATAAACAAGTACTGTTCCGCTCAGCCGCACGCGAAAAGATCCTTCGCGGCGCGACACAGCTCGCCGATGCCGTGCGCGTGACGCTCGGGCCGCGCTCGAAATCTGTACTGATCGAAAAAAGATGGGGTGCCCCGATCGTTTGCAACGACGGGGTGACGATCGCCAAGGAATTCGACCTGAAGGACCCGGAAGAAAATCTCGGCGCCAGGATGCTGAGACAAGCAGCCGAGAAGACCGGCGATATGGTTGGCGACGGCACCAGCACATCGACCATCCTCGCTCACGCGATGTTTGCCGATGGCGTTCGCAATGTCGTCGCCGGCGCCAGCGCGATCGACATCAAGCGCGGCCTCGATCGCGCCACCAAGCGCGCGATCGAGACACTCAAGCAAATATCTCGACCGGTCTCGACCCGGCGCGAAAAGGAACAGGTGGCCACGATCTCGGCGCACAACGACCCGCTCATCGGCCAGTTGGTTGGCGAGGCGATTGAAAAGGTCGGCGGTGAAGGAGTCATTACGGTCGAAGAGTCGAAGACCACTGAAACCGTTCTGGACGTCGTCGAAGGCATGCAGTTCGATCGCGGGTTCCTTTCACCGTATTTCGTGACCGATCCCGAGAAGATGGAAGCGGTCCTGGAAGACGCGCTGGTGCTGATCGTGGAGAAGAAAATCGCTTCGCTGAACGATCTCATCAAGTTGCTGGAAGCCGTGGCCAAGTCGGGCTCGCCTCTGCTGGTTGTCGCCGAAGAAGTCGAAGGCGAGGCGCTTGCCACGCTCATCGTCAATCAAATCCGGGGCACCTTCAAGAACTGTGCAGTCAAGGCGCCCGGTTTCGGCGATCGGCGCAAGGCTATGCTGCAGGACATAGCTGTGCTGACAGACGCTCAGGTCATCTCCGAGGATATTGGCCTCAAGCTCGAAAATGTCACGATGGCGCAGTTGGGGCGTGCCAAACGCGTGGTCGTCGATAAGGACAACACGACGATCATCGGCGGTGGCGGAGACGCCAAGGCAATCAAGGGTCGCGTAGAGCAGATCCGGCGCGAGATCGAGAGCACGACCAGCGACTACGATCGCGAAAAGCTGCAAGAGCGGCTGGCTAAGCTTGCCGGCGGTGTTGCCGTCATAAAAGTCGGGGCTCCAACCGAGGCCGAAATGAAGTCGAAGAAGGAGGCACTAGACGACGCTATCAGCGCCACCAAGGCTGCGGTTGCCGAGGGCGTGGTGCCTGGCGGCGGGCTTGCGCTGCTGCGCTGCATCGCCACGGTAGCTGATGAAGAAAAACTGTCCGAGGGCGACGAGAGGACCGGCGTGCAGATACTCCGGCGCGCTCTCGAAACGCCTGTCCGGCAGATTGCCGAGAATTCGGCTGTCGACGGTGGCGTGGTTATCGCCAAGATGATCGAGGGGTCGGGAAACTTTGGCTTCGATGCCGGACGCAAAGAGTATGTTGACCTCGTCGAAGCCGGCATCATCGATCCAACCAAGGTGGTGCGCATCGCACTTGAAAACGCCGTCTCGGTCGCCAGTGTTCTGCTCTTGACCGAAGCGACCATGACGGAAATCCCCGAACCGGCCAAGGAGCGTGCTCTCGAACCGGAAATGACGATGTAGGTCGTGCGCCGGGCACCCTCCATAGGTCGAAAAGGCGATGACGATGCGCCGCCGCGGCAGGCAGCGCGGCTGGTGATCACAAGTGTCGTGACCGAACCTCAAACGACCGTGCGACAAGCATGCTGTGGAGACACAAAATGATCTTCAACACCATTATTGTACAACTGGACATCGATTCTCCGGCGTCCCCCCGCGCGCGTTATGCCCAGGAATTGGCGCAACGGTTCGATGCCACACTGATCGGTTTCGCCGCGGCGGATGCCTATGTCTTTGTGTCGGGAGACAATGGCGCCGCTGCAGCTGCGGAGATAATGCGCCAACGCAGGGCGGAAATCGAAGATCGCCTGAAGGTGATGCAGGAGGAATTCCTCCGCATTGGCGGGGACAGAGCTTTCTGGCGCGAGGAGATCGGAGATCCGACAGGTCTGCTCGCGATGCATGCCCGCGCCGCCGACCTTATTGTCACGGGAGCGCCGGCAAAGGGCGTCGCCAGCGATCGCCACCGTGTCGTAGATGCCGGTAGTCTGGTGCTGTCCGCGGGCCGGCCGGTGCTGATTGCGGTCGATAACCTGGCTCCGCTCAACCCAAAGAATGTTCTTGTCGCCTGGAAGAACACGCGCGAGGCAAGGCGCGCAGTCAGCGATGCAATGCCCTTCTTGACAGGCGCACAACATGTGCTCGTGGCGACAATCGAGGAACAGGGCCAGAGAAACGCACGCGAAAGTGCCGAGGACGTTGTCCGGTTCCTGGCGAGGCATGGCGTTAAGGCAAGATCCGAAGTTATAGGCGTCGGCAATGCAGATCCCTGCGAAGCCGTTGCCGAACTCGCCCGTGCGATGGATGCAGGACTTGTGGTCGCGGGCGGCTATGGTCACAGCCGGATCCGGGAATGGGCCTTCGGCGGCATGACACGCTCCCTGCTGAAACAGGGGGCAATCAATCGACTGCTATCAAACTGAGGCGGCGTCCCGGCGGGTCCTTGCGCGCAGCGGCTCACCGACGCCCTTGTTCTTCGACCGCCTTCAACCGCACGACTGAAACCGAGCAAAGCGCCTGTGCTACCACCTTGGTAGAAACACTGCCGAGGTGCCGGCGAATGGCGGAAGACGCCCGTGCCCCGACAACGATATGCCCGACGTCGTTGTGCTCAGCGTAGTTGAGGATCGCATCGGCGGGGCTGACCGCCTCCAGAACATGATAGCTGATGCGATCCTCCGGCAGATGTAGCGGGCGGGACCAATCCTTCAGGGCAACCAGCCGCTTCAAATATTCCGAACGGCCCGACTCGTCCACCGTGGGCGTGTCGCCGATAATCTCGGTCTTCAGGACTGTCACACAGGCCAACCACGAGTCTTCTCGCGAGCCAAGGACGCGCGCGGTCTCGCTCAGAACCTCCCTGGCCAGCGGATCGTTTCCGTTGGCCAGATCGACGGCGACCAAAACAATGGATGGTCCGGCCAGAAGCCTGGGATCTGCCGGCATCCCGAGAAGCAACTTGTCGTCAGTCTTGCGAAGCAGACCGAGGATCGTGGCCCAAATTCCCTTGCTCCGAGGCAGGTGCCGCACCACCACCTGATCGGGGTTCCTTAGATCGGACAGCACGTGAGCGGCATCGACATATCGCTTGGACCTGTCCACCTCCATGCACCGAAGCGTGATTGCCTCCAACCACCGCGGGATGGCTCCGTTCAGGTCCCGCGGTGGCCTGGGGGCGTGGTAGAGCCGTCGCTTCATTCCGGCGAAAGTCGCCGGTCGCCCGAACGGTTCTTCGCCAGTTGCCAGCTGGTAAAGAATGCAGCCAAGCGCAAAAAGATCGCTTGCAGGGTCGCCTCTTTCGGCAAGCACTTGTTCGGGTGCCATGTAGGCGGCGGAGCCCATCGGCACGGAGCTTTCCGCGCCGAGAAGATCGGGAAGCTCTGCATGCCGCGCGAGCCCGAAATCGAGAAGCACCGCGCCGCGCTCGGCAAGAATGACATTTTCGGGCTTGAGATCGAGATGCACCACTTTTTGGCGATGCAGGGCGGCGAGCGCCTTGGCAATTTCGGAGCCGACCCTCGCGACCTCGTCAGCTGGCAGTGGCGCATTGCTGATCAGCTGGGCGAGACTTGTGCCGGCCACGAACTCCATGGCTATGAAAGGAATTTCTGAAAGGTTTCCTGAGGCCACGAAGCGGGGTACATGCGGACCTGACAAGCGCCTGAGGATCAACTCTTCCGCCTCGAAGCCCAGTATGACGGAGACATCGCCTCCCGGATCCAGGAAAGGGACTTTCAACACCAGCGGGAAATCGAACTGCGGGCTGTTTGCGCGCCAGAGCGAGGCCATGCCGCCGGACGGCAGTCGTTCGACCAGTTCGAAACCATCAATGATTGCCCCTGATTCAAACCGCTGCACCCGATCGTCTCCAACAACCCTATCGTCCGATCTTCAATCGCATGCCCAGCCATGCCGGCAACCCAGAGTCAGCAATCTTTCGGGCGGTCTCTTCGTAGTCGTAAGGCACACGGATCATGGAGACCTCGTGCCGCTGCGTATCGACGAGGGCGAAGCAGGCCGCCGGATTGCCGTCGCGAGGCTGGCCGACCGCTCCGACGTTCACGACGAGCTGTCCGACCGCGGACAACGGCGCAGCCACATTGGCCAGCGGTTGAAAACAGATCGGCCGGCGACCTGGCAGCGCGTAGTAGATGGCCGGAATATGGGTGTGGCCGCAGAAGACGAAACGGGCCACGCTTGAAGACAGGCAGCGCTCTGCTGAATCCACGTCGCGGATGTATAGCCATTTTCCCGGCCGTTCGGCGCTGGCGTGAACATATTGCCGGTCTTCCGACGTCAACGACACCGGCAAACGGGACAGGAAATCGACATGCGCCGAGGTCAAACGCTCACGCGTCCAACTGGCCGCTGTCCGAGCATTCTCCGTCATGCCGCCCCTGTTGAAGGCTATCGCTTCGTCATGGTTTCCCATGACGCAGAGCGCGCCTCGATCGACCAGGTCCGCAGCCGTCTCGAGCGCATAGACTGGGTCGGGCCCGTAGCCAACCAGATCGCCAAGCAATACCAACTCGTCCCATCCGCGCTCGCCAACCACCTCGAGAACCGCATCGAGCGCCTCACGGTTGGAATGGATGTCAGACAGGATCGCGATGCGCATTCGTTTCCATCTGGACCTTGCAAGCTCGCCCTACCAGTCAAACAACGGCGCTAACAAAGTCAATGGGACCGCATGCGGTCCAACAACCCTCGTGCTTCGCTCGCCTAAAGCGAGACCCCGTCTCCGCGGAGCGGTGGCGCCGGGTTCACCGAAGCCGAGGCCGCCGCTCCCGTTTTCGGTATCTGGTTGAGGACCAAGCGAATGATCAGGAGGACATATCCAACTTGCAGGACGACCAATGTGAGCAAAGCCCCACCGAGTGCGACCCAACCCGAACCTGTTTCCACACCGATCCAGATCGCCACGACAAACGACGTCACGAGCATGCCCACCAGAAATTGCGGAAAATACATGGCGGCCTGCCCCGATCATTTAGCGACAGGGCTTTCAACAACCTCCGGGGGCACCCGCGCTTTGAGTTGAATCAAATCTTACCGTGGATATTTCCAATCCATTCAGGCGCGCAGAACCTAAGTATGTGCATAAGGCCAAGTTCGGCGTTCGGGCAGGTTCCTGGTTTTCTCACATGTTGTAGCGCAACCAAGGCGGCCCCTGCCGCCTCGGTCGGTGCGGGCTTCGAGCACACCCAACAATGCTGCCCCCGCGGCCTGCGCCGACCACCTTGATGATGCAATTGCGATGCAGCCAGCTCTCCTCATGCCAACATCGCAAAGTCCGTCTTTTTGGCGTTAAGGCAAACAGTGGCGCCCATGCCATCCTCGGCGGATGCAATGTCGTCTGGGTCCCCCCACTAAGTAGTTTCCCGTAGGGACTTAACCGAATTTCGCTTTCCTCCGATTCGCGCGATTGCTGATGCCACGGATCACGGAGAAGCAGCCATGTACGCTCACACGACCTCCACAATTTCACTGCCGCCACACGTGCCACAGTCGAACCTCCCGGCAGTTCTGGACAGCGTGCCGTTGCAGCCCATCAACTTCTACCCGGCCGGGTCGGAAATCTATGCGCAGGGGGAAAAGGCCGGAGCTCTCTACCAGGTCGAGTTCGGCGCCGTCCGCATCTATCGCCTCCTTGCCGACGGCCGCCGGCAGATAAGTGCCTTCCATTTGGCTGGCGAGACATTCGGTTTCGAAGCCGACGCGACACATCATTTCTTCGCCGAAGCAATCAACGCGACCGGCATCCGGGTCTATCGGTTCGCTGCCGGGGCGGATGTCTCGCGCCAGTTGCTGCCCCTGGCCCTCAAAGGTTTGACCAGGGCGCAGGAACACCTCCTGGTCCTCGGTCGCCAGAATGCCATCGAACGGGTGGCCGCGTTCCTGGTCGACATGGCAGAGCGGCAAGGCGGATTGCGGCAGGTCGATCTGCCGATGTCTCGCGCGGATATCGGCGACTATCTCGGACTCACGATCGAGACCGTGTCGCGAGTCTTCACCCGGCTGAAGGACAAGGGCGTCATCCGCCTGCTGAACCTGCGCAGCATAGAAATCGTCAAGCAGGACGCGCTTCAATACATGAGCGAGTGAGGTCGCGCGCCTTGGAGAGACAGGACAACGGCGCCGCACCTCGGATCGGAGACCATATATAACGATGGTTAGCACGCTTTCCACGCATACCGGGTTTCGCTTCGATGTACGCCGCGCACGCCCCGAAGATGAGCCCGCCCTGGCGGAGTTCTTCACCCATGTGACGCCGCAAGATCTGCGCTTCCGCTTTCTCGGTGGAGTGAAAGAGGTCTCGCATGAACGGCTGGTAGCGATGACTCGCTCCGACGATCCGCATATCAATAACTTTCTCGCGTTCTCGACTGACGGAGCGTTGATCGCAGTGGCGACACTCGCCAGCGACGCTGCCGACCGGCGCGGCGAAGTCGCTATCTGCATTCGCCAGGACCGCAAGAATCTCGGCGTCGGCTGGGAACTGCTTGCCTATATCGCAAGGTGGGCCGACGGGATCGGCCTCGAGACAATCGAGTCGATCGAAAGCCGTGAGAATCGCGCTGCAATCGAGCTTGAGCGCGACATGGGATTCACTGTCACCACAGACCCCGACGACCCGACACTTCTCCTGGTTCGGCGAAAGCTCGGCACCCCCCTGCCCCGGTAACGACCGGTCTCGCGCAGATGCGGGCCGGCAGCGAAGCTCTTGTTCAGACGTCGAGGATTTCCCTGGCGACGGCGGCTTCCTCGTCTGCGGGAATGACAAGGACGTCGACCCGGGACTGCGGGCTGCTGACCAATCCTTCGTCGTTCTGGTTCAAATCATTGTCGACCGCAACGCCAAGCCATTCGGCGGCTTCGCAGATCTTTTGCCGGATCACAGGTGCGTGCTCGCCAATGCCGGCGGTGAAGACGAGGGTATCGAGACCTCCAAGGGCCGCGGCAAGTGACCCGATCTCGCGCCCGACACGATAGATGAAGAGATCGACGGCTCGCGCGGCTGCAGGGTCGCTCGAGCCCAGCAATGTCTGCATATCGCCCGAGATGCCGGAGACACCCAGCAGACCGGATTCCTCGTAGAGAAGGTTGGACAGCTCACCCAATGACAGCTTTTGGTCCTGCAACAGGTACAGGATCACGCCAGGGTCGACCGTGCCGCAACGTGTGCTCATGATGAGGCCATCAAGCGTTGAGAACCCCATAGTGGTGGCGACGCTTGCCCCCGTCTTCATCGCACATAGGCTTGCTCCGCTGCCCAGGTGGGCAACGATCACCCGGCCGCCGGCGCTTGCGCCGTAGCGGCTGCGAAGTTTCGTTGCGACGTGGCTGTAGGAAAGTCCGTGAAAGCCGTAGGCAATCACGCCTTGTTCCGAGAACTCGCGCGGCAAGCCATAGAGCTTGGCAAGTTCCGGCCGCCGCGCGTGGAAGGCCGTATCGAAGCATCCGACCTGGAGGGCGTCAGGCAATAGCCGAGCTGCCAAGCTGACGATTTCGAGATTGATGGCCTGGTGGATCGGGGCGAGCGGCTCCAGCAGATGCAAGGCCTTCGTCGTCTCTTCATCAAGGATGGCTGCTTTGGAAAAACTCTGTCCGCCATGAACGATCCTGTGACCGACCTTGCCGATCTGGCGCAGGAGTCCGCGGTCCGCAAGCAAGGAGCCCACGACTTCGAATGCGCTGGCGATATCGATCGACCCTGCGCCCAAGCTCCGATCGATCCCGGACGACAGCGCCGTTGGAGCGACGTGAAGCCGTGGACGTTGCCGGATTGACGATATGCTGCCGCGCACCAGCAGGTGAAGGTCGTCACGCTGCTGAAACACCGCGAATTTCAGACTCGACGAGCCACCGTTAAGGACAAGAATCGCGTCATTCATGATCTGTCCGCCGCGCCCGCCAACGGACCCCGACTGCCGATCCGTTCGCCGCACTGATTTCCACCGGCTACTACTCCCACTTCCAGCCGAGGATCTCCGGCATATCCTGTCCATGGGCGCGGATATAAGCTTGGTGCTCGATCAGCTTGCCTTCCATGATCTGTTTCAGTCCGACTCCGGTCGGCTCAGGGATACGGTCAAGGACACTCAGCACCAGATGATATCTGTCCAGGCCGTTCAGAACCGTCATGTCGAAAGGCGTCGTCGTCGTGCCTTCCTCGTTGTAGCCGCGCACGTGGATATTGTCGTGGTTGGTGCGCCGATAGGTCAGCCGATGGATCGTCCAGGGGTAGCCATGGTAGGCAAAGATGACCGGTTTTTCTTTGGTGAACAACGCGTCGAAGTCGCGATCCGACAGCCCGTGCGGGTGATGCTCCCTGGGGTGCAGCGTCATCAGGTCGACCACGTTGACCACCCTGATCCGAAGCTGCGGAACATGGTGCCTGAGTATCTGGACGGCCGCCAGCGTCTCCAGGGTCGGAACGTCGCCGGCGCAGGCCAAGACCACGTCCGGCTCTGCTCCGCCGTCAGTTGAAGCCCAATCCCAAATGCCGATGCCCGCTTTGCAGTGAACGATCGCCTTGTCCATCGAAAGCCACTGCCATGACGGCGGCTTGCCGGCCACGATGACGTTGATGCGGTCCCATGTCTGCAGCACATGCTCGGTCACGCAGAGCAGACTGTTGGCGTCCGGCGGCAGGTAGACGCGCACGATATCGGCCTTCTTGTTGAGGGCGACATCAATGAAGCCGGGATCCTGATGGCTGAAGCCATTGTGTTCCTGGTGCCAGACATGACTCGACAACAGGTAGTTTAGCGACGCCACCGACCGTCGCCAGGGAATTTCACGACATGCATCCAGCCATTTCGCATGCTGGTTGAACATCGAATCGACGATGTGGATGAACGCCTCGTAGCAGGAGAAGAAGCCGTGCCGACCGGTCAGCAGGTAGCCTTCAAGCCAGCCCTGGCAGGTGTGTTCCGAGAGAATCTCCAGAACCCTTCCGTCGCGCCCGAGATGAACATCCTCGGGCAGGATCGTTTCCATCCAGGCGCGCTCGGTAACCTCGAACACGTCTTGCAGCCGGTTCGAAGCCGTCTCGTCCGGGCCGACGATGCGGAAGTTCTTCGCGCCATCGTTCAGTTCCATCACGGCGCGCAGGAATTTGCCCATCACTCGCGTTGACTCGGCCTTCACCGCGCCGGGCCGTTCAACGGAAATGCCATGGTCGCGCAGTCTGGGCAGTTCAAGGGACCGGCGCAGCAAGCCGCCATTGGCATGCGGGTTGGCGCCCATTCGCCTCGTACCTTGCGGAGCAGTGGCACGTATCGTGGCCACAGGCGCACCCATCGCATCGAACAGTTCTTCAGGCCGATAGCTCCTCATCCACTCTTCGAGCATCTTCAAATGCTCGGGGTTTTCCGCAAGGCCGGACAAGGGAACCTGATGGGCGCGCCAGAAGCCTTCGGTTTTCAGCCCGTCGACTTCCTTCGGGCCGGTCCAGCCTTTGGGGCTTCGCAGCACGATCACTGGCCACTTCGGCCGGCGTTTTGCAATTTCGCCACCGCCGCGAGCCTCGCCCTGGATTGCCCCGATGCGGTCGAGCGCATCATCGATCACAACCGCCATCCTCTCATGCATTGCCCCCGGTTCATGGCCTTCGACGAACAGCGGCTCGTAACCGTAGCCGACGAACAAGGCGCGCAATTCGTCTTCCGGGATGCGGGCAAGGATGGTCGGGTTGGCAATCTTGTAGCCGTTGAGATGCAGGATCGGCAGCACCGCGCCGTCGCGCGCCGGGTTGAGGAACTTGTTGGAATGCCAGGCGGTGGCAAGTGGCCCGGTTTCCGCCTCGCCGTCGCCGACCACGCAGGCGACGATGAGATCCGGATTGTCGAAGGCTGCGCCAAAAGCATGCGAAAGCGCGTAGCCCAATTCGCCACCCTCATGGATCGAGCCCGGGACATCCGGTGCAGCATGGCTCGGAATCCCGCCCGGAAAAGAGAACTGCCGAAACAGCTTGCGCATGCCTTCTTCGTCCAGAGATACGTCGGGATTGAGCTCGCTGTAGATGCCCTCGAGATAGGTGTTGGCGACCATGGCCGGACCGCCATGGCCTGGGCCGCAGACGTAGACCATGTTTGCATCCCTGAGCCGGATCGCGCGGTTGAGATGGGCGTAGATGAAGCTCAGGCCGGGCGAAGTCCCCCAGTGCCCTAGCAGCCGCGGCTTGACATGTTCCAGCTTCAAGGGCTCCCGAAGCAGCGGATTGTCGAGCAGGTAGATTTGCCCGATCGTAAGATAGTTGGCGGCGCGCCAATAGGCGTCAACGTCGTGCAACTCCTGGTCCGACATCCGTTTGTTGCTGTTGACTGTTTTTGCCGATTGTCCGGTCATCTTACTTGGCTCCGTTGTCTCATTTTGCGAAAGCCCGGGGATTCCGCGTTGGCCATGGGCCACCAACGCATCGCGCGACTTTCAGTTCATCACCTGATCGGCGCGGCCGCTCGCTGCATCGCTAGCATTGTGCAAGCTGGGCGTCGCGCTGGTTGGAACCGCGGTCATACTGCCACCAACAATCAGGCTTTCAGCCCATCTCGCCAGAAGTGTTTCAGGACCTCAAGGCAGACCAGCACTGCCAACCCGGCCGCCAACGTCACGGCGAGGTCGTCCAGGTGCAGCGGTCCGAACTGGAAGAGGCCACTTGCGAGTGGCCATGCAAGTGTCCCGCCCAGCGCCGCGGCAACCACCACGACGACGAAAGCAAGCGATCGGTTTGGCCGGATCAACGCAACAAGCAGCGACTCGCTGAACGTACGGTTGACGAAAATCAGCCCAACGATCGTCAGCACCAGCGAGAAGAATGTCAGGGCGCGAATCTCATTCTCCGGCATTCCCCAGCGCAAGGCGACGAGGAAGATGCCAGCAACAAGCGCGAATGCCAGCAGGCCCTGCACAACGCTCCACGCGATCAACGAGCGCGAGAAGAGCGCAGCTTCCGGATGTCGCGGCGCACGCCTCATCGTGTCGTCCTCCTCGGTCTCCGCTTCAAAGACCAGGGAGCAGACCGGATCGATCACCATCTCCAGAAAGGCAATGTGAATAGGTCCGAACAGGATAGGCAGCCCAAACAGCAATGGAAGGAGGGCCAGACCCGCAATCGGTACGTGCACGGCAAGAATGAAGCCCATTGCCTTGCGCAAATTGTCGTAGATGCGGCGGCCCAGCCGGATGGCTTTGACGATCGACCCGAAGTCATCATCGAGAAGGACGATGGAAGACGCCTCCCGCGCGACGTCCGTGCCGCGCCCTCCCATGGCAATGCCAATGTCGGCTGCTTTCAGCGAAGGCGCGTCGTTGACGCCGTCTCCGGTCATGGCAACGATCTCGCCATTGGCCTTCAATGCTCTGACGATTGCCAGTTTCTGCTCGGGCATGATCCGCGCGAACACCGTTGCGGTCTTCACGCGCGCCGACAGGGCTGCGTCATCCTGCGCCTTGAGCTCTTCGCCGGTGACGACATCGTTGAAGTCGAGCCCGGCCCCGCGGGCGATAGCTCTGGCTGTCGCGGGATAGTCCCCGGTGATCATGATCACTCTGATGCCGGCGGAGCGGCAATTGCTCACCGCGTCCGGAACCTCCGCTCGCAGAGGATCGGCAAGCCCGACGAGACCCAAGAATTCAAATTCGAATTCAGTCTGCTTGTCCGGCAGTTGATCGCCAGCATGGCTGGAACGCGCGACGCCCAAGACGCGCAGTCCTTCCGTGGCCATGGCGTCCACAACATCCTTGAGCGAAGCGACACGATCCGCAGGCAGACGGCAGAGTGCCGCGATGGCCTCCGGCGAACCCTTGGCGGCAATCAGGTAGTCGTTGCCCTCAGCCGATAGCCGCCAGGCGTTCGACATTGCCAGCAGTTCAGGACGCAACCCGTAGGCGCGGGCCAATTTCCAATCGGCACCCTCAGCACGCTTCGCCAGGCGCTCCTGGGCAAGCTTGTGGAATGCCCTTTCCATCGGATCAAAGGGAATTTCGGCACTGGCAAGCGCGCCGATCTCGACCAACTCTGCAAAGGCCGCTGGCATCTCCTTGCTTGAGCTGTTCAGGCGAAGCAGTTTTCCATCGGCCGTTCTCATTTCTGCAATTGTCATGCGATTTTCGGTCAGCGTTCCGGTCTTGTCGGTGCAAAGGACAGTTGCCGAGCCAAGCGTCTCGATCGCTGCTGCGCGACGGGTGAGCACGCGCGCCTGCGAGATGCGCCAGGCACCCATGGCCATGAAGATTGTCAGCACCATGGGAAACTCCTCGGGCAGCATCGACATGCCGAGCGCAATGCCCGCCAACACCGCATCAAGCCATCCGCCCCGCAACAAGCCATAAAGCACGACCGCGAGAACGCTGACGGCGCCGCCGACAAGTGCGAAGATGCCGACAAGGCGTTTTGTCTGTCGCCGCAGGCGGGGTGCCTCGGTTTCCATGGTGCTCAGCGATTGCCCGATCGCACCGATTTGGCTGAGCGGCCCGGTTGCCAGAACTTCGCCAATGCCTGAACCGCGAACGATGAGTGATCCGGAAAATGCGAAAGGCAGGTCGTCGCCCCCCGGCCTGCATTGCGCCGGCAGATCGGCATCCCTGGCAGCAATCTTGCGCACCGGAACAGACTCGCCGGTCAGCAAGGACTCATCGGTCTGGATATCCCGGCTCTGGATGAGCACGATGTCGGCCGGAACGCGATCCCCCTCGCCCAGCACGACCGTATCGCCGCGCACCACCTCGCGACCCGCAATCCGCTTGCGTTCGCCGTCGCGTATTACCAGGGCGCGCGGACTGGTCAGGTCGCGCAGCGCCTCGAGGACACGCTCCGTCCGCGCCTCCTGGACGATGGTAATCCCAACCGACAACGTGGCAAATGCAAGCAGGATCAACGCCTCCTGGAGATCGCCAAGAAGCAAATAGACGCTACCTCCACCTAACAGCAGGGCGAGCATTGGCTCGCGCACGACCTCGATGGCAATCCGCAACGGCGTGCGGCGACTGGGCCTGGGCATTTCGTTGAAGCCTTCGGTGGCAAGCCTTGCCTGTGCTTCGGCCTCGCTGAGGCCGGGCATTGCAATGGTGGATGAAGCGGATCGAGACATTTGGCCTTGTTCGAGTCCCAGCGTGCCGTCTTGCATTTTCCCGTGTGACGAAAATTGAATTCAAAGATGCGCGATCAGCTTTCGTCATTTGCGAAGGCGCCGAGCGCCGGCGCGTCCAGCGCTCGGCGCATCCGTCTGATGATTGCGGCGCGACCCCGTTCGTCGGCCGCGGTGTTGACGGCCTCCGTGACGTCGAGGAGAAGCTTTGAAAGATCGTTGTGCCAATCCAGCCGGGCAACCTTTTCCGGCTTCAGGCGGCGCGGCTCGTTGGCGTCGACCGGCAAACAGCCTTGGGACGTCAATTGGAAAGCGCTATCCAGCTCCGGCATGATGATCCTGTCCGAAGGAATCGGTCCAGCCAGCCGGCCGCTGAGGCCGACCAAGCCTGCTTCTTCACCATGCGTCAGGAACACCGTGTGCTTGACCGGAGTTCGAGCCAAGGCCCAGGCGACGAGTTCGCTTGCGTCGGCATGGCCAGAGTAGAGATCGAACAGGCTGATCCGGGCCTTGACCTCTACCTCTTCGCCCTGGATGCGCACACGCCGCGCGCCGTCGAGCAGTATCCTTCCGAGTGACCCTTGAGCCTGGTACCCCGCCATCATCACGGTCGCGTTCCGCCGCCAGAGGTTGGCCTTGAGATGATGGCGGATACGCCCGGCGTCGCACATGCCGCTGGCGGCGATCACGACGAAAAAGCCTCTCAGGCGGTTGATCGCCTTGCTTTGCTCGATGGTTTCCGTGAAGCGCAGTTGGGGTGAACTGAGAGCCTGACGCAGACCGTCGACTTGTTCGATGTCGTCGGCATGTCTTTCGAAGATCGTGCTGGCACGTGTCGCCAGCGGCGAGTCGACGAAGATCGGAGCAGTCGGCACCTCTCCCGCTTTCATGAGCAGGTGGAGGTCTACCAGCAGTTCCTGTGTCCGCTCGACGGCGAAGGAAGGAACGATAAGGGGGCCGCTCGCCTCGGCAGCGCTGCGCACCACGTCGCCGAGCATGGATCGCCGCTGTTCAGGCGCAACGTCCGGGCGGTCGCGGTCGCCATAGGTCGATTCGCAGATGAGATAGTCGACACCGGCCGGGCCCTCCGGATCGGTATGCAGCGGCTTGTGACCGGGTCCGATATCGCCTGAAAACAGTATGCGCATCGGCATGTTCTGACGTTCCACGTCGATCTCTAGCTCAACCGATGCGGAGCCGAGCAGATGGCCGGCGTTCCAAAAGCGAGCCCGAACGCCTTGGGCTACGGTGGTCCATGCGGCGTATTCCAAGGCCCGAAAAAGGGTCATGCACGCTGCTGCATCCTGCTGCCTGTAGATCGGCTCGACCGGCGGCCGCCCGCGCTGCGCATTGCGGCGGTTAAGCTGTTCCACCTCCATCTCCTGGATATGCGCCGCATCCGGCAACATGACCGAACAAAGATCGATTGTAGCTCGGGTCGTGTAGATTGGCCCGGCAAAGCCCTGCGTGACCAGCTTTGGCAGAAGGCCGCTGTGATCGATATGAGCATGCGTCAGGACGACGGCGTCGATCGCTTCCGGCGGGAACGGGAACGCGCCGTAGTTCAAGGCCCGCTCCGACTTCGATCCCTGGAAGAGGCCGCAATCGACGAGGATCCTCGCGCGTGGTGTTTCGATCTCGTAGCAAGAGCCGGTAACACCGTGGGCTGCGCCGTGGAAGCGCAAAACAGGATCCGTGCCTCGACTGGCGTTCATGGGAATCATGCCCTAGTGCGACAGGAGAACGGGCAGGCGCAAATCCGAGAGAATGCCTTCGGTCGCCCCACCGAGCACGAAGTCCCTGACGCGCGAATGACCGTATCCACCCATAACCAATAGTTTGCCGCCGATTTCGAGGGCATGCTCCTGGATAGCGGTGGCGATCGAGCGCGCCCCCGCCTGAATTGATGCGGCTTCGGCCGCCAGACCGCGCGTCCTCAGGCCTTGCGCAAGGCGTTCACCGATGTCTTGTCCCGGCAGCGGCTTTTCGTCCGTCACGGTCACAACCGTGATCATCGTGGCAAGCTCCAGAAACGGCCGTGCATCGGCAACGGCCCGCGCAGCCACGCGACTGCCATCCCAAGCGATGACGACATGGTCAAGGGCGCCGACATCCGTGGCGTCAGGAAGCAGCAGGGTCGGTCGACCCGATCCGAACACGACCGCCTCGGCTGTCATTCGCGCCGTCTGGTTGTCCGGCGCCCATCCGACCAGGCAGATGTCGAAGTAGCGGCACTGCTCGGCCGCTGTGTCCCCAATTAGGGCCGGTGGCGCGGTCAGCTCCTGCGTCGTCAAGCGGACCCCGCCCTGCAATGCTTCTTTTGCAACTGTTTCCAGCAAGTTCTTGCCGAAACTGCGACTGGTCGCTTCGGCCTCCCTGATCTTGTTGGGAAGGTCGAGCAAGAAGCTCGACAGAGCGTTTGAAACGTCGGGAATGTCGACATTGATGGCGACCGCGTGCAGCGTCGCTCCAATGCGCCTGGCAACCGCGACTGCATTAGACGCGGTCTTTGGTGTGTTCGCCTCCGGGTACGTCGCCAGAGACAGGGATACCATCGGCTTCATCATATTCGCCTCCTTTGCGGCGAGGTCGGGCCACTGGATGCCGGCGCTGCTGCGACATCTATGGAGGCAGTGGACGGCGTGCGCATTGATTCACCGCAAATGCAGCCGTCGGTGGGGCCGAGGAACAGGCACTCACTCGGCAAGCCCACCTTGACGCCGCGAACGCTGACATTCAGCAGAGCCAGGGTATCGACCGCTCGGTCGCAGAGAGGGCCTAGATAATTTGCGTCTCGTTTCGCCGGCAATGCTGCAGATGCGCGTTTGCCCTCCTTTGCGTTGATGTGCGTCAAGGCGAGGTGGTCCACGACCCTACTATGGTCAGGGTCAGCAATGACTTTGGAGACAACGGATGAAGGAAGAGATCAGAAAGAAGATCGTGACGCTGTTGGATCAGCATCGGATCATGACCATCGCAACGCTAAAGCCCGACGGCTGGCCGCAGGCGACCACCGTCGGCTACGTGAACGAAGGCCTTACCCTTTACTTCCTCTGCGGTCTGGAAAGCCAGAAGGCTGGGAATCTGACGCAGGACGATCGCGTGTCCTTGACCATCGATCACGACACGCCGCAGGTGATGGAAATCACCGGACTTTCCATGGCGGCGCGAGCCCAGGCGGTGACAGACCTGGCCGAAGCGGAAAAGGTCCTGCGGATGCTGCCGCTGAAGTATCCGCAGCAAGTCTCGCTGCCAGGACCGATGCCAACTCCGGATCAGGTGCGCATATTTCGCGTGATGCCTACGGTCATCTCGGTGCTCGACTACTCCAAGGGTTTCGGCCACACCGATGTCGTCACTTGCTGATCGCGCTCGCCCCCAAGACAACCTTTGGGTTGCGTGAGCGAGGCCGGCAAAGCCAAGGCATTCAGACCCGGCGGGCTAACGGTCCCACCCATACGATGGGTCCTAAGTGGATTCTGGGTTTGTTGGTGATCTGTAGCCTTCGTTAGGACTCGGGATGATATACCGCTATCAGACGTTCAAGTTCGTCGATGGCAGACGACTTGGAAGCTGCTCGCCCTGAAGTTCCGGCGGCACCTCCAGCCCGGATCACGCCCTCCATTTTCGGCAGCTCATGCGCGATGCCGTTATGACAGTCGATGCAGGTCGCTTCGCCGGCAGGCAGGTAGCGCCTATGGTTTCAGCGACTTTCCGCCCCGCCGACGGACCGGCTTGAGCCAGGGCGTCCGGACCTGGCGCGACCTTGCGCTTCGCGAAGGCGATGTCGCTGTGTTGCCGGTCTTCGGCCTGCGCGGTCACAACCAGACTGGGCCGGGTCAGGCGAGAGCACGGCGGCCAGTGATTCTCTCGATGTTGATGCGGAAGAAAAGGTGAGGCGGACTGGCAACCTTGTCCTCGGATTGAGGCGTCTCGCTGCCAGGTTCCCACCAGTTGGGGCGTGCCTTCTGCAACAGCGACCATGCATGGTCGCGCTCATTCTGCCGGGGGCCTTCGGAGAGTTCTTCATAGCGCCCGAAGGCAACGACACTCCACCAGTTGCGTGGATTACGGATCTCGTCGACTTCGACGCAAACTTGAGGATTTCCGCGCATCGCCAAGACCTTCTGACCAACCAAGGAGAAGCTGTAGATGTGGCCGTGTTCGTAAACGAAGCTAATCGGCACAACGTACGGCATCCCGTCGCTTACGCAAAGGCGCCCGACCCTGCTCGCGGCTAGGTGCATCCTGGATTCTTGGGCGGTCATCTCACTGATGATCACGGGACTCCCCCGGTAAAGAGCGTTCTTCACGCTGTGCATCTCGATGCTGCGTAAGCGGCTTCCACGAGAAGCACGATCGCTCGCCGGGCTACTCGCCGTGTTCCAAGCACCACTCTAGCAAAGACGACGACGGGTGCCCTGATCCAAGTTGCGCTGTAATCAGGAACCGCCTTGTGGCCCTCTCAAGCGAGCCAGTCCGACATGCCGCCACCTCAATGCTTCGCGCAATCGCATTATAGCCCATGGAACAGGCTCCACGAACCGCTTTTCGCTGTGACTTGGGGGCTTACAGCACGAGGAACCCGATTGTCGCGAGCGCCATGACCAGGCTGGCAGTTTCGGCGCCGGCATTCGCGGGACAAGGACGGCGACACGAATGCGGCGGGCCACCTTGGCGAAGACTCGGAGCTCGATCCAGGCAAGACAGGGTCACTGACCCTCAACCTCAAGCCGGGCTTCTACGCAGTCTTCTGCAATGTCCCCGATCATTTCATGAAGGGCAACCATCAAGGTTCAGTAAGGGTGCCCCCAGCGCGCGCCTGCCATAGGTTGTGGCGTGCTCGGCAGAACCCGCGAGCGCATCAATACGCCGAGTGGAACGACAGCGTTTTCTCGAACAGCCATGGCGAACGTCCTATCGCTCCGACACGAGACATTGGACACAGCGATCTATATGGAGATCACTATGCCAATCGCTGCGGTGCAGAATGCGTTTGATCAGGCAATCTCTATGGCACCTTCGATCGACAGGACGGAATGCTTGACAAAGTCCTTGGTGATCTCGCCGACCAGTTTGGCGCTCAACGAGGGCTGATAGTGCCTTCGCAGCTCTCCAAGCGTGCGCGGGTCGGCGATGATCAAAACATGCTCACAGTAATCTTCATGCGACTGCTCATTGAGATAAGCGGCGACCGATCCCGCAAAGTCGTCCTCACGCAGCCGAGACTCGTCCGGATTGGCGGTTGAGCTGCGATGCCTCCCGCCGGATCCTGCGCGGGCCATTTCAAGGATGGGATCCTCGATTTCGATAAGCTCGATATGAGGTTCATGCCCCTTATTATGAAACAGTCGCAGGATCTCGCCGTCAGTTACCGCCACGAGAGTGCCGTTGTTCAGGATCATGTGTTTCTCCGACGCTGGATCAGCCGAGCGCTGTAGGGCCGTGTCCGATCTTTTCGTTTTGCTATTGGCAGGCAGGTAATGCCGGTTCGACCTGCGTCGCATTGACCTTAGTCAAGCCCAAGCGGAATGCGCCGAGTCAACTCGGGCAGAAGGCGGAATGCAGCGCCTCGATCACCGTGAGCACCTCCGGCCTCGTGATACGGTAGTAGACCGTCGTGCCGTCCCGGCGCGCCTCGACCAAACCATCGGCCCGCAGCCGCATAAGCTGTTGCGACATAGGCACCTGGTCGATGTCGAGCAGCTCTCGCAACTCGGCCACCGAGCGCTCCTCATTTCCGAGGGCGCATAGCACGAGCAAACGCTGTGGATGGGACAGGCTCCGGAGCAGTTCCGCCGCCCTGCCTGAGGCCGGGATCAAATCTGATACATTCATAATCTTGAATTTATTATCTTTGAATGTTACATGCAAGCTTGCCAATCGGGTTGGCCGACGCCGTACCTTACAATTGCGCCGCGCCGTTTGGAAATTGAGCCCGATCAACGAAGAACGCGACTTTCACCCGCAGGATGCTTCGAAGATCGAACCAACGGGAGGATCATCATGTCCCACATCGTCGTCCTCGGAGCAGGTCTCGGCGGCACGATCATGGCATACGAAATACGCGACAAGCTGCGCCGAGCGGATCGGCTGACCGTCGTCACGCTCGGCACGTCCTATTCCTTTGTACCTTCAAATCCCTGGGTGGCCGTAGGATGGCGGGAGCGCAATGATGTCACTGTCGATCTGGCGGATACCTTCAAGCGGCGCGGCATCGCGCTGCGTCCCGAAGGCGCAAAGAAGGTGCATCCGAAGGAAAACCGCGTCGAACTCAACGACGGCACCTTCGTCGACTACGACTATCTGATCATCGCGACCGGTCCCGATCTTGCCTTCGACGAGGTGCCGGGTCTCGGACCTGCCGGACATACCCAATCCATCTGCCACATCGACCATGCCGTCGCCACGCGGGCGAAGTTCGACGAACTGGTTCGCAAGCCCGGTCCAGTCGTCGTGGGCGCGGTTCAGGGCGCGTCCTGCTACGGCCCGGCCTATGAATTCGCCTTCATCCTCGACACAGCGTTGCGCAAGGCCAGGGTACGCGACCGCGTCCCGATGACCTTCGTGACGCCGGAACCCTATATCGGCCATCTCGGTCTCGACGGGGTCGGCGACACCAAGGGCCTGCTCGAAAGCGCCATGCGGGATCGCCACATCAAGTGGATCACCAACGCCAAGGTGGCTTCGGTCGACGCCGACATGATGCACGTCGAGGAAGTCGACGAGGACGGGACGACCAAAGCCAAGCGCGACCTGCCCTTCGCCTTCTCGATGATGCTGCCTGCCTTCCGTGGCGTTCCGGCGCTGATGGGGACCGAGGACCTTGTCAATCCGCGCGGCTTCGTCACCATCGACAAGCACCAGCGCAACCAGACCCATCCCAACGTCTTCGCGATCGGAGTCTGCGTGGCCATTCCGCCGGTCGGCAAGACGCCGCTTCCCGTCGGCGTTCCCAAGACCGGCTTCATGATCGAATCCATGGTCACGGCCACCGCCGAGAACATCGGCGCGCTGCTACGCGGCCAGGAACCGAGGGCCGTCGCGACGTGGAACGCGATCTGCCTCGCCGATTTCGGCGATGAAGGTATAGCCTTTGTCGCGCAGCCGCAGATCCCTCCCCGCAACGTCAACTGGTCCTCGCAAGGCAAATGGGTCCATGCGGCGAAAGTGGGGTTCGAGAAATACTTCCTTCACAAGGTGCGGCAGGGAAAGAGCGAAACCTTCTACGAGGGGCTGGCGCTCGACGTCCTGGGCATCAAGAAACTCAAGGCCATCCACATCGAGCCGGCCGAATAGGCACGGCGTTCAGGAGACAAGAATTATGACGATAGACAAGGCAGTTCTCAGGTTTGCGGGCGTCGTAGTGCTGATATCGCTCACGCTCGGCATCTACTATTCGCCTTACTGGTTCCTGCTGACGGCATTCGCCGGGCTCAACATGATGCAGGCCTCGGTCACGGGCTTCTGCCCGGCAGCGATGGTCTTCAAGAAGCTCGGCTGCAAGCCGGGTGCAGCGTTCGAGTAAGGGCCGCTAAGCCGGGAGGCGGCTCCGTCGCCTCCATATCCATTTCAACCGACTGAGATTAGCCAATGAGACCACTGCATTCGGCCCTGGCGTACATTCTTCTGGTCGGCGCCGCCGGCCTTTTTGCGATCGATACACACGCCGCCGAATTCATCGTCAAGTCCACGACCATCACCGAGATGAAGGCCGTGTATGGACAGGTGGAGAGCCGCACCATCCTGCCGGCCAGGGCAAGGATTTCGGGAACCGTCGCGTCCGTTCACGTCTCGGAGGGCGCCCAGGTGGGCAAGGGCGACATGGTCGCCACGGTCGTCGACGACAAGCTCGCCTTGCAGCTCAGAGCCGCCGACGCCAAAATCGCGGCCCTGAATTCGCAACTCGACAGTGCCCGTACCGATCTGCAGCGCGCACAGGACCTGCTGGCCAAGGGTGCTGCCGCCCAAAGCCGGGTCGACGCGTCAAAGACGCAGTTCGATGTCGTCACGAACCAGCTCGCGGCTGCGATTGCCGAGCGGGCGGTCATCGAGCAAAGCACACGGGAAGGCGATATCCTGGCCCCAGCCGACGGCCGGGTGCTGACGGTTCCCGTGGCCGCCGGCTCGGTGATAATGGCGGGCGAACCCGTCGCGCGGGTGGCATCGGGCCAGTATTACCTGCGCCTGTCTTTGCCGGAACGGCACGCCGTCGAGATAACGGAAGGCGCCCGCGTCGATATCGGCGAACGCGGCACGGGTACCAATGCCGGCTTCGTCAAGGCTGGGGAAGGCCGGATCGCAAAGGTCTACCCGGAGATCGAGAAAGGTCGCGTGATTGCCGACGTCGAAGTCGCCGACATCGGGACCTATTTCGTCAACGAGCGCACCCTCGTGTCCATACCGGTCGCAAAGCGGACCATGTTGGGCGTTCCGCCAGAGGCTCTTAGGATCGTCCACGGTATAGACTATGTCACAATCGAGACGGCGGATGGGCCGCTTGACGTCACTGTGGTGCGGGGTGGCACATTCCAGGATGCCGGCCAGCCGCGCATCGAGATCCTGAGTGGTCTTGCCGATGGCGACAAGGTCGCTCTGCCATGAAACTCGGCATCGCCGGGTGGCTTACCCGTTCATTCATCGCATCGCCTCTGACGCCTCTCTTCCTGCTGGCCGCGCTGGCGCTTGGGCTTGTGGCCTTGGTCACGCTGCCCCGCGAGGAGGAGCCGCAGATCTCCGTGCCTATGGTCGACATCCACGTCTCCGCAAACGGCCTGAGGGCCGAAGATGCCGCCAAGCTCGTGACCGAGCCGCTGGAGACGATCATAAAGGGCATTGACGGCGTGGAGCACGTCTACTCCCAAACCACCGATGATGGCGCGCTGGTGACCGCCCGCTTCAAGGTCGGCACCAGTTCGGATGCCGCGATCCTGCGCATCCACGAAAAGGTGCACGCCAACATGGATCGCATCCCCGTCGGGATTCCAGAGCCGCTGATCGTTGGGCGCGGCATCGACGACGTTGCCATAGTGGTGGTGACACTGACGCCGGCGCCGCAGGTGGCGGCGCGGTATTCCTCGGCGGACCTGACGCGTCTTGCGCATGAGCTGCAGGTCGAGGTCGCAAAGCTTCCCGATATCGGTCTCACCTACGTCGTTGGCGAGCAGCCCGATGAGATCCAGGTCGAGCCGGATCCGGAAAAGCTTTCGCTGTATGGCATCACGCTGCAGCAGTTGATGGGCAAGATCGCGGGCGCCAACCGCTCTTTCCAGATCGGCACGGTCCGCGACCGGGGTAATCAGCGGGTGCTGGTGGCCGGTCAGACGCTGCAGGCTTTGTCTGAGATCGGCAACCTTTTGCTCACGGCTCGCGACGGGCGGCCGGTCTATATCCGCGACGTTGCCAGCGTGGTGCTCGCGACGTCACCGGCTGAGAACCGCGTCACCAATATCACTAAGTCCGATACCGGTCTCGAGCGCGCGCCGGCCGTGTCGGTGGCGATCGCGAAGCGCCCGGGCACCAATGCGGTCGTCATCGCCGATATGATCGTCAAGCGCCTCGAGCAGGTGCGCGGCCAGATCTTCCCCAACGACGTCGAGATGCGCGTGACGCGCAACTACGGCGAGACGGCCAATGAGAAGGCTAACGAACTGCTCTTCCACCTGGGCCTGGCGACCGTCTCCATCGTCCTGCTGATCGCAGTAGCCATCGGCTGGCGAGAAGCGCTGGTGGTGGCCGTCGTGATACCCACGACCATCCTGCTGACCATGTTCGCTTCGCGCGTGATGGGCTACACGCTGAACCGTGTCAGCCTGTTCGCGTTGATCTTCTCCATCGGCATCCTCGTCGACGACGCCATCGTGGTCATCGAGAACATCGCGCGCCATTGGGCGATGGACGGCGGACGCTCGCGCGCCCAGGCGGCGATCGATGCAGTTGCCGAGGTCGGCAATCCCACCATCGTGGCGACGCTGACCGTCGTGGCGGCGCTGCTTCCCATGCTGTTCGTCTCCGGCCTCATGGGCCCCTATATGAGCCCGATCCCGGCCAATGCCTCGGCCGCGATGCTTTTCTCATTCTTCGTCGCGGTGATGTTGACACCGTGGCTGATGATGAAGCTCGGCGGAAAGGATCGGGTCGGCGCCCATGGCCACGCCGGCAGCGCGCAGGGCGGCGTGCTGGGGCGGATTTATATCGCGGTGGCGCGACCGATCTTGAAGTCGCGGCTCAGAGCCTGGGCGTTCCTTTTGGTCGTGGGCATTGCCACGATTGCGTCCATGGCGCTGATCTACACCGAGCACGTGACGGTCAAGCTTCTGCCCTTCGACAACAAGACCGAACTCCAGATAGTGGCGGACTTGCCCAAGGGCTCGTCGGTCGAGGACACCGACCGACTGCTCCAGGCCGCCGCAAATCGCCTGGCCTCCGTGCCGGAGGTAGTGTCGTTCCAGACCTACGCGGGCGCCTCCGCGCCTTTCAACTTCAACGGCCTGGTGCGCCATTACTACCTGCGATCGAGCCCCGAACAGGGTGACATCGCCGTCAACCTGCTTCCCAAAGGAGACCGCAGCCGCGCCAGCCATGCCATTGCGCTCGACTTACGCGAGCGCTTGATGGGCATGGCGATGCCGGCGGGCACGGTGCTGAAGGTGGTCGAGCCGCCGCCGGGACCGCCGGTGCTCGGCACACTGCTGGCCGAAATCTACGGCCCGGACGCCGAAACCCGCCGCGCGGTTGCGGCCAAGGTTCGCGAGACCTTCGCCAGCATCCCGTTCATCGTCGACGTCGACGACAGCTTCCACAACCAGCCGGAACGGCTCCGGCTTTCGATCGACCAGGACAACCTGGAATATTACAAGGTCGAGCAGGCGGATGTGTACGACACGCTGAGCTATCTCTACGGCGGTACCACGGTCGGCTACTCGCACCGAGGCGGCGGGCGCCTGCCGATCCCGATCCGCATCGCCTTGTCCAAGGCAAATGGCGTGGTCGATCAGCGTGCCCTGGCCACGCCGGTTGCCGCCAACGCGCTTCCCGGCGCGCGCGACGTTGTCGAGCTTGGCGACGTCGTGCGGGTGAGCCAGGAGCCGGCCTCCTACCCGATCTTCCGCCACAACGGCAGGCCGGCCGAGATGGTGATGGGCGAGCTGGCCGGGGCGTTTGAGGCGCCGGTCTACGGCATGCTCGCCGTGGACGATGCGATTGCCAAGGCGGACTGGGGCGCGCTGCCAAAGCCGCAGATCGCGCTGCATGGCCAGCCGGACGACGAATCGAAGCCGACGCTCCTGTGGGACGGCGAATGGGAAGTGACCTGGGTAACCTTCCGCGACATGGGCGCTGCCTTCATGGTGGCGATCCTCGGCATCTACATCCTGGTCGTCGCGCAGTTCGGCTCCTTCCGCCTGCCATTGGTGATCCTGACCCCGATCCCGCTGACGCTGATAGGCATCATGCTTGGCCACTGGGCGTTCGTCGCGCCCTTCACGGCCACCTCGATGATCGGCTTCATCGCGCTTGCCGGCATCATCGTCCGCAACTCGATCCTGCTTGTCGACTTCATCCGTCATGCGCGGAGCGAGGATCGTCCGCTGCTCGAGGTGCTGCTCGAAGCCGGGGCTATCCGCTTCAAGCCGATCCTGCTCACCGCGCTCGCGGCGATGATCGGCGCCGCGGTGATCCTGACCGACCCTATCTTCCAGGGGCTGGCTATCTCGTTGCTGTTCGGCCTCGCCTCGTCGACGCTGTTGACGGTGCTGGTCATCCCGGCGATCTATGTGGCGCTGCGCGGTGGCCCGCGTGCTGATGCTGGGCCGAGCGAACCTGTCGCAGCCGCGCTGACTGAGTATCCCGAGCCGGCAAACCACTAGATCGTTTCACCGCTTCACGGAAACGGTGAGCCGCTCTATCTCTTTGTTTTAACGCAAGTCCAGTCGGAAACCCGTTTCACAGTTTCCCTGGAATTGCGTTAGCTCTGGCGGAAATCGCCGGAGACGCCGAACATTATCACGATCGCCGCCAAGACAATCAAAACCGATGGCCCCCCCGTCAGATTGACGATGGCCGCCGAAACACCCACGGCGCCGCCAGCGACGACGGAACGCACGATAGTCTCAAGCCACCTCGGCACCGGCTATTCTCCCGTCCAGGGATTGATAGGGGCCGCGCGCCGTCACGCTGCGGTCGAGCAAACAGTCCAAAGCCGCGAGCCGATCGGACGGCAGACGGGGCAGTTCGATTTCCCGGGCAAGATCGGCTGCAAATTCGCGGAACGGTGCGAGATTGATGACGGGAACGCCGATCAGCACGGGTACCGAGAGTTCCAGCGCCTTTGCGATGAGGGCCCTGAAGCCACCGCCTTCGGCCTCGGTCTTTCCGAATTTGCACAGAACCAGAAGATCGGTCTTGCCGGACAACGCAGCTCCGGCGGCTTCGCAGGCGCGGAGCAGCCGATCGGTATTCAGAACACAGCCTCGGGAGTGGGGACCTCGATCGTCGGATATACCGTGGAGCTTGCCCGAAGCGAGATCCCGAAGGTGCATGTCGCATTTCACCCGATCAGGTTTCTTTTCGCTCAGTTGGACAAGGCCGGCCAATCGCACGCCTCGCTCGGCCATGATGGTAGTCATTTCCTGCAGGAGTGCTTCGAACTCCACGCCGTTTGAATAAACGATAGCGGTAATGGGGCAGTCAGGACGAAGGCTCTGCATGAGGGAATCTCCTTCAGTTTGTACTTTGCCAGTCGGCCAGCAGGCGCGGGGTAGCTCCGATGCAGCGGGATTGGCGCGGCGATATCCAAAACCATCGGCCTATCTCCCAAATATTCCACGGCTGAATGGAAGCACTTCAACGGGCATGCCAGGCTCAATTGGGATCGACGCACCGGGCACAATCGCAATGGCGTCGGCCGATACCATCGGCATCATTCTGTGCGAGCCATCCGGCCCGCTGCGGCTGGCGGTCAATCGCCCCTGTTCAATATCCAGGCGAACCGGCACCAATTCCGTGCGATCCGGCTTGCAAGAACATGTAAAGGTCAACTCGGCCGTGAGGCGCGTCGCCGGCACCTGACCGAGGAGGTTCGCCACGATCGGACGCGCGAAGACCAGCGCGCCAAAGGCCGCCGCCTGCGGATTGCCAGGCAATCCGACGAAGCACGCCTCCCCCACCTTGCCGATTGCCAACGGCTTGCCGGGTTTCAGCGCCACCTTGGCTATCTCGAGTTGGCCCCCGGCGCGCATTACTGCGTCGCGCACGTGGTCCTCTTCGCCAACCGACATCCCGGCAGTGGTGATGATCAGATCCGCCTCCCTCGCGCTGTCTTCGAGCACTCGCGCGATGGCCGCGGTATCGTCGTGAACGGTCGACAACGTCACATCGGTGCCTGGCTCGCTCAGCAGAGCGGCCAGAAGCGGCCCGTTGGAGTCATAGATCGTGCCGGATGCAAGCGGCCCGCCAGCCTTACGAAGTTCGGAGCCGGTCGTGACAATGGCGATCCGCACGCGACGCGCAACCGGGACGCGATCAATTCCAATGGCGGCAAGAAGCGCGATTTCCGGCCAGCCGATCATGCAGCCTGGACGAAGGACGCAGGCTCCTTGCGTCACATCCTCACCGGCCCTGCGAATATGCGCGCCCGGCGCCGCGTCGAGCGCGAACTGCACGAGATCGCCACGCCGCGTCGTTTGCTCCTGCATGACGACAGTGTCCGCGCCCTTGGGCAACGCCGCGCCCGTCATGACACGGTGTGCAGCGCCCGGAGCCAGCACGCGCGGCGGATCGCCCGCGCTCGTGCGGCCTACCACAGGGAGAACCAGAGGCACGCCTCTCCTGCCGGCCAAGCTTATCGCATAGCCGTCCATGGCCGCCTGATCGAAAGGCGGAATAGCGCGCGGGGATTCGATGGCCGCGGCCAGAAGACGTCCTACGGCGTCGGCCAACGGCACCATTTCCGGATCATCCAGCGGCCGTGCCAATGCGATGGCTGCGCGTCGCGCCGTTTCGAATGGCACGACACCTGGGCCTGCGCAGCGGCAGCTATCGGGCAGTGTTGCCGGGACGGTCATGCCGCGACGTCCGGCAGCGTCTTTTCGAGAATCGCCCGCATGGCCGCAAGGCCCGGATCCTGCGCGCGGTTCATGATACCGATGAGTTGCGTCCAACGATCGTCGGATGCGGTGTCCACGAAATTACGAACGGCCGAGCCGACGATATCGGCCGGCGAACGACCGGATGCATCCGCGGCCGCGGTCAACCGCGCGGCCAAGGCCGGTTCTTCGAACGCGGCGACGATTGCCATGGCCGCTTTCGGGTCTTCCAGTGAGGCGATGATATCTCCGAGCATTGCTTCCCCCTTCACTGCACCAGCGGCGAGGATGCGCCGTCGATGGCAATCCCGACGATGTCCGCCCGGCCGACAAGCAGGGAGACGTATTGCGCCGTCGCCTGCCGGCTGACGTGCTCGGCCAGATAGGACGCGATGCGTTCCCGCACGGCCTCGAACGGAAGCTGGCGGCCGTCGATGCGCCGCGTCAGGCGAATGAGGTGGACGCCGTAGCGCGTCTCCACTGGCTGCGAGATATCGCCTGGGACGAGCTCGATGAGAGCAGCCTCGAATTCCGGCGTGGTGTCGCCCGGCCCGATTTGGCCGAGGCTGCCGCCCAAGGCTCCCGACGGGCAATCCGAGCAATCTCGCGCCAGTGCCGCGAAACGCTCTGGAGCAGCTGCCAGAGCAGATCTCAGCGACGACACCCTTTTACGCGCGGCGGCGAATGCCTCACGATCATCGTGACGAGCCGCTATGAGAATATGATCGGCTTCATAGAGAGGCGGCGTCATGAAACGGCGAAGATTATTTTCATAGAAGCGCCGCAGCGTCTCCTCATCCGCCTCGGGAACGCGAACCTCGCGCTCGATCAAGCCGCGCACCAGCGCGTCTTCGATGGTCTCCCTGCGTCCATCCTGGTCGGTCCGCTGGTCGGCGGCTATGTCGAGACGCCGCGCCTCTTGCAGGAGCAGCTCGCGAATGACGAGCGCACGGGTTGCGGCATGCCATCCCTCGCCGGGATTGCGGGCGGGAAAGTTCTGCACCTCGGCGGCGATCGCCTTGCGCGATATCGCCACCCCGTTGACGGTCACCGGCGGCATCGCCACGCGTTCGCGGGACGGCGCCGTGTCAGGAGTTGCGGGCCGGTGTTCGTGCGGATGTTCGGACGATTTGCGGCCGGCCGAATGATCGATGACGAGCGCGGCCATGGTTTACTCCGCGGGCTGGTGGGATGGAGCGGCAGCGGGGCGCCGCAAGGGCTCGGACGACCGCATCACGGACACTGGCGCGGGCGACCGGCGCTCGGCGAAGCGTGTGCGCACGACCTGATAGCCGGGACGGCCGAGATACCAGACCGGCGCGCTCCAGACATGAACCAACCTGGTGAACGGGAAGACCAGAAAGATCGTCATGCCGAGCAGGAGATGCGCCTTGAAGATCGGGTTGACGTCGGCGACGTAGGCCGCGGCCGCCGGCCGCAAGGTGAGGATGCCCTGCGCCCAGTTCATGAATTTCACCATCTCATGGCCGTCCATGTGACCGAGCGAGACGAAGATGGTCGAAAGGCCAAGCGTGAGCTGCAACCAGAGCAGCAACAAAATCGCGATGTCACCGGGCGCCGACGTGTTGCGGATGCGAGGATCGAACAGACGACGATGGGCCAGAAGCGCTATGCCGATGAAGCAGGCAACGCCAGCGATGCCGCCGGCGGTGATGGCAAGGCCCTGCTTGAAGCTGTGTGAGACACCGAGCGCATCGAATACCCAGATCGGCGTCAGCAGGCCGACGAAGTGGCCGGCGAAGATCATCAAGATACCGACGTGGAACAGATTGGAGCCCCAGCGGAGCTGACGCCGCCGCAGCAACTGGGAGGATCCCGTCTTCCAGGTATATTGCTCGCGATCGAAGCGGATCAGGCTACCGAGCAGGAAGATGGTCAGGCAGAAATAGGGATACCAGCCAAAGAGCGCGGCGTTGATTGTGTCGGACATGGCTTTCCTCCGTCAGGCAACGCTACTACGCGCATCGCGATTGGCGGCGCGCATCTGGATTCTCAGTCGGTCGACGGAACAGCCGTCGGTCGCATTCCCGGGACCGAATGCGACCGCGGCCTCTTCCCAGGCGGCGTCGATGGCTGCCAGGTCGTCGGGCTCGTCGAGTTCGTCGGCGCCCACGGCCACGGCCGGCTCGCTGACTATCGAGCGTATGGCCGTGAATACAGCGGCATAGCCTGCGTTGCGCTTGGCGAGCCGACCTTCCAGCAGCGAGAAGATGTGGCCGGTTTCATTTAGCAGCCCGCGCGCCTCCTCAATGGGACGGGCGGAGAGGAATTCGAGGAAAAGCGGGATGAAGTCGGGCAATTCGTTTGCCGCGACCTCGAGCCCGCCACGCCGGTAGTGTTCGGCCAGATCGACCATCGCCTGGCCGCGATCTCGGCTCTCGCCATGGATGTGCTCGAAGAGATGCAGCGAGTGGCGGCGCGTCTTGTCGAACAATTCCACGTAACGCTCTTGCAAATCGTAGAGATCCAGGGTGGCCAGATCGGCAAACAAGGACTGCAGGTGCTTGCCTGCTTCGTCCGATATCAGTCCCTCGTCTGCGACCGCCGCGGTGATTTCCGGGATCGCCGCGCAAAGTTCCTCGGTCGGATAGGAAAGGAGCGCCGAGAGCGCCTTGAAGGTCCTGTTCGAGAGCATCACGCGATCTCCATCGGGTTTGTCGGCCGCTTGGTCTGCTTGGTGCCGAAGAGGTTGGTCTCGGTGGAACCGCCCGAGCAACCGTTGCCGAACGAGAAGCCGCAGGAGCCGCGCAGGTCCTGGGCGTCCTCGCTCCATTCGCGGTGCGAAGTGGGGATGACGAAACGATCCTCGTAATTGGCGATCGCCATGACCTTGTACATGTCGTCGATGGCTGCGCCCGTCAGGCCGACCCGCGTCGCGATCGACTCGTCGAGGCGGCCGTCGATCGTCTTTGCCCGCATGTAGCTTCGCATCGCCAGCATGCGCTCGAGCGCAAGCGCCACGGGCTCCTCATTGCCCGCCGTCAGCAGATTGGCCAGATACTGGAGCGGGATGCGCAGGCTGCGCACGTCGGGCATATCGCCGTCCAGCCCCATCTTGCCGGCGGCAGCCGCCGACTGGATGGGCGAGAGCGGCGGAACGTACCAGACCATCGGCAGCGTGCGGTACTCGGGGTGAAGCGGAAAGGCAATCTTCCACTCCATCGCCATCTTCCAGACCGGCGACAATTTGGCCGCCTCCAGCCAGTTGTCGGGAATCCCGTCGGCACGGGCCTGTGCGATGACGGCCGGATCGTTCGGATCGAGGAAGATATCGAGCTGCGCCTGATAGAGGTCCTTCTCCTGCGGTACGCTGGCAGCCGCCTCGATACGGTCGGCGTCGTAGAGGATCACGCCGAGATAGCGGATGCGCCCGACGCAGGTTTCCGAACAGACCGTCGGCTGCCCCGCCTCGATGCGGGGATAGCAGAAGATGCACTTCTCCGATTTGCCCGACGACCAGTTGTAGTAGATCTTCTTGTAGGGGCAGCCGGAGACGCACATGCGCCAGCCGCGGCACTTGTCCTGATCGATCAGTACGATGCCGTCCTCCTCGCGCTTGTAGATGGCCCCGGACGGGCACACCGCCGCGCAGGTCGGGTTGAGGCAGTGCTCGCAAAGCCTCGGAAGGTACATCATGAAGGTATTTTCGAACTGGCCGTAAATGTCCTTCTGGACGCCCTCGAAATTCACGTCCTTCGACCGCTTCTCGAACTCGCCGCCGAGGATCTCCTCCCAGTTCGGTCCCCATTCGATCTTTTCCATCCGCTCGCCGGTGATGGCCGAGCGCGGACGAGCCGTAGGGAAAGCTTTCGATTCCTTCGCCGTGTGCAGATGCTGGTAATCGAAAGTGAACGGCTCGTAGTAGTCGTCGATCTCCGGCAGATCAGGGTTTGCGAAGATGTTGGCGAGGATGCGCCACTTGGCGCCCATCTTCGGCTCGATCTTGCCATTCTTCTTGCGTCGCCAGCCGCCGTTCCATTTCTGCTGATTCTCCCATTCCTTGGGATAGCCAACGCCCGGCTTGGTCTCGACATTGTTGAACCAAGCGTATTCGACGCCTTCACGGTTGGTCCAGACGTTCTTGCAGGTAACCGAACAGGTGTGACACCCGATGCATTTGTCGAGGTTCAACACCATCGCGATCTGGGCGCGGATTTTCATTCTGCGGCCTCCTTGGGAGCATTCGCTTGCAGGGGTTCCTCGAGCCAGTCGACGGTCGCCATCTTGCGGACCACGATGAACTCGTCGCGGTTGGAGCCAACGGTTCCGTAGTAGTTGAAGCCGTAGGACTGCTGGACATAGCCGCCGATCATATGGGTCGGCTTGAGCACCGTGCGCGTCACCGAATTGTGGATGCCGCCGCGGTTGCCGGTCAGTTCGGAGCCGGGCGTGTTCACGATCTTCTCCTGAGCGTGATACATCAGCATCATGCCCTGTTTGACTCGCTGGGAGACGACGGCGCGGGCCGTAAGCGCTCCGTTGGCGTTAAAAACCTCGACCCAGTCATTGTCCACGATGTCCGCGGCCTTGGCGTCGGTCTCGGAAATCCACACCACCGGACCGCCGCGATTGAGCGTCAGCATCAGGAGATTGTCGCTGTAGGTGGAATGGATGCCCCATTTCTGATGCGGCGTGATGAAGTTGAGGACGATCTCTTTGTTGCCGTTGGACCTGACTCCCTTGACGGCGGAGATCGTCTTCAGGTCGACCGGCGGCTTCCAGGTGATGAAGCCTTCGCCGAAGGCCCGCATCCACAGATGATCCTGATAAAGCTGCTGGCGTCCGGTCAGCGTGCGCCACGGGATCAGTTCGTGGACGTTCGTGTAGCCGGCATTGTAGCAGACCTTCTCACTTTCGATGCCGGACCAGGTGGGAGAGGAGATGATCTTGCGCGGCTGGGCCTGAACGTCGCGAAAGCGGATCTTCTCGTCCTCCTTCGGGATGGCGAGATGAGCATGCTCGCGGCCCGTCGCCTTGGAGAGCGCCTCCCAGGCTTTCACCGCGACCTCGCCGTTGGTTTCCGGCGCGAGCATCAGGATGACTTCGGTCGCGTCGATATCCGTCTCGATCTTCGGCAGGCCCTTGGCGGGGCCGGCGGGTTGGACGCCGTTGAGCGCGCCCAGCGCCTCGACTTCATGCGCTGTCTTCCAGTTGATGCCCTTGCCGCCGTTGCCGGCCTCGGTCATCAGCGGGCCGAGCGCGGTGAAGCGGGCGTAGAGGTTCGGATAGTCGCGCTTGACGACGCTCACGGCCGGCATCGTCCTGCCCGGGATCGGTTCGATCTCGCCGCGTTTCCAGTCGGCGACGTCGAAGGGCTGGGCGATCTCGCCGGGCGTGTCATGCTGGATGGGAGTTAGGACGACGTCCTGCTCCACGCCCAGCACCTCCGGAGCGACCTCGGAAAAGGCCCTGGCGAGGCCCTTGTAGATATCCCAGTCCGAGCGTGCCTCCCAGGCAGGGTCCACCGCCGCCGACAGCGGGTGGATGAAGGGGTGCATGTCGGAGGTGTTGAGGTCGTTCTTCTCGTACCAGGTCGCGGTCGGCAGCACGATGTCGGAGTACACGCAGGTCGTCGACATGCGGAAATCGAGCGTGACAAGAAGATCGAGCTTTCCCCGCGGCGCCTCGTCGTGCCAAACGACCTCCTTGTTGCGCACCTTGCCTTCGGCGCCGAGGTCCTTGCCCATGACACCGTGCGTGGTGCCGAGCAGGTGCTTCAGAAAGTATTCGTGGCCCTTGCCGGAAGACCCCAGAATGTTGGAGCGCCACACGAACATGTTGCGGGGCCAGTTGGCCGGATCGTCAGGGTCCTCGCATGCAAGGTCGAGTTCACCCGACTTCAGTGCGCTTGCCACATAGTCCTTCACCTCGAGGCCAGCAGCCGAAGCTCGTTTGGCGATATCGAGCGGGTTCTGCTTCAACTGCGGCGCCGAAGGCAGCCAGCCCATGCGCTCGGCGCGGACGTTGTAGTCGATGAAGCTTTGGTTCCAGTCTCCTTCGGGCGCGGTCGGCGACAAGATCTCCGCCGCCGTCAGGGTCTCGTATCGCCATTGGTCCGTGTGCGCGTAGAAGAAGGACGTCGAGTTCTGGTGGCGCGGCGGGCGCGCCCAGTCGAGCGCGAAAGCGAGCGGCGTCCAGCCTGTCTGCGGCCGCAGCTTTTCCTGGCCGACATAGTGCGACCAGCCGCCGCCCGACTGGCCGACGGCGCCGCAGAACACCAGGAGGTTGATGATCCCCCGGTAATTCATATCCATGTGGTACCAGTGGTTGAGACCTGCGCCCAGGATCACCATCGAGCGGCCGTTGGTCTTTTCGGCATTGGTGGCGAATTCGCGCGCCACGGTGACGATGGCGTCGCGCTTCACGCCAGTGATGCGCTCAGCCCAGGCGGGTGTGAACGGCACGTCGTCATCGTAGGAAGAGGCGACATTGGCGCCGCCGAAGCCGCGGTCGAGGCCGTAATTGGCCATGAGCAGGTCGTAGACCGTTGCCACCTTCACCGCCCCGTCGATGGTCTTGATCGTGCGGACCGGGATATTGCGGGTCAGGATCTCGCCATGCTCGGTGGCCACGAAATGCTCCGTTGCCCGGCCTCCGAAATAGGGGAAGTCGACAGCCGCAATGTCAGCTCCATCGCCGGCGAGGGAGAGCTTCAACCGAACGTCCCGCCCCTTGCCATCCTTTTCCTCGAGATTCCACTTTCCTTGCTCGCCCCAGCGGTAGCCGGCCGACCCGAGTGGCGCGACTAACGCATCCGTTGCCTCGTCGATGGCGACCGTCTTCCATTGCGGGTTGTTCTTCTCGCCGAGAGCGCCCTTGATCTCGGAGGCACGCAGCAGGCGCTCCGGAACGAGCTTGCCGTCGCGCTCCGCCAGCCGCACCAGGAAGGGCATGTCGGTGTAGCGCCGGGCATAGTCGTCGAAATAGGCGACGCTGCGGTCGAGGTGGTATTCGCGCAGGATCACGTGGCCCATGGCGAGCGCCAGCGCGGCGTCGGTGCCCTGCTTTGGATTGAGCCAGATGTCGGCGAACTTGGTCGCTTCGGCATAGTCCGGCGAGACGACCGCGCTCTTGGTGCCCTTGTAGCGGACCTCAGTGTAGAAATGCGCGTCCGGGGTACGCGTCTGTGGCACGTTCGAGCCCCAGACGATGATGAAGCCGGCATTGTACCAGTCGGCGCTCTCCGGCACGTCGGTCTGCTCGCCCCAGGTCTGCGGGCTCGCCGGCGGCAGGTCGCAATACCAGTCGTAGAACGACATGCACACGCCACCGAGCAGCGAAAGATAGCGCGAGCCGGCGGCATAGGAGACCATCGACATGGCCGGGATCGGCGAGAAGCCGATGATGCGGTCAGGGCCATGTTTGCGGGCGGTGTAAGCATTGGCGGCTGCGACGAGCTCGTTCACCTCGTCCCAGGTGGCGCGCACGAAGCCGCCGTGGCCGCGGATCGAGATGTAGGATTGGCGCTTGTTCGAGTCCTCGACGATCGAGGCCCATGCCGCGACTGGCGGCATCTTGGCGCGAGCCGCCCGCCACAGCTTCAACAGCCGGCCGCGGATCATCGGGTATTTCACCCGGGCGCCCGAATAGAGATACCAGCTGTATGACGCGCCGCGTGCGCAGCCGCGAGGCTCGTGGTTGGGCAGATCGGGCCGCGTGCGCGGATAATCGGTCTGCTGCGTCTCCCAGGTGACGATGCCGCCCTTGACGTAGATCTTCCACGAGCACGAGCCGGTGCAATTCACACCATGGGTGGAGCGCACGATCTTGTCGTGCTGCCAGCGCTTGCGGTAGCCGTCTTCCCAGGACCGGTCTTCGTTGGTCACTATCCCGTGACCGTCCGAAAAGCTGTCGACGGTCTTGCGAAAGAAGGTTAGCCGGTCGAGAAAATGTGACATTGCGTTGTCCCTGGTTATTCGGCCGCGGCCGGGCGGACGGGCGCGCCGCGCTTGGCGCGCTCGATGTCGTGCAGAAGGCCGCCCTTGCGGGTGTAGACACCCCAGGTGATGGCAAGGCAGCTCACGTAGAACAGGAGGAAGGCCCACAACGCGGCGTTCGGCGCGCCCGTGAGGGCGATTGAGCTGCCGTAGCTCTTCGGTATGAAGAACGCGCCGAAGGCCGCGATCGCGGAGGTAAAGCCGGTGATGGCGGCAGCCTCCTTCTCCGCCTGCTTGCGACGCGCTTCGGTATCGGCGTCGGGCATCAGGCGGCCCATCTCCTTGGCCATGATCACCGGGATCATCTGGAACGTAGAGGCGTTGCCGACGCCGGTGGCGAAGAAAAGCAGCAGGAATGCCACGAAGAAGCCCGTGAACGCGCCCGGCTGATCCTTGATGCCGATGAACCACAAAACACCGGCAACACCTGCGATCATCAGCATGAAGGCCCAGAAGGTGACGCGCGCGCCACCATACTTGTCCGCGAGCCAGCCAGAGCCCGAGCGCGAGAGAGCGCCGACCAGCGGGCCGAGGAAGGCGAACTGGAGCGCATTGACGTCCGGAAACAGCATCTTCGTGAGCAGCGGGAAACCAGCCGAATAGCCGATGAAGGATCCGAAAGTGCCGGTGTAGAGCCAGCACATGATCCAGTTGTGCCGACGCTGGAAGATAACGGCCTGCTCGCTGAAAGATGCCTTGGCAGAAGCTATGTCGTTCATGCCGAACCAGGCGGCGAAAGCCGAGAGCGCTATAAAGGGCACGAAAACGAAGCCTGCATTCTGCAACCAAATCGGCGCATCGCCCGCAGCTCCCTTGACCATGGCCGGATCGCCGCCGAGCCAGCCGAAGATCCCGGTGGTGATTGCCAGCGGCACGATGAACTGGACGACGCTGACGCCGAGATTGCCAAGGCCGGCGTTGAGTGCAAGCGCATTTCCCTTCTCCGCCTTCGGGAAGAAGAAGGAGATGTTGGCCATGGACGAGGCGAAGTTGCCGCCGCCGAAGCCGCAGAGCAGCGCCAGCATCAGCAGCACGACATAGGGCGTGTCGGGATTTTGTACCGCATACCCGATGCCCACGGCCGGTATGATGAGCGACCAGGTCGTAAGCGTCGTCCAGAGCCGGCCGCCGAAGATCGGCACCATGAAGGAATAAAAGATGCGCAGCGTCGCGCCGGAGATTCCGGGCAAAGCGGCGAGCCAGAAGAGTTGGTCGGTGGTGAAGGTGAAGCCGACGAGCGGAAGCTTGGCGACGACGACTGACCACACCTGCCAGATGGCAAACGAAAGCAGTAGCGCCGGTATCGACAGCCACAGATTGCGTTTCGCGATGCGGCGGCCGGTTTCAGCCCAGAACGCTTTGTCCTCCGGACGCCAGTCGGTTAGAGCACCGCCAGTCCGGGCCTTTGCCACAGGCGTGGGCATGTCCTGCATTTCCGGGAAAGGCGGCAGCTTGGCGAGGGCCTCGCCAACGGTGCCGCGTTCCATCTGGCGGATCGCCATATGCATCCAGATCAGCGCGCCGGAGACCAGCAAGAAGAGCGCCATGAAGCAACTCGTCCAGAGGCCCGTCAGGTCAAGCAGCAAGCCGAACAGGATCGGCAGCACGAAACCGCCAAGGCCGCCGATCATGCCGACGAGTCCGCCGACCGAACCGACATGGTCGGGATAGTAGACCGGGATGTGCTTGTAGACGGCGGCCTTGCCGAGGGCCATGAAGAAGCCGAGCACGAATATAGTGACGATGAAGCCGACGAGGCCCATCTCGATGTGGAAGGCGGTCGTCCCGTTGATGCCGTGGACGACGTAGTCGGTCGGTGGATAGGAAAGGACGAAGGTCGCCGCCACCGAAATCATGAAGGTCCAGTAGAGCACGCGACGCGCGCCGAAGCTGTCCGAAAGGTGTCCGCCATAGGCGCGAAACAGGCTCGCCGGCACGGAGAAGAAGGCAGCAATCATGCCGGCCGTCTTGATGTCGAGGCCGTAGACGTTGATGAGATATTGCGGCAGCCAAAGCGCGAGCGCGACAAAGGCGCCGAACACGAAGAAATAGTAGAGCGCGAAACGCCAGATCTGCACGTTCTTCAATGGTTCGAGTTCGAGCCACGCGCTTTTCGGCTTGATGCCGGATCGCTGACGTTCGACGATGACCGGGTCGTCATCCGTCATGAACCAGAAGATGGCGGCCATGACGACGAGGGCCGCTGCCCAGGCCTCAGCCACGGCCTGCCATCCGAAGGCGACGAGCACGAAGGGGGCGAGGAATTTGGTGACGGCGGCACCGACATTGCCCGCACCGAAGATACCAAGCGCCGTACCTTGTCTTTGCGGCGGGAACCAACGCGACACATAGGCGACACCGACCGAGAAGGAGCCGCCGGCGATCCCGACGCCGAGGGCTGCGACCAGCATCTGAGGATAGGTATGAGCATACGACAGAAGGAAAGTTGCGACCGCGGCCGCGAGCATGTTCACCGTGAAGACGATCCGGCCCCCGTAGCGGTCGGTCCAGATGCCAAGCGCCACCCTGAGCAGCGAACCCGTCAGGATCGGCGTGCCGAGGAGCAGGCCGAACTCCGTCTCGCTGAGGCCGAGTTCCTGGCGGATGCGAATGCCGATGATGGAAAAGATGGTCCAGACCGCGAAGCAGACCGTAAATGCCGCCGTGCTTGCGCCCAGGATTTGACCGGACTTCGGATCCGCGGTTGTTTTCATTGTCGGCAGCCTCTTAGACGGTTGGCCTCAAGGAGCGGACTCTCGCCCCCTCAAGGCCAGCATGACCAAGCCGGCATCATCCGGCATTGATCCAAATCAAGGCATGCCGTGACATTTGTCACTCAGGATGCGGAAGCAAAGGGAAGCCTCAAATCGGAGACGACACATTTGGATGACCTGACGTATGAGGGCGTGGCGCCGGAGGAGCTGCCGTTGTTTCGGGGGTTACCCGTACCCCGCCGGACCGATTTGATGCGACATGCCATGGTGCACAGCGTGTCCGCAGGCACCGTTCTGTTCGAACAAGGCGACGTGCCGAACTTCCAGCTGATCGTGCTGGCAGGGTCGGCCCAGTTGTTTGGACGATCGGCCGAAGGCCGTGAAGTCTTGATCGAGGCTGTCAGAGCCCCAGATCTCGTCATACCCGCCGCCGTCCTGACCGGCGCGCCTTATCTCATGCAGGCCCGAGTGCCAGAGCCTTCGCGGTTCTTGTTGATTCAAGCGGGAGCGTTTCGGGCGGCGGTGGAAGTAGAGCCTTTGCTGGCTCATGCGGCGATCGGAAGCCTCGCCGCTCAATTTCGACGCATGGTCCGGCAGATCAAGAACCTTAAGCTAAGGAGCTCGACCGAGCGCGTTGGTTGCTATCTCCTGGCCCTGTCGAAGCGGCAGGGCACGCCGGACCGAGCCGTTCTGCCGTTCGAGAAGACGCTCATCGCCTCCGAGCTCGGCATAACACGCGAGTCCTTTTCGCGTGCACTGTCGAGCCTGGGAAAGTCAGGCATCAGGGTCGACGGCCAGACGATCGAAATTCTCGATGCGGCCCGCGTCGCCGCCGCATGCGCTCCCGACCCGCTCATCGACGGGACGGACGGTGAGGGCTTTGCAATCTGATCGTCGCGCCTAGTCCGGCCATAGTCAACCTGAGCTTGGCAGCGGATTTGCCGCAGGTGCTCTCCCCAACCTTCTGTCAGGACTGGCGATGATATCGGCCGTGGTTGAATGAACCCTTCTGCCGCGAACACCCAGGTCACATAAGTCGAGGGCACCGAAAATTGCCGCCATATTTCGCAGCGTGCTGGGCTGCGGTTTCGGAAGGCGGCCTGGGGATTGTGATACCCGTTTGGTTCTATGAACTTTGCCAAGCAGTGAATGCCAAGCCTAGTGCGAGTGCCGTTACCCCATAAAGGGCCGGTAAAGTCTTACCGCCTACGCCCAGCCGCAGCAACGTATGGCCGAGGTGGTCCGTACCGCCAATCCAAGGCCGCCGTCCTCGTCGCAAGCGGCGGATGATAACGAATACTGCATCGATCAGTGGGACGGCAAGCCACGCCAACGAGGAGCCGAAACCTCTTTCCGAAGCGTGAAGCACGACTGCCGCGCCGAGCAGAAGGCTGCCGCTGTCACCCATGAAGACACGTGCTGGCGGATAGTTGAAGCAAAGGAACCCGAGGCAGGCACCGGCGCAGGCCAGCCCGGCATCACCGCCGAGGCCGAAAGAGGCGGCTGCGATTGTGGTCGCGGCAAGTCCATCGGCGTGATCGAGCATGTTGACCGCGTTGCAGGCGATCCAAATGACGATCGGTACCCACCAAAAACCTGTGATGATCCCGGCAAGTATCGCCGCCGCGGCCAACGCTGCTGCCTTGGCGCCGGCGGAAAGGGATCGGACATCATCGAGTGCGCCGACTAGGCAGAGAAGAGCCAGCAACAGGATATGGCCAACCGGAAGCCATGGAGACATCGCGATCAGTAGGGCAGGCCCTGCAAGTCGAGGGACTTCGCCCGATGTGTGCCATCGGTCGCTCTTGACCTTGGAGACAGCCCCGATGCGCCTCGCAAGGCGAGCGAACAGCCATACGCCAGGAACCGCAATGAACAGGGCCCCGATGAACGGGACCAATAAGCCAAGCGTCAAGCCATCACTCGTTCGGTACGCATATGCTCGATGCAGTCGGCAATCGTCTGCCTTGTGCTTCGCAGCGGGCGCCAGCCTGTCATGGTGCTCAGAAGACTCGTATCCGGTACGCGATCATGCGTTACGGCGAACTTCTCGCCATAGACCGCGTTGGAAGACTTCATGACGATCGGCGCGTTCGTGTTGGTCGCCTCAACCACCATCCTTGCGAGATTTCCGATCTGCACTGCCTCGCTGCCACCCAGATTGACCGGCCGTCCTCGCAAGGATCGGCATTGCATGACCAGGAGCAACCCTTCGGCGGCGTCGGTAACATGCAGGAATGCCCGCCTTTGCTCGCCGTCGTCGTGAACGACAAGCGGTTCGCCCCGTAAGGCCGAGTTTACAAATACCGGCAGCACGAGGCCGGTCGCCGAGCGCTGCCGAGGCCCAGCCATGTTGAACGGCCGCACAATCCAGGCGGGAATGCCGAAATCGAAAAACAATCCGGCTATCAGATGCTCAACCGCTGCCTTGGCGGCAGCATATCCCCATCGCGGTCGGAGATCCGTCACCACAGGATCGGACTCTGTAATCGGACGGTCGCGACCGGAGCCGTAAACTTCCGAACTCGACGTATAGAGAAGCGGACGCCGGTGCAGCCGGCACGCCTCGACGATTGCGCAACCTGATTCAAGAATGCCGCTGGTGACAGCAAAGCGTTCCGTGTGGGCAAGCTGAACCCCGATCGGGCTCGCCAGATGGAATACGGCGTCAGCCAGACCAACCTCGTCATGGACCGCCGCATTGAAGGCCGGGCTGCCGACCCTGAAGGTACGGATCGTCAGGCGGGGATTGCCGACCGGAAGGTTGCGAAGCGAGCCGTTCGAGAGATCATCGATGACGGTTACGCTGCAATTGCGGTCAAGTAACAGATCGACCAGCGCCGATCCAAGAAAGCCCGCGCCACCTGTAACCAGGGCATGTGTCCGCGGGCCGAATTCAACCACGTCCGGGCTATGGTTGTCCAAAGTTGCCGCCTCCAGAACGACCCGTGGCCCTCGCTACGCACGGGATAGCCTTTCTATACAGTCAAGGACACGATGAACAACTCGTTTTCTACAAGTCGGCCGAGTTTTCGGTGGCCCTCGATATCTCCAACGAAGCCCCGACATGTCCCCGGGAGCCAGCTGCCCCTAGCCCAACAGGCAGAACTGATTCCGGTACACCTGTGTAGGTTTTTGTCGTTCTAGCGTGAAATGAATTGTCAGGGTATCCCCATGTTTCTCGCGGTCTAGCATTGCAAGGAAGCGGTAGTATTCGAAACTATTGGAATCGCAACGTCGCAGGCCGCGCCTTGTCGCGCCGTCGACTCACCGATTGCAATCACGCTATGACGTTTCGACAGATAGCTCGGGGGAACCTTTGAAGTTCGATTATCGGGCAGACGTCGACGGTTTGCGCGCTGTCGCGGTCATCACCGTCATCCTTTTTCATTTCGGCGTTCCCGGTTTTCCGGGGGGATTCATCGGCGTTGACATCTTCTTCGTAATCTCGGGCTACTTGATCACACGCCTTTTGGTTGCGGAGAGCGCCGAACTGTCGTTCGCCGAATTCTACGGTCGGCGCGCGCGTCGTATCCTGCCAGCAATGCTGGTGATGATCGGGCTGTCGCTCACGGCGGGTTGGTTTCTTCTGCTCCCGGGTGACTATGCCGGTCTTGGGCGCAGTGCGGCCTTCTCCGCTGCCGGGCTTGGAAACTACTATTTCCTCTGGAACACTGGTTATTTCGACCGCGAGGCGACTCTACTGCCGCTCCTGCATCTTTGGTCCCTCGGCGTCGAAGAGCAGTTCTACCTCGTATGGCCAGCTCTCTTGTTCATCGCCAACCGCTTGTGGCGGCGCCAGCGGTCGCCGACCGTGGCGGCGATCTGCCTTGTCGCGTTGATCAGCTTTTCGACTGCCCTGCACCTGGTGGCAGTCGATCCCAAGCAAGCGTTCTATGCTCCCTTCAGCCGGGGTTGGGAACTGGCACTAGGCGGACTGCTGGTTTTTGTTCCGCCGATCGGCCGCCGTGGCACTTCCGAGGCGTTCGGCTTGGTTGGCCTTTGCCTGATAGCCGCTAGCTCCATCTGGCTATCCTCGAGCCAGCCATTTCCGGGACTGAGTGCACTCGCCCCGGTGGCTGGTGCTGTCTTGCTCGTCTGGCCTTGTTCTCCTTCCATCGCTACGGCGGTTCTTTCAAGCGGGCCGCTCCGCTTTACAGGAAAAATTTCATACAGCCTGTACCTCTGGCACTGGCCGATTCTGGTCTTTTTCCGTCACTATGCCGGCGGCGCGATGCCGACAGCGGGCGAAGCGCTGATCCTCATCGCGGCAGCCTGGGCGACGGCCTATTTGTCCTGGCGATTCGTCGAAGAACCCGTTCGCCGGCTGCGGCCGCCCCCGATGAGAACCGTCATCGCCGGCGCGACCGCAGCGTTGATGGTCGGTCTGTGCGGCAATTCAATCTTCCAAGCGGGGGGTATCGCCAGCAGAATCCCGAGGGAGGTTGAGGCGATGCGCAGCCTCGAGGTGATGTGGGACTGGCCGTGTCCGCGGATGGTCAAGATCGCCGAGCTGGACGGCACGTTTTGCGCATTCGGAGCACCTTGGGACAAGGCGGCACGCCATGCCATGCTGTGGGGTGACAGCCATGCGGAGCATCTCGCCCCGCTATTGGATGCGGTTGGCCAAAGGGAGAATACGGCCTTCTTTCTTTATCATGCCTGCCCGGCCGCATTCGGAGAAGGTGTCCATCGCGACTTTCCGGAGCAACCTAACTACCGGGAAAGCTGCGCATCGTCCCGAACGGCCGCGGTCAGCATGCTGAGACAGCGCACGGACATCGACCTCGTGGTTCTGTCCTCAGCCTGGACAAGCCTTGCCTACACCAATGTCGTTGCTGACGACGGGCGGCAAGCGGACCAAGTCCTGCTGATGCGCGACGGCCTGCGAAGCCTCGTTGAAGAAATCGCCGCTCCCGAGCGGCGCGTTGGAATCATTGGTCAGGTGCCTGGGCCAGGTTTGGATTTGACCTCGTGCGCGGCGATGCGCGAAAGCAGGATATTGAGGCGTTGCTCGACCGATATCGACAGTGAGCGGATCCTGCGGGTGTGGTCACCGATGGTCGCCGCGCTGGCGTCGCTCACTGAGCATGACGGGGTGTTCTTTGTCGATCCGCTCAAAGGGATGTGCCCGAACGGGCAGTGCGCCACCTACATCAATGGTGAGTTCATTTACCGCGATGCATCGCATGTACGCAGAAACTTGAAGCCGGAGACCGACGACGTGCTCGCGCGGGTGATGGGCCTCTACCAGGCCCTCGCTGCTGATGACAGGCAGACGCGGGTATCGGTCATGAACGTTCCACGGTCTCCGACAACCCTCAAGAGCAACTAGGGGCATGCGAAACCGCCAAGCCCTGTCTTCAACTACGGCTGGCGCAACTTGGCGGGGAAGCAGCGTTGCCTTGCCCGTTGAGGAGCAAGGCGGTTCGACCTCCGCTGCGTCACTCGCAACACGGGACAGGCTGAACCATCATCGGGCAGAGATAGATGGCCTTAGAGCGCTCGCTGTTTTGGCAGTGCTCTGCTTTCATTTGAGGATTTTCGGGTTTTCCGGTGGCTTTGTCGGTGTCGATGTTTTTTTCGTGATCAGCGGTTTTCTGATCACGAAGATTGTTGTAGCCGATATCGACGGAGGGCGTTTCAGCCTGGCGCAGTTCTATCGGCGCCGCGCTCGCCGGCTGCTGCCGGCTCTCTTTGCGACACTGGCCCTGTCGTGCATTGCTGCGGTTCTTCTGTTCGCTCCACAGCACTTGGAGACCTTCGCAGAGTCGCTTTTGGCCGCCACTCTAGGGGTTTCGAACGTACTCTTCTGGCGAGAATCCGGCTACTTCGACCTGGCCGCGCGTATGAAGCCCCTGCTGCACACTTGGTCCCTGAGTGTCGAGTGGCAGTTCTATTGCGTGTGGCCGCTCCTGCTTTCGGGTTTGCTCGCCCTATTCCGACGTCGGATGGTTTGGCCAATCCTGGCGATCGCAGTTTTGGGCTTCTGGCTAATTTTCGCATTCCAAGACGGATCATTTTGGCTGCTTGCTGGAACGCGGACTGCCGAATGGCTTTCGGACGGCCGGGCGACCGTCTTTTACAATATGCCTTTCCGCGTGTTCGAATTTGCTTGTGGCGCGGTATTGGTCTGGCTTCCACACCCGCGAGCCTTGGCTACCCACGAACTCCTCGCCTTGCTTGGATTGGTGCTCATAGGCAGCGCCGTCTTCTTTCTGGACGACACGGCGCACGCACCCGCCCTCAATGTGCTCGTGCCTACAGTCGGAGCCGCGATGGTGCTTTACGCGGATCGCTCACGACATGTGGCGCTTGTTTTACGCAATGGCCCCGCAGCCTATGTCGGGCGCATCAGCTATTCACTTTACCTAGTGCACTGGCCCCTGATCGTATTCTGTGAGTATGGCCTTCTGCGGCCGCTGCTGCCGAAAGAGGCTGTTCTCGTCGGGTTCCTGTCTCTCGCCTTGGCAGTCATGATGTTTCACTTCGTTGAACAGCCGTATCGTGTTGGCCGCGGCTTCGTCGGACCCGCAGGGCTTGCGTTGGCAGGCCTGCTTACCCTCTCGCTGATCAGCTACTCAATGTGGGACGGTATGCCTTGGCGGTCGCCATCGGCGATCGCGGGAGGTGAACTGGCCGATCGATCGACCTTGAAATCGATCACGGGCTCTCGTGGCTGTGAGGATTTCTGCGAATTCGGAAATCTTCAAAGCCCGACGAAGATTCTCATCGTCGGGGACTCGCACGTTGACCACTACACCCGCGCCCTTGAAGAGCTTGGCGGGAAGGAATTTCACTTCCTGCTAGCGCAAGCCGGCAGCTGCTATTTCGGAGCGGACCTTCAGAGCCGGCCTAGAGGCGCGGTGACGCAACATTGTCGAGCCGCAACAGAACAAGCAGCCCGTTGGTTGAACGCTGGGGGGATCGCTGCCATCGTCCACGCTCAGCGCTGGCCAGGATATCGCAACATTCTAGAAAGGAAGGCTGATGGGGCGCCTGTCGATATCCGTAATCTGGCAAAGCTGTTTCCGACAATGCTCGAAGACATCTCCAAGCTGTACACCGGGTTTCGCGGACCGGTCATCTTGATCGGACACGCTCCAAACACGAACCTGATCTGTGCTCTCAGGCCGAACTATTTCTCGCTTCCATGCCCGGCGTCCTCGAAGGTAGAGCATGTCGCATTCAAAGCGGCTTTCGCGGCTTTTGCAGGCCGCCATTCCCAGTTTCAATTCGTTGATCCGCTGGACGCGATCTGCCCCGCCGCGGAATGCCGAATGACAAACAGCGCAGGGCACAGCCTCTACGTCGACGAGAACCACCTCTCGATCTTCGGCGCGAGGCTCATTGTTCCGAAAATTATCGAGATGCTCCGAGGTGATCTGACCGTCCAGTCGATCGACCTTCGGCGGGCCGGATAGTCGCGCCAAGCGCCTCGCCTATGCGCCGGGGCCGCTTCGACGAGAGCGACAGAAAAAATAAAGTGTCGCAACAGCCCAGGCGACGACGGTCCCCAAAAGCATGAAGTAGAGCGGATTAGCCGTGAGATCGACACCGGTCGGCGGCGAAATCAACAGGACAACGGAAGCGGCAGCGAATAACCCGACGCCTCCGCCTATTCCAAACACAAAGCTCGAATATGCTTCTCTGCTTCGGCTGGGATTGGTCTTTGCGGCGAGCATGCTGCCTATGCCGATAGCCACGGGTATGAACAAACTCGGCGTCAGCAAGACATCATGCGAAGTCAGCATAACGCCTGAGAGAGCGACCCCGAGTGGCAGATCTTCGGCGTCACGAACCAACGAGAAGGCGAACACGAGGAAGCCGAGTGGGACCAGCCAGCCGATATGGCCGAAAGCGATAGCAAAAAGGACAAAAGTGTTGTGAGGAACAAAGACATGAGCCTCCTCCAGCCCACGACCAAAAAAACCGCCTGTCCGGTATGCCAATAGGCCGCGTTCCAAAAACAGAGCGCGGGCGGAGATAGAATTTCTCTTACCTTCACCTGTCAGCCGTTCGCTGAGGGCCTGAATCCTGGCCGCGCCTGATGCAGACGGACTCGCTTTGGGAGGAGAGGCGACATCTCCTGGCAGGCTTTCCTCGGATAGAGCTGGGCCGCTTCTAGAAGACGCCAACTCAGGCGGTTCAATCGAAAGCGGGCTCGCGTCATTTGTTTGGGGAGGATGTCCTATCGGAGCCGCTGCCCGGGCGAGCGACGTGTCGACAGCTTCGCCTGCCTCACTAAGGTCCGTGTTTACGGACAACACTCCTGCGAAAGACTGGCTAATGGCAGCTCGAAAGTAGCGGTTAGTGGTCAGTGCTACGGAAGTTACCAATAGCAGCACAACAGCCACAGCGAGAGCCCGCATCCAAGCAGCGGTGTCGATCCGGAATCTTCGGGCAGCTCTGTAATATTGCCAGATGCCAACCGTACTTGGAAGGAAGACGGTGGCGACGGCGGCAAGAATGGTGGAGCGGGACAAGGTGATTGCAAGCGCCCCACCAACCAGGACGAGAAAACCAGGGCGCCATTCCTTGGGTACGGCGCGATAGCTCGCCGCGCCGCCGAGCAAGAGTCCCGCAGCGGCCACATTCGGGTTGACTGCTAACCCCGCAGCACGGCCAACCGTAGTGGTAAAGCCATGGGTGAAAAGCACATCCAGGAAGCAAGCGATAGCATTGAGGGCCGTAACCGAAGCGGACAGCCGCAGCACAATCGGTGGGGCAAACGCAAGCATCAGAGTGATTGCAGAGCCACCAAGAGCAAGAGTTGTCAAATAGCTCCTGTTGACGATCCCTATAGGGTGCAGAGCGATTGGTACCACCGCAATCGCGGCGCCGATTGCCAGCGGCAAAATAGCTTTGCGCACGTCACGTCGCGTCACTACCACTGCCAAAGAGACGATAAGTACAACGCCATAGAGCGCGTATAAGACCAACCTGAGATAGCCATCTCGCCCGGTGAACAATGGCAGGGAGAAAGGCATAAACCAGGCCTGATATACAACGACTGTGAAAGCGCAGAAGCCGGCCGAAAGGTTCACTAACTTCGTTTGCAGCGACGGGCCTAGTGAGCAATCCACATCTGCAACCCCGCTCATTCATTCCCCGTGAAGTAGAGCGCTTCATAGGCGTCGGCCATAGCCTCAATCGAATAGCGCTGGCGCATTATCCGCTGGCGAAACTCCTGTTCCGTTTTGCGCTTTGGCAGACGGTCTACTGTCTCCAGCAAACCTCGAGCGAGGTCAGTGGGAGCGCGAGGTTGTACCAAAACACATCCTGGCAGGCCTGAGATTGCCTCCGGATTTCCGCCTACGTCTGTAACCACTACCGGGAGGCCGGCCGCCAGTTTCTCCATCAAGGCATTGCAAAAGCCCTCCTCATGGGACGCGATCACGCCGACATCCATGCCTGCCAGTAAGCCCGGGATATCACTCTGAACTCCGAGGGCTTGCACGTTGCGCCCGATGCCGAGGCGTTCAGCCTGCTGCGCCAGAGCCGATCCGATTCCCCGGTCCTGCCCGGCCATAAAGAGTTTGATGTTCGGGCGCACTTTGCACGCAAGGGCAATCGCCTCGATCAGATCGTCATGACCTTTGTACGGTATCAAATTGGCGACAATGACGATGCCCACCTCATCTGGGCCGAGACCAAGTCGAGCCCGGGTCCCATTGCGACGATCGCCGATATTGTCGAACCGGCTAAAATCGAGGGCGTTTGCGACAATTTTGATGCGGTTGATGCTGTAGTTGTCCCGCGTCGCCGTGTCTGCCGCGACAGCAAGAGAGTTCGCAACCACGACATCGGAAAAACGGTTAGCGGACCGATCCATCCATTTGAGCCAAGGCCAGCGTTCCTGGTGGCTGCCGAGGCCACGCCGTGATGTGACGATAAGTGGTGCCAACGCTAACCGTCCGGCTATGGCGCCGAGGAAATTGGTCAGCGGCAGAAACGCATGGACCACGCTCGGTCGTGTCCAAGCCACCCGCCTGAAAACCCAGGTGGCCGCAGCCAGGAGGACCATCAACTCCTTCAAACCCGGCGACGTCCTTGAACCGGCGGCAGGGGAATTCGGTCGGTGGCGGCCGTAGAAAATTGGTACACCGGCGCGGGTCAGAGGTTCGGCCAGTATGTTGCCTACCGGCGTAAGCGCAAAAACCTCGACCCTCCATCCTCGGCGCGCCAACTCCTTGGCGAGGAGTACGAGTTGGCTCTCCGTGCCGCCAAGGTTTAGCGATCCGATCACAAAAAGTACGCCCTTACGACGACTCTTGGCGATGGCCGTCGAAGGAACGATAGCGGATGTCTTTGCTGGAGCATAATTCATCGAGACTCTACCGCCGCCGACTTCCGATTTAGCCGTCGCATGCCACAGGCATGGGTCTCAAGCAAGCGCAAAGCACTCCCTAAGCTCCACGATTGGGTGAACGGCCGAAGGCAAATATTTTCGGGGCAGAAACGAACGGTCCGCGCCCAAGCAGCCCGCCAGTCGCTAATAACACGCCGATGAGCAGCAATATGACCGGCGGAAGCCACTTCAGCCTTTCGAGAATTGTCTCGTAGGAACGGGCACTCTGAAAGCCTTCCGGCGTTCCAAGCCGATGCCAAGGTTGACCGTAGGCTCCATGCAAAAGAGGCAGCATATCTTCGTAGTCCGAATAGTAGGAATCGACTATCGACGGATCTTTTTCTACAAGAGCCAGAGGATAGGGTACTAGGACACCATAATCGGAATCGAGAACATTACCATCGACCTCGACGATCGTGTGCTGCTCAGCGCTATATATCGTCGCTGGGATTCCCTGTTCCGTAAGGATTGAATAGACAATCTTTGAGACTTGGGAGCAAAAGCCGTAACCGCGATCTAAGGCCTTTCGGGGTGTCAAAAACTCGTAATTTTGAAAGCTGTCATGGTATGCAGGAAGCCAACCGAGCAGCCAGATGACGTAGTTGTCGAAAACGCTGATCTTCGTATAGCGCGCGTCAGTATCCGTCCAGCGGTCCCCTTCCGTCCAGTAATGCACCACGCCACCCGCGACAGCCTTTGTTAGGCGCTCAAGATAGACCTGCCTGGGCTCATTCGGTCCGCGATAAAGGCCGTTCAAATCCCCTATCTTCTTCTCAAACCCAAGCGGTCCCTCAATGGCTTCAACGGGGGGTGTCGGATAGGCCTGGACGAGGCCGAGGGGATAAGCAGCGACAAAGAGCAGAAACACCGTCCCTAGCCCGATCAGGCAGAGACCCAAGGACTGGCAGAACCGATCGGCGCCCAAATGACGGCTCCTGCTTAGAATCGCCTTTTCCTCGCTGCTAGTAGTGCAGGGATATCACAATTGCACGTTCGAAGCTGCCCTGAATGGTCCAGCTTGTGGATGGCCTTTGACGATCTGAGGTCCGAAATTGTCAATTGGCGCCACTTGCGACTTGTTTCCTGGTGGCGCGCATGCGCAATGAACGTCAAGAATGCGGGCGATACCTTGGCATTGAGCGGAACCCAGACCCTAGACAGCACGACCGACGCGCTTCGGCGCTTGTGGGCGCAGCTATCGAGGCGGCGGCGCCGCCAGTTTTTCGGTCTTCTGGTTCTAATGTTCTTCGGCGCCATCGCTGAGGCCGCGACGCTCGGTGCCCTCTTGCCGTTTCTGGCCAAGATCACCGATCCCGATTCAATAGGTCAGTCATGGATCGGACGCCAATTGCAGAGCTTCGGTTCGGCCAGTTCGAGCGACAGCCTGCTGCCCTTGCTGTCGCTATTTTCGGTAGTGGTAGTGATCGCTGGGATTGTGCGGATCCTGCTCTCGCGAGCCACTCATGCTTTTGTCTTTTCGCTCGGGCACGAGCTCGCCGTGAGGGTTTACAAGCGCGCACTTTACCAACCCTACAGCTATCACTTATCGAATAGCTCCAGTTCGGTGCTGGCGACACTTCGCCAAGTCCACATTATCAACATGAACGTTCTCCTCCCGATCCTCCAAGCGGTCGGGGGAGCGATCATCAGCGTGTTCGTCGTTGCGGCGATGTTCGCGTTGAGCTCATTCATAACATTTGCGATCTTTGCCGGATTGGGTGTGGCCTATCTCGGCATGTCGCTCTTCATTCGCAAACATCTCAAAACGAATGCCCGCACGATAGAGCGAATGCAGGCGGAAGACATTCGGTCCGTGCAAGAGGGCTTGGGCGGCATTCGCGATGTCATCATCAATGACACTCAGCGCTACTTCCTTTCCCGTTTCGAAGAACTCGATAGGCATTTACAGCGCGCCTATTCGGGGAACGCTCTCGCGGCCGCTACTCCTCGATTCGCGATCGAAGCCACTGGGATGGTGATCATCGCCGCACTTGCTTACTTCCTGATCACAAGGACAAACAACGCCGGGCAGGTACTGCCGATGCTGGGAACGTTTGCCCTTGGCGCGCAGCGTCTAGTACCCCTTATGCAATTGATCTATGCAAACTGGGCGCTCGTGCTGGGCAATATCGCTGGCGTCGAAGCGGTTCTTAAGACGATCGAAGCGCCACTCCCAGCGGACGCACAGGCACCTCCGCCGAGGCGCTTGCCTTTCGATCAGGCAATTGTGCTGAAGGATTTATCGTTCTGCTACGCGCCCGATCAGCCGCCGGTTATCGAACGGTTCAATCTCACCATCGTGAAAGGTGCAAAGGTCGGGTTTGTAGGCAAGACAGGGAGCGGGAAGAGCACGACTGTCGATCTCGTTATGGGCCTGCTCGAGCCGACAAGCGGAGTGATCGAGATCGATGGGAAGCCCCTTGATGAAGGCACCAGACGTGCCTGGCAGAGGCAGATTGCCCATGTCCCCCAGAGTATCTTCCTTTCGGATGCTTCGATCGCCGAGAATATCGCGTTTGGCATCGACCCCGCCGGCATCGATCTTGAACGTGTTCGCAACGCAGCGCAGCAGGCTGCTTTGGCGGGCTTCATCGAAAACTTGCCCAAGGGCTATGAAACGCGGGTCGGCGAACGCGGCGTGCGATTGTCCGGCGGCCAGCGCCAACGAATAGGCATCGCGCGGGCATTCTATAAGCAGGCGAGTTTGCTCGTTTTTGACGAAGCAACAAGCGCGCTCGACAATGAGACCGAAGCAGCTGTCATGGAGGCAATCCGTGATTTGCCCGCTGATCTGACCGTGCTCATCATCGCGCATCGCCTCACGACGGTCGAAAATTGCGACGAGATCGTAACGATCGAAGACGGCCAGCCGCATATCGCCTAGTCTCCGTTCTCTTTACCCGGGAAGGATAAGAGCTTGTAGGCGGCCTCGCGGCATTCAGCGGAGTAGGACTTGTCGATGAATGAAAGCCCAATGGATCCGAATTGATATCGGTCCGACGCTGGCTTTTCTGCAGACGTCATCCGGCGGCCTGCTGCCCGACTTCGATGATTTCCATCATATGGGCAGTAACTTTCTGAATATCATAGCGCTGTTCGGCGATCGACCGACTGTTCCTGGCCATGCATACGGCCTCATCTGGGTTGTCGATCAGACGGATCATGGCCTCCGCCAGGGGGGTCGTGGCACCGACCGGCACCAACAGGCCGTTCACCCCGGGGACGACGGGCGCGCGACAGCCGGGCGCATCTGTCGTAATCACCGGGCGACCCATCGCCATTGCTTCCAGAACCGAGCGCGATGTGCCCTCGCGATAGGAGGGCAGTACGTAAATGCGCGAATCGGCGATGACCCGACGGACATCTTCTACAGCCCTGTGATAGCGGATCGTTCCGTCCGCGACGGCTGCCTCAACCTCCGAGACCGGAAATCCTGCGGGATTTGGATCCGTATCACCGACCAGGTCGAAGCGAGCCTCCGGCCGGACCGCCTTCACCAGTTTCGCGGCACCCAGGTATTCGGCAAGGCCTTTGTCGCGAAGCAGGCGGGCGATCATAAGAAATCGCGGCTGCTCCGGCAGTGGCACAACCCTAAAACGATCCAGGTCGACCCCTGAACCGTTGACGACACTGGCTGGGGTCCGCCCGAGGAGCCCCAGGCGACGGAAATCATCTCGATCGTCCTCGTTCTGGAAAGTTACCGTCGTGGCGCCGCGCAGGCTTGCGGCATAAAGAAGGCGGGCCGCAGCGTTGATGATCCGCCAGCGTAGCGATTTGTGGCGGTCCGTGAACGCATAGCCGAGGCCAGTGATAAGCGCGTGCCGACGCGGGACGCGTGCAATCAATGCTATGGGTATGCCATAGACGATTGGTTTGATTGCGCAGGTCAGCACGACTTGAGGTCTGAGTTCTCGTATTTTTCTGTAGAGACGCAGCGCCAGAATCGCATCGCCGAGCGGACCGACTGCCGCGCGCGCCATCGGCAGATGATGAAAACGGATGCCGTTTTCGGTCAACCAACGAACGGTCATCTCATCGAACGGCGCAGCGGCATGAACTTCGTAACCGGCAACGCGCAGCGCAAGGAGAAAATGTCCTCGAGTGGTTGCAAGGGACTTTGGCTCGCTCACAATGACGACGATACGGTTCATGCGTTCAACATCTTAGGCTGATTGCAGCAGGCCAGCCGCCTCTTGTAAGGTCTCGGGTCCCGAAACCCAACCCTGCCGCATGTTATCCACAGTATCGGTCGGCCCGAGTGTTGAGCGGGGCAGGCATTGGCGGTGGACTTTTCTTTTGAGTGGAGACTGCCGCCTTCGCAACGACGCATCGTTGAATTAACCCACCGCCTGCCATACAAGCGCCTCGAGTCACAAGCGACCTGAGGAAATCCACGGATGTCCGAACGCATTGCTGTAATCGGCCTAGGCTATGTCGGCCTTCCAGTAGCCATCGCGTTTGGAAAGATCTTCCCGGCAACGATCGCCTTCGATATCAGCGAGCACCGTATCAACGAGCTGCGCGACGGCGTCGATCGTACGGGAGAGGTTGACGCCACAGCGCTCAAGGAATCGTCGATCGTACTTACGACCGACCGGGAGATGTTGAAAGGCGCTACTTTCTTCGTGGTTGCCGTGCCCACCCCTATCGACATCAACCGTGCCCCCGATCTTGCGCCTCTGAAGCTGGCATCCGAACTCGTCGGGGAAGTGGTCAGCAAAGGCGCGGTCGTCGTCTTCGAATCGACGGTCTATCCCGGCGTTACCGAAGAGTTTTGTGGACCCATCATCGAGCAGATTTCCGGTCTGCGGCATCCTCACGACTTCGCGCTTGGCTATTCACCTGAACGAGCCAACCCCGGCGATCGCGAACACTCGCTGCGACGAATCGTCAAAGTCGTCTCTGGCGAGAATACTGAAGCGCTGGAGCGTGTAGCGGGTGTTTACGGCCGTATCATCGATGCCGGTGTCTACAGAGCTCCGTCGATCAAGGTGGCCGAGGCCGCGAAAGTAATCGAAAATACGCAGCGCGATCTCAACATCGCGCTGATGAATGAGCTCGCAATGATCTTCGAGCGGCTTGATATTCGGACGCAGGACGTCCTTGATGCCGCGTCGACGAAATGGAACTTTCTTCCGTTCAAGCCAGGCTTCGTGGGCGGCCACTGCATAAGTGTCGATCCGTACTATCTGACTGCCAAGGCGGAAGCTGAGGGCTACCATCCGCAGATCATCCTCGCCGGCCGCCGCATCAATGACGGCATGGGAGCCTTCGTTGCTCAACAGGTCGTCAAACAGCTGATCCGTTCGGATGTGCCCGTGAAAGGAGCTTCCGTCGGCGTTCTCGGACTGACCTTCAAGGAGGACGTTCCGGATCTGCGCAACAGCCGCGTTTTCGACTTGGTCAGGGAACTGAGGCAGTTCGGAATTGCCCCCAAGGTCCACGATCCTTTTGCCGATGCCGAAACCGCTCGACGCGAATATGGTGAAACAATCTTGCCACTCGACGAGATAAACGATTTGCAGGCGCTTGTTCTGGCGGTTCCTCACAAGCATTATCTATCCAGGGAGAAATCCCGTATTTTTCAAATGATCAGGCCAGGTGGAACGCTGTTCGACGTCAAGTCGGCCATCAAGCCGAATGAAGTTCCTGGAGTGATAAAATATTGGAGCCTTTGATCTCAAGCTGATCACAACCTGGGAGTACAAATTGACATCGATCAGGCCGATTCTGATCACCGGCGCGGCTGGCTTCATAGGGTTTCACCTCTGCCAGAGGCTTCTCTCTGATGGCCGGCAGGTTGTCGGCCTCGATTCCATGAATGAATACTACGACATCAATCTGAAGCGAGCCCGGCTCGCTCGCTTGAAAGAATTTCCAAATTTTCGTTTCGATCAAATTGACCTAACCGACCGAGATGGCATTTCCGCGCTTCTTCTCTCGGTCACTCCGGAGATCGTGGTCAATCTCGCGGCCCAAGCCGGCGTTCGGTATTCGCTTACCAATCCGCACGCCTATGCGGAAAGCAATCTCACTGGCTTCCTCAATATCCTGGAGGGATGCCGGCATGCCTCAGTCGGCCATCTGGTCTATGCGTCCTCCAGTTCGATCTATGGCGGCAGCACGCGGATGCCGTTCTCCGTTCACGATCCAGCGGACCACCCGCTGAGCCTTTATGCCGCAAGCAAGAAAGCCAACGAGCTGATGGCGCATACCTACAGCCATCTTTTCGGCCTGCCGACAACAGGATTGCGCTTCTTCACTGTCTATGGTCCGTGGGGACGGCCAGACATGGCCCTGTTTATCTTCACCAAGGCCATTCTCGGTGGCGAACCGATCGACGTCTTCAACTTTGGCAACATGCAGCGAGATTTCACCTATATCGACGACATTGTTGAGGGCATTGCCCGCGTGATGCAGCAACCCGCAACAGCAAATCCGCAATGGAAAAGTGCGGCTCCCGACCCCGCGACCAGCAGCGCGCCTTTCAGGATCCATAATATCGGTGGGAATTCGCCCGTTCAGTTGAACCGGTTGATCGAGGTGCTGGAGGACGCACTCGGGCGGAAGGCAAACCGCAACCTCATGGCGCTCCAGCCGGGTGACGTTCCGGCGACGTTCGCCGATGTCAGCTCACTTGAAGAGGCGACCGGCTTCAAGCCGAAGATTCCGGTTGAAATCGGGGTTCCGCGTTTCGTGGAATGGTATCGGGAATTCTATCGCGTATGATCCGATTCCCTTGGTCTTTGAGAAAAGGACGACGGATGGGAAGGCAATGAACGCGCGCTATGATTTCGGCCGCAACTGGTCCGAGCTCGCCGCGCGCTTCGAGGACGAACACCTGGACCGGGCTTGCGAGGATCTTCGCCGCCTGGTGGGCGATCTCGACGGGAAGACATTTCTGGACATCGGCTGCGGATCGGGTTTGCATTCTGCGGCCGCCCTTCGCTTGGGAGCGGCGAAGGTTCGCGCGCTCGACTACGACATCCGTTGCGTCGAAACAACCAAAGCCGTTCTTTCCCGGTTTGCACCGGGAGCGGAATGGAATGTGGAGCGAGCCGATATCCTCGACAAAGCGTCCTTCCCGCCCGGGACGTTCGACATTGTCTACTCGTGGGGTGTCCTGCACCATACGGGCGATATGTGGACAGCGATCCGCAATGCGACAGGTCTCGTTGGCCCTGGCGGGCGATTGGGAATTGCGATCTACCTGAAGACGCCGCTGTGCGGGCTGTGGACGGTCGAAAAGAGGCTCTACTCCTCTCATCAGTGGCTGCGACCTCCGGTGAGGGCTCTTTTTGTCTGCGCCTATTTGTTGGCAAGAACGCTGCGGCACCGGGACGCGATCTCTTTCGTAAAGAACTATCGCCAACGCCGGGGCATGGAGTTTTTGGCGGATGTCGACGACTGGCTTGGCGGGTATCCCTATCAATCCACCTCCGCTACAGAGCTGGAGACGGCCGTGGAAGAGCTTGGGTTTCGCACGAAGCAGCGCCTGAACGTCACTCCAGGGCTCGGCCTTTTTGGCACCGGCTGCGGTCAATGGTGTTTCGTGCGAACGGATTAATAGGCGCCGGATTTGCCTCTATCTGATTTCTTATAGAGAACAAGACTCGGGCCAGGCCATCATGGGAGCAGCGACGCCGGATGTGCGGTATTGTCGGCATTGTGGGTGGAGCGGCCGCGACGAGCAGCGGCGCGTCCACTGTACGTCGCATGGCCGACATGATCCGGCACCGAGGGCCGGACGGCGACGGCGTCTGGACCGATGCTGAGGCGGGTGTCGCGCTTAGTCAACGACGGCTGGCAATCATAGATCTGTCATCGGCTGGCGCGCAGCCCATGACTTCGCACGGCGGCCGTTACGTCATCGTCTTCAACGGCGAAATCTATAATCACGGTGAGATGCGCAAGCTTCTCGATCGGCAATGTGGCGGTCATGCCTGGCGCGGGCATTCTGACACCGAGGTCTTTCTGGCTGCGATCGAGGAACTGGGGCTAAAACAAGCTCTTGAGTTGGCCACAGGCATGTTCGCGTTCGGCCTGTGGGACCGAAAAGAGAGAACCCTCCTTCTCGGGCGCGACCGCCTGGGAGAGAAGCCCCTGTATTATGGCCGCGTCGGCAAGGCCTTCGCCTTCGCTTCTGAGCCCAAGGCGTTTCATCCGCTTCCCGACTGGCGCCCGGCGATCGACCGGAATGCGCTGGCATTATTGATGCGCCATAACTACATTCCCGCGCCCTACAGCATCTATCAGGGTATCCGCAAATTAAGACCTGGCCACCTTCTCTTTCTTTCCGATCCTCTGCGCGAGCCACGCGTAGAGAGCTATTGGAGCGCGAGTGAGGTCGCGGAACAGGGCCGCCGTGAACCTTTTCAAGGAAGCCCACAGGAAGCCGTCGACGAAGTCGAGCGCCATCTTCGCCGCACACTCGAAGGGCAGATGATAGCCGACGTACCGCTTGGCGCCTTCCTCTCCGGCGGCATAGATTCTTCCGCAATCGTGGCGGTCATGCAGTCGATCAGTTCGCGGCCTGTGCGAACGTTCACGATCGGATTCGCCGAGGCCGGCTACAACGAAGCAGATCATGCCAAACATGTGGCGCGCCATCTCGGGACAGACCATACGGAACTATATTTGAGCGACCGGGACGCCCTCGACGTCGTGCCGCAATTGCCGGGCATCTATTGCGAGCCGTTTTCGGACTCCTCGCAAATCCCGACTTTCCTCGTCTCCAGGCTGGCGCGCGACAGTGTCACTGTTGCGCTGTCGGGCGACGGCGGAGATGAGTTGTTTTCCGGTTACACGCGCTACGCGCTCGCCGACGCGCTCTGGAACAAGCTTTCCCGCATCCCGATCGGCCTGCGTCGCGTGTCGGCCAGCCTGGCAACACTGCCGCCCCCCGGACTGTATGACAACGTCGCAGACGGGATCATGCCGCTCTTACCACGACGCCTTCGGCGCGAGCGAGTAGGCGACAAGATCCACAAGGCGGCTTCGGTCCTTTCGCTTCGGACCATGGACGACGTCTATCGTCGCCTCTGCTCGCACTGGGAGCCGTCCGAGATCATTCCCGAAGCGGTAGAGCCACCGACGATGCTGACGGGATTGGAAGCACTACCGGCATTACCGGGCAGCGTCGAGCGGATGATGTATCTCGACATGATGAGCTATCTGCCGGACGACATTCTGGTGAAAGTCGACCGCGCGGCAATGGCTGTCGGCCTCGAGACCCGCGTGCCGCTGCTCGACCATCGCCTGGTAAGCTTCGCGCTCTCATTACCGCTCACCATCCTGCGGGCCGAGAACAAGACGAAATGGCCGCTCAGGCAACTGCTGTACAGGCATATCTCTCGCGAACTCATCGAACGCCCCAAGATGGGCTTTGGCGTACCGATCGACGCCTGGCTGCGCGGTGCGCTGCGCCATTGGGCCGAGGCACTACTCGACGAGCGCCGGCTGCGGGAAGATGGCTTCTTCCGGCCGGAGGTGATCCGGCGCGCGTGGTCCGAACACCTTTCTGGACAGCGCAACAACCAGTATCCGCTCTGGGACGTACTGATGTTCCAATCATGGCGGGAAGCAAACCAGGGAGCCTCAACGGCTGTCGCGGCTTAACCTGGCGCGTGCCGACGATTTCAGTCAGGAGTGCCCGCCCCTTACAGCCGGTTGGGGGGCGCGGCGGCATTGCACTATCGGATACCGGAGCCAGCGGCTATACCGGTTCGGGAAAAGGGTGCAAGAGCATGATAGCGGGAACCTTAGAACGATCGGTTCACAATCTGGAAGATTGCGAAACAAGGCTTTGAACCCGTTCATATCGCTCCCGCGGCATCTCACACCCGCGCAGATAATTGTCTACTTCTCCATCGCCTGTTTCTTTTCGCCACCTGTGCTGGGATCGGTGGTGAGCTTCGTCTTTCATGGCGGCGCACTCTGGTCGGTGGTGCTGCTGGCAGCCAAGCGGCGGCGCTTCAATGTCGACCGGCCGATGCTTGCCATGACCATTGCGATCTATGCCTACTGCGCGGCTATGGTCTCGGCCTCGATCGTCAACGGTACGCTGCGGGCTGACGTCGCGTATTTCCTGCCGCTGATCACCTTGCTGTTCTTCCCGATCTCCTATTCGACCTGGAGCATCATCGATAAGGCCAGCCTTGCGCGCATTGCTGTGGTTGCGAGCGCCGCGGCGTGTTGCGGCGCGTTGGTCCTGGCCATCGTCCAATATTACTGGATTGGGATGCTCAGGGCAGAAGGGGGGGCTGGAAATCCGATCGTTTTTGCGACTGTCACCTGTCTCGCCGTGATGATGTGCCTTTCGGGCGCTCTGTCGGGAATAGAGAAAGCCTGGAAGCCATTGACTGTCGCCGCACTCGCCGGGGTCGTGGCGACTATCTACTCGGGCTCGCGTATGGTTTGGGTGGCTTTATTGATTGCCGCTGTCGCCATCCTTGTAGTCAATCGCCATAGGTTCACTCGAGCGAATATGAGGCGGTTGCTGATTGTAGCGGGCGCTTCCAGCTTGTTAACGGCGGCAATTACGTTTCCGATCATCGTGGATCGCACTCATTTCCTTTTCGATGACTGGCAGGCCCTCACCACCAAAGGCGATCATTCCACTCCACTCGGATTGCGGGTTGGACTCTGGGACATAGGTCTCGATGCATTTCGCGAAGCCCCATTTTTCGGCCACGGCATTTCCGCCAGTCGCACGCTTTCACAAGATGGATTCAAGGAGCGATTTCGAACCAACCAAGGTTTCAACCACTTTCACAACGGCTTTTTGACCGCACTTGTCGAGGCCGGGTTGCTTGGAGCCCTGGCTCTCGCGACAATCTTCGGCGTGGCGATCTGGATCGCAGCAAGGGTCCTACGCCTCAGTGCCGATCCGGTAGAGCGGTTCGGGGCGACAATGATCGTCGTCACCGTAATCATCTATGTCACTGGCGGCCTGACCGGCATCCTTGTCGGCCATGACATTTTAGATTCGACCCTGATGGTGTTCCTAGTTTCCGGAACGTATCTGGCTTGCGGACGAACGCTGCCACCGATCGGGAAAAGCTCGCCTATCGCGGCCCCGATCTCTAATCGGACTTCATGAAGACCTTTCCGCGGGATAAGTCGTACAGGTTGGATTTGAACCACCTGTGGCCACCAACCTTAGCTTCAAGCCTTTTAGTGACCAGTCTAGGTGTGCAGCTACGTGCTCCTCAGTCTCCGAACATTTCCTAAGAACTCCGCTTCTCGCGCGCCGGCACCCTTAGCCGTTAGCGTCAGCAATGTCCGCTTTCAGGGAACGGCAGCTCTAGTCTATGCGGGCGACATGCGGCGCTAAGCAGACTCGCCTTTATGCACGCCGTTCTACGCTATAGGCCTCTCCCCTTTTGAAAGGGCTTTACTTCATCAGGTACCTGGCTGCAGATCGGACTTGCCAGATTGGAGATGGAGAATGCCAGTTTGGCGGGAGGTGAAATACGGACACGAAACTATTTACACGGCGAGAATCGCCGTCACAGCTACGCTATTGCCGCCGTTTCCCCTACTCCCACTCAATTGTTTTTAACCCATCTAAATCATTGATTTAGATGTGTTTTTTCTTCGTATTGGCCTGAATTTCCGACACGCAGGCCGCCAAAAAGTTACGATATTGATTTTAAAGAGAAAATTGTCGCAAAAATTCTTTTGAGATTTCCGCAACTATCGGTGCCAATCGGCCGATTTTCGCTCTCACGGTGTTCGGTCGCACACTGGACTCGAATGCAAAAAGTACCGTCAGCACAATCTATCACGCCCCGCTGGAGCGATCCATCCATCGCGAACCAAAAGAGCTGGCCTGCTCCATCGGGTTCGCCTGAAACTCAACCACTCCGAAGTCAGAAGGATCAGCGTTCTCGAGAATGAGGGGGGGCATCGTCGGGACGGATGCGGTTCCATAGATCCCAGGTTGGGTCCCCACGGTACCGCGCGAGGCGATCTAAACGAGATCAGCGAGCCCGCAGTCGGCCTCAAGGCCTCGCGCGGTCGTTTCCCGGTGAACCGCGCCTGGGAGAGTGTCTCTACCGAAGGGCCGTTGACGAGAAACGTGCTCGACAGCGCCCTGCGGCTCTCTCTTCAATTGCTCGGCTTACCCGCACTGCAATGCTGCTGGATGAAGTCCGACAGGAATGTTGAAGCGTGAACGCACCTCCGATGGACAGCGATCGCCTGAGGCACTTTCGAGAATGTCCCCTCAACAACGCGGAAACCTGGATTCTCTTCGCAGAAACGTGACAGGGACTCAGTCAAGCCCGCAGCAGCATCGCACTGGGAGGACATAAGCATGTGCAGGGCGGAGGCGGGATTTTCGGTTTGGAGGAGGATCGCATTTCTAACCTGTCGCTCAAGCTGCTTTGTATACGCAGCGGTTTTGGCGGCGGCGATGCGCACCCCTTCGACGTCGACGTCCCCCACGCTGCCTAGCGGGCTGCTGTCTGACACCAGAAAGCTGGCAGTCACGGTGGTATAGGGGGCCGAGAAGGATAACATGTCGGCACGTGACGGATCGGGAGCAATGAATGCAACGTCCCACTCGTTGCCCTCGGCAGCCGCAAGAATGTCAGCGGCCGATCCGTATCGAACCAGCGACAAACAGCAGTCGAGTTCTTCCGCAAGTGTGATCGCGATCCGCGCGCTCGGTCCTGTTAGAACGCCTGTCACTGGATCGAGTTGGACAAGTGCGGCATTCGACATGTTGACCGCGGCTCTGATGACTCCCGTCGGTGCGATTTCAGTGAGGAGTTCATCGCGTTCCGGCATCGCGGGGCGCTCCTTGCGATGCAAATCGTGCCGCGAGTGCTTCCGATCCCCTCGCCAGAACAGCGACATCGACACCAACGGCAGTAAATAGTGTTCCCAGCGAGATGCACCGTGCCGCGAACTTCTCATCCGGGGTAAGAATGCCCGCAGGCTTGCCCAACGCTTTCAGGCGTTCAATCGCGCCGACAATTGCATCGACCACCTCCGGGTGGCTCGGTTGGCCCCTGTGTCCGAAACTCGCTGCAAGGTCTGCCGGTCCTACGAATACGCCATCCACTCCCTCTACCGAAGCAATCGACTCGAGGTTGCCAAGCGCTTCCCGGGTCTCAACTTGCAGCAACAGGCAAATTTCCCGTTCCGCATTTTGCGCATAGTGCGCAACTCGGCCAAAACGAGTGGCGCGTGTCAGGGCAGAAACACCACGAATTCCATCCGGAGGATATCGCACGGCCGCGACTGCGGCTTTCGCCTCTTCCGCGTTCTGAACGTAGGGAATGAGCAGTGTCTGAACGCCAATATCCAGGAAGCGCTTGATCAGAACGGGGTCGTTGATGGCCGGGCGCACGACTGGGGAAACGTCGTATGATGCGACCGCTTGCAATTGTGGCAGGACGGTCAGAACGTCACCCGGTGAATGTTCCGTGTCGAACAGGAGCCAATCGAAACCTGAAGGCGCGACGATTTCCGCAGCGTAGTTTCCCGGCAGGCCGCACCACAGGCCGATCTGACTTTGACCAGCAAGGAGCCTCCGCTTGAACCGATTGACAGGATGTTCCAACTGGCACCTCACACGAACGACACGCCGATGGAGCCAACAGGGCCATAGTCGGCCTGGATGACATCACCTTTCGCGATATCGACAGGACGCGTGAACGAGCCGGCCAGGACTATTTGTCCCTTCTTCAGGCCACCGCCCACAGCATGAAGTTTGTTGACCAGCCACGCGATGCCGGCTGCCGGATGTCCCATGATCGCCGCCGACACGCCCGATTCCTCGATGATGCCGTTCTTGGAAAGAGTCGCCCCGACCCAACGGATATCGATGTCCATCGGACGAATTATACGGCCACCAATGACGAGGGCGCCGAAAGCCGCGTTGTCCGCAATGGTATCCGTGATCGCTCGAGGGACTTCGGTCCGGTAGTCGATAATCTCGAGCGCCGGGACAACGAACTCGGTCGCACGCATGATGTCATAGATCCTGGTGCCGGGCCCGACGAGATCCTCACCCATAACAAAGGCCAGCTCGACCTCGAGTCGCGGCTTGATAAACAAGTCAGCCCTGATCTGCGCTCCGTCGTTGTAAAGCGCATCGTCAAGAATGCAGCCGTAGTCCGGCTCCGTCATCTTCGAAGCCATCTGCATTGCGCGTGACGTCAGGCCAATCTTGTGCCCGACGATCCGTGCGCCCTTGGCTACCCTCGCCTCCGCCCACAAAGCCTGAATTTGGTAGGCGTCCTCGAGTTCGAGGTTCGGGTAGGTCTTGCTAGGCTGTATGATCGGCTTGCGCTCGATTTCAGCTTTGAGCAGCGCGTCTGCCGCGGCCCGGCGTTCTTCTTCGGTGATCATATCGTTTGCTCAGCTGATTGTGATTTATTTGATCGGGGGACGCGGCAAAACGGCTTCGCCGGGCTCCATGGCATAGGTGTAGTCGAGCGAGAACCACGGACCAGGAATGTCCGCTTCGGTCGGATGGGGCTCCTCATGACGAACGAAGTCGCCGGTCAACGCTGCCGTGACACCGAACTGAACATCGGAGCCGATGTTCGGGTCGCTGGGGTCGAAGACCTGGGAAATCAGCGTCTTGTATCCATGCTTGAAGATCAGTGCGTGCAGGTGCGCGGGTCGGTACGGATGGCGTCCCTGAGCTTTGAGCAGGCGCCCGACCACGCCATCGACCGGGATCGGATACCCGACCATCTTGACGGTCCTGAACCAGAACCGACCTTGCTCGTCGGTCGTGAATTTGCCGCGTAAGTTCATCTCGGCCTGGTCCGGGTCCTGGTTTTCATAAAGACCGACGGGAGATGCATGCCAGACATCCACTTCAGCGCCGGCAATTGGCTTACCGTCGCGGTCAACGACCTTGGCATGCACGAATAAGGGAGTGCCCGGCGTCTCGGATCGGATGATCGACGCGCCATTTTCGACTCGCGGAGAGTTGAGGCGCCAGAATGGACCCAACAGCGACTGGGAGGTCTCGGTCTGTCCTCTGTCGCCATTGTTCAGCAGGCAGACAAGTGAAGACACGCCAAGAGAACCGGCCATCAGCACAAACTCGTTGTGGTGATCAGTATGCAGTTGCCCGATCTCGTTCAGCATGGCTGTCGCCTCCCGAAACTCGACCTCAGTCAGTCGAACCTCGCGCACGAAAGCATGAAGATGCGCGACCATCGACACGAGGATTTCTCGCAGGCGGGGGTCTTCAGTGCGATTCATCACAGCGAGGACGGCTGGCGTCAGATCGCTTTCGGTTTTGATTACCATAAGGGGCTACCTCCCGATTTGCCCGACTATCCAAATAATCGATTATCTGTCAAGGCCAAGTGGTGCATTGTCGCGACACCAAGATGCCAAAGATTCGAGATGCAAACGTCTAAATTGTTGATTTAATTCTATTTTATCGACGGGAGCGAGGTTACCTCGTGGCTTTTTCGCAGATTTCATCACGTCCTAAGTTGACAAGAATAATCGTTTATAATACCGATCATCGACGAATGAATCTTGGGAGCCGGACAATGGTACCGCATGATGACGGCGCATCTGCTCCGCCGGCAGAAGATGCTCCATCGTCTTCTGGATTCCTCGACGACGGCAAAAACACGATTGGGAGCCAGCTTGCATCCCGTCTTCGTGAGGCGATCATCTCCGGCGAGCTTCAGGCCGGCAGCAAGATCAATCTCGACAAGGCGCGCAAGACGTTCAACGTAAGCCTCAGTCCGCTGCGTGAAGGGTTGGCGCGGCTGATATCGGACGGTCTAGTGGAGTTCGAGGACAATCGCGGCTACCGCGTTTCATCAATCTCTCTGGCAAATCTGGAAGAGATCACCGTCCTGCGCGAAGAGCTCGAAGTCTTTGCCCTTCGCGAGTCCATGCGGATCGGCGATGTGGAGTGGGAAGGCAACGTCATGCGCGCGCTGCATCGCCTTAACCGCACTGAGCGTGACGCGGCCCGCCCCGAGACACTCGAGCGCTGGGAAGAGTTCCACCGCGAATTCCATCTGACACTCATTTCCGGCTGTGGGAAGCCAATCCTGCTCCATTTCTGCAGCCTGCTGCTTAATCTCAACGACCGTTATCGCCGGGTGTTTCTGACCCGCACGTCGGGTGACCGCAACGTCAGCCAGGAGCACAGTGAGATCGCTCAGGGAGCCGTCGCCAGGGATCTGGACTATGCGTGCGATATGTTGCGTCAGCATATCCACCGCACGGGAACCAATCTGCGCAACCACCTTGCGACAAAGGGCACCTTGTGATGACCGTCGCGACGCCAGGGCCGGGCCTTGAACTGGGCGTGGCGCATTTTTCATCGATCGCGCTGCCGCCCAAGGAATTCGCGTTGATAGCTGCTCGGGCGGGTTTTGCCTCGATAGGGCTTCGCCTGCACCCCGCCTTTCCCGGAGCCCCCTTTTACGAGTTGCCGGTGGGCAGCCACGGTGCCCAGGAGTTCAAGACAGTTGCCGATGGCGAAGGCATCAAGGTGTTCGATATCGAGTTCTTCGTGATCGACGAGAGCTTCCTTGCGGCCTCCCACGAGGCGACCGTGGCAGCCGCTGCGAACATAGGGGCGCGCCGGCTGAGTGTTTGCGGCGATGATCGAGACGGCGGCCGTCTTGCCACAAACCTGTCTGAGTTTTGCGCCCTCGCGGCGCGATATGCCATGTCAGTCGACATCGAAAACATGGGCTGGCGGACGGTAAGGACCTTTCGCGACAGCCTAGCGATCTTGAATGCCTGTGGAGCAGAGAACGCCGGTGCCCTTGTTGACGGGATTCACTTCTTCCGAAACGGCGCCTCGATCGACGAGCTTCGCGCAAATGCAGGGAAGGTAAAGCACATCCAGCTTTGCGACGTCCGCGGGCCTGCGCCCAAAACATCGGACGCAATGATCGCCGAGGCGAGAAGCGGCAGGCTCGCTCCTGGAGAAGGCGAACTGCCATTGAAGGACCTCTGTGCGGCAACTGAACACGGCGCTGCTATCTCGGTCGAAGTGCCACTCGTCGGGCCGGTGGACCCGAAAGCACATTTAAAACATCTGCATGCCGGCGCACTGGGAATTTTGAAACCAGATCACTGATCTGGCGCCGACGCGGCCTAGGCCGGTCAGGAGGAGGAAGTCTTACATGTATACGTTTGATTTCGGTGCGGTCCTCGACCGCGCCCCGGAATTGCTATGGGGTTCGCTTGGAACGGTTGGCCTTGCGTTAGCTGGGATGCTCCTCGCACTCGTCATCGGGCTCCTGGGCGTCGTTGCAAGGAGTTCCAAGAGCGGGATCACGCGGGCTGCCGTGATCATGTTCGTCGAGGTTGTGCGCAATACGCCATTCCTGGTGCAGATCTTCTTCATATATTTTGCCCTTCCTCTCATGGGCATCCGCCTCAATCCGACCGTCACGGCGATCATTGCCCTCGGCATCAATGGTGGGGCCTACGCAATCGAGATCATCCGCGGCGGGATCGAGAGCGTTTCGCGCGGCCAGATCGAGGCAGGTTTCGCACTTGGTCTTCACAAGGCGGATGTCTTCCGGCTCATCGTGCTCAAGCCGGCGCTGCGGGCGATTTATCCCTCGCTCACAAGCCAGTTCATTATGCTGACACTGACAACGTCTGTCTGCACCTCGATCGCCGCCTACGAGCTGACCTCGGCCGCTCAGCGCATTGAGTCTGACACCTTCCGCAGCTTCGAAGTCTATTTCACGGTGACCGCTATCTACCTGGCCATCTCAAGCCTGATGATGGGCCTCTTTGCGCTCATTTCTCGCCACTACTTCAACTACCCGACGCGATAGGAAGCAGCCATGGGTCCCATCGGAGAAGATCAATTTCTCTTTTTGATGCAGGGTTTGAAATGGACCGTGCTGCTTGCGATCGTGGGCTTCATCGGTGGGGGGATATTCGGAACCCTGATCGCGCTCCTGCGCACCTCGAAGAACAAGGTCGCCCGCACGATCACCGCAGGGTATATCGGCGTCGTCCAGGGCACGCCCCTTCTGATGCAGCTCTTCGTTGTCTATTACGGCGTTGCGCTGTTGGGCATCGACGTTAACGCGTGGATCGCGGTCGCGGTCGCCTTCACGCTCCACGCCAGCGCCTTCCTGGGCGAGATCTGGCGCGGCTCCATCGAGGCTGTGCCGAAGGGCCAGACGGAAGCCGCCAACGCCCTCGGTCTGCATTATGTCTCGCGGATGAAAGACGTCATCCTGCCGCAGGCCCTCAAAATTTCGATGCCGGCCACGATCGGCTTCCTTGTCCAGCTCACCAAGGGCACGTCGCTGGCAGCAATCGTCGGCTTCATTGAACTGACTCGCGCCGGTCAGATCATTTCAAACCAGACCTATCGTCCGCTGCTCGTCTTCGGGATTGTCGGCGCAATCTACTTCATCATTTGCTGGCCGCTCTCCTATGCGGGAAGTCGCCTTGAAAAACGGATGGCGAAAGCTGCCCGCTAACCGCTTCGCTGGAAGCAACACTCTTAAGGAGGAGAATAAGCATGCATAACATTCGTGGGATTTTTCTCGGATTTGCTCTGGCAACTATTGCCTTCGCAACCGTTGGCACTGCCGCAGCCGCTGCGGCAACTGTAGAGGAAATCAAGGCAAAGGGCACGCTCGTGGTCGGCATCCAGGGCGACAATGCGCCATGGGGGTTCGTCAACACAAGCGGCGTGCAGGACGGCTTCGACGCTGACATCGCCAACCTTTTTGCCAAGGAATTGGGCGTGAAGGTTCAATTCCAGCCGCTCGCCGTTGCCAACCGAATTCCGGCACTTACCACCGGCAAAGTCGACATCCTGTTCGCAACGATGGCGATGACGGAAGAACGTGCGAAAGCAATTCAATACAGCAAGCCTTACGCCGCCAACACGATTTCGCTTTATGCTGCCAAGTCCGACACGGTTACGAAGCCTGAAGACGTTGCCGGATGGGAGATCGGCGTTCCGAAATCCAGTTCGCAGGACAAGGCAGTAACGAACGCCGTCGGATCCACCGCAACGGTTCGCCGCTTTGATGACGACGCCGCAACCATCCAGGCTTTGGTCTCCGGGCAGGTAAAGGCGGTTGGCGGCAACCAGTTCTATGGCCAGCGTCTGGATGCGGCGAGTGCCGGCACGTATGAGCGCAAGATTAACTTTTTGACGACCTACAACGGCGTCGGTACCCGTCTCGGCGAGAAGGACTGGAACGAAGCCGTCAACGCCTTCATCGACAAGATCAAGGCCAATGGTGAGCTCGCCGCCATCACGAAGAAGTGGATGGCGATCGATCTGCCGCAGTTCCCGGAATCCATTCCGAACATCCCGTTCACCGTGCAGTAAAAGCCCAAATGGAGGGTTCCGTGCTCAATTCCGCAAAAGATCAATCGAAGCTGATTTCCCTTGAGGATGTGCAGAAGTGGTACGGCACTTTCCATGCCTTGAAATCCATCAGTTTGTCGGTCCGCAAAGGCGAAAGGATCGTCCTCTGCGGGCCGTCAGGCTCCGGGAAATCAACGTTAATCCGCTGCATCAATGCCCTCGAGACGATCGAGGAAGGCAAGATCGTCGTCGAGGGTCACGTACTGGACGGAACCACCAGATCGATCGACGCTGTACGTCGCGAAGTGGGAATGGTCTTCCAGAGCTTCAATCTCTTCCCCCACATAACCGTACTTCAGAACTGTACCCTCGCCCCAATGCGTGTTCGTGGCGTGAGCCACGCTGACGCAGAGCGACTGGCTCGAAAATATCTCGAGCGCGTTCGTATCCTTGACCAGGCGGACAAATATCCCGCGCAGCTATCGGGCGGACAACAACAACGCGTCGCCATCGCCCGCGCGCTCTGCATGGAGCCGAAGGTCATGCTCTTCGACGAACCGACCTCTGCCCTCGATCCCGAAATGGTGAAAGAGGTGCTCGACACCATGATCGGGCTCGCCCGTGACGGCATGACGATGATCTGTGTCACGCACGAGATGGGGTTTGCCCGTCAGGTCGCTGACCGCGTCATCTTCATGGACTCCGGAGAAATCGTCGAAGAGGCCGAACCGGAGGTCTTCTTCAAGTCTCCCGAGCACCAGCGCACGAAAACCTTCCTCGGTGAAATCCTGGCCCATCACTGACTTTCGAAAGCGATGCGAATGCACAACAAAAAATTCCTCGTGGGGCTGATCGGTGCCGACATTCAAATGTCAAAGTCCCCGGCCCTCCACGAAACGGAGGGGCGACGCCAGGGCCTCGATTACCGTTACGAGCTTCTCGACTTCGCCGAGCGAGGCCTTCCCGCCTCCGCGCTGCCGGACCTGCTGGACGAGGCAGAGCAGCGCGGTTTTGCCGGCAGTAACATTACACATCCGTGCAAGCAGACGGTGATCGCCCACCTCAGTCGCCTTTCCGAGGATGCAGAGATGCTCGGTGCGGTCAACACCGTGGTCTTTCGCAACGGCGAGAGGATCGGCCACAACACGGATTGGTACGGTTTCTACGAGAATTTCCAGCGCGGCCTTCCGGACGTCGCCAAGTCGCATGCCGTGCTGCTTGGCGCCGGCGGCGCCGGTGTCGCCGTGGCCCATGCAGCAATCAAGCTCGGTATTGAGAGATTGTCGATCTTTGACCAGGATTCAAAACGGGCGGAAACCTTGGCCCCGCAGTTGAACGATCGGTTCTCAAGGGATTGCGCGCGTGCCACGACGGATGTCGGCAGCGCCCTGCGCTCCGCGGACGGCCTTATCCACGCGACGCCGACGGGTATGAAGAGCCATCCTGGTTTGCCCATAGATGCGGAATGGCTTCTGCCACGGCATTGGGTGGCCGACATCGTCTATATGCCACTCGTCACAGAGCTCCTTGCTCTCGCCGAAGGAAAAGGCTGCCGGACCCTTCGGGGCGGCGGCATGACCGTCTACCAGGCAGCAGCGGCTTTCGAATTGTTCACCGGGATAGCACCGGACGCAGACCGCATGTCCCTTCACTTTACGGACCTATGCCGCCTGTCGGCTTGATGGGGAAATCCCAAATGCCGCATATCATCATCGACTATAGCCGGGGCGCAGGCGAGCATGTAGCCATGGATCGACTGACGCTGACCGTGCATCGCTGCGTTCGCGATGGCGGCCTTGTGAAACCTTCCGCCGTGCGCACGCTTGCGCGGGAGGCGACATACTCCTGCGTTGGCGATGAGCATGTCGATCATCATTTCATCCAAATCATCGTGCGGATGGCACCGGGTCGTACTGCAAAGACCAAGCAGAAGCTTCTCACTGCCGTTCTCGAGGCCGCGCGGACGATCGCCGCGCCTGCTCTCGAAGCTGGAAAGCTCGGCCTGCGCGCGGATCTCTACGAGTCGGACCCTGATTTTGCCGTTCAAGCAATCGCGTTCGTCTGACCAGGACAGCGTTGCTCAAGAAGGACACTATGCCATGAGCCTGATCTACGTTCTCAACGGACCTAATCTCAACCTGCTTGGCAAACGCCAGCCACATATCTACGGGCATGAAACGCTCGCAGATGTAGAGGCGGACTGCCGCAAGCTGGCAGCCGACTTCGGCCATGAAATCCGCTTTCATCAGAGCAACCGGGAATACGAGATCATCGATTGGATTCATGAGGCGCGCGAGGACGGTGCGGGCATCGTCATCAATCCGGCGGCCTTCACCCATACCTCACTCGCCATCCTTGACGCTCTGAATACATTCGAGGGGCCTGTGATCGAGATCCACATCTCCAATGTGCACAAGCGCGAAAGCTTCCGACACCATTCGTTCGTTTCGCACCGCGCGGACGGCGTGATTTGCGGCCTTGGTACGGAAGGATACCAGCTTGCCATCCGACGCGCGGCGACAATGATCAAGGCGGCGGGCAACGGCTGAGGTGACCATGACCCAACGGGTTAAGCTGGCCGTAGTTGGGGCAGGCCTCATCGGTAAGCGCCATATTCAGCACGTCCTGGCCGAGCCCTCGGCGCAACTCAGCGCCGTGGTCGATCCCACGCCGGTTGGCGAGACCATTGCCAAGGAAGCCGGCGTGAGGTGGTTTCCAAGCTTCGCGGACATGATTGCCGCAGACCGACCTGATGGGATCATCGTGGCTACGCCCAACCCGGCTCACGTCCAGAACGGGTTGGAAGCCGTCGAAGCCGGCATTCCTGCACTCATCGAGAAGCCTATCGCCGACGACATTATATCCGGGGAAAAGCTGATCGCAGCGGCTGAGGCAAAAGGCGTTCCTCTTTTGACCGGTCATCACCGGCGACACAATCCGATGATGCAGAAGGCAAAGGAAATCATCGAAAGCGGAAAGCTCGGCCGCGTTCTTGTTGTCAATGCGATGTTCTGGCTATTCAAACCCGACGACTACTTCGACATCTCGTGGCGTCGTGAGCGCGGTGCGGGGCCGGTTTTCCTCAATCTCATCCACGATGTCGATAATCTGCGCTACCTTTTCGGCGATGTGGTTGCGGTTCAGGCACGCGAGTCCAACGCGGTGCGCGGCAACGCAGTTGAGGAAACGGCAGTGATCCTGATTGAGTTCAAGAACGGAGTGTTGGGAACTGCGACAGTCTCGGACGCGGTGGTCGCACCGTGGAGCTGGGAGATGACAACCGGAGAGAATCCGGCTTACCCCAAGACCGAGCAATCCTGTTACATGATCGGAGGGACGCACGGATCGCTGGCTGTTCCGTCGCTCGAGGTCTGGCGCAATCCTGGTAAACGGAGTTGGTGGGAACCCTTTGACCAAACGCGTATCGAGGTCGACGACGAGGACCCACTTGTTCTGCAGATCAGACAATTCTGCAAGGTGATCCGCGGAGACGAACCCCCGCTTGTCAGCGGGCGTGAGGGGCTCAAAACCTTGAGGGTGGTCGATGCGGTAAAGCGCTCGGCGGCAACGGGAGAACGTATCGAGTTGAACTGACGCATGAGTAATTTGACCACCTGCTCGTCCTTCGCGTCTCCTTGCTTCCGATGCGATGAGACGCCGGCTCAACACCGACGCTAGGCATCGCGCTTTTGGCGGAGGAACCGTGGCCGCCTATCCCATGTGAATGGGTCGCCGTCTGAATCGAGCCTTGGCCAGGGCGCATAGCGCTGCCGCCGCCGCGCCTGACCCGGCAGAGTTCGGTGACGCACGACACGCCGGGGCGGCCTGGTCAATGTGCAGCCCTTCACCGGCATAGGCCACCGCGGCCGCACAGCGTCGTCCCGCAACCGCCCTCCCCGCGCCGGCGCACCGCCTCCGCGCGGACGAGATGCGGGACATCACCGGGTCGTCCTACTATCTCGGCGGCCTCTACACGCCCGGCGCCGTGATGATCCAGCCGGCCGATTGCGTACGCGGATAGCAAACCAATGCTCTGCTGCGGAAACAGGCCCACAGGTGACCACGAAGGTAAGGGCGAGGATCAACCTGCACATGGCCGAGCAAAATCTAATATGATCCCGGCAAGGATCGTCCTGCCATCGCTCTGGATGCCTACGGCCCGCAGGCAAAGGCCAATCGGCGGGACTTCTGAAGCTCCGCCCGGCACGATGTTCTCATCCGCTGAACTGGTCAAGCACCTCTTATTGCGGGGGAACGCCTTACTGCCAAAGCAGATGTTGCTCAGTCAGCCTGTCCGGAAGGGCGCGTCCGGTCTTTATCGCTTAGTTGCCCGCCGAGTGTCAGCAAGCCCTAACTTCCGCGATCACGCCATACTCCCGCGGACAGCCTTACCCTACCTCAATGTGGCGGCGGACCTGATCCGCCTTGGCCGGCGCCTGTTACCCCAAGCCCCCCGCCCAATAGGCGTCGGCCATCTCTTCACAGAGAAGCCTAGGACGCGCATTTCCCGTTTCCGCTGTCAGCGCAGAGCCCCGGGCCTCCTGGCGCCCGCCTGGTCCTTTCGGCCCGCACTAGCAGCTAAGCCATGAGGCGCTTCGAAATCGCCCGCAATAGCTCCGTTTCGTCGGCAATCCCGTTCCGGAAAGCGCTGACGATTTCAGCAGCGAGGTCTTCCCTCTGCTCCTTGTCTTTTTGGGCTAGACGGCGCTCATCGCAAAGCCGATCGAACACCCGCTGGAGCAACTCCAGATCGCTTGGCACAAGTATCCCGTCGAGGCACGACAGAGGCATTACGCAACCCTCAATTGGCTAAGACCCTGCCTGTTATTTTGTGAGCGGTTTTCTGATTTCAAGCTACCTCTTGCGCCGCTTCTCCGGCGTCCGGGCATTGCAGGTGAACTGCAGTTTCCGATCTTCACGCCGACACGCAAAAAGCCGCTGCGCGACATGGTCGATTAGCTGCCCTTGGCCCTGCCGTAGGCGTTGGGGCTGGTGTCGGGCGTGTAGGCCAGGCCGACATCCGTGCCGCCGCACCTGTTGCATTTCAACTTTGGAATGAGGTCATCGGCCTTTGCCGGCGCGTCAGGGCCGTAGCGGTCCCGGAGCTGGGCAAGGTCGAGCTTTTGGCTATGGTTGCAGGGAGACCAATGACAGAACGCCGTCACGGCCATCTTGGCGTCGATCAAGCTTTGGAACGTCCAGCCCTTGCCCATGCACCCGATATAGTGCGGCTCCAACCAATCCGACACGCCGGCCTCCCGATGAACGGTGGCGTCAAAGATCACCTCATAGACGCTCCCAATTTCTTCCTCGATCTCCGTGCTGTCGATCCCGAGTGCCTTGGCGTCAGCAAAAAGCTGTTGGGCCAATTCAGCCACGGAGATGACGTCGGCGCCGACCGTCTCCGGGATGTTGTTGGAAATCCATTTGTGGAGAAAGTTGATGCCGCGCGTGCTCATCTCGGCGACAAGCGCCGGCGGGGCATTAGGTTCCTTCCGTCGGAGACGTTAGGTCGACATCTCTTTGATGACCGCATCGAGCGAGGCGATATCTTCCAGCGCGGCTATTTCGAGCGGATCAGCGGCCTGTGCTGGCGTGCGTATCTCAGGAACGCCGTCAGGCCCTATTGGCGCGTAGCTCATTACGAGCGTGTCGCGATACTGCCTGAGCAGGACGAGCGCTCTATCAATGGTTCGTTGGTCCATCGGCGAGATTTTAGCATATAGGTCCAACTCTGCGCACTACGCTAATTCTTCCCGAAATCCTGCATCGAGGCACGCATGGTCATGAGCCCGTTTCGGCGTCAAAGGTCACCTTGTCGATGAAGCGTCCTAATTGGCATCCCCCTGTCCGTTTCCGCTACCGACAATGCCAAAATCCTGAGATTTGATATTTCCATCCGCCAAGAGAAAGCCCTCAGCAGCCAGGCCCCGCCTCAACAGCTCACGCACCGCTGACGCTCGGCTTGGCATTCGTCTTTCAAAGCGCCAGTCCTCCAGCGCATCAATTTCCCTTTGCGACAACATTATTTGAAGACGTACAGGTCTCTCGATTTGTGGCATTTTGCGACCTCACCCATAAAGCGTCGAATGAGTAGTTAGCGTATAATGAGCATAACCCTCCAAAGGTTGCATGACCATCGTCTTGGGTCTGTACGCCTGATGAGGTGAATGCATTAAGGGCTGCGTCTACCGTAAGTACTAACTTCTTGAAAATATTAGCTTATTTAATGCTTTGTGACTTGTGCTCCCCTTCGCGAGCGCGCATGGTGAAGGTGAGGGTAACCCGGTCCGGAGGACAAGAGGTCACCATGCGCTACCATTATTCACAGACCCTACTGGACGACGTTACGGCGAGTGTCACTGAGGCGTTCCAGAGGCTTCGCATTGTCAACGTTCCGGTCGTGGCGGAACAAGTCAGGCGTCGCCATCTCTCGGAGAATATCGCCCTTGAGGACATTGAGGAGATAGTCCTGGACACCGCTCAAATGTTTCACATCCCGATGGAATTCGATGGTACGAGCGGCATTCTTGCTGCGCACGAAGCGGAAACTAGGCTGGCCGGGCGATTTGCGACCTCCTTCCACGGCCAACCACCACTTCTTTTGGCGAGCGAGAACTAGCGCTTGGCCAGCGCGGGATCGAGCGCAAATCAGAGCAGATTGTGAACTTGTCGATGGCCCCGAAATATCTCGATCATCGGTTGGAATGCCCATACTGCCTCACCATCAGGCTGAGAATACCCGATGACTCTCGTCCGGATACGCCCATTTTTTGCGATGATTGCGGAAAGTACCTTGGCACCTGGGATGAGCTACAAACCGACTTTGAGAAGCAGGGCGGCCAGAACGGGGTATTTCGACTCGATAGAGGCCGCGTCCAGCGGATCCGCTAGTGCCGGCCGGCAACTCTAGTCGACCTTCAGGAACCTAGCCTCGCAAACCATCGTGCTTATCGACACTACCTCTTCGGGTTGATAATTGCCCACGCCTCCACCAAAACGGCTGCTGCCTGTCAACCTGATGGCGGTGGCGTCAGCCTGCCCAGTCGAGATCCATCGCCTGACCTACTTGGACCGAGGACTCATAACCGTCGATCCAATCGATGTGGGCAACCGTCCCCCACGGATAGGGGTTGTCGTCCCTTTCCATCCCCGTGCGAGCGGCGAAGACGCCTCCTTGAAAGGCTCTCGAAACAGGCGGTTTGGCGATCTTTGCGGTATGCCGGCCGTAGAACAGCGATCTTCCAAAATCGATTAGGTCAGTCGGGTTCGTGATCACGGGACAACCTCCGCGCGGTTGAACTTCCTCCGGCTAAACATCTTCGGGCTGCATTTGGTTCCGTCACAGTTGGCTGCGAACCGGGCCATACCCCAGCATTGAGGGTTGCCGGAGCGCTACGAGTCAAATCCCCGGGGCGACGCTTGGTGGCGCAAGCGGCGTCACAGCCGGACTTGGCGCTACAGTCGGCGACACGAACACGATTGGTGCTGGAGGCGATATCAGGGTGGGAAGTAGCGTCTCGGCAGGTGTCGGGGTTGGAATCCGTCCGAGCAGCCTGTCCGATGCCACCAATTCCCCTATCGCGACCAACCCGAGAGTGCTCAACGTCGTCGATGATATGTCCGGCGCGCAATTGGTCCGGATGAAAAACGCTGCGCGGACCTGCTCAGCAGTCAAGACGCTTACGACCGCGACTTGCGGCAGCTCTGTCAGCTGATCGCAGGCCGCTAATGCAACTAACTGACTTCAGCGGCGTTGCCGCATGACGCCAGCGCCCAGCAACCAGAAAGCCCGTCGCCAAAGCGGCGGGCTTTTGATGGGATTGCGATCACTATAGCACCAGTCTTCATAGACGGTCTTCTTAAGAATACGCGAAGCAGGCATGCCGTTAATGCGTGGGTTCCATGCCGGGACCGGCGCGGATGGGTAGGAATTTCGGTCCTATAGCGGTCATTCCGGCAAGCCCGCTTTGCGCATGCCTTCAGCTAGATGCTGGCGGTCTTCGATGCGAAACAGCGGCTCCTTGGCCACGTATCGGGCAGTAGAGAAATCCGGGACCCGGCGCAGCAAACCAGCAACACAATCTCCCGCGAGATCGGGCTTGCCAGCCATTGCGTAGCTTGCGGCGAACCAAACCTGTTTCGAGAACGACAAAGAACTTGATCGGCGCATGTTGGCAATGGCGTCGTCATAGCGGCGCGCGTTGAAGTAAACGGCGGCGAGTTCGCCCCAATACCAAGAAGGGTTGAAGAATGGGTCGAGGCGCTTCGCCTCCAGCATCCCCTCAATAGCTTTCTCGGTTTCACCGCGATAGTTATAGAACATCGCCAAGTCGGTGTGATTGACCGGATGGTTTGGATTTAGCGAAATGGCCTTGGCGAAATGCTGTTCACCCACTTCGTAGGCGCCGCGATCGACCTGTGTCCAAGCCATTACAAGTTGGCACAGATGGTCGTTTTCATCAAGCGCGACGGCCTTCCGCGCCATCTCGAACGCCTCGTCGAGCAAGCGGGTCGAACCACTCATATCGAGAAACCACTCTCGCTCGATAGCTGACGACAATAATGCGTAGGCACGAGCGTAGCTGGGGTCGAGTTCGATGGCCCTTTCGAAGTAATGCCGAGCCTCTGCCTCAATCTCCGGCGTACCCATTGGCAAGGCATCGCCGCGCAGGACACATTGGTAGGCCGCCAGGCTGGCTGGCGGCTTGCGCAGGACCAAGTCGGTGCGCGCGGCCGTCATTCGTCCTACAAGTGTTCCCACGGTAGTGCGAACGACGCGATCCTGGATATCGAATATCTCGTCTTGCGCACTGTCATAACGTTCTGCCCAGACATGATTGCCCGTCGTTGCATCGATCAATTGGGCCGTTATCCGGATGCGCGTTCCCATACGGCGGACACTGCCCTCGACGAGGTACTGCACGCAGAGTTCGCGTCCCGCTCGAATCATGTCAACGTCGGCTCCGCGGAACCGGGAGGACGAATTGCGCGACGCAACCTGCATCTGCCGGAAGCGTGAAAGCTCCGTGATCAGGTCCTCTGTAAGCCCGTCGCAGAGGTATTGCTGCTCGACATCGCCACTCATGTTCTGGAACGGGAGCACGGCGATCGAAGGCTTGTCTTGCTGGACTAGTCGCCCTCGTGCGACCTCCGGTTCCGTGAAAGCGGCACCGGACAGCATTTGATAGGCGCGCACTGGCCTGGCGATGTTTTTCAAGGTTTGCTCGCCCAGATCGACAAACTGTTCCTTGAACTTTTCACGCACCTGCTCGTAGGCCGAACCCGACAAGCAGATTCCGTTCGGCTTCGCCAAGCCTTCTAGGCGGGCGGCGATGTTTATTCCGTCGCCCATGAGGTCGCCATCGCTCTCCTCGACTATGTCGCCGATATGGATCCCGATGCGGAACTCGATACGTCGATCAGGAGGCACCCCGGCGTTGCGTACGAGCATGGCGTTCTGCACTTCAATGGCGCAGCGCACAGCGTCGACCACGCTGCGGAACTCGACGAGGGTTCCGTCTCCAGTGCGTTTCACCACGCGTCCGGTGTGCACCGCGATGGTAGGATCGATGAGGTCGCTGCGCAGCGCCCGGAGTCGAGCGAGCGTCCGATCTTCGTCCGACCCAGCCAGCCGGCTGTATCCGACGACATCGGCGGCCAGGATCGCCGCAAGCTTGCGCCTCTCACTCACGTTGCCCCTCCTTCGCTATCCGACATAGCACAGACTCAGGGGTAGGGCTGCTTCATTTAGATCGGCTCGACCTGCAGACCCTTCGCCTTGGCCAACTCCCGTCCTGATGGATCGTCCGCGGCGGGACCGTATCGGTCGAGCTGGACGACCACGATGGAGGAAGAGATGAGGTGACCCGGCTGGCGCTGGCGATCTGTCCAGCGAGCGTGGCGTTCTCATGGGCGCTGGGGCCGGCCACAATGCGCCTCGTCGCCTTCGTCGTCGTTTACGAGATCTCGAAGGATCGCCTCGCGAGTGATGCACCAGTGTCCCGCTCTGGTCGAAGAACTTAGCCAGCTCTTGGCTAAGCGCGTAGAGATCAAGAGCACCTGAAAGCCGACGGTAACGCTGGTGCGGAAGCCCTTCCAGCTTCGTTGGGGCGAAGTTACGGCATCTTTCAGGCTTCCACAGTGAGCTACTCGGCCGCCCGAACGTGCGAAGTGGGTAATAGTGGTCCTGAAGTAGGCAGGCGCGCAGAGGACCAGCTTGCGATTCACTCAGGCGTCTGTTGGCTTTCCTGATCGCCTCCGATGCAGCGATAGTTTTTCGCATGTTGTCTGCCTGATGCCAGAGGGTCGAGGGCTAGGCGGCGGAATCTATCAAAAGAACCTCGATCGCCATCGACTTTCATGCGCACCAGCATTCCCTCGTAACAATCGATTAGGAAGGCAGCCGCATCTTTGACGTCGACGCTTGGTCCGACCTCTCCGATGGCCTTCGCCTCTTCCAGCAATCCACACAGTTGTTCCTCCCATCGGGAGAACACGCTGGCCAGTCTCGCCCTGAATTCCGGGCTGCGTGCAGCTGCGACCTGGCTGAGAACGCCAAAGAGGCAGCCGCCAAGCGGCACCTCAGCCAGATGCTGGGCCTCTACGGCGTCGAAATAGTTTCGGAGCCGCTTAAGTGGGCTGCAGGAACTGTCCTTGAACATTTCATCGCGCCAGTCGAGATAGTGGCGCTCGTAAGCGTCCAGCACGGCACCGGCAAACTCCTCCTTGCTCTTGAAGAAATAGTAGAACGAGCCTTTTGGGACACGTGCCGATTGGAGGATGGCATTCAGACCGACGCCGTCAAAACCGTTCAGGATCAGCGCTTTCAATCCCTCGGAAACCAAGCGTTCACGTGTAGCGAGATTCTTTTCAATCATTGTAGTAGACCAGTTTACTATCAAGTAACGGTACCACATCCGCCCGTCAGTGACCAACCAAGATGTCGGCGGTAAAAGGGACACCGGCGCGATGGATATTGACGGCCCGCCAGGCGTGAACATACGACCCATATTTGACCGAAAGTCTCGAGACCGACCAGCCTTGGGTGGCGCACGAGTCAGCCTCGAAAGCTTGTACGAGGAACATGACACAGTCATCATAGGCGGTGGCCAGGCGGGACTGGCCATGAGCTATCATTTGCGTCAGCGCGGTCGACAGCACATCGTTCTCGAACGGTTTACAGTGGCCGAGCGATGGCGGTCTGAACGTTGGGACTCGTTACGGTTCCAGCTACCAAACCGCTGGCTCGACTTGCCAGGGAAGCCATATGCAGGGACCGAGCCGGACGGGTTTGTTCATCATTCAGAGGTCTTGCGCTTTCTCGTAGACTACGCCGCTGAGATAGAAGCGCCAGTGCGCACCGGCGTTGAAGTAACTGGCCTCTCCCGCGATGACCGCGGCGCAGCCTATCATCTCGAAACCGCAAACGGCCCGATCAGGGCGCGCCATGTTGTTATTGCGACCGGTCCGTTTCAACGTCCGATCGTTCCAGGCTACAGCCACGCAGTACCGGCCTCGATCTGTCAGATCGATGCGACCTGCTACCGAAACCCTCAACAGCTGCCGCCGGGGGCTGTCCTTGTCGTAGGCAGTGGCAACTCGGGCTGCCAGATTGCAGATGAACTGTTGCGCAGCGGCCGACGAGTATTTCTTGCTGTCAGCCGACACAGCAGAGTGCCTCGGCGTTATCGTGGTCAAGACCTTATCTGGTGGTACGAAAATTTGGGCCGCTTCGACGTGACGATCGACTCCTTCCCCAATAGGAGGTACCCGCCGTCGGTAATTTTGACCGGCATGGACGGGGGGTATGATCTTGATCCGCGTCGGCTGGGCGTTGAGGGCGCAACTCTACTGGGGCGATTAGTTGGGATTGCCGATGGTACAGCAGTACTTGCTGATGACGCTGTGGACGCGCTCGCGGCCGCCGACAGAAGTTATGCAGGTTTCCTGGAGGCGGCAGACCATCTGGCCGCTACGACTTCGATGCAGTCGGAAGTGGACCAACAGGATCGCTCGGTGCCACCGCTGCCTTTCCAGATCGAGAGCGTGCCCGCCTTGAAATTGAGCGGGGAAAACGTTCGCACGATCGTCTGGGCAAGCGGATACGCCTATAACTACGACTGGGTGAATCTAAAGATCATAGATGCTAACGGCACTCCAGTCCAACAGCGCGGCGTCACCCCTTGCCCGGGAGTTTATTTTCTTGGACTTCACTGGATGCACACGTTCCGGTCGGCCGTCCTATCCTTCGTCGGGCGTGACGCGGCTTACATCGCCGATCACATTGAGAGCTTGGCGCCGATTTAGATGGTGAGCGCCAGCCTGCGAGATAGTTGGCGGTTGAGTTCGCCAGTGGCAATGCGCATGACGCGGACAGCGTTGCCGATCACGTCGGCTGGTCGCTTCTGGGGTGCGGGCAGGATCCGCGCGACGACCGAGATGAGGCGCAAAGCTGTCATGTCGTCTTTGGGGCCGTGTATGGACGGCTCTCCGTTGGCAAGGGGATATCTGAGCTTTTGCCTTTGCTGGTTGGTGCGGCCATGTATCCGACCTTTAGGTGCGGCCTTTCATGTGCCGCTGGCCATAATGCCATTCGCGCGGCTCAGGTCCCGATCGAAAGCTCGCACTAGAAGTGCACGGCCCCAGTGGGTTTTCCTGATCCGGCGGTTTCAACCGGCTTTGTGCATTAGCTCCTGTCCGCCCTTTCCAACTTCGTCGGCGACTGCTCGCCTTGTCTCAGTTTATGCGATGACCGGCTCTCTGTAGCGCTCGCCGTTCGTCATCAATGCCCAAACCATCCGGGCGGTCTTATTGGCCAACGCAACCGCCGCAACCTTGGCTGTTCGCCGCGCCATCAACTGCACAAGCCATGGCCTCCTCGTCCCGTTCCGTTCGGCATAGCGGATGACCGCCATTGCGCCGACAACGAGTAATTGACGCAGGTAGCGATTGCCAGCCTTTGAGATGCTGCCAAGCTTCTCTTTTCCCCCGCTAGAGTTCTGCTTCGGCACGAGTCCGATCCAGGCCGATAGGCAGCGCCCCGACTTGAATGCGTGAACATCGGCGACGGTCGCAACGAACGCACTCGCCAGTAGCGGGCCTACGCCGGGAATCTCCATCAACCTGCGACCAAGCTCGGTCTCTCGCGCACTCGCCCGCACCCTTCGATCATTCTCCAGGATCTGCGCCTTCACGACCCTGAGCTGCGCCTCGAGCATGCGCAGGCATAGCCGCGCGTCAGCAGGTATCCTGGCGTCGTTCTCGTCGTTGACGACCACGAGCAATTGTTCGATCCCATTCCGCCCGATCGGCGCCACGATCCCGAACTCGGATAGGTGCGCTCGCAACGCGTTCGATATCTGTGTCCGCTGGCGGTTGAGCATCAACCGGACCCGGTGAAGCATCATCACACTTTGCTGCTCGGGTGATTTCATCGGCACGAAGCGCATAGTCGGCCGTGTCACCGCCTCGCAGATCGCCTCTGCGTCTGCAGCATCATTCTTCTGCCGCTTCAGATAAGGCTTCACATACTGTGCCGGCAGCAGCCGCACATCATGGCCACGTGCATTCAGTTCTCTCGCCCAATAGTGCGACGAGCTGCAGGCTTCGATTCCGACCAGGCAACGTGGCAGGCTCTCGAAGAATGCCAGCACGCGCCCACGCGTCAGCTTCCTGCGAAAGACAACCTCACTCGCCGCATCCACCCCGTGGACTTGAAACACTGACTTCGCAATATCCAGACCAATCGTCGTAACGTTGCCCATCATAGATCTCCTCCAGCTCTGGCCCCACGATCATACCGCAGGGCGGGAGGAGAGCCGTCCACCGCATCAGAAGCTGACCGACTGGTTTTAGGTCAAGGTGCGAAGAAGCGGGCACTCGACCTACGATCCCATCTCGGACGTATTCCCTGTCAGCAATAGCTCCGAAATTCCAACGCTCAGGTGCATCACCAAAGCGGCCGCGCTGCGTCACAAAGGGACGTTGCAGGTCACCAAACTTGACGCTAGGCTGGCCAAAGCCGACACTGAGCAGAGAAAGACAGGAGCACTCAGTGGGAGGGTGCGACTCCGACTCTGAGATGGCTATCAGCTCGCTCCGAACCGAGTTGACAGCGGCGCGCGAAGAAAATCAGGTGCGCACTGCGGAGGTCGCCAATCTCCTTGAACAGCAGTCTGCGACGAGTGCGATCCTCAGGGTGATCGCTGCATCGCCGACCGACATCCAACCGGTCCTGAATGCGGTCGCGGAAAACGCCGCACAACTCTGCGACGCCTATGACGCGGCGATCTTTCTGCGGCAAGGGGAATCGCTGGCCATTGGCGCACACCACGGGCCGATCCCCATCGACTTCGCCACTTTTCCGATCACGCGGGAGTGGGTCACCGGCCGCGCGGTGATCGATCGGAGGCCGATCCACGTGCATGATCTGCTCGCGCTGGAGGGCGAATTCCCTGCAGGCCGATCGATGGCGCTGCGGCTTGGTCACCGGACAATTCTCGCCACCCCTTTGCTGCGTGAGGACGAGGCCATTGGAGCGCTCGTCATTCGCCGAACGGAGGTCAGACCGTTCAGCGAAAAACAAGTCGAGCTACTCAAAACTTTCGCCGATCAGGCCGTCATCGCCATCGAAAATGTCCGCCTCTTCGAGGAGGTGCAGGCGCGCACGCGCGATCTCGGCGAGGCGCTGGAGCAGCAGACCGCGACCGCCGATGTGCTTAAGGCAATCAGCCGGTCGGCCTTCGATCTTCAACCGGTACTGCAGACGCTGGTCGACTCGGCAATACGCCTGGCTGGGGCGGACATGGGCGCAATCACATTGCGCGTTGGCGATACGCTGCGGTTCATGGCAGGCGGCGGACAGGCTGCCGAGCTGCATGCCTACGAACGAGCTAACCCACATGTCGTGGGACGAGGGACGTTCCAGGGCCGCGCCGCGCTGGAGGGATTGACGATCCACGTGGCGGACGCGCTCGAAGACCCAGAATACGAAAGACCCGAAGCGGCAATCATGGGGAGTTTCCGCGGAGTACTTGCTGTTCCGCTGAAGCGGGGTCAGGAGACCATCGGCGTATTCGGCATGGGGCGTCGGACGATCGGGCTATTTTCACCACGTCAAGTCGAACTGGTCGAGAGCTTCGCCGACCAGGCGGTGATCGCCATCGAGAATGCTCGTCTGATCGAGAAAGTCGAGGGGCACAATCGTGAACTGGCCGAGGCGCTGGATCAGCAGACGGCGACGGCCGAAGTGTTGAAGACGATCAGCAGTTCGGTGTTCGATCTCGATTCCGTGCTGCACACGCTTGTGAAGTCCGCGTCCGACCTCTGTCATTCCGGGATGGGCTACATCTATCTGCGCCAGGGCGACGTGTTGCAGCCGACGGTACAGATCGGATGGAGCCAAGAATTCCAAGACCACATGAACAACCTCCCGGTCACGCCGGGCCGGGGCAGCATCGCCGCCCGTGTTGCCCAGAGCGGGTCCGTAGAGCAGATTGCCGACGTTCTCGACGATCCGGAGTATACCAATATCGAAGGCCAACGGCTCGGCGGCTTCCGCACCCTGCTGGGCGTTCCGCTGATGCGTGACGGCGCCGTGACCGGCGTCTTCGTCCTCGCCCGCTCGTCGGTCTCGCCGTTCAGTACGCGCGAAATCGAACTGGTGCAGACATTTTCGGATCAGGCGGTCATCGCGATCGAGAACGTGCGGCTGTTCGAAGAGGTGGAGTCCCGCAACCGCGACCTAGCCGAGTCGCTGGAACAGCAGATGGCCACCGGCGCGATTTTGCAAGTGATCGCCGGGTCCCCTACGGACATTCAGCCTGTGCTGGACGCCGTCGCTGAAAGTGCCGCTCGGCTCTGCGACGCCTATGACGCAACGATCTATCTGCTGCGCTCCGACAGGCTGGCAGTGGGAGCGCATCACGGACCAATTCCGATTGACGGTGCTGGCTTGCCGGTCGCGCGCGACGTGGTTACCGGCCGCGCCGTATTGGATCGGGTTCCGGTCCACGTTCCCGACCTGACCATCGCTGGAGAGGAGTTTGCAACTGCCCGAATGATGGCTCAACGTCTTGGTTTCCGCGCGATTCTCGCCACTCCGCTGTTGCAGGAAGGAAAAGCAATCGGAGCGCTTATGATCCGGCGCATCGAGGCGCGGCCCTTTAGCGACAACCAAATCGGCCTCCTCAAAACTTTCGCCAACCAGGCCGTCATCGCAATCGGCAATGTGCGGCTCTTCGAAGAGGTACAGGCGCGCACCGCCGAGCTTGGCGAAGCATTGCAGCAGCAGACCGCGACCGCGGATGTACTCAAGGTCATAAGCCGCTCCGCATTCAACCTGCAGAGCGTCCTGCAGACACTTATCGATTCTGCAGTGAGGCTCTGCGGTGCGAAATTGTCTGGCATCTTTATGCGGGACGGCGACGTCTTCCGCCTTGCGGCAGGCTACGAGCAAACCCCGGAGTATCGCGCGTATGAAGAGGCGAATCCGAGTCCGATCACCCGACAATCCTGGGTCGGCCGAACAGCACTCGACAAGGCAGTCGTCCATATTCCGGATGTTACCAAGGACACCGAACATGGCCTTCCCGAAGCTCCGCGACTCGGAGGTTATTCGGCTGTGCTCTGTGTACCGCTAATGCGCGAAGGATCGGTAATTGGCGTCTTCGCAATGACGCGACCTGAACCCGGGGCCTTCACCGATAGCCAGATCGAACTTGTCCAGACCTTTGCCGACCAGGCCGTAATTGCGATCGAGAACGTCCGCCTTTTCGAGGAGGTGCAGCAGCGGACACGGGAGGCCACAGAGGCGCTGGAGTACCAGACGGCGACCAGCGATGTGCTCAGCGTTATCAGCCGCTCGCCCACCGATGGGCAGCCAGTGTTTAATATGATCGCGCAAAGCGCCGCCCGTCTGTGCGAAGCACAGTTCTGCTTTGTCTACAGATTTGACGGCGAGCTTCTCCATTTCGTCGCGCACTACGGCATCACCGAAGAAAGCGTTGAGATCGTGCGCAACACCTTTCCCGTGGCACCTACTCGCGGCAGCGCTGCCGAACGGGCAATTCTATATCTTGACGTGGCGCAGATCCCGGACCTCACCCTGGATAGTGAATTCACGCATCGCGCCGCAGCGGCTTTTTCGGGCCTGCGCAGTGCTGTCGCCGTGCCGATGCTGCGTGACGGCCTGCCCATCGGTTGCATAGCAGTCGGGCGTGCTGAGACGGGCTTTCTTGCCGCTAAGCAAGTCGAACTTCTGAAGACCTTCGCCGACCAGGCCGTGATCGCCATCGAAAATGTCCGCCTGTTTGATGAGGTCAAGGCGCGGACTGCGGAGCTAAGCGAGTCGCTGCAGCAGCAGACGGCAACGGCGGATGTTCTGAAGGCGATCAGCCGTTCCACATTCGACCTGCAGCCGGTTCTCGACACGCTGGCAGAATCAGCGGCCAAGCTGTGCGACGCGGACACGAGCGTCATCTTCAAGCGCGACGGCGATCTCTACCGATGGTCGGCCAACTTCGGCAATTTGCCTGAAGCCGCGGCTTTCGCCAAAGCCAATCCCTTCGCCCCCGGTCGCGACAGCGTCACCGGAAGGGTGGCCCTCGAAGCCCGCGCCGTCCACGTTTCGGACGTGCTCGCCGACCCGGACTACGGGGCAACGCAGCTTCAGAAGCTCGGCGGCTACCGAACCATTCTATGCGTTCCGATCTTGCGCGAAGGCGTGCCGGTCGGAGTGTTCGCGCTGACGCGGTCACAGGTGCGGGACTTCACGCCGAGGCAGATCGAGCTTGTCGAGACGTTTGCCGACCAGTCCGGCATAGCGATCGAGAACGTACGGCTGTTCGACGAGGTGCAGGCGCGTACCCGCGAATTGTCACGCTCGCTCGAAGATCTGAGGACCGCGCAGGACCGCCTCGTGCAAACGGAGAAGCTCGCCTCACTCGGCCAGTTGACCGCCGGTATCGCCCACGAGATCAAGAACCCGCTCAACTTCGTCAACAACTTCTCAGCGCTCTCGAGCGAGCTCATCGATGATTTGAGCAGTGTGCTGGCCGGAGCGCCTTTGGAGGCATCCGTGCGCGAAGAGGTCGCCGAGCTGACGGCCATGCTCAAGAGCAATCTCGACAAGGTGGGCCAGCACGGCAAGCGGGCCGATTCCATCGTCAGGAACATGCTCCTGCATTCGCGCGCGGGTTCAGGAGAGCATCGTCCGATCGACATCAATGCCGTCGTGGAGGAGAGCCTGAACCTTGCCTATCACGGGGCGCGCGCCGAGAAGCCGGGATTCAACGTCACGCTGAGGCGGAATTTCGACCCGCAGGCGGGGGATGTCGATCTCTACCCGCAGGAGATCACGCGGGTGCTTCTCAACCTCATCTCCAACGGCTTTTATGCAACGGCCAAGCGCAGCGCCGCGGCGAAACGCACGGGCTATGAGCCGACGCTCTGCGCCGCCACCAGGAGTCTCGGCGACCGTGTCGAAATCAGGATCCGCGACAACGGCACTGGCATTCCGCCGGAGGTGAAGGAGAAGATGTTCAATCCATTCTTCACGACCAAGCCAGCCGGCGAGGGCACCGGGCTCGGCCTGTCGCTCAGCCATGACATCGTCGTCAAACAGCATGCCGGCACGATCGACGTCGACAGCCAGCCAGGCGAGTTCACCGAGTTCCGGATTGTGCTGCCGCGCGCTGCGGCCTCGCTCGCAAAATCGGGAGGTGAAGTATGAGCCTCCTCATCCTGGTCATTGACGACGAGCCCGACGTCGAGCCGCTGTTTCGCCAGCAGTTCCGCCGCGACATCCGAGCCAGCCGCTTCACCATGGAGTTCGCGCAATCGGCGGTCGATGCGTTGGAGCAGATCGACCACGCCAAAGGGGTGACACTGATCCTGGTGCTGTCCGACATCAACATGCCCGGCATGAGCGGGCTCGAGCTGCTGCCCAAGATCAAAGTGCTGCGGCCCGACGTCCCGGTCATCATGATCACCGCCTATGGCGACGCCGAAACCAAGCGCAAGGCGCTGGAGGACGGCGCCGAAGCGCTGCTGACCAAGCCGATCGACTTTGCGGCGCTCAGGCAACAGATCGAAACGCGGCTGGGAATGGTGGCGTGACGGCGCGCATCCTCGTGGTCGACGACGAGCCCGACCTTGAAGTCTTGATCGTCCAGAAGTTCCGGCGTCAGATCCGCGACGGCGCGGTCATTTTCCTGTTTGCCAGCGATGGTGTGGACGCCCTGTCCGTCATCGACGGCAACAGCGACATCGACATGGTGCTGTGCGACATCAACATGCCCCGTATGGACGGCCTTTCGCTGCTGGAGAAGCTGCAGCAGGCCGAGGGGCAGCAGCTTTCGACGGTCATCGTCTCCGCTTACGGTGATATGGCCAACATCCGCACTGCGATGAACCGCGGCGCCTTCGACTTCATCACTAAGCCGATCGACTTTGCCGACCTGGAGACCACGATCGCCAAGACCTTGAAGCATCGCGAGGTGCTGCACGAGGCGCATAGGCGGCAAGCGCTCGCGGAGCGCGCGCATGCATCGCTGTCGCGCTACTTCTCGCCCAATCTGGCCGAGCGGCTGGCCGGCGACGCCGACGGGTCGGCGCTAGCCGGGCAGTGGCGCGAGGTCGCCTCGCTGTTCACCGACATTACCAGCTTCACCACGCTGGTGGAAACGATCGACCCTGCCACGCTAGGCGCGCTCCTCAACGACTATTTGGCCAGCATGACCAACGTCGTGTTCGCGCATGAAGGCACCGTCGCCAAGATCGTCGGCGATGCGCTGCATGTGCTGTTCGGTGCGCCTGGCGAGCAGCAGGACCATGCGGCGCGCGCGGTTGCCTGCGCGCTCGAACTCGACGCGCTGTCGCAATCGTTCCGCGATAGCTGGCGCGACAAGGGCGTCGCGGTCGGTACGACCCGCATCGGTGTCCATGCAGGTCCGGCGCTGGTCGGAAATTTCGGCGGAGGCCGCTTCTTCGACTACACGGCCTATGGCGACACCATCAATATAGCGGCTCGGCTGGAAAGCGCCAACAAGCAGCTGGGCACGCGCATCTGCGTCAGCGCGAGCGCCGCTGCGAGGGTCGACGGCTTCCGCGGACGGCCGGTCGGCGATCTGATGCTGCGCGGCAGGGCCGAGGCGCTGCGCGCGTTCGAGCCTTTGTCGTCAAAGCAGTATGATGATCCTTCGACAGCCAGCTATCTTGAAGCCTTCGGCAGATTGGAGGCCGGCGATGCAAACGCGCTTACGGCTTTCGCCGCGCAGATCGGCAAATGTCCGGACGACCAGCTCGCCAGCTTCCATCTCAAGCGGCTGCTCAACGGCGCCAAGGGAACGCGGATCAGCCTCGACTGATCTTTGCGTCAGTCGCGACCGCGACCGTCAAGCCTCGTTGCCGGCAATGTCTGCTTTCACGAGTTGGCAAAGGTGCCCCTCAACGGCCGACAAGAGGCGCAAAGCTGCCGTCGAAATCGGACCTGCGTACGCCGCGATCCATTGTCCGGCGCGTTGTCCAGACTAAACATTGTGGCTGATCAAGCGGCTCGCCACGATCGCAGCTCGCTCGCATCCTCAGGGATATTCACGCCGCTTCCGTAGCCCAACGAGACGCAAAACACCTGTTGGCAGAGGCCAAGACGATCTTGAAGGCCATCTCGATTCCTGCGAGCTTCTCACTGTCAACGGAAGGCACACCCATGGCACATAAGTTCGAAATCTATAAGGACAAAGCTGGCGGGTTTCGCGTTCGCTTCAAGTACAATAGCGAGGTGATATTCTCGACCGAGGGCTACGCAAGCAAATCCAGCGCTCAGAACGCCATCGACCCGATCAAGAAAAATGGCCCCAGTGCGCCGGTCGAAGACAATAGCTGATCGCCTTCGAGGCCATACAACGCTGCGACAATTCCGAAGCTGAGCATATTGGCTTCGAAACAGCTTCGATCGGGACTAGCACTTGTTGCGCTAGGGTAAATGAGGCCTCAGCTCCCAAGGCAATCCTCGGCAAATAGACTTCACTAGACCTCTGCTACATTTAGGAGCATCCTCTCCGCTGGGGAGTGGGGTGTGGATAGGTCTCGTTACGACAATCGTTCTCATCGCTGGCGCAAGCGCACTGGAGCAAAACACTCCCGTGCACTGCGGTGGGCAAGTGTGCCCCGACGGTTGATCTTCGTCACCGTTGCCGCAATCGGGGCCCTCGCTATTGAGACGGTCTTTCTGCATAGTGACCGCTTGCCCGACCTGACCCCTTCCAACTGGATCGAGCCAAAGCCTGCCCCCCTGACCGGCGTGGCGTCCGTCATCGACGGCGACACGATCGAGATCCACGGCCAGCGCATTCGATTCAACGGGGTCGACGCGCCAGAGAGCAAGCAATATTGCGACGACGCCAAGGGCTTCGAGTATCCATGCGGTCGGCGATCCGCCGAAGCGCTGGATAGTTTCCTGGCCGCCTCGCGGCCGGTGCAGTGCACTTTCGTGACTTGGGATCGCTATCACCGCTTCGTCGGCGACTGCCGGCGCGCCGACGGCGCGAGCGTGGCGGCCTGGATGGTAGAACATGGCCAGGCGCTCGATTGGCCGCACTACAGCAACGGCGCCTACGCGCCGCAGCAGGCCAACGCCAAGGCGGCGAGGCTTGGTCTATGGGTTGGCAAGTTCGACGCGCCTTGGGACTGGCGCGCATCGCATGGCGACGGGGCTGCGCCGTCGAGCCAGCCGTTCGGCATCATCAGTCGCAAGCTGGTCGCGCAAAGCGGCGGCCTTTCGTGCGAGCCCCGGCGGTACTGCTCGCAAATCAGCTCCTGCGAAGACGCCCAATGGTACCTGCACAACTGTGCGTGGGGCCGCAAGCTGGATAGGGATGGTGACGGGGTAGCGTGCGAGACGCTTTGCTAGGGAGGGGTTCATGGATGACAAGTTTTACAACCGCGTCGGCGGCGATCGTATTTCTTCGCGGCAGATCGATGAGTTGATTGGGTTAGCGCGCGGCGTCGCTGCAGACGGAAGTATCAACAAGGCGGAAGTCGAGTTCTTTCAAAAATGGCTGGCCGCGAACGTCGAGATTAGCGATCAGCCGATCGTCCGGACCTTGTACCGACGGGTCAATAAAATCCTTGCGGACGGCGTGCTCGACGCCGATGAACACACTGAACTTCTCGATACGTTGAACAGCTTCTCGAACCGAGATTTCGAACTTGGTGAAGTGTTGAAGCCGACCACCCTGCCCCTTTGCAATCCGCCTCCGCATTTGACCTTTGAAGGTCGGTCGTACTGTTTCACCGGGACGTTCAATTATGGCCAGCGAAAATACTGCGAGCAGGCCATAGCGGATCGTGGCGGCCGCGCCGGCAGTTTGACGCAAAAGACCGACGTGCTCGTGATCGGTGCGTACGCCACAGAGTCTTGGAAGCACTCATCGTTTGGCGACAAGATTTTCAAAGCGACCGCCTGGCGCGACGAGGGGTTGCCAATCTCGATTGTCGCCGAGAGCCATTGGGTCGGTTTTCTCTGACTTCGTCCGTGGTTTGGCAGCGTCTAATACCATCAGCACTCTATTCGACCGAGGTGGAACGATGCAGCACAATGCGTTCAGCGATCAGATCCGCCTGTCTCGGCGATTTGCAGGTCGCTTCATTACGAGCGTGCTCGCGCTCGCAGTTGCAACTGCAGCTGGGTGCACCTCCATAGACTACCAGAAGCTTACCACCGGTGAGTTATCCGGCAGCTTGTTCGTGATGTGGGTCGGTGAGGGCAACAATTCCGGTGACGGGAGTTTCCTGTTCGTGCCCGACCCTCATGATCCCTTGATCTTCCATCGGGCAGATCCGGCAGCACCAGGAAGCACGATCAAGCCAGGCCTCATGTACACGGACGGCGGCTCAATCCCGAAGATCGCGCAGGTCTTCAAAGGGCTGTCGCCTTGGGGCTACGCCCCAGCCTACATGGTCCACGACTGGATCTTCATTGCGCATCACTGCATCGTTGACGGGAGCACGGAGAAGAGGTTTGATCAAATTCGCGGGATTGGCTTCAACGACTCCGCTGCGATCCTCGGTGAGGCAATCAAGGCGTTGATCGTGACGCGCCAAGTCGCGCCGAACGATGTCGCACCCACTGCCATCACGGCGGCGGTGGGAAGCGCGGTTGCCAAGAATCTTTGGGACGAGAAGGGAGCCTGCAAGTCGCTGCAGGTGAGTGCAAAAGACATTGCTTCCGCAGAGGCAGCGATACCGGGCTCCACATCCAAAGCTCAGAACCTGAGGACCTTCCAAATACCAGAAGCCGTCACACCTTCGATCCGAGCAGTGAAGCCAGCGAAGATCATCGCTCGTCTGTCCTTCTGACCTGAGCGTCGAGCCAACCCATGGCGGCCGGCGTGCGGCGACTGACCGTCGAAACAGCCGTCATGGGCGATCGTCGCGGACCTAGCGCGCATGGCGGCCCGTATCGGACGAGTCCGCTTTCAGCAGGCGTCATAACCCAATTGAATGACCCAAAGGAGGCGCAAAGGCTGCCGTTCACCTGGGCAAATTGTGCCCGTGCCCCCGAGTTGGCCACACAGTATGGCGCAAAGCTAGTATGTCCCATAGACAGCCTGAATGGCCGTTTGAGACCCGACTGATACTTTGGCTGTATGCGGCCGCGAAGTTCGAAGGGGGTCCTAGAGTGCAAAAGAATAATCTTGCTTCGTGGATGCGCCATGACGCTGCCTGTGCGGGTCAATCTGGGGATGGTGCGGAGACCTTCACAGGTAGCGCCACAGGTTACACAGACGTGCCGGCAACCTGACCATCACCAGCAACAAAGGGCGAAAGTGCAAAGGTGACTTCGTCTAGGTAAACGGCCGTCAAGGCAGCGGAACCTTCACTCTACGATCGAATGCGGCTGGTGGTAGGAAGGTATCAACACGGCGACCCGATCCTCAGTCACGCGCTTGCGCACGGCCGCGGTGATCGCGACCTCGTCGCCGACTTTGATGCCGCCCTTCGCGCTACGATAGCCGCAGCTGGCTGCGCATCCGCCAGATCGAGGCGTTCACCGCTTTTCTCGAGGCGCGCAACTATCCCTCGGTCTTCCCCGACTTCAACATCTGCCGCGACCGCACTGACGAGCAATTCTCAGTCGTCATCGCCGACCAGGGGCTGGAGCATGTGCAGCGGCCGACGGCGTCGTTTCCAGCATCGTCTTGCGGCCAAAGCGCTGGACGACGAAACGGCCGGCCTTCTGGCCCGGAATCTCGATCAGGTTATAGGTGATCCAAGACAGCAGGCTCACCGTCGGCACGACAATGAGAAGGACGATCGCGAAGCGGAGCGGCGCCACCAGATCGTGGCCATATTGCGTGATGACGAAAGCCGCGACCGGTTGGAGAACCAACAGATGGATCAGGTAGATGCTGAAGGAAAGCTCTCCCATCAGATGAAAGAACCGGTTGCCGAGCGTCGTGGCTATCCTTGCTGCCACGACGCCCGCCATTCCCGGCAGCATCCGATAGAGAACAAGAGCAAAGAAGCCCATCACCAGCACTTCGCGTATCAGCAACTTTCCCAGCCCATATTCGCCGCCATAGGGCAGCGCCGCCAACAGCATGGCCAACGCCAGATAGAGAATGGGCCGTGGCCGGCTCGCATGCAGAACGCCGGCCAAAAGCATCCCGCACAGGAATACCTGCATCTTCAGCGCCAGGAACGACGGCATCGGAAAATGCACCGACATTTGCCCCATCGCAAACACGACGAGGCCGCCGAGCGCCGCGATCAGCACGGCGCTCCGTATCCAGCCGAGCCTGCGGACAAGCAGCATGACGGCCGGAAAGACCGCGTAAAACTGCATCTCCAGCCCCAGGCTCCAGTCGGGAAGCGGCGTGCGGTAGGCGAAATTCGGCAACAGGCCAAACAGGAACAGAAGATGGGCGACGATGTTCTTCAGGCCGCTGTCGAGGTAACGCTCGGGCGCCTGATGCGATCTCAGCAGGAAGTCGTCGATGACCGTCCTGGATTCGTAGAGATAGGGCCCGAGCGCCAGCGCCAGGAAAAGCATGACATAGAACAGCGGCGCTATCCTGAAATAGCGGCGCGTCCAGAATTTCAGCCAGGTCTCCGGCCTTTGCCAAGGCTCGTTGTCCTGGCGAAGCTGGTAGTGGAACACCATCAGGAAACCGGACAGCATGATGAAGAGATCAACGCCGAGATCCGGTTCGCCCAGGATCGGAACACGCCAGCCGGTCAGAAGCAGACAGTGCCCGACAAGCACCCACATCGCGGCAAGCGCCCGAAGCCCGTCCAGGCATTCGACACGGGACCGGGTCATGCCGAACTCCTTGAGAGCGGGAGCTTCAGCAATGCAAATCGTTCACCGAGGCAGGCCGGTGGCCGGGATGATGCTGACACGCCAAAAACCTTGTCAGAAAACCCCGCCGCGAGGAGTTTCGAGCAGGTGCGCCGATATCGCAATGCAACAAATTTTACGCAGTGCAACATGAGTGGAGGTTTGAGGCGATCCGGGTGGAAAGGTGGAAGGCCGGAACTGCCGATCTTCCCCTAGTGGCCCTCGTATCATCGCCGCTTCACCCGCCGGGCATGCCGGCGCCAATATCACCAGTTCCAGAGCCGTGCAGGGGCAGTGAGTGCCAGCAACGCCGGCGACCAATGGTCGAGCTGGCAATCGATCTCGGCTCGGTCCTCGGGGCGCAGATTGGCGGCGATGTAGGAGAGACCACGCAGCGTGGCGGCGATGATGCGGCTGGCCATGAGCGGGCACGCGTTTTTTCCGGGCAGCCTTGGAGGCCTTGACCGGCATCGCCGCCAGTGACCTACTTCGATCATCGAACGTGCACGTTATAGGCTATACGACTGGAGGAGACGGGCGAATGGACATTCGATCGACGCTGACGGAGCTATGCGACGCCTTCAACGCCCACGATCTCGATCGCATCATGGCGTGCTTTGCCGACGACTGCGTCCTGGAGATGCCCAGGGGCAACAAACCATGGGGTTCCCGCCTCGAAGGCAAGGCAAATGTCCGAGACGCGCTGGCCACACGTTTCGAAGGCTTGCCCGATGTTCACTATGGGAATGGCGAGCATTTCGTGGATGCGGCAAACAATACCGGCATCTCGAAATGGCTCCTCACCGGCACTGCCCGCGACGGAACGAGAAAGGAAGTCCGCGGTTGCGACTTCTACACGTTCCGCGACGGCAAGGTGATCCGCAAGGACTCGTACTGGAAGATGGTCGAGTAGAACGGCGCGTGCCTCAACTCTAGGCGGTCCACAATTCGCTCCGCTGATCGTTCGCCACTAGGACTCCGTATCCAAACTTCAAAGGCCGCCAAGCCTGCAGCGGTTAAGATCGACGACTCCAACGCACTCGGCAAATCGGCACCGATGAGCGCGAAGGCGACACGAGCGACGATGGATGCTCACCCGGCCGGACCCGAACCGGGGCCTTTGGCGGCATCACTGTGCCCAACGAACAGGTTTACACTCCTCACAGTCCGGTCTGCGGAGCACAATTCGATTGCGCCCTCTTTCCTTCGCGAGATAGAGCGCTGTGTCGGCGTGGCGCTGTAGCTGCTCCGGTGAGATGGCCTCGTCCGCGGCCTGCATTGCAACTCCAACGCTGAGAGTAACGCGGCGCGCGCGAGTGCCCGGGTTGGGAATGGCTGCGGCCTCAACGCTCTTTCGAATGCGTTCGGCCACGGCGCTCGCCTCTTCCTCCGTCACCCCGGGCAAAAGCACGAGGAACTCTTCGCCGCCGTAGCGGGCCACGTGATCCTGATCGCGCCTGATGTTTTCCTGGATAATCCCAGCGACCTCGACCAGGCAGCGGTCGCCTTCGGCATGGCCGAGGTGATCGTTGAGCTTCTTGAAGTGATCGATGTCGCACATGAGCAGTGCGGCACCGTCGAGGCAGCGTTTGTCGCTTCCCCAGATGCGGCTGAGCGTTTCCGTCATCCAGCGCCGGTTGGCGAGGCCGGTGAGCGGATCGGTCCTTGCCAACAGTTCCAACCGCTGGTTCGCCTTGGCCAGTTCGGCAACCCTGCGCCGATCGCGAAGCTCAAACAGGAAAGTCTTCTGCGCCAGAATTGTCATGATGCGTCGCGCGGCGACTGTTGCGAAGATACCGCTGGCGAAGAACAGCGTCCCAGCGGCCGCGCTCCCATGTTCGATGGCGGGGTTCTGCAGCTGAAACACGAGATACAGCCCGAGCGCCAGCCCGGCGATGGCCACCGTCCAGGCCAGCGGGATACCGAAAATGATGATCGCGGTAATGGCCACGAACAACATGACATTCAATTGCCGTTCATAGAACTCGCCACCAGCGCTTACGCCGACCAATGCGACCGACAACAAGATGAGAAACATCCCTGTGATGAGCGAGGACGCTTCGACCCACGGTGCCTGCGGTTTTCGCCAGAGAAGGACCACGGCCATCGCGACGGGAGGAATGATTGCGGCCGGCAGAAGCATGCGAGTGGCGACCGCGCCTGGAAGGATCACCATGTTGACCGTCAGGGTGAGCACATCCAACAAAGCCACCCAGATCATCCATGCACGTGATCTTCGCGGTCTGTGACCAGACACGCGCCCTGAACAGGCGCATGATCTCGCCTTTGAGGCGGATGTGGCGCGTGCGGCGAGCCGGAAGCTGGTCAACTTCTGCACCTATGGCGGGGTCGGACTGCTCGTCGGAAGGCACCAGATTTGACACAACCTTAGGCCTTTTGGCCGCTTTCCCCTAACGGTTTTCCAACCAAGCGCGGTGGCGGAACAGGCAAAACATGTCCGGTCTTTCTAAAGATTTGCTTTCCAGTTGAACGAAAATCCCATTCATCCGTGCCTGTCTCGTGAATAGGGTTCAACCGTTCGGGCTCGCGCATCGCCGCTAAGAACAAGCGCTTGGACGAATGCCTGACTGGCGATCGAGGGCGGCGGCTTAGCCCCGGCCCACGAGGGGTATCGAAGCCTGTGGGAACGCAGCAAAAGGACCGTCGCTTGGCGACGAGCCTTCTACCTGCCGGGCGGGAGAGTGTTGTACCGCCTCGCGACTGGTTAAGCCAAGATGGTTATGACCGCGGCTGACGCCAGCTCTGTCAGCTGATCGCCCGTCGCTAAGGCATACGCGCCGAAACTGTCGGCGACGACGCTGACCCTTCTCGGGTTGCTCGGATTAGAGGAATTGGTCGGACCGGAAAGGCTGCTAAGGCTCGCGGGTCCCCGCATCTGCCGTGACATCGCTTCCGATGCGGACATGCAAGCGGCAACAGCGATCCTGTCCAAAGCCATGCAGGACATCGAGGACCTACCAGTCATCCCCGCGAGGTCGAGGACATCCTGACGACCTCTCCAAGGTCTCCGATGCTTCATCGCCGCGCCTTTCGCCAGCCCGCCGTGCGGCGCTGCGGCTTCAGCGCAGAACCATCGCTCCCCCTTGCCTGCGTGATCACCGTTTCGTCGTAATGCTCTTGCCTCCTACCCCATCCATTGCTTCCTTGTGAAGGCAGGTCAGGCGCGCCATGGAACATAAGTCCCCCCTCACCCATTGTTGATCCGAGGCCGAGGGCGCATTCCGTGACCCTGGTATGGTGCAATGGCCGAAGATCAGAACCCTGTTTCAGCCATAAGCGAGGATGAGACACGCCTTGAGCGACAGGTGACGCCCGCGCCGCGCAACCGCTTCGTCATCGTCATCGGCGCGTCTGCCGGCGGGGTCGAGCCGCTGAAACAGATCGTCGGCGACCTGCCGTCCGATCTGGCGGCGGCGGTGTTCGTGGTGCTGCATGTCGGGCAGGTCAGCTATCTGGCGGAGATCCTCGATCGCGCCGGCCGGCTCAAGACGTTGGTCGCCGAGAACGGCGCCACGTTCAGGACCGGCAAGATCTACGTCGCGCCGCCCGGTTTCCACCTTCTGCTCCATGGCGACCACATGATGTTGCGGCGCGGACCGCGCGAAAACCTTGCCCGGCCGGCCATCGACCCGCTTTTCCGCTCTGCCGCGCTGAGCTACGGCGCTGCCGTCATCGGTGTCCTGTTGTCGGGTTCGCTTTCCGACGGCACGGCGGGCCTGAGGGCGATCAAGGCGGTCGGCGGGCTGGCCCTCGTCCAGCATCCGAAGGACACGCTAGTGCCGGCCATGGTGCAAAGCGCGCTGCACCATGTCGAGGTCGACCACTGCCTGCCCGCGGCTGAACTGGGCGTCTGCCTGGCAAAACTGGCGGCAGAGCCGGCCGGCAAAACCTTGCCCGCCCCGTCAAGCGTCAGGCTGGAAGCGGCGGTCGCCGCTCAGGAGCATTCGACCATGAAAGATGAAGATCGACTCGGCGAATTGTCGGTGTTTACATGTCCGGAATGCCACGGGCCGCTGTGGGAGATCGAAGATGGTGACATGGTTCGCTATCGGTGCCATACCGGCCATGCCTTCACCGCTGACGCGATGATGGAAGCGCAGGCGGTCGAGGCAGACGAGATATTGTGGAGCTTGCTGCGCTCACACCAGCAACGGGCGGCGTTTGCCCGGCGGATGTCCGAACGCGAAAAGAAAAAGTTCCGCTCCGAACTCGCCACGCAGTTGGATGAGCGAGCCAGGGAATATGAGGCGGATGCCGCTGTCATTGAGCGCATTCTGGAAAGCAGGCGGGTGCAGGTAACGGACGATGGCGCAGTCACCGAAGAAGGCAACGGGAAGGAAAAAGCGAGCTAGTCCAGGCGACGGCATCAAAGCGCCTGCCAATGGCTTCTTCCCCCTCATCGGCATAGGCGCGTCGGCGGGCGGTATCGGGGCATTGCAAAAATTCTTTCCCGAGGTTCCAGCCGACAGTGGCTTTGCCTATGTGGTGATCCAGCATCTCGACGCCGAGCATGAAAGCGTGCTCGCTAGCATCATCCAGCGCTGCACCTCGATCGAAACGCAGACCGCAGCCGAGGGCATAGAGATCGAGCCGGACAAGATCTACGTGATCCCGCCTGGGGTTTCGGTGACTGTCGAGGACCATCGCTTTCACGTCGCCAAGATGGCGACCACGCGCGCCCGGCGAACGCCGATCGACGACTTCTTCACCTCGCTTGCCCACGAGCAGTCCGAAAACGCCGCCGGGGTCATTCTCTCGGGAACCGGCAGCGACGGCACGATTGGCCTGAGGGCGATCAAGGAACGCGGCGGGCTCACGCTGGCGCAGGAAAGCGCCGAATATGATGGCATGATGCGCAGCGCCGTCCAGAGCGGCCTGGTCGACATGGTGCTTCCGGCCGAGCAGATGGCCGGCAAACTGGTGAGTTATTTTCGCCATTCGAGCCGCTCTGACGGCGAGCGCGATCGCCACAATCGCGACGTCGCCGAACAGCTTTCGCGGATCGCCGCCTTGCTTCGCATGCGCACCGGCCATGATTTCAGCGGCTACAAGGACAACACCATCCTGAGGCGCATCCAGCGCCGCATGCAGGTGCTGCAGATCGACGATCCGGCCGCCTTCTACGAACGGTTGCGCGAGGAGCCGCAGCAGGTCGATCTCCTGTTCCAGGATCTCCTGATCGGTGTGACCAGCTTCTTCCGCGACGCGCATGCCTTCGATGCGCTGGAGCGGCTTGTCGTTCCAAAGCTCTTCGAGGGCCGCAAGCCCGACGAGACGATCAGGGTCTGGGTGCCGGGCTGCGCCACCGGCGAGGAAGCCTATTCGATCGCCATGCTGCTCAAGGAGAACGCGCCGCGCGGTGCCGCTTCGCCCAACCTGCAGATATTCGCCACCGACATCGACGAGCGTGCGTTGGAAGTGGCGCGCGCCGGTCGTTATCCCGCGACCATCGCAACCGACATCACGCCGAAGCGGCTGAAGGAATTCTTCTCGCGCGAGGACGGCACTTATCGTGTCGCGTCCGAGCTTCGCGAGGTATGCTTGTTTTCGTCGCATAATCTGCTGCGCGACCCGCCCTTTTCCAAGCTCGACCTGGTCGCCTGCCGCAACCTTCTAATCTACATGGGTCCGGAACTGCAGGAGAAGATCGTTCCAATCTTTCACTACGCCTTGCGCAACAACGGCTATCTCTTCCTCGGATCCTCCGAGAACGTCACTCGTCACGTGCGCCTGTTCTCGACAGTCGACAAGCCGAGCCGCCTGTTCCAGAAGCGTGCTGGCGTCACGGCGCAGCGGCTGCCCGAATTCCCGCTCGCCGCCGCGACCCGGCAGGCCCCTCATGTGCGCCAACGCGCGACCGGCGGAACCCTCCAGGAGAGCGCCGAACGGCTTCTGCTCGACCGCTATTCGCCCGCCTATGTAGTCATCAACGCGGCCGGCGAGCTGATCCACAGCTCGGGCGGCACCGGGAAATATCTGGAGCTCGCCGCCGGCGCTCCCGACTCCAACGTCTTTTCCATGGCCCGGCGCGGCCTGCGGATGGACCTGAGGGCCGCTCTGCATAAGGCGGTGAGCACGGGCCAGGTGGCGATCCAGAACAAGATCACAGTCGGCACCAACGGCGGCCGCCAAACAATCAGCCTTGTCGTGCAACCGCTGCCGACCGAGAGCGGTGCGGACCCACTCTATATGCTGGTGTTTCGTGATGTCGGCGGTATCAAGCCGGAGTCCGAAAGCGAGCCCGTCCATACCACCGACGATGTCGAAAGCGCCAATGTCAGCCAGCTCGAGAAGGAGCTAAGGGAGACCAGGGAGCGCCTGCAGATCACGACAGAGGAGCTCGAATCCTCCAATGAGGAGTTGAAATCCTCCAACGAGGAGCTGTCTTCGATCAACGAGGAGCTGCAGTCTTCCAACGAGGAGCTGGAGACCTCCAAGGAGGAGCTGCAGTCGATCAACGAGGAACTGCAGACCGTCAACGCCGAGCTCAACATCCGCGTCGACGAGCTCAGCCGCGCCAACAACGACATGGCGAACCTGCTCGAAAGCACGCAGATCGCGACCGTGTTCCTCGACCGCGACCTCTGCATCAAGAGCTTCACGCCGACGGCGCGGGACCTGTTCAGGCTGGTCGAAAGCGATGTCGGCCGGCCGCTCGCGCATGTCCGTCCGCGGTTTCTCGCCGACGGCCTGCAGTCCGACATTGAGCAGGTGCTGCAGAAGCTTGGCACCATCGAGCGGCAGGTGGAAGGCATCGACAATGGCAGACGCTACATCATGCGCGTGATGCCATACCGCACCGTCGACAATGTCATCGCCGGCGTGGTCGTCACCTTTGTCGACGTCACCCGGATCGCCCGGGCGGAAGAAAAGATCGGCGCGCTTTCGCACGACCTGCGCAACCGCGTCGAAAGCCTGGAAACCCTGCTCGATCTTGTGCCTGTCGGCATCTTCATTGCCGAGGACGGCAACGGCGAAGAGATCCGCGGCAACCGCCACGCGGTGGAGCTCGCCGGTCGGCCCGCCACGGACGGCAAGCTCAGTTCCATGCCCGCCATTCTGCCGCTGATGATGAACGGCACCGTGGTCGACGCCGCTGATCAACCCTTGATGAAGGCGATGCGGACAGGCAAGCCCATTCCCGGTTTCGAGGCGCGGATCGCGCGCACCAAGGGCGGCAGCGTCGACGTCATGATGTCGGCCAATCCGTTGTTCGACGAGCTTGGCAAGGTGCGCGGAGCGATTGCTGCCGTAATCGACATATCCAGCCACAAGGATGCCGAGCGCAACCAGGAGCGGCTGCTGCACGAATTGCAGCATCGCGTGAAGAACATCCTCGCCACTGTCACCGCGCTCACCTCTCGCATGGTGCGTTCATCGGGCACGCTCAACGATTTCGCGAGCGCCTTCCACGCTCGCCTGCAGGCGATGGCCCGCACGCACGAGTTGCTGGCTTCCTACCAATGGGGAGGCGCCGATCTCGAAAAGCTGGTGCGGGCGACCCTGTCTCCCTATGGCGGCAAGGAAGGCCAGAGCCTCGTCGTTCAGGGCGAGCCGTTCCAGCTCAATGCCAGCGCGGCTGCCACGCTCGGCCTGGTCTTCTTCGAGCTGGCCAGCAACGCCGCCAAATACGGCGCGCTTGCCACCGAAAAAGGCCGCGTGGAGGTTTCCTGGCGCGTCGATGGATCGCAAATGCTGTCGATCGCCTGGAAAGAGAGCGGCGGACCGAGGGTGAAGGAGCCGTCGAAGACAAGCTTTGGAACCACTTTCATCCAGCAGAGTTTGGAGTACGAGCTAGGTGGAAATGTGGATCTGCGTTTCAAAAGGGCCGGCCTGGAGTGCTTGTTGAGCATTCCGCTGCCCAAGTCGGCAATGATCGACTATTTATCCCTGCCTGCTCCAGGCAAGGTATGAATGAGCAAACGTCTCTTTCAGGGCTCAACGTTCTCGTCGTCGAGGATGCGTTCCTTGTCGCGCTGGACCTTTGCGATCAGTTGACGGATTCGGGATGCCAGGTGATCGGGCCCGCCGCCTCGGTGGAGCAGGCCCTGCGCGAGATTGATGGCGTCGAACTCGATGGCGCCGTCCTGGACGTCAATCTGAATGGCGAGCGGAGCTTTCCGATAGCCGAATTGCTGACCGCGCGCGGCATCCCCTTCCTGTTCCTGACCGGCTATGACAGCTCGACCGTCTTTCCCGATGCGTTCCGGCAATCGCCAAGATTGTCGAAGCCCGTTGACCCCAAGGCGTTGACCGAGGCGGTCGCACATTTCCGCAGGCACGACGGCTTCAGCTGACCCCTGTGCCGTTCCACCGAATGAACGCACTTCCTTCCCGGTGACGTCTCGCACCGTTTTCAACAGCGTCTCATGCGGGACTTGGAGCGACCGGTAGTGATCGCATTGCGGTCATATCAGCGGGCCGACGATGCTTAGATGCAGCCGCTCCGCTGCTGCCAGGAATTGTCTGAGTTGCTCGGCCCTGCCTAGTGGCGACCTTCTGCGAGGATCGCTCCACCTCATTATTCCTATGGAGTCGCCTTAGTAAGGGCAGCCTATGCTCACCGAATATCGTCAGGCGGCGTTCGATTCCGCATATCCCGCAGGCGTTTTCACCCCGCCCGTCCCATCGCACTCAGCGCATGTCACGGTAATTCCAGGACATCTGTGCTGATGCGTGCCCGCCGGGCAGCAATGACCGTTCGAGCTTCGCCATCTCGGACAATCAAACATCGTGCCGGTGCCACCGCAGCCTTGGCACTCGTCGATTTTAAGTAACGCCAACCCCATTTTGCCCAACCATGCATGCGCTGCCTGGGAACGCTGCTAGTCCACGTTCCACAGCGGGTCCCCACCCGCCAAATAATGACATTACCGTAGGGCAATTAAGGATTTTCTAAAACAGAGAATTTGGGGATTGTTTCCAATGCCTGTTGAAAGCCGCAAATTGTTCTGGGAAACGATGGGCGACACACCGCACCACCTTGGGACTGTCCATCAGGCGGTTGATATACCCTCGCGCCGCCACAAGTTCGAGGCTCCACGAGCCACAGCGCTCGGCGGCGTTTCGAAACCCTTGGCTTACTTCGGCAAACTCAATTTCCATAGCAGTCGAGCGTCATGCTGCTCCTCCGATGGGTGCCCGTTTTGCCAATTCAACCACGGCGCCAGAGACGGGAATAGGAAGGCGTCAAGGCGCACGCCGTTGTTTGGGGTAGCATGGGCGGTGCCTGCTCTGCTTCCCAGGCCGGCGCAAGGAAATAATAGCGGACCGTTGCATTATCGGGCAGCACCCGGATCAGCACCGAAACGTCAGCCCCCAACAGCCGGCGCTTGCGGGATGGCCAGTGAGAGTATCCGTATCCGATCGGGACAATCCGGCGGGCGTCGCCATATTGGTTGCCTGAAGGCCGAATGAAGCCGGTGCGGGTCATCGTAAGCATTCCGGAGGATGTCCTCCACCAGATCAACCAAGCGGAACGTCATGGTTACAGCCCTCCGGCTTTCTGACTGCCGCTGCGAAAATGGCGATGCGGACCGAGGCGGCTTGGCGCTTTCGCAACCTGATTCAAGCCGAAGCGTTATCGTGCTGTTCGCGCAAGGCGTTTGCAGTTTGGCGACCACGATCCTCAAGAGCCGAGAAACCATGTCTTACTTCGTGAGGAACGCCGCCTACGTTCCGCCGCAATGCGCCAGCAACTGGCAACCATTCGCCCCCAATTTCAATCTCTGGGGCGCTTCAGAGGAGTTCTAGAGATGATCATCAAGAAGGCTATTCTGGCAGTGCTGATGACCGCGGCCCTTGCCGGCTGCGAGACGCAGACCGAAAGCCAGCAGCGGGCCACCACCGGCGCGCTGGTTGGCGGCGCCGGCGGCGCATTGGTCGGCCAAGCGATCGGCGGCAACACCAAGAGCACAGTCATCGGCGCGGCCGGCGGCGCGCTGCTCGGCGCGGTCGTCGGCTCGGCCACGACGCCGCAGCGCCGCGGCGAGCAGCTCTGCCGCTATCAGGATCGCTATGGCCGCATCTACACCGCGCCCTGCGACGACCGGTACTACAACGGCGACTATTGAGCCCAGACATTTGACTGGGGAGGCCGGCGTTTGGCGCTGGCCTCCTCGTAGCGTCATTCTTTGTACGGTTCTCGATGTAGAAGGAGTCTGGCGGCGGGACCTGCGGAGGATTGAACGACAAACCTGCCGGCACCCTGAAAATCCGAAGCAAGCAAGGGGTGAAGCGGCTGATCGGCTACGAGAGCCGCAACTGGCTGACGCATCCGCCGGATCGAGGCGTTGCCTTTCTCGAGGCGGGCCGGGGGCGGCGGTGGAGAACATCCATGCCATGACCCGCCCGCGCGGCTGGGCGATGGTCGCCACCCCGTTCCTGTTCAGGGTCCATGCCCAAGCCGCACGACTACAACCATCGGACGCCGGGCTGAAGCAATTGATGGTCAAAAGGCGGCTTTGCTGAGGAGCCATGGCGCATTTCGGCGCGCCCCGTGTGGGCCTATGGGCTGTGGCGGGTTTCGTCGATATTATCTTCGTGGGCACATCGTGCGCCGGCGTGCTGGCGGCGATCTGATATGTCGGATACGGCCCGCGCCGCTTTCCGAAAGCAAGGTTTGGCGGCGGCGCCCTTGCCGTCATCCGGCGTGTCGTCGGTCTCCTCCCCAGTGGCAATGCGCATACGCGGACTGCGTTGCCGATCACGTCGGCTGGTCGCTTCCGGCCTTTAGGTCCGGTTGGCATTCAGGCTATCTTAGCAGCAATGAGGGCTTGGGCCAGCGGACCAAGTTCCTCGATCATCTCTGATGCAGGGATGCGCGCCTCACTCGCTGCCATGTTCAGGTTGAACAAATGGGTTCCCATGCTCAATCCCTTCAGGTCTGGGTGGTTCAGACTGCTGGCAACGTATTTGTCGAACAGTTGGCGTGCGCGTTCCGACATCACACATCCTCGTGCTTTCCGCTAAGCATAGGCGGTTTCGCCTAGGGCTTCAAACACCACGTCAATTTTCTGAAATTCAAACTGAGACAGTCCCCAGGACCTGCGCGGCTGGCTCGACGGTCGTGTAGGTATAACTCGGCAGTTGAGCAAACGCGCAAGGGGGGACTAGGCGGAGGCTGTTCTCACGTGTGGCAAGGGCAACCTTTTGGCGGGCCAGCTATATGCCGTAGCCGGCCTTACAATGGTCGGAGAGTATCTTGTGGCGGTTCTACCTCACGGCTGGGCTGGACGAGGCTGCTTTGCAGAGTCAGATTCTCTTCGCCATAGTGACGGACAGCGTTAGATCAGGTTGCGGGGACGCTATGACCCACCTTGGGAAGATCCCTCCGATGACTCGGGCAACCGATCGCGTATGGCTTCCTCGGTTTTTTCTACCGTCGATTTCACGACTTTGCCGACCTGGCCTGCTAGCGTGCCGGCATCTCCACCAGAGCCTTGCCGGTCCGCCTCTTCCTTGACAGTATCGTAGGCTTCGGCGGCGACTTGCTTTACCTGCTCAAGGCCTGTTTCGAAAGCCTTCTCTGCGGTGTCGCGAAGTTTGTCGCTGTAGCCGCCAAGCTGTTCATCCTCCGTGGTCGTGCGGGGCAGCATCGTGCCCAGGGCAGTGCCAAGGACAAGGCCAACTGCTGCGACTGCCAGCGGTTCTCGTTCCAATATATCCTGTGCCGATTGACGTGCCCGGGCCTTCATCTCACTAGCGCCTGATCCAAGCTGCCCGGCCGAACCCGTGATCCCCTCCATTGCGCCCGTTGCGGCGTTGGCTGCAGTTGTGATCGCATCGCTTGCGGCTGATGCAACTGAGTCCGCAGTATCGGAGAGCATCGCCGCAATTCCGGAACCTTCGCTGTCCTCATTGAGCTCATCGACGGGTCGGTCGGACAGGGAGTCGCTTGGCCTCATGCCTGTATGGTTGCCAGCCGCTGAAGTGGTCGCTGACGCCCCGTTGCCAAGCATTAGCCAGGCCAGGCCGGCTCCAACCAACGTTAGCGGCAGCGGGTTGTCCCTGACCTGCGCCTTGAGATTGCCAAGCATGACGGCTCCCTCCCCGCCGGCAAACATTCCGGCAAATTCATCGATCAATTGACCGGGAGTCATCCTGCTGCGGATGGAATCAGCGGTGTCCACGACTTTCGCCCGGGCGATATCGGCATCTCGTTCCAGCTCGGCTGCGGATTTCTCGCTCATTTTATTTGTTCCTTGATCACGCGTGCGTCACGCTTGAGTTGGTCTTGTGTCCGATCCGGCGTCAGCTCAGAAGGGGCCATGCTTGCTGTGCCGCTGCGCAACAGAAAGATGCCCAGAATTGCGACAGCGATCCCGACGAGAAGCGAGGACCACCCCGGTCCCAGACCGGCATTCGCCAATGCGATCACGAGAGCTTGCAAGAGCACGATCAAGGCGGCGAGAATGCAAATCGCGCCGCCCAAAAACTCGACCGCACCCGCGCCGACCTTGCTCAGGCTTTCCGACATCTCAGCCCGCAATAGCCTGCTTTCGGTTTGAAGCAGCGTCGTGACCTGCTGTGCCAGATCGCCGATGAGGGTGGTGAGACCGCGATTGTCCTGATTACCGATCATGGCTCTCCTCCGTGCTTGCGGCCCAGTTGTCGCCAGCCGGGCTGGAGCGGGGCTGCGTCGGTTCAGTTGTTCCCGACGGCCGCGATCCAAAACTCTCGACAGGGCGTGATGAGCTCTTGATGAACCTCCCCAGCGCCAAGCCTGCCAACACTGAACCGGCGATCAGCGCCCCGGAATTTTCGCGGCCGAACGATTGGATCTCGCCAAGAACCTCTTCGAATGGCTTGTCCCGTAATGAAGTTGAAAGCCGTTCGAGGCCGCCCGCGGCATCGAGGACGAACTTCGATGCGGTTCGTTGATCGTTGTTGGCAAGGTGTTCGCTTGCCGCTCGCAGCGCTCCGCCAAAGACCCTCAGGTTGGCGCTGACATCGTGTTGTGTTCCCTCGGCCTTGTTGAACAACGCCTGCTTTGCTTCCGAGGCATAGTCGCTCGCCTTTCTGGTGAGTTCATCGCGAGCACTATGCAGCGCTTCTGTCGCGGTCTGCGTTGCCTGCTGGAAGGTTTCGGACAGTTCGCTTTTGGCTGTTTCGAAATCGGCCGGCTTACGGCCGTGATCGTCTTCGCGCTGCATGGGATCTCCTAATGGATTCCGAGGAAGGAGAGGATCGCAAGCACGACGACGACAAAGCCTATCAGGTAAATGACGCTGTTCATGGCGGCAATCTCCTCGATTGGATATCGAACTTACCGGCGACCATCAGGTTCCATCCGTTTTCACTAAATTAGCGAGATCGATTCCTGCGACTCATCCGCCGAGCCGCGCGCGGGGTCGCTAGCGCCCTGTGCCAAGGCGCTTACCGTGCCGCTTCGATGGTGCCCAAGTGGATGCCGAGGGAACTGTTTCTGAGCTGAGATGCAGGGAAAGTCTCACCGAGACAACAGTCGTCCCCACCCTCTTCTAGAGCTTGACGGCCGGTTCCCTCCCCCAGAGACGCAGTCTCCGGCAGGATTGCACGAACGTGTTTATCCCGCTCACTCCGTCGAGCGATATCAGCCCTTCGTCTGCGTCGGTTGCAACCCCGGCTTTGACAAAAAGCGGGGAGGAAGACTGGACAAAGGCGATGAACTTGAGATGAGCAAAGGCGTCCGCCACGAAGTCCCGCGCTGCTGACTCTCTGGCTAGCCGATCTGCTCCCTCTTCCGACAACAGGACAGCTATGGCATCGAACAGGACGGAGGGTCCTCCGTCGATCATATGCCTGGCTTCGATCCAGCTTCCATCCCCGGCTTCGACACCGCCGACTTTCGGGGCAACCACCTCTATCGTCGCACCTTCCTTCTCAATCGCCGATTGCAGCTTCTTCAGCAACGCGGCATCGGTGCCGGAACTCACCAGCACGCCGACCTTGCGTCCCGCGAAACTGTCTGGCCCATTCTCGATTATGCTGAGCGCCGGTGAGGGTTCGAGATCGTCCCTTGGCACGACAGCGGCATCCGCCGGCTTGGGCATTTCTTGTATGCCGAGCTTGCCAGCGACGGTCACGCCCAATCCTTCGTCGATATTGAGGAGATGCGAGACCATCCGCTCGCGGATGACTGGGGTCTCCACCTTGCTCAGTTCGAAGGTCAAAGCCATTGCGATGTGACGTTGTTCGGGTGGCGTCTGGCTGTTGAAGAATTGCCGCGCCTGGCTGTAGTGATCGGCGAAACTTTCCGCCCGCAGGCGGACTTTCTGGCCTTCCTCCGCGTCCGCAAAAGACCGAAATCCGCGCTGTGGTGACTCCCTGGGTCCTTCTCCGAAAGAGTTCGGCTGGTAGTTCGCCCGGCCAACAGGGTTGCGCATTGCCATATGCCCATCTTGCTGGAAGTGGTGGAAAGGACATTTGGGCGCATTGATCGGAATATGGGTGAAGTTCGCACTGCCAAGGCGTTTCAGCTGCGTGTCCAGATACGAGAAGTTCCGCCCCTGAAGCAGCGGGTCGTTCGAGAAGTCGACGCCAGGTGGAACGTTTTGCGTCATGAATGCTACCTGCTCGGTCTCGGCAAAGAAATTGTCCGGCATGCGGTCGAGAACGAGGCGACCGACAGGAATTGGCTCGAGCTCTTCCTCCGGAATGATCTTCGTCGGATCCAGGACGTCAAAAGCGAAACTGTCGGCGAAGGCCTGGTCGAAGAGTTGAACCCGCAGCTCCCACTCAGGGAAATTGCCCGACTGGATTGCCTGCCACAGATCGCGGCGATGGAAATCCGGATCGGCGCCGTTGATCTTCACGGCCTCGTTCCAGACCACCGACTGCAAGCCAAGCTTCGGCTTCCAGTGAAACTTGACGAAGGTCGACTCATCCTTCGCGTTCAGGAAGCGAAAGGTGTGCACCCCGAACCCTTCCATGAATCGGAAGGAGCGCGGGATAGCGCGATCCGACATCACCCACATGATCATGTGCATGGATTCGGGCGTCAGCGAAATAAAATCCCAGAAATTGTCATGCGCGGACTGGGCTTGGGGAAAGGCCCGGTCCGGCTCCTCCTTGACGGCATGCACCATGTCCGGAAACTTGATGGCGTCCTGGATGAAGAAGACCGGGATGTTATTGCCGACGATGTCCCAGTTCCCTTCTTTGGTGTAGAGCTTGACCGCGAAGCCCCGGACGTCGCGCGCCAGATCGAACGAGCCCTTGGATCCGGCAACGGTGGAGAACCGGACGAAGGCCGGCGTCTTCTCGCCGGCGCGCTGAAAGATGTCGGCGCGGGTGTATTTGGCGAGCGAGTCATAGGTTTCGAAATAGCCGTGCGCGCCGTAGCCACGAGCATGCACGACACGCTCGGGAATCCGCTCGTGGTCGAAGTGGAAAATCTTCTCGCGGAAGTGGAAATCTTCCAGGACCGTCGGCCCCCGCTCGCCGATCCTCAGCGAGTTCTGGTCATCCGAGACCAAGCCGCCCTGCGCAGTGGTGAGCACTGCGTTGTCATCCCCTGCGATCTGGTGAAGCTCTCCCCCATTGCCCCGCACAAGCTTTTGGTCATGGATTATCGCGGACTTGCCTGAGGGCCGTTTTGCCGTCTTTACCATTGTGATTTTCCCAAGGATCGAGGAGCAGGTTGAACTCTCTCAATGCCGGGGTGCACTCTAGGTTCCTGAAAACTCCAGACCTGCGGAAAGGTCTCGCATCTCGAGCACGTCGAGTTTTTCGTTGAATGGAGCGCAAGAGGCTTTGGGATCCGCGGGGGCAGCCGGTCTCGTCGGAAGCCGCCGCTTGCCCCTGCGTCGACGGCACTAGCCGTCCTGCGCCTAGCCGACTAGCCAATGCGACCGATGTCCACGAAATCTCCTCGGGGAACCAGCGTCGCAGTCGAAGGTTCTTGGTGATGGCAAATCACCCAATCTATGAGCGTGCTCACCTCGATCGGCACGTTGATCTCTCGTCCCGCCGCCTACCTGGCTCGCGGGAACGTGTGCGGCGCGCTTGCGTTATCTGGGACGCTTGGAACATAGGTTCGGAGACCTGAGAAGGCGGGTTATGAAAAACCCAGAGGCGTACGCCCCGCTGCACGCGAGCTTCCTCCTGAACGCTATACCAGGCCAGGGGCGCCGGGGAACTCGACGCAAGTCGGCGCAGGACATCAATCACCATGAGGTGGGAGCGTGGCCGTTCGCGCGCCTTGGAGCAAGACGATTACATGCTCCACTTGAGGAGAAGCCTGGCCTGCCTCAGGCAGATGGGGTTAAAAATGACATTGAAGACTAGCTCGGCCATTTCCAAGCCCTACAGCGGGCCGGCCGGCGGCTGGGGTTCAGCCAAATCCGTGGCTGCGATCATTTTGAGAGAACGCGTCCCCTTGAAAGGACCAAGATTGCTTTCGACCCAGAACCGGCCGGAAGGCTACATGTGTGTCAGTTGCGCCTGGGCAAAACCTTCACAACCGCATCCACTCGAATTCTGCGAAAACGGCGCGAAGGCGACCGCGTGGGAAATCACCTCCCGCAGGGCCGACCCCGAATTCTTCGCCGGAAAGCCGCTGAGCGAACTGGAGCTTTGGCCAGATCATGATCTGGAGGAACAGGGCCGGCTGACCCAGCCGCTGCGCTGGGACGCGGCCAGTGACAAATATGTCCCGGTGGCGTGGTCAGAGGCGTTCGAGGAGATCGGCAGGGAGCTTCGCGCGCTCGATCCGCATCAGGTCGACCTCTACACCTCCGGCCGAGCGTCGCTCGAAGCGAGCTACATGTACCAGTTGTTCGCGCGCATGTACGGCAGCAACAACCTGCCTGACAGCTCCAACATGTGCCACGAGAGCTCCTCGGTGGCGCTTCCAGAAAGCATCGGCGCCTCTGTCGGCACGGCTATTTTGTCGGACTTTGAAAACACCGACTGTATTTTCTATATCGCGCAAAACGTGGGTACGTCGTCACCTCGCCTGCTCCACGACCTTCAGGATGCCGTCAATCGTGGCGTGAAGATCATCACCTTCAATCTGCTGCGCGAACGCGGCTTGGAACGCTTCGTCAACCCGCAGTCGCCAGCCCAGATGCTGACCGGGAAAGAGACGCAGATTTCCTCGGAATATTATCAGGTCAACAATGGCGGCGACATCGCGGCGTTGTTCGGCGTCTGCAAGGCGCTCATCGAAGCCGACGACGCCCTGAAGGCATCTGGAGACAGGCGCGTGGCGGGAGAGGACGGCAAGCAGAAGGACCCGAACAATGCGGCGATGGTCGCTTTCGCCGCCTCGATGGCTTCAGCCGACAAAAAGCACGTGCTCGATCATGATTTCATCAAGCAGCATACTGCCGGATTCGAGGAATTTGCCCAAGCTGCCCGCGATCACAAATGGAGCGAATTGGAGCGTGTATCCGGGCTCAGCCGCGACCAGATGATGCAAGCAGCGGCCACCTATGCGAAATCCGATGCCGTCATGATGGTATACGGCATGGGGCTGACGCAGCACCTCATGGGTGTCCAGAACGTCCATATGGTTTGCAATCTCGCACTCCTGCGGGGGAACATTGGCAAGCCTGGAGCCAATATCTGCGCCGTACGCGGCCATTCCAATGTTCAGGGACAACGCACCGTCGGGATTACCGAAAAGCCCGGGCTGGCGCCGCTGGACAAGCTTTCCGAACTTTACGGGTTCGAGCCGCCGCGCTGGACGGGCCGAACCACAGTCGAAACCTGCGAAGCCATCATGAACGGCCAGTCCCGCGCCTTCATCGGCCTTGGCGGGAACTTCTTGAAAGCGGTGCCTGATACCGCCGCCATGGAAGAGGGGTGGCGCAAACTGCGTCTGAGCGTGCAGATCGCGACCAAGCTTAACCGCAGCCACGTATTGCATGGCGAGATTGCATATCTCCTGCCCTGCCTCGGTCGCATCGAACTCGACCAGCAAGCGACGGGACCGCAGGCCGTGTCCATCGAAAGTTCCATTGCCCATTTCCACGGATCGCGCGGCAAAGCTAGGCCCGCCAGTACCGCGCTGCTATCGGAGCCTGCAATCATCGCCGGGATAGCCAAGGCCACGCTCGGCGAAACCAAGGTTCCGTGGGACACCTGGGTCGGCAACTACGCCGAGATACGAAACGCCATCGAGCGGACGTACCCGGAAACCTTCAAGGACTTCAACGAGCGGATGTTCAAACCGGGTGGCTTTGCCAGGCCGCTGCCGGCACGCGAACGCAAGTGGGTGACCAAAAGCGGAAAGGCAAATTTCATCACGCCAGCCAAACTCTTTCCTGAATTCTCAACCTCTGGCAGGGCCGACGTTCTGCACCTTGCAACGCTGCGATCCAACGATCAGTTCAACACCACGATCTACGGCTACAGTGACCGCTTTCGCGGCGTTGAAGGCACGCGCCGAATTATATTCATGAACGGGGAAGACATCCTCCGACTAGGCTTCGCCGATGGGGAGATCGTCGATGTGACCACGGCGATCGATGACAATGTCGCCCGCACGGTCACCGGTCTGAAGATCGTTCCCTACAATATCCCGAAGGGCTGTTGCGGGGCGTATTATCCCGAAACCAACCCTCTCTTTCCCTTGGCGCATCACGACCCGAAGTCGAAGACGCCGTCCTACAAGCTTTTGCCAGTCCGTCTCAGCCGATCACACCTAACTCCCGTTGGTTGACCCCCAGGGCAGAGGAACGCTTGACAGAGAGGGTTTTCAGCATTGCGAAGTCGGTCCTGGCGGTTGCGGTTCTCCTGTCCCTCGCCAGCGCAGGTGGGGTGCTTGGCTATTTGCGGCAGCCAAGAGAGCTCCGTTTCGAACCGCCGGTTGCAGCTGATCTCGACTGGTTCCGCCTCATGTCCAACGGCATCGGGGGCACGCCGCCCGAGAGCTATTTCGCACTTGGCAAGCCATACGAGGCTGACGCCTACAATCTAAGCCAGGGCAAGCGGCTTTATGCCTGGTTCGGTTGCGGTACCTGTCATGGTGACGGTCGCGGCGGGGTCGGTCCGTCCTTCCTCGATGGCTGGTGGCTTTATGGGCCTGAGATGGTTTCCATCGTGGCTTCCATTCGTGACGGCCGCCCGCACGGTATGCCCGCGTTTCGCGACCGCCTGACCATCGAGCAAATTTGGCAGCTTGCGGGATATGTCCAGACGATCGGTTCCTACAGCCCGAAGGTGGCGGCACCCAGTCGCAACGACGACAAACAAACTCGCCCGGCCGAGAATCGCGGTCCGGCGATAATCCTTTTCGACGAGGGACCAGTAGGCGTCCACCCGGATCAGGGACCCTCGCCTTGAGAAATGTTCGCCTTATTCTGCTTTCAATCATGGCTGTTGCATCTGCCTGCAGCGGCAAGCAGTCCGCGCTTGATCCGCACGGCGGTCCTGCAATTCATGTCGAACACCTGATCATCGGTATAGTCGCCGTGTGCACGGTGATCTGGATCGTGGTGATCGTCGTGCTTGGCTTGGCGCTCCTGCGGAGCCGCCGCGCCGGAGCGGAAGACGCAAACTCCGAGGGCCGGCTGACAACAGTGGTGTTCGCGGCGGTCGCGGCCAGCGTTGTCATCATTGCCGGTCTGACGATTGCAAGCTTCTACACCACCCGCAACATTGGTGTTCCGGGGAGCGCGGCCCTCACGATCACGGTGCGGGGACAGCAATGGTGGTGGCAGGTATTCTACGCCGGCTCCGATGCGTCGCGCGGCTTTCAGACGGCCAACGAAATCCACATCCCCGTGGGGACGGATGTCCAGGTCCGGCTTGAAGGCGTCGATGTCATCCATTCGTTCTGGGTGCCAAGCCTCGCCGGAAAGCAAGACGTTGTCCCGGGCCGGTCCAACAGTTTGCTGCTGCGTGCCGAAAAGCCGGGGGCGTATCGGGGCCAATGCGCGGAATTCTGCGGCTTGCAGCACAGCCACATGGCAGTCCTGGTGATCGCCGAGGCGCCGGCCGACTTTGAACGCTGGGCTGCGTCGCAACGTGGTGATGCATTGACGCCGGCCGATCCGGATGCGGCCGCTGGGCAAGTGGCTTTTCTGGCCAAGCCCTGTTCGGCCTGCCACACGGTACGCGGTACGGCCGCCAAAGGCACGACCGGACCAGACCTCACTCACATCGGCGGACGTCAGACGATCGCGGCCGGGCTGCTGGAAACCACGCGTGGTTCGTTGGCGGCCTGGATTGCCGATCCCCAGACGCTCAAACCCGGGAACAATATGCCGATGGTGCCGCTGACCAGCGTCGAGCTGCAAAATATCTCCGCCTACATGGAGAGCCTGAAATGACGTCAAGAAATGCCGGCGCGCTTCGTGACACAGCATTCGACGCTGCTGAAATCGACCGTCGACTTGCGGCGATCTGGTCGACAACGCCGGGCGTGTGGGGTGCCCTTGCCACGGTCGATCACAAAGTCATCGGCCGACGCTACATCACCACTGCCTTTGTCTTCCTGGCGCTTGGCGGATTGCTGTCCCTGCTAATGCGATTGCAACTGGCGCAACCCGAAGCTCGCTTCATCGGGCCCGATCGCTACAACCAGCTTTTCACCATGCACGGCACGAACATGATGTTCCTGTTCGCCGTGCCCGTCATGCAAGCGATGGCGGTCTACCTCGTGCCCTTGATGGTTGGGACCAGAAACATCGCCTTTCCGCGTCTCAATGCATTCTCTTATTGGATGTATCTCGCCGGCGGCTTGCTTCTATGGATCGCCTTTGTGCTCGATACCGGACCGGATGTCGGCTGGTTCGCCTATGTCCCGCTCTCCGGTCCCCAATACGCGGCGGGAAAGCGGGCCGACATCTGGGCGCAGATGATCACCTTCACCGAAGTCTCCGCGCTCGCTGTAGCCGTCGAGATCGTCGTGACTGTCTTCAAGCACCGCGCGCCAGGAATGTCTCTCGACCGTATCCCGTTGTTCGTCTGGTCGATGCTGGTCACGTCGTTTGTTGTCATCCTGGCGATGCCAGCGATCATGGTCGCAAGCACGGCCCTTATTCTCGACCGACTGGTCGAGACACATTTCTTCAATCCGGCCGAAGGCGGCGATGTACTGCTATGGCAACACCTGTTCTGGTTTTTCGGACACCCGGAGGTTTACATCATCTTCCTGCCGGCGGTGGGGATGGTATCGACAATCGTCGCGACGTTTACGCGTCGGCCGGTGTTCGGCTATCTGGCCATGGTGATGGCATTGATCGCCACAGGTATCCTGGCCTTTGGGCTTTGGGTCCATCATATGTTCGTGGCCGGCCTTCCCCGGTTGGGAGAGAGCTTTTTCACCGCCTCGAGCATGGCGATCGCGGTTCCGGCGGGACTGCAGATATTCTGTTGGCTCGCGACGATATGGGCAGGCAGACCGATCTTCACGACGCCATTCTTGTTCGCAATCGGGTTCATCGTCACCTTCGTCATCGGTGGTCTGACCGGAGTGATGGTGGCGTCTGTGCCGTTCGACACCCAAGTCCACGACACCTATTTCGTCGTCGCGCATTTTCACTACGTCCTGGTCGGCGGCGCGGTCTTTCCTTTGCTCGGTGCGCTCTACTACTGGTTCCCGAAGCTGACTGGGCGGTTGATGAGCGAGACACTCGGACGCTGGGTGTTCGGCCTGATCTTCGTGGGCTTCAACCTGACTTTTTTTCCCATGCATATCCTCGGCCTGCAGGGCATGCCGCGCCGGATCTACACCTACCAGCCAGAGATGCCATGGTCCGGCCTGAATATGTTCATCAGCCTCAGCGCGGTCATCCTTGCTGGCGGCTTTCTTTTGTTTTTCATCGACGTCATACGCAGTGCGAGGACAGGCGCCGTCGCGTCGTCCAACCCTTGGGAGGCCTCGACGCTCGAATGGGCCACCTCGTCCCCACCACCGCCGTACAACTTCGCCCGGCTACCGGTGGTCGGCGGCCTTGATCCCCTGTCGGACCGCCGAGATGTCCTTCCCGTTGCTGCGGGCCTGCGCGTCGACCGTCGTGAGCTGTTGGTCAGCAGCATCGTTGAAGCGACCCCGGAGGCGCGTGAAGCGTCATCCGGGGATTCGATCTGGCCGCTATTGGCGGCAATCGCCACCACCGCGACGCTGATCTGGTCGATATTCACACCTTGGGCGGTGGTCTGGGGATCGATACCAATCGCGATTGCACTCATTGGCTGGTTCTGGCCCAAGGGCGTGCCGGAGGACGAGTCATGAAGGAAGGCGTGGTGCTTGACCTGACGGACCTTCCCCCGCATGGCCTCGGCACCGCGAGCTTGTCCTGGTGGGGGACGCTCGCATTCATGCTTATTGAAGCCACTGGCTTTGCGCTTTCCATCGTCGTCTACCTCTATCTCATGAGCCTGGCACCACGCTGGCCTCCGGATGCCCCGCCGCCCGATCTGCTGCCTGGGACGACGCTGACGGTTTTGCTGGTGGCGAGCTTGTTTCCGAACATCTTGTTGGCACGCTGGGCGCGTGACCAGGACTTGCGGAAGGTGCGTATCGGGCTGATCATCATGTCCCTGATCGGAATAGCGCCGCTTGTCCTGCGTGCCTTCGAGTTTCCGGCGATGCATATCCAGTGGGATCAGAATGCCTACGGCTCGATCGTGTGGGTCATGCTCGGCCTGCACACCACCCACATCCTGACCGATCTGGTGGAGACATTGGTGCTGACTTGCCTGATGTTTTCGCGGCATGGCGACAATCCGCGGCGCTTTGGGGATGTCAGCGACAATGTGATGTACTGGAACTTCGTCGTGGCGACCTGGTTGCCAATGTATGCCTGCCTCTATTGGGCTCCACGGCTTTGACCAAAAGTTGGCTCCCAAACGCTGGACTCCTTGTGCCGCCCATAAGCTGGGCGCTCAGCACCCAGCTTGGGCAGATCACACCCTACATCGATTGCCGGCAAAGTTTTTCCTGGACCGCCGCCTTGTGCGGCATCCTTCTCGTTGCGTCGGTCGCCGGCGTCGCCGCATCTCGGGTGACGTCAAACGGATTGGTCAAATCGAAGCGATTTGTCGTTGACGCAGGTTTCCTGGTCGCACTGGCGTTTGTCTTTGCGTTGTCGTTGCAGGAGGCGGCCACGATGCTGCTCGACCCATGCCAGCGCTGATCCGCATACTGTTCTTCTTCATGATCGCTTCCCCGGCAATGGCGCACGGCGACGAGACCCATGGTTCTGGCTATCCCTGGACCTTTGACCCGTGGATCGTCGTGCCACTTGCGATGCTTGCACTACTCTACGGAGCGGGCGTGACAAGGCTGGCACGGCGCGCGCGGCAACCCGGCGGCATGCTCATGCGCGCTTTGCTCTACTGTAGCGGCTGGCTGACACTGGCGGCGGCGCTGCTGTCGCCGCTTCACTGGCTAGGTGAGCACCTTTATACATTCCATATGATCGAGCACGAGATGGTCATGGCCGTCTCGGCACCTTTGATCGTGCTTGCGCGCCCGGTTGGCATCCTGATGTGGGGGCTGCCAGGACGAGCGCGTCGCGTGGCTGCATCAGGGATGTGTTCGCCCCTGGTTCGCGGTCCGTGGGACTGGTGTACGGGCACCTTGAATGCGACCATCGTTCATGGCTTCGCGATCTGGGCCTGGCACCTGCCGGTATTGTTCGACGCGGCCGTCACCAACACTGCCCTGCATCGCGTCCAGCATCTTTGCTTCTTTGTGACAGCGATATTGTTCTGGTGGGCGATGATCTGGCGGAGTGATTACGGCGCCTCGGCCTGGCATCTGTTCGCGACCATGGTTCACACGAGTATTCTGGGTGCCTTGATCGCTCTCGCTCCACGCGTGCTCTACATCGCGCAGACCCGCACCGCCATGGCCTGGGGGCTGACGCCTCTGGAAGACCAGCAATTGGCGGGCATGATCATGTGGGTGCCCGCCGGCACGATCTATGCGGTGGCGGCAATGGCGATGCTTGCGCTCTGGATTCTGGGATCGAGTGAACGAAGAGCTCAAAATGCCTGACCAGCCGACACCTCTCTCAGGCCGGACCGCATTAATAGGCATTGCCCTCGTCGCGGCATCGGCCGCTTTTGCCACAATCAATATCGCGCGCGACAACCACAGCCGGGCGGCCGTAGCCAAAGCGATCACCGACGGCGATCCCGCACGCGCACCGGAAATCTTCCGACGATACGGCTGCTCCGGCTGCCACACTATTGAGGGGATACCGGGAGCCGACGGCCAGACAGGCGCGCCTCTCACTGGGCTGTCGAAGCGGCTGTACATCGCGGGCGTACTGGAAAACAATTCCGACAACCTTGTCGCATGGATCGTTTCGCCCCGGAGCTTCTCCCCGCGGACTGCGATGCCGGCGACCGGTATCTCGCAACAGGAAGCCAAAGACCTCGCAGCGTATCTCTACGCACAATGAAGCGGATGAAATGTCACTTCATGCTTTCCCTGGAATTGCTTCAAGGGCGCGGCGTGGCAATCGGTGGCAGACGTTTGATGTAACGTGCAATCGCCTGGCGGTCGCTGTCAGGCAGCATTGCCGTATTCGTCACTACATCGGCCATCGAGGATCCGACGCGACCGTGGCTGGGCGTTTCCCCAGTTTTGAGCATCGTCGCGATGTCGTTCTCTGTCCATCCGCTCAATCTGTGCTGCGTGATGTTTGGCACGAATCCCGTTCCTTGAGGATCGATGCCACCGGCAAATCGAGTGTCCGACTTGATGGCGCCAAAAGCGTTGCGGGTCGAATGGCACTCAGCGCAATGCGAGACGGACTCGACGAGATACGCGCCGCGATCATGCACGGGATCTCCGTCGAGGCGCGCAGAGGTCGTGCCTTGGCGAAAGAACATCATTTTCCAAATGCCCATGGACCGCCGGATGCCGAACAGGATCGCAGGATCATGCGGTGGCGCACGCCCCGAAACCTTGGGAAGCGTCCTGAGATAGGCGTGCAGGTCCCTGACGTCCTCGGCCGTCATGCTGGTAAAGCTCGTGTAGGGAAAAGAAGGGTAGTAGTGTTGACGCTCTGGCGACACGCCGCCGAGGAGTGCATTTGCCAAGTCGGTGACGGTCCATGCGCCAATGCCATCCACCGGATCGGGAGATATGTTGGGAGGCCGAAAGGTGCCGAATGGTGAAGCGAGCGCCATCCCGCCGCCCAGCTTTAGGCGATCGGATTGCCCCGGTGTCGCATGACAGGAAGCGCAATCCCCTGCCGCGAAGACGAGCTCACCATGCGCGACATCGACCGGGCCTTCAAATTGCTGATCCTGGTTCGAGAAAGGGGGCTGCGCCCCGGTCATGTACCACAAGACCGTACCAACGCCGCTTGCACATAGGAAAACTGTGAGAGCAATTTTCCACACTGAGCTCGCCATGACGTGCCGCAAGCTGTTGGACGACCATGCCTTGCCCTTGCCGTCAATTCCCGCCTTCATATGAGAAAGTTGCTCGAGGGTGCATCGCAGCCGAGGTCTGGTTGGATCGGAGATATCGAGCTTCTCCCAGGGAATGCGGTACAGGCAGTCGCGGTGGCGCAAGCCAAACAAGTCCAGCATCGCGACGCCAATTGCCGAGGCAGAGAGGCGCTCGAAAGCAGCGAAAATGCCGACGTGGAATTCGGTTACGACGAGATCGTCACCATCACGCTCGGCGCGTATCTCCTCAATGTGACCGACGCTTTTGCCGCGCAGCGATAGCACCCTTCGACCGGCAAGATGTTCGAGGTTGACGGAGGCCATGGTCAAGCTCCTGGAATGCGGCCGATAATGTGATCGCGCAGCCAGTCCTGCCAATCGAAGATCGCCGTCCGCCGCACATCAACGTCGACTTCGATGTCGACACCGATATTTCGCACCTTCTTCCACGCTATGCGGTGCGGCTCGGCATGGCGTTCGCCGCCAAGCCTTGCCGCGAGCCAGGCCACCCAGCGTCCCGGTCGCGAACCAAGGCGGCGCGCCAGCGTGATCGAGCCAAGCTCGACCGCGACGATCCTGGGCGGTTTGCCGTGCCTCAACTCGGCCACCAATCCGTCCACCTTTCCGATCTTGACCTGCCTGCGGTCGACGACCTGTTTGTCCAGTAGATCGCGCAGCAGATCCATCACGAGCCTCCGAATATCTGCAAGGGTATGGCCACCACGGCAAGGACGAAACCCAGCGCAATGACGAAGATCACCGCGGCATTCGAAATCATGCCGTTGCGATGGTCGCCGACATAACGTTCATCGTTGAGCAGGAAGAGGAATGGCACCACGGTCAGGGGCAGGCTGGCTGCCGTGACTGCCATGGAGAAGATCGTGAGTTTCAGCGGGTCGAGGCCAAGGCCTATTGGTATGGCGGCAAGAAGCAGCGAGATCGTATAGACGCTGCAGAAGCCGGGATCTTCGCGTGGTTTCCTGTCTTCTCCCCACGTCCAGCCGAAGCCTTGCGCGACGAGGTAGGCCTGCTGCAGGGCGATTTCGAGCGCCGCGCCGAAACAGGCTATGGCAAGCGAAGCGACAAAAAGGACAAAGCCCCAGAACCCGAATATCGGGATCAGGAGCAGTGGCAGTTGATGATAATCATCGACCTGGTTAACTCCGTGCTCGCCTAAGACCAGCGCGGCCACGATCAGCACACTGACCGAGATGGTGCCACCAAAGCTCATGCCGAGGCCCGCAATTGCGCGATTCGTGCCGAGATAGGTCTTGTCCCAGTGGTCCTCGACGGCGCCTGAGGAATAGAACATGAAGAGGTAGGGGGATATCGACGCGCCCAGAATGCTGACTGCCATGAACCAGTAGCTTTCAGCGTCATGATCCGGCAAGCTCGGCACGGCGCCAGCCGCAACCTGTTTCCAATCCGGCTTCAGCATCACCGCCGCGACCACGAAGCAGAGCGTGACAAGACCGAGGACCGCCACGCCCTTCTCGATGAACCCGAAGGTGCCTTTCCATAAGAACAGCCACGCCAGGAATGCCACTGGTATTGCCCACCATTGAAAGCCGATCCCTGTCGCAAGGTCAGCCGCGATGGCAACGCCGCCGATCTCTGCCGACATCACCATGAAATTGACCAGCAAGGTGGCCAGCAACGGCCATAGGAAGGTGTTGAAGCCGAACCTCTCGCGGATTCCGTCGGCGATCGTGTGGCCGCTGACGGCCGCGAACCGGCCCGCCATCTCGACCAGGAAGATGATGCAGATGGTGCCGAGGAGGATGGCCCAGATCAGCCGCAAGCCGAAAGTGGCGCCGGCTTGCGCGGCTGTCGCCATTGATCCGACTTCAAGAAAGCCGCCAACGCTGGTGACGATACCAAGCGAGATTTCGAGCAGCTTCTTCATGATTTCGGCGCGAAATATTTGGCATAGGCGGCGGCCAGGTTCGCCGTGGCCGCCCGAAGTTCCTGCCGCGCCTGACTCACTTGCCGCAGGTTGCCAGCCTCTACCCCCGCTTGAGCGTCCTTGGCCGCAGCCGACAGCTGACCGACCGCCGTTACGACCTCGCGCCGCTTGGGGGATTCAGGAGGATTGTCAGATTCTATCTGACGACCGACCTCGACAAGCGCCTCGGCCGTCGATTGCAATGTGGCCGATGCATAGTTTGAAGGAGCCGCGCCGGCGGCCCAGGCGTCCATGACCATCACCGCTGTCTGCGAAGCCGACGCCGCGATTTTTGATTCCTGCTCGACGGGTCCGGACGACGAACAGGCAGCCAAGGCGAGCATGGTCGACAACAGGCATGAACGGCAAACCCGATAGCAGTCGTCATCGACAATGCCTACAGTCAGCGGCATGGCCTCCGGCCAGCCCGAGTAATGGTGTCTGCTTGAAGCATTCAGAGATGGGCAACGGGTGCATGGTGCGGCTCCATCTGCCTGATCGGATCTGAAGCTGGTTATCAGGGACATCACGAATCCCGATCTAAGGATTTCGGCCTCCCGGGAAGGGTATGACATCGCTAGGCAGGTTGCATTTCGAAAGCCTGTGTGGATTGGGACCGGCCGGCTCGCTTCTACCTCGGCCAAGGGGTCGCAACGTCACAACGCCTTGCGCCGACAAAGCAGCTTGTTGTCTGAAAAGATGCACAAGTTCGGGGTGGAGTCCGTCCCCTCGACGAGAGGCCACGTCGTGAAGAAATACGAAGAACTGCATCATATGCCTTTCCACGCTGGCGTCGCCCCTCGTACCAACGCCGGTCTCCTGCATCATCGCAATCCGGGTTGGAAATGCGGGACGATCAAGTCGCATCCCAGGCTTGGGTTTGGCCTCTCCTGGTTCATCATGGAGTGTAAAGCTGCCGGGGCGCGAAGGTTCCGCCTCGTCTCATAAATTCAGCTGACAGGAACGACCTCAGTGGAGAGATAGGTCGACGGCGGTTCCGCCCGGGCCAAGACTGGCTTCCGCCAAAGCTGCGATCGATTTCTCTTCGCCCCCAGGAGACGCTCGGCTACTTCTTTAGCGATGCTTTCCGCTTCCATCGCCACCATCACAATGGAATGGATCTCGATGTGACCGTAGGACGGAAACCACATTTCCGTTCGAACGTTCAAGCCAGATGGACACAGTCGAGATTGCCTCCCGGACCGCCGCCGTCGAACGAACAGGTGGATGTCTCTGCGGCAGTATCCGTTATCGAGTGACTGGCGATCCGCGCGTTCACTACTGTCACTGTGACATGTGCCGCCGCGCGACCGGCAGCGCCTTCGCCGTGTTGGCCTGGACGTCCTCGTCCAACCTGTCATGGCTCAGCGAGGAGCCTGCCTATCGCACATCTTCGCCCATCGCCCGGAGGGGATTCTGCGGAGCATGCGGTTCTCCGTTGACCCTTTCCTACGCCGCCGCCGAGGGCGAAGTCGCTCTGCATGTCGGAACCTTTGACAATCCTGAAGGTCTGGAACCGCAATACAATTACGGGTCCTCGCAGCGGCTTGCCTGGGTTTGCTGTGGCGTTGACTTGCCGCATCACGACACGGAAGAGCGATGGTAGCGGAATCCGATCATGAGTTTCCGCTCACTGTGGACACGCCGCCGATGGAAGCCCGGACTGCCGACACGCTGCCAGAGGGCAACGGCATCTGGCAGTATGAGCCCAAGTGGGATGGCTTTCGCTGCCTTGCCTTCAAAGGAAGAAAGGCGGTCGATCTCAGGGCGAAATCCGGCAAGCCGCTTGGCCGCTATTTTCCCGAACTGACGGCGCTTCTGGGCGAGCTCGAAGCACAGGATTTCGTCGTAGACGGCGAGATCATAATCGAGATCGAAGGACGCGCATCGTTTGACGCGCTGCAGATGCGGCTTCACCCGGCTGAGAGCCGTATCCGGAAGCTGAGCAGACAAACGCCTGCGCGGATAGTCCTCTTCGATACCCTTGCCGCGCCCGGAGGCAAGATCGTTCTCGAAAGGCCGTTGCGGGAACGACGCGGGGCAACCGAAGATTTTGTCGCTCGGGCGGAGAATGAGGCGCTGCGACTTTCGTCGGCAACCACGAGTATCGCCAACGCCAACAAGTGGCTGCAGGGTGCTGGCCACGGTTCGACCGACGGGGTCGTCGCCAAGATGCTCGACCAACCCTATCGGCCAGGCGAGCGTGCGATGGTCAAGGTCAAGCGGCTGCGCACCGCAGACTGCGTGGTTGGCGGGTTCCGCTACCTGAACCGCAAGCGCCAGGTCGGGTCGCTCCTGCTGGGCCTCTATAACGACAATGGCTTGCTCGACCATGTCGGCTTCACTTCGACCATCAGCAATGAAGATCGGCAGGCGATCACCGTGAAGCTCGAGGAATTGCGCGGCGGACCCGGCTTCTCAGGCAAGGCGCCGGGCGGGCCAAGCCGCTGGAGCACGGAACGCAGCGGCGAATGGGAGCCGGTGCGGCCGGAACTGGTCGTCGAGGTGCGCTTCGACCATATTACCAGCGACCGTTTCCGCCACGGAACCAGGCTTTTGCGCTGGCGGCCCGACAAGGCGCCGCGCCAGTGCACGTTCGAGCAGATCGAGTAGTGGCCTAGCAATCGCGACGAATGTTGTCTGCCATTGCGCATTCACTTTTTGCGCAAGGTTCGCAAAGTAATCGAATAGCGGTGTTCGGTCAGGGGCGGGATGCTGTGCTCCCATTCATCGCGCGCCGGGCCGCTCAAGAGGTAAGCCGACCGCGGCTCGACAATGATTGTCTTGCGGTCCCATTTCGTGCCGTTCTTGCGCCGGAGTCGGAAGCTGCAGGGAGCAAGAAGAGATACGCCGGCCACCGTCTCGAAATGCGGCTTGTCGCGATGCCAGCCAATGCCCGCGCCCGGTCGATACTCGTTGATCAGAACCTGCTCGAAAGCGCTTTCCGGCAACCCGCCGAAAGTCGCTACCTTGCGCCTTAGCGTCATCAAGAAATCTGGTATCGGGGGCGCCTCGACCACCTGGCGCCGATCGTAGTCGTAACGCAGGCCGAAACCGATCACCTGCCGATTTGCCAGGTGGCCATGGAAATCGAAAGGCTGGAAAGGGAGCCTCTGAAGGTGGCGCAGCAGGTCCGTTTCTTCATCCGCCGTGACAAGGTTCGCCTGATAGCGAAACCCTTCTGGCAGATCATCGGCCGCGGCGAACAGGTCGGGCTGGTCAACATTCACGCCGGCCAGAGCTTTGGATTTTAGAGATGGCATGCACAATAGCTGGTCAAGCTGCTCCCTGAGCGCAAGGCCTACGACGCGGCGGATCCGCATACTAACGTTCCCCCGTGCCGTGGACGCCAAGGCGTCATGGTTTGCAGCCGGTGGCCGTGCCTGGCCGCCCTGCCCTTTCGGTCGCCGCCTGAATGGCAAGCGCCGCAGTACTCAGTGCAAGAGGAGGGTCCTCAACCAAGCCAGGAAGCGGCTGCCATTGACGGTCCTGCGCACCCTGGCGGCGGCCCATTTGCCTTGCATGGTGGCGCCGACATGACAGCTGCAGACGATTTCGTGCAACTGCCAATCGCTGAGCTCGAAGAAGCGAAGGGCCTCTCCATAGGTGTCGTTTCTAAGTCCCGCGGCTTTCAGCAGCGGATCTTCCAAGGCAACTGAAATTGGCGATCCATCGGCTCGTGCGGCCTGGCGGGCGTCCAGACGCAGGCGTTCGGTGCCAGCAAGCGCGCCCAGGCATCGGCCGGGGTGCCGCTCGAGCAGTTCCGCCCAACGCTCGATCCGTTGCCTCCGGGTCATAACGGGGCTCTGCGCCAGCGGCTTGACGTCCGCGATCGCCTGCAGTTGTTCGAGGGTCTGGTGTTTCATAATCAGCTCCTGTTGATCGAGCATTCACCCAAGGGGTTTTCGCGACAAGCCTATCGGTCGGCTAAATAAGTGGCCTCCTCATCGTCACGCTGGCGTCCGCCAAGCGCCGCTGCGACGCTGGCAATAAAGGCGCCTACCACCATGGACAGGGCGCCAAGAAGGGCGAAGGTGGCGCCGGCTTTCCTGGCTGTGTCGGCCGCCTGCTGGGCCTTGATCTTTGCGTCCTTCACCTTGGCCATCATTGCATCTACCCGAGCCTTGGCATCGGCCTGCGGAAGCCCGGTGCGGGCGGCCACGAGTTGCGTCAGATAGGCGCTGTCGTCAGCCGCAAGTTCGCCGCCGTTCGCAGCAGTCGCGAGCAGGATGCGCGACGCCTGCGCGGTCGCTGCAGCTTCGTTCTGCGGATTGGCATCGACGGGCTTGGTCAGGTCGGCGGGGCGGAACAAGGCATCCACATAGTAGGACGTGCTGTCGAATGCTGAGCCGTCCTTGCTTGCGGCACCGGCCGAAGCCCCGGTCGCGGCGCCCGCGGCCACCGTCGAAACTGCCTGCACTCCAGAACCCAATGCCGCCGAAAGCGCTGAGCCGAGAACTCCCGCAACAAGAAGCGTGGCGAGTGCCCAGGCAAGGAAACCGTGAGCTGTGTCGCGGAAGTAGGTTTCATCGGTATGAATCCCCACCCATTTGGTGCGCAACCGACCCGTGAGATATCCACCGACGCCAGATGAAAGCCATTGCACGACCACCAGCCAGACTGCGGTGGACACAGCAAATGTCGTGGCCGACGCGCCGGCACCGGACCACGGCGAAACCATGCTCAGCCCAAGGCCAGAGCCCAACAACAGGAGAATGACTGTCAGGGTCGAAGCGGCGAAGGCGCCGGCAATGATCGGCCCCCAGTTCACTGCTGAAGATGAGGATTCTGTCGGTGCAGAGGCCTCGGCGGTCACAAGTGTTGCCTGCATCTGTGCCTCCTACCGCGCAAACAGCATGATGAGAATGATGATCGGAATGGGAATGCCGAGCAGCCAGAGCAAGATACCGCGACCCATGGAAGCCTCCTGTGGGTTAGTGTGTGATGATCTAACAATGTCGCTGCAGGTCTTCTGTTCCGTTGGCGGTAAGCCGGGTCATTTACAGGCGGCAAAGGCCTTCATGCCCTTCTTGATCGCCCTGCGAGCCTCGTCGGCATTCTGCCATCCCTTGAACTTGATGGTCTTGCCCGTACCCAGCACGGACGACAGGAAGAACTGCTCGATTTCGCGCCGCAGGTCATCTGGCACACGATCCGCCGCAACCGGTTCGGCAGCATCTTCCCTATGTGGAGAGAAGACATAGCGGTCGTTGCGCAAGGCCTCGCCACCGGAGTCTTTCTGCTTGACACGCAATGCACCCAACAGGTCGCATTTGATGACGATGCCAGGAGCGGAAGCCGCCTGGTGGATGACCAGCCCGTCGAGGGGATCGCCATCATCGCCCAAGGTGGAAGGGATAAAGCCCCAGTCGTAGGGATAAGTCATCCCGACCGGTAAGGGGCGGACATAACCGAAGGTCCGGGTTGCGCGATCGTAGGCGATTTTCGCCTCCGCACCACGCGGTGTTTCAATCACTACTCTGACAACCCGTTCGTCGTGGTTGGCAGCTTCAGATAATCGGGCATTGCGATGCTCTATCGCGGGGGGTGCTCCGGTTGGAACTTCAAGACGCGACGAATGTTCCGAAGGGCAGCGCGAGCCCAGCCGCAGTCCGACGCGTTGGGGCGAATGGGCGCTCAGGCGTCGAGCGGGCTCATCGCCGAGCCGGCTGCTGCCGCGGAACCAAAATTCCCGCAGTCGCTTTTACCGAATACGCGGCTGCCGGGCCGAGGCGGACGGTGGAGACATACGTGGCGCTTGAAGGTGCGGCGCGTGCGAATATCGGCATTCGCATCATGATAGTCACTGTGGTGGCGGTGCCGCTGCTCTTCGCGCTGAGCGGCCTTGCCATTCGCTATGCGGCTTTTGCCTCGGTATCGTCGGATACGGGTTTTGCGGCCTATGCTCAGGCGCTCTGCAGGTGGGACTGCGCCTGGTATGTCGACATCTCCGAAAAGGGCTATGAGCGCTTCCCAATTCCGAACGCAAGCAATGTCGGGCGCTGGGGCTTCTTCCCGCTCTATCCGCTTCTAGTGGCGGCGATCCGATCCGTCCTGCCCTTCCCCACGATCCTGATCGCGACGATCACGTCGCTGGCGTTGAGCTACGCAGCCTGCCTCGTGGCATGGCCGCTCGTGGGGAAGAACATGCGCGCCTACGTGCTCTATTGCGCCTTCCTGCTCAGTGGCCCGTTCTCGTTCCATTTCACCACTTTCCTCAGCGAGCCGCTCTTCGTGCTGCTTACCTCGTGCGTCTTCCTAGCGCTCAAGCGCTCCAACTATCTCGCCGCCGGGGTGGCCTCGGCGCTTCTGTCGGCAACGCGGCTCGTTGGCGTGCTAGCCGTGTTCGCCACCGTCATCCACATGTACGAGGAATATCGCGCGAAGGGCGGTTCGATCGTCGCCTTTCCTCGCTGGCTGCTCGGCCGGCCGGACCTTCTGGTCGCCATCTTCATCTCGCCCGCCGGTTTGTTCGCCTACATGCTCTTTCTCCATCTCACGGTCGGGGACGGCTTTGCCTTCCTCCACATCCAGCGCGCTTTCGGGCGCGTGGCGGGCAATCCGCTGCTGTTCCTGTGGGACGGCCTGTCCTACCACCCGAATGCCGGCTGGCTGCCCACGGCGCCGCAATGGAGCGCAATGACGGCAATTGCCGGCCTGGCGCTCTGCTTGGTGCTCGGGGCTCGCAGGCAATATGGCGCGGCCCTTTTCTGCGCCGTCAGCATCATCTTGCCGTTGACCACGAACCTTGCCTCGATGGTCAGATACGTCGTCGGGCTCGCGCCGCTGGCGATACTGGTAGCCGTCTTGCTGTCAGCGTCGAAGCTGACCTTCGTCGCGGCCTTGGCGCTGTTCCTCGCCGCCTGCTACTTCATGACGGTGGCGTGGATCGGAGGCTATCTTGCCTTGGTCTGAAGCGCTGCGATCCCCTAGGTCCGCTGTATCACTTGGCGGTTACGGTCTGGCGGCCGCCCTTGCCTTGTCCGAGCTCGCCATCCTCACGCTTGCCCTCAATCCCGACGTCAACGGCGACTACCGCGCCTATTACATCGACCGCACGACGACGTGCCTCAACCGCGACGCGATCGGCAGCTACACGCCAGGCAGGACAATATCGTTTCGGTCCGATGGCGCCAGACAGACCGCGGCTATGAGGGTTTGCGGCTGGTCGGGTCCGGTGGCGGACGGCACCCATTCGCTGGGCGAGTCCTCGCGCCTTCGCCTGGCGCTGCCGCCCGTCCGTGGCGGCCTTCTGGCCACGCTGCAGGTGGCCGCCGTCATCCGCCCTCCCCAACTCACACAGAGGATCGTCATATCGGCAAATGGCGTAAGGCTGCATCAGGCGACAGTTTCGGGCGCGGCACCGATGACGGTGGCTTTCTTCATTCCCCAGGCAGCCCTGGCCGACACCGGCAGGCTGGAATTGTTCTTCGACTATCCCGACGGCATCGCGCAGAGCCCGGCAGCAAGCAACATATACAACCGGTCCATCAAGCTGATCTCGTTTCGGCTGGATGCGCTCTAGGCGCAAGCGACATTCACCTAGGACGGTTCGCCCCTTCGGTCGGCTCCCCGCCCGGCAAAGACCCAGCGGTCGAGCACGATAAGATTGAGCGCCGGGATGATCAGGCAGGTCAGCAGTATGGGGACGAAAAGCGGCAGGCCGAGCATCACCGTGAAGAGCTTGGGCGCAGCATAGGCGACGCCGAGGCCGGTCGCCGTCAGCAGCAGGAAACGTGGGGCTTCCGAGCGATGCGATCCGGCCGACATGAAGCTGAAGGACTTGTGCGCCAAATAGGAAAACAGTGCCGCTGCTCCATAAGCGGCGAGCGAGGCCTGCACCGGCGTGAAGCCGAGGTCCGCCCGGGCGAAGACCGCGGCCAGGACAGCGTAGAGAATTGTCGCGGCGATGCCGACCGATCCGAAGCGCGCCAGGAATTTCACGCCAGCGGTGAAGCGGTGCTCAGGCATAAGCGACACACGCGTACTGTGCTCCGAGCGGCAGGGCGGCGAGCGCGCGCTCGACTTTCCTGGCAAAGGGTCTTGCTGAAGGCAGCAACAGGAAATGCTCGGACCGGATATTTCTGAAGTCTGCTTCTCGAAACAGCGATGCCACCTTGCGGGTGCCAAGCAGGACGGCGTCCTTGTCGAACGGGCAGCGGAGCACCGCCATGCGCGTGAGCGGATTGTAGGGATTGTGCTCGATGATGCAGGCAACGCCGCCCCGCCGCAGGACACGCCTCATCTCGCGGAAAAAATTGAGCCAGGATGTGGGCGGCACATGATGGACGACACAGCTGGCGAAGGCCAGGTCGAAGGCGCCGCTCTCATAAGGCAGGCTACCGTGGGCGCAGGCGCTGTAGCCGACATGCGGATTGTCGCGCGCGGCGCGCGCCAGTGAATCCCGCGAAACATCGCAACCCTCGAGGCGATCGAAGGCGCCTTCGAGATAGGGATGGAGCGCGCCGATGCCACAACCCACGTCGAGCGCACGCACCTCCGCCCTGCCCGCGCGAAGGTACCGCTCGACGACCAGGCGCCGCAAAAGGTCGGCCTTGGCTGCGAGGAAGAAATCATGCTGAAGCCCTGAGAACCGAATCGAGCCTTCGACCACATCGCGGTAACTGGTGTTATAGCTGTCGAAGTGTTCGGACATCGGCCGCAACCCCGTTCTCTGCCTTGCGAAACGAGGTGCGCCGGTCACCGGAAGCGACGCGCACCGAGCGGCCGAAGCCGTTCAGCCTGTCGACCACGTAGAGGGGACGGCGTTTGACCTCGGCGTGGATGCTGCCGACATAAAGCCCGACAACGCCGGTCATGAAAAGGTTGATGCCGCAGAGCAGCGACACGACGACCACGGTCGACGTCCAGCCGGCGAGGACGCCCGCTTCAAAGAGCCACGCAAAGATGGCGTAAGCGCCGAAAAGGACGGCAAGGGCGGAAACGACCAATCCCGCCCAAAGCGCCAGACGCAGCGGTTTTTCCGAGAAGCTGATGATGCCGTGGACCGCAAGATGCACCATCTTCCAGAACGGGTATTTGGTCTCGCCCAGCGTGCGCGCCGGTCGCTCGAACGACACAGCCGCCTGCTTGAATCCCATCCAACCGAACATGCCTCTGACGAAGCGGTCGTGCTCGGGCATGCGCCTGAAGGTCTCCAGCGCCTTGCGGCCGACCAGGCGGAAGTCGCCGACATCGCGGGGAATCTCGACCGGCGTCATCTTCTCCAATACGCGGTAGAAGAGGCTCGCGGACATACGCTTGAACCAGGATTCGCCCTCGCGCCTGGTGCGCCTTGCATAGACGATCTCGAAGCCTTCCTTCCACTTCGCCACGAGGTCGAGCACGACCTCCGGCGGATCCTGCAGGTCGGCATCCATGACGATGATGGCCTCGCCCGCCGCCGCCTCCATGCCGGCCGTGATGGCGATCTGGTGTCCGAAGTTGCGGGAAAGCTCGATCAGCCGGAACCTCGGCTCGGCAGCGACCATGCGCCGAAGGTATTTCACGCTTCCGTCGTGGCTTCCATCGTCGACGAAGATGACCTCCGCCTCTGCGTCCAGCTGACCCACCAGCAGGCTTATTCGCTCGACCAGCCGGGGCAGCACCTCCTCCTCATTGTAGATCGGCAGCACCAATGAGTAGCGCGGGGACTGCGCGTTTGCGCGCGTCCGAATGCCGTGCATCACAGCGTCTCGCATGCGGTTGAAAATGGAACACCCGCCACAAAGTTCCCAAGGAACATCAGAAATCGCTAATTTGCCAGCCTTCTGGGATCAGCCAATGATGCAACCGGCCAGCCTGCGCCTGCGGCGCTCTAATAATAATCGCCTCGTAACACTGCCTATTACTTCATCTATCTCGCGGATCGGAACCCTCGACCAAGGCGGCGCGCATGAGGCGCTACGCCATTTCGGTCACGAGTTGCGCAGGGTCGCGTCTCGCGCATGTCGAGCTTTGCGGTGAAGATCGAAGACCCGTGCTCGGCAGGCGCCACCATGAGTACGTGCGGTAGAGGGGTCTGGTCCGAGGCCGCTTCGTAGCGCATCCATTCGAAACCTTCGAGCAGAGCTGCCCGGATTGCAGAGCGATCGCGGATCGGCGCGCCAGATCAACGCAAGGGGCATCCACCGGGGGTGGCTTGCCCCCCGACCTTCAGGTCGCGCGGGAACTTGCGTCACAGTCGAAAGTTCTTGGTGATGGCCAATCACCCAATCACGAGCGTGCTCACCTCGATCGGCACCTTAACCTCTCGTCCTGCCGCCTTCCTGGTGTTGTTGGTTTATTCCATTCTTTGGATGGTATTCGATCGGCAAAGTTTGAATTGGCATGGGGCGGCTACTCTCTTCACCTGGGCCATGACGCTGTTCATCCAGCGAGCAGAGCATCGCGACACTCAGGCAATCCACGCCAAGCTGGATGAGATGTTGCGATCAAATAGCTCGGCTTCAAACATCACCCGGATTGACGATCAGGAACTTGAGGAAATCGAAAAACATCGCGTTCGCAAACAGCAGGGAGATTGACGTGCGGCCTTCCGGTCTCGTGGCGTTTCTGGCAGGAGGGAAAGCGATCGGGTCCGACGGAAGGTTCGCACGCTTGCTCAAGTTTCTGAGCTATGTGGCCGTTGCGTTGATCGCTGTTTTGATCACGTTGCTTGTCATAAACCTGATCCCTGAACCTCGCGTCTTGCGAGCCATCGTGCCTCACCGTTTCGACGCCTCAGACCCCCAGTTTCCCACGAGCATGAGCGGGTATTCGCAAGGGCAGCTTTCCAATTCGAACGCAGTGCAAACCTTGGTCAACGGAGATGAGATCTTTCCTTCAATGTTGCAGGCGATCGGCGCGGCCAGGTCCACCATTGATATGGAGACCTATATCTACTGGTCGGGTGCCGTCGGCTACAAGTTCGCGACAGCTTTGGCCGCTAAAGCCAGAGATGGAGTTGAAGTCCGTGTGCTGGTTGACTGGGTCGGAAGCCTTCCATTCGATGAAGACCTGATCCGAATCATGACAAGAGCCGGCGTTGCGTTCGAACGCTATCGGCCCGTCTATTGGTATACGTTGGACCGGGTAAACAATCGGACGCATCGCAAATTGCTCATTGTCGATGGGCGCGTCGCATTTACCGGCGGCGTCGGCATTGCAGATAACTGGCTTGGCAACGCCCGCAACCCCAATGAATGGCGTGATACGCACTACCGGGTAGAAGGATCAGTGGTCTCTGCTTTTCAAGCGGCGTTCGCTGAAAATTGGCTGGAAACAACCGGAGAGACCCTGCAGGGTGAGAAATTCTACCTTCCACCGCAACCCGCAGGTGCGCTGAGCGCTCAGTTGATACTGTCTTCGCAGCCCAATGGCTCAGAGAACATGCAAGTGATGATGTTGGCGGCCATTGCTGCCGCCAAAGATCACTTGCGCATCGGAATGGCCTATTTCGTGCCGGACGACATCGCCCTCCAGCAGATTTTGGATGCCAGGAGGCGCGGGGTATCGGTAGACGTTATTGTGCCCAGTTCGCTGACGGATGTGCCGCTGGCTCGAAAGAGCTCGCGCTACTTCTGGGGCGACTTGCTCCGAGCAGGTGTGCGGATCTTCGAGTTTCAGCCTACCATGTATCATCCCAAGCTCTTGATCGTTGACGACGTCTGGGCAAGCTTTGGTTCTGCCAATTTGGACGAGCGCTCTTTGCGGCTAAATGACGAAGCCACGCTGAACGTCTACGGAAAGGATTTCGCAACGACGCAGATCGACTTGTTCAACCAGGATCTTCAGCGATCAAGGCAAGTCAGTTTGGACGAATGGGAAGCGCGTCCCCTGTCCGAAAAGATCACGGACTGGTTTGCCAGTCGGCTACGCTCTCAACTTTGAGGGACGTTGTGATCCTGCCCCTGCGCATATAAACATGGCCGGATGGGAAACTCGTCGGCGCCTTCTCGACCAACATCGGCACAGCGGCGCCCCCTTTGCAGGCGCGTGCGCGATTGTTCGCGCTCTACCCGCCGGTTTGGTGGAGGCGGATCGCCTTTGCTGGAACGCTACGCCGTCCTGAGCATTGCATGGGGACAGGAGATTTCCCATGCCCACTTTCCGCTTTGAGACGGTCCAATTCGGCAAGACCAGGATAGTCGAGGAAAAGCTCTCCAGCGCCGATTTGGCCAGCCCGAGAGCGCTGGAAATGGCTCACGCCGCACTCGTCGCCGAGGACCCCGCCGGCGCTGCCCAATCGGGCTCGATCATCAAGGTTTACGATGCGGCAGGCTATCTGGTGGCGACCGTCAATTTCTCCGATCTAGTGCGTGACACTTCTGGACCGCGCTCCTCCAGCAGCAAGGCACCTATCGAAGAGCCCGGTGTCATGCGTTCTGGTTGAGCAGTCTCGAAGCACCTCCCCAGTCAGCAACCCTTGCTGAGGTCGCGAGTCTGTTTTCTGCGTTCCATGCTGCGGGCGTTTCGACGAGCAACTCTCAGTTCGGGAAGTGTCGGTTGCCACCAACCCCTCGAACGTTTGTCCGCTTTTGGCGCACTGCGAGCTGGCCATGTGGCGATCAGTTCGGACAGCGTGGCCGAACGCCACCTGCCCCAGATGTAGCTCGCGTTTGCGCACGCCGCGTTTGGATAGGAGGCGGTCAAATCTTCCGCCTCGACGAGTTCACCGGACACTTCGTCGAAAATGACAATGCCATATTCTTCTGTCGCAACCGGCTTGCCAACGGGCGGTAAGTGTTCAGTTGGAAGTGGATAGCGATGACGGCGGCGTTCGGCGTTCCGCAGTTGAGCGGCCTTGTAAGCATCAGAGCTTTTGGCAGTCTCTCGTCGTCGTTTCCTTTCTTCCGGTTCCGCCTGTTGGGCGGCCTTTTCGATGCTGGGCCAACGGCGTCGTAGCTCTTCAAAAGAACGGAACGGCACTCGCCAGGCCCGCAATTCCTCGTCCCAACTGGCCCAGGGTACTGTTCGCAGTTCCTCGATAACCGTCTTCGAATACGGGGTTCGAATACGGAGGTCGTCGGACACCTCCAGGTATGCGCTTGATATTGGATCAAAGGCGAAGGCGTCGCGTCCCTTGCTGTCGCCGTGAACCGCCAGCATTGCTGCCTCTTTTCCCAGCCAACGGTCGATCCGCCCGGCGGCCGTCTTTCCAGGAACGAACCAACTCTTGCGCTCGTCGCTCCACCTCGCTCGCGGAAAAGCCTGTCGGAACCGTTCGACGGCCATCCTGTCGAAGGGAAAGCGCGCTTCGGCACCGGGAGTATGCGGCTTTTGTGGCATGGGACCAGCGTCCGATTTTTCCGCTCCCTGCGGGATCACGGTTCAATGCATTGAACGCCGGCCGAGCCAGCAGGTTCACAAACTTCAAACGATCCTGCGGCAGGAGGACAAGTGTAGCCCTACGTATGCAAGCACTCTGCGCGGTGAAACCTTCCCCACATTCGGCGGTTAACTCGGAAAGGTGAGACCATGCCGAGACGCGATGAAACAGGGACACCCCCCATGCGGCCGAGAAGACCTCGTTCTCGGCCGCTGAAAGGTGAGGAAGCAGAGGTGAAACATATTGTGGAAACCCAGAATGTGTCGCCAGCCCAGGCGCGAGAACTTGTGCGTCGGTATGGACACGATTGGCGCAAGATCGATGAAGCCGCCAAATCCTACAAGGACGAAAAATGAGCTTCCCGTTCTCGAGATGACAGTCTCATGGTCCCAGATGGTAGAGTTCGAATGACGCGCATCGCAACGTTCATCTGAATGGCGTCAACGGCCGGCTACCGTTCTTCAAGGGCGCGCTACGGCGCGATCTGGCACGCCAAAAGTGTCAAGCATCCAAACGGATTTCGTCGCCTCGCCGCTGACGTTCAGGCTCACTCTTTGACGTAAGCGCCTGGTTGGCGACCTGACTTGGGCGCCTTTGCGTCTTTCGAATGTTCCGAGATCGCAGGGCCGGCTCCAGATGTCTTTTCTGTTGCTGGGCTCGGAGTCGCCTGTTTCCCTGGATTCTGGCCGGCGGACCGATGGGAGCTGTCCCCTTGACCGGTTGGCCTCGTTAGGCCGATCCCGCCCGGCGGCTTTTTGTTGCCCGCCGCCTCTTGCTCGAAATCATCCGATGGATCGGCGTCTTTCGACGCCGGATATTTCCTGGCACCCGTCTCGCGACGGTTTTCATCGCCTGTCATAGCTCATTGCTCCTGAAGATCATGAGGATCAACCCACTGATCAGCGGCAAGTTCCCTCATGCCGACTTACGAGTTGCCTTTGCCTTGGAGCCTTCTTTGATGCCTTCCTTGGCAAGGCTCTTGCGCAGCACCGACGCGAGGTCGACGATGTTCTCTTTAGGCCTTGGTGCCGGTTTCGGCGGCTTCTTGCCCTTGCGCTTTGCGTCGATCATTGCAACGAGCGCATCCTCGTAGGTGTCCTCGAATTTCGATGGATCGAATTTGGTCACCTTCTTGTCGATCAGCAGGCCGGCGATCTCGAGCAGGTCCTGATCATACTTAGGACTCTTCAGATCGTCGAAGACGGTCTTTTCCGGGATCATTTCGTCATGGGTGCGCAGCTCGGTGAGCAGCATGCCTTTGCCGAAGGGTTGAATCACCACTTCCCGCCCGCGCTGGTAAAGCACCACACAGGATCTGGCCGCTACGCGCTTTTTTGCCATGGCCTCTCGCAGCACCGAAAACGCTTCGACAGCCGCGCCATCGGCAGGGATGACGTAGTAAGGTTTTTCCAAATAACGCGTGTCGATGTCGTCGAGAGCGACGAATTCCTCGACCTCCAGGGTGTGGGCGGACGTCAGCTTGAGCTTTTTGATGTCGTCGGGCGGAACTTCGATGAATTCCCCCTTTTCGACCTCGTATCCCTTCGTCTGGTCTTCTGCCTCGACGATGTCGCCGGTCTCCTCATCGACGTAGGCGCTCTTTACCGGAAGACCGTCCTTCCTGTTCAGAATCTTGAAATGGATTTTCGAGGCTTCACTGGTCGCGCCGACCAGCTTCACGCCACAGGAGACCGAACCAACTTTCAGGAAGCCTTTCCAAACTGCCCGCGGCGCCGTCATGGTCGTTGCCTCGCTTTTCTGGAGTTCTACCGAAATACTCAGGAGCTGGAGATGTTCCAAACGGCAGGTTCGACTTGGCAGTCTCGCGAGGACATCGAGCGAAACGCGGAGATGAACCCGTGTGCCGACAATTCATCAGCGGACTCAGCTCAGCAGCCTTCTGCCTTCAGGGATCGCACCATGCGGACCACAACCGGATCGTAGGGGACTTTTTCGGATTTGCTGTAGTTGATGGTGAAGAGCGCGGCACGGTCATCGCAGACGGCAATGGCACGGACATATCGGATTTGGCCATTGTTGATGCCCGAGTAACTGGCCCATCGGGGCGTGACGCGTCGATACGTCAGCTTCCAGCCGGCCTTTTCGTCCTCGACCATGCGATGCTTGATCTCGGCCCGAAAACTGGCCTTGCCGAGCCTCGCACCCCACACGGCGAGGAAGGCTTCGTTTGCGCCCCGAAAAGCCGCGCCCTGGTCCGAACGTTGGGTCAAGACAAAGCCCGGCGGGACATCGAATGTGAATCCAAACTGCCTGACGCCGAAAGGCTGCCACGCTTGCGCCTGAAGAAGCGTGCTGAAAAATAGGATCGATACGAGGCTCAGCAGAAAACGTGTCATTGGCGTGATTTAGCGCTTCCTCAGATAGCATCCAGACTGAACAAGGCCGCCGACAAAGAAAAAGAACTGCCAATTTTGCGCGCCGCGGAGGGCTTGCACATAAGAGCATCGTCGATCCGCTGATATCGCCGCAATGCGATCATTGCCGATCGACGCACGCGCTTCATGAGACGCTGTTGAAGACGGTTCGGGATCTCTCAGGGTTGAGCGATAGCCCGGTCTGCTTTTCATCTTGTGACACAGGATTCGGGCAGGCCGGGCCATACACCAGCATTGAGGGTTGCCGGAGCCCGTTACACTGCGCGTTGTCTGGCCACGTCGCAAGGTATGCCTTTGAGGAGGGTGGCCCCGCGCTCGCCTAAGCCGGCTAGAATCCATGAGGAAGTGACCACCGCCTTGGCTTGGATGGTCAGCGGCAATCACGGCTGCGGCGGAGCGCTCGCCTAGGCTGCCGGGAGGTCACCCATGCTGTCCAAACCCTTCGAAAAGTCGGCCCGCGTTTGGGTCGTACTGGGCTTTCCCCGTCAACTCAACACGGTCGCCAGCGATTCGTGCGGCAACAGCCCGGAACAGAAAGCGGCTGTTCGCGCTTGCAAGGCCGCGTTGGTGGGAGATGTCGATTCTGAACCGGCGAGAGGCATTTTCGTTGCCTTTGCCCATCTTTAATGAGGCAGAGACGGCCCACGCCGCCTCATTCCCAACCTCCTCGCGAAAATCCCGCAGTGAGGCATGCCGCAGGTCTTCCTCGCCGCGCAAAGCTTCATACGGCCGATCAGCTGCGTCGCCGCCGCTTCGTACCCTTGGGCGGGGTCGTGCTCCTTGACGCGCTGCCCCAGCCTTTCCGTTCGCGCCCTTTTTCAAGGCGATGAAGCCGCTCCCGACATAGCGCCCGGTGCTGCGCTCGGCCATTAGGGGGCGAATGCTGAAACCGGAACCGGGCCCTTAGGCAACGCGTTCATCCGCAGTTGTGTAGGTCCAGTGATGAGTGAGCTTATCAGAGTTATCTGGGAAGAGGTGGCGGATCTGCTCCCAGCGCTGACCAATCGGAAAAGAAGCCAAGCCGATGCCATACCGGTCGATGCTCCAGACTTCCCACATGACCTCGAGCCGGTGATCCGGTCGCCTTTAAGTGCGGGACCAACCCAATAAGTGGCCGGGCTGTCGTAGGTCAATCATTTCGATACCAATCACGAAATATTTCCGCCGGAACAGAGCGCGATGGCCGCAGTTGAGTATGGTTAGGAAAATCTTACCAAGACAGGAGAATGACATGGCCAATCAAGGCGGAAGTCGCAAACAGCATGAGAAGACAGGACAGAGCCGGAAATCCGCCGACGATCAGGATCAGCGTCGCGGCAGCGGTCAGCAGCAGGCCGACGACAAGCAACGCGGCGGCCAACAGCGCGGCGGCGGCAACTTTGCTGACGACCGCGAGAAGGCTTCGGAAGCCGGTCGCAAAGGTGGTCAGTCCTGATAGAGGAAGCGGCGCTCTGAGGCGCCGCTTTTCTTAGTCATTCAGAAGGAGAAAGCGCGATGCCGATGAAATCGGAAAAGGGATTGGAAACGCTGTTCGTGGAGGGCCTGAAGGATCTCTACTACGCGGAAAAAAAGATTCTGAAGACATTGCCGAAGCTCGCAAAGGCAGCGGAATCCGAGCAGGTGAGTGCTGCCTTCGAGAAACACCGGATGGAAACAGAACGCCAGGTAGAACGGCTCGAACAGGTTTTCGAGCAACTTGGCAAACCTGCCAGAGGCAAGACGTGCCCCGCCATCGACGGCATTCTCGAAGAGGGCTCGGAGGTGCTCGAAGAGTATAAGGGGGCGCCTGCCCTCGATGCGGGCCTTGTAGGCGCCGCACAGGCGGTCGAGCACTATGAGATTGCCCGCTACGGGACCCTCATCGCCTGGGCGGAGCAACTCGGCATGAAGGATGCCATCCCGCTGTTGCGCGAAACCCTCAAAGAAGAGACGGCGACCGACGAAGCGCTCAGCGCTTTGGGCGAGAGCGACGCCAACGAGCGCGCCCTGCAAGCGGCCTGATCAGCTCTCAACAAGCGGCTCCGGTGCTTGTCCGGAGCCGCATGGTGCTACGATGACTATACCGATGCAATCCAACTTCCATGTAGAACAACCAGCCGATGCGATGGTACCAGTCGCATCGGTGACCGAAGCCGTCTCTGAACGTCGACGATGTATAATGATCCTGCAGCAACGAGCGCGCGCCTTTGAACGGCTAAACCTGTTCAATGTTTCACGGGCTCTGTCGTCAGTTGCTGAAGAGATCCGGGGGAGCGACGATGATGAAAGCGTTCGCGAATGGGACGAACGACGGCAGACCCCCGACTTCGTAAAATGACCAAGCTTTCTGATCTTGAGCGGCGGTTTGCCGGCGCGCGACCTGAGCGCCGGCGATCATTTCCACAAATGTCCCGTCTGGGGTCAAGCAGTGGACTGGCGCGACTTGCGACAGGTTGTCTGGCATGAGCAGCCCAGACACCGGCGCATGGATTTCGACTCCTAGGTGCTAGTCGGCCGTCTTTGGGTTTTCCTCACAGGCTGCCGCACAGTGGCTTGTTTGCTTCGCGCAAATCCTTCAACCTCTTAGTCCCTCTCAGCGCGCGCGGCTGCTTCCATTTGGATGATTTCACGCGCTGCCCTACTCGTTCGCTCCATTCGTTGGTCTAGTTCTGAATGGGTCTTGGCCGTCAATCGCCATCTCAGTCGGCCCCCGGCCGCGTCATATTGGATGAAGCCCGCACCGGAGGGGACCGAGGCGGGCTCCATTCGGCTAGCTTTCCGGGCGGCGCCACGGAGTTGTGATCTGGAATGCACCGCCAACCATGAAAACTGAGAGGTGGCCGCATTGTTCCAGCGGCATGAAAAAGCCCGCGCTACGGAGGACCGATAACGCGGGCCGCGGCTGATGTTTTTGCCCCACCAGCCTACGCCGAACTCCAAGCAGCCTCATCCGACGCAAGGACCTAACTAATTCAAAGCCGCTAATGTTCCGGCCGCGCCCCGGAATCTTCGGAACAAGACCTCAGCCCCACTTGGGATGCGGTGCAGCGGCCGGGAACCAGCCCTTGTGAAGGCACGTTGCTGAGAGATGATTTTACTGAGGTTCGCATCCAATGGCAAAACACCTGTCTCGCGCCCCGGAGCAACGCGGCACCGGAAATATCCTGATGTGGGGTGCCATGATAGCCGCGATGCTTTTTGTCGCCCTCTTGATTATTCTCACTTTCGGGCCGTCCGCGGCGGGATCGTAGTGCACGCGGGGAAATCTGCAGCGTGAGCACGTGGCCCTGTTGGCCGCCTGCCTTACTCCATTCACCTGGAGCAAATGCTGTCGGCCTGTTTGAAAGCTATATGCCGGCACCGCCTGCTGAATCGTCTGCAACGTCAGAGGGTTCGCCACCCAATCGGCAGAGTTGTTAGCCACGATTGTGGATTGCCCGTTCGTGGCGGTGGCCTGACCGCGCCAGATACCTTGGTTATCTTTAGGTCGGCCACGTTCGAATACCCGGCGCTTTCGATCCGGGCTTTGGCATGGTCCTCCGTGAAGCTGTTGGCACCAGGCACGGGAGACGCTGTCGACGGGGTGCTCGATGTCTTTATCGGCCGTCGGGGTTGTCCCGCCCCAGCCGCGGAATGTCGATCATCTCCTTTTGCATTTTCAGCGTGGGGAGCGTTTCTTGGGCGAATGTCTTGAGTGCAGCGTTGTCGTCGTCTGCCGCGTAAGAGACTGATATCGGCCGAGGAGACTCCGAACGCATCCAATTCGCCGTTCCCGTGGGGATTTTCATTTTTCTCTCCATCGCGTTCATTGGGTGCCGGCAAACACGCTGCCTGATAATCCAGAGCGGCTATCGGGGGAGCCGGGGCTCTTTTGACGGGTCTTGGCATAATGACCATCCCAGGGATGGCCCCTGTAGTTGCAGCTGGATGGCTCGTCGCCACAGCAGCCGGCGCGGTAGCGGCGCCGCAGTTGGGGAGCGGCCGGCGGGATCATGGCGCGCTCACCGAATCCGGAGTGCCAGAGCGGGATGCTCACGTCTGCGCCGAAGACATCAGACGCGGCGGAACACTTGTGACTGCCAAAGTCAGGATGAACTCCGTTCCGGAAGCCGAGCGCATCCTCGGGCAGGACGGTTCGGTTGACGTGTCTGAACGCCGTCAGGAGTATGAGGCCAGCGGATGGAGCGAATTCAACCAGATGCGCCTGCATACGGGCCGGATGAAGTCGAATGCGAAAGCGTGCTGCGCGGCCTTAGGCCGCTTGCCAGGAGCTACCTCGGTGACGAAAGGGGCAGTCATAGAGAAGGCGAAGTTGCCCGCTGACCAAGCGCCGGCGGGGCAATGCTATGTGCAATCAGAAGGCGCTTTGCCCCGTACGGCACGAACGGGGCGACGTCGTGGAGCTAGCCTTTTTCGTTATAGGGCTGCTTGAGCTCGGCCACCATTCTGGCAAGTTCGGAGAATGGCGGAATCTCTGTTTCCGACTGAGCCAAGTTAGCCAACTGAAGCAATCTCAGCGGAAAACACACAGCATCGCGATTTGACGGGGACATATCCTCGTAAAGCCGTGCGTCGTCCAACAGCGAATCCTCGGCATGTTGTAAGGCCCGGTCAATTTCGTCGATCGAAAGAACCCCCTTGTGAACCAGCAGATTGTTGATTGACGCTAGGGACATAAGAAGGCCTTCAAGTTGCAAGTTGGCGACGTTCATCAGCTTATCCTCCCTAGATCGCCGAAGGACCTCAAGGAGAAAACAGGGTTCATGGATGAGATGTTCCGGGGAAAGCGAATTAATTTCGGCTGGCATTACGTGGGTCGAAAGTGAGCAACATCCCAGCCTCCCTTGCCGCAGCTTCGAAGGCTTGGCGTATGACCTGCGGATCAATCGGATCGCCCTCCAGAGCTGACAGGCAAAGGATCATTGCCTTGTGCCATCCGGGGCCCCGCTTCGGCCATTTGACGAGTTGCTCGGCCGCTTCCTGGACGTGGCCGACTTCACAAGGCCTGTCCGCCGGGGCGGCTCTCACATAGACCGGAGAATAGAAGCGCCGCCTTGCCAGCCGGTCATCGCGCTTATCGGCCCTGCCGGGGCGCAGCGGGCTCACATCGGGGGCGGAGATTCAACCCCGCGAATTTCTTGCGCGACCGCCTTCAGCGCCCTGGCTACCGGGATGATTTTCTTTCGCTCAAAATGTAAGGCCTGCAGGTCGACTATGTCGGCGCAGCGCTTGCGTTCCACCCCGGCTCCTACCGCGGCTGGCTGAATTTGTGTCGCTTCCATGGTGACGCTCTTCCTTCTAGAAACCCTCAGGAAACAAACTCGGCAAGCGCGCAAAAGTTGCCGGAAATCGCGATCCTGATCGGTGGGAACTGGTGCCCTAAACCAACGTTGGTTGCGCATCATCATCCAAGGTTTGTGTCATGGAAAAGTGGTTCAATCGAATGGCGGAAGCAGTCGCTCACGCAACAGGTAGGCCGTGGGCGTTCGCTCTTTGCTTGGGATCGGTTTTGACCTGGGCGGCAACTGGCCCTGTGTTTCACTACTCCGAGACCTGGCAACTGGTCATCAACACCGGAACCACCATCGTCACCTTTCTGATGGTGTTCCTGATTCAGAACACACAGAACCGCGATGGCGCCGCCATCCAGGCAAAGCTCGATGAGTTGATCCGCTCCGGCCAGGGCAAGAACGCCTTTATCGGCATCGAACATCTGACGGAGCAAGAGGTCGAAGAGTTTCGCGCAGCGTGCGCCCGGGCGAAAGAAAGGTCACGAGATGTGTAGACTGCGCGTGTCGAAGACGGGTGACTCGCAGTTCTTCTCCGCGTTATCCGTGGGGCCATGCACCCGCACTATGGAGGAGCTGGAATTTCATCTCGGGATGCACATTGAGCTGCAGGCGTGCGCATCAGCTCGGAGTAGCCGGTGGCCACATGCACTGGACAAGCGGACTTCATCCTATGCAACTGGTTCGGACTGAAGTCGGCGAGGTCATCGGACAGAATGGGCAGCCGTCAGTCTTCCCGCAGCGTGGGTCGTTTGGAGGAAGCGCATGGACCGCAGTGAGGGCAACGATGGCGTCCCGCCCCTTCGTGGCGACCGCGGACTCCCAAGACGAACACAAACTATCATCCACGCAGACCTTGACCAATTTCGGATAGGCGGTACCGCAAAGACATCGACGGCGACCGAACGCAGAACGCTTTCTGTCACGCTTCCCAGAAGTACCTTGATGATGCCCGAACGGCCATGCTACCGACCACCGAAGAAGCGTCGGTCGGGTCTCAGGCGTGTAAGGTTGGTTCGCCCGAATAGGTGCTGTTCTGGGACCGCCAAGGTCTCCACCCAGGTCAGCAGAATGCGAAACATGTTGTGGTCGTGTTTGACGAGTGCGCGCAACCCACGTCCACGAGAGCTTGGGCGATGGAGCCGGCGCTGGTGGTGAGCATGATGTTCACGCAGATGGCTTCCACGGTCACGCGGCGGACCATCACGGGCAGGTGCAGCCCGCGAATTCGCCATGGCGTCAGCTCGACGATGATGTTCACGAGTTCGGTGGCGCCGGGTGCCGATGATCGAGAACCCTCCCCTTCTAAGATCCATGTAGCCGAACATCCAGGCAATGCAGATCACTATCATCGCGATGGTGGCCAGCAGCTTGGCGATGTTGCCGGTCGGCAGGTCGACGATGTTGTGCAGGCCGGCGCTTGCGCGAATGCGCAACGGTAGGACCACGCGGATGCCGCCTGATCGACGCGTGGGTGTCTCTCTGCTCGTCGACAGCGGCAGGCTCACCGTCCCCTCCCGTGCCTCGGGATCGTCCGCCAAGCGCTGACGGCCTCCTCGGGCTAAGTGCTCGTATTCGGTTGATGGCGCTTCAGAACCCGAACGTGCAACTGTCGATTAGGTGAGCGGACCAAGCCTAGCCTGAAGCGATGGCGACTTGTTGATGGACTTCTTGATCCGTTCGCGCCAGCGCTTTCCTCGTGACAGAGCATCCTCAAGGGCTTCCTGCAGATCATCGGGCCTGTCCAAGGCCAGAACGGTGATTAGAAATTCGGCCTGTAGCCGGTCCTTCAGCGCCTTGAGGCTGTCTGGCCCATCAAGTCGCCGGTCCGCGACTATGAGCTTGTGGATCGCGAAGCGTTCCGGTCGAGGTATCTGGATGAGAACGCCGTCGCGATATGTGACCGCGGCCAGGATTGGCTCCGCAAGCAGATAGTTCAGGTGATGCAGCGATTGGGCATGGACACCCAGAGCAGGCAATGGCCGCAAGGGCTCGTCTTCGGTAAAGGATGGTGTAAGAAATTCGACTAGCGTCTCGTTACGCGTTTGCCTCCAGCGCCAGGCTTTGACGGGGTCCAGCGCTGGCGCCGGTTCAAATGAGAAATCTCTCAGAACATTATCGAGCGGCCTCGATACGTTATCTTCAAGCGCAATGGAAAGGCGCTCGAAGCTCGCAATGTCGATATCGCTCGTCTGAGCTGTCTGGTCGAAGCTGAAGCGAACGCCAAGTTCACCCTCGTAGAGCCGGAATGCCTGCGTCCCAACGACGGTTCCGCCAAGGCGAAATACGCCGGCTGAGGCCAATGCGTGCAGAAGGCTGCCTGTAGCTGCATCGATCCCAAGAAACCCTTCGGCGCGCAACAGACGGACCAGCCGGGCACGGTTGCGCCTGCGATTTTCACGGCCCTCTCGGAGCGCGCCGATGCGCTGCATTCGGGCGCGTAGTGCTTCGCTGTCTTCCCCAATATAAGTCTTTTTGACGTCGGAGCCGACACGATAGGAATCATACCAGTAGGTTCGGCGCCCGCGCTCTACGCGGGTCGGCGTTCCACGGATTTCCGCGATCGCCTCATCGCGCAAGGACGCAAGTAGATCATGATAGGCTGAGTGGGCAATGGGCGAGTGGCGATCGAACATGGGATGCTCAACAAAAATTAGCTTGTTGAACATACGTCGTGTTCAACGAAAGTGCAAATCGTTGAACAGACGGCCCGTTGTTCCGACGCCGGTGGATCTGCGCGCGCGGCCACGGGCGGCCCGCCCGTTGTTGCCTCGATCGCGTTTGGCGCGATGGGCGTCTCGGCGTACCACGGATCGCCCATTGTGCCGAAGCCCAACATTCCTTGACATCGGGTATTTATCCGAAATTATGTAGGAAAGAAGGATCGCAAGCATGACGGGAATCACGCTTTCGGGCGTATCAAAGCACTTCGGCGCCGTCGAAGTGATCCGTGACGTGAG
>NZ_SRUX01000079.1:0-416 GCF_004791545.1 Mesorhizobium sp. M4B.F.Ca.ET.214.01.1.1
TTTCCGCTGAAGCGTCTGTCGGCAGACGAGATGAAAGATGTTCACTAGAGGTCAGATACTTAGAGCACGTCCTGTTTAATCAGGGCCATATCCTGCGGCTTTGGAGTAGTTGGCACATTCGGCTGGGGTGAAGAGGTCGACGACAGTGCCGACCACGTCCCACAAAGCCTTGATGGTTCTCTCGGCCTTTGCTCGCAGCAGCGCCTTGAGGTTGGCGAAGGCGTTCTCAATCGGATTGAAGTCGGGACTGTAGGGCGGCAGGTAGAGCAGGCTCGCCTGCGGCCTCAATCGCGCCGCGCAGGGTTCTCCAGGCGGATGTCGCCAATGTCAAATTTGCTGGCATCCATGTCGCCCTCGCTTTCTGGTTCGAGATCGGAAAATCGCCGAATAATCAGCACATCAACCTGCGCCTGAAG
>NZ_SRUX01000080.1:0-415 GCF_004791545.1 Mesorhizobium sp. M4B.F.Ca.ET.214.01.1.1
CGAGCTATTTCCAGGGTACCGAACTGGCGTCCAGCGGATTGCCGCAGGGCAAGGAACTGGAAATCCTGGAAAAATATCGCGACAAGCTGCCGCCGGACCTCTTCACTCAGGAGTTCAAGCTGCCTGTCTACGATTCGCCGCAAGCGGAACGGAAGTATCTGAAGCAGGCCGTCGATCTCTTCGCCAAGGCCGGATGGGTCATCAAGGGCGGCAAGATGGTCAACGCCAAGACAGGCGCACCGTTCAAGTTCGAGATCCTCGGCTGGAACGACACAGACCAGGTGATCGCCAGCCCCTACATTGCCATCCTGCGCAAGATCGGCGTCGACGCTACCCTGCGCATCATCGATCAGACGCAGTACATCAACCGTGTGAACCATTTCGATTTCGATGTCGTGACGGGTCTGTTCGGCCA
>NZ_SRUX01000081.1:0-411 GCF_004791545.1 Mesorhizobium sp. M4B.F.Ca.ET.214.01.1.1
GATGGTGCATTTTTTTCCCAAGAATGGAAGGATGCAATATGAGCCAGGTTCTTCACGGCAGCGCCAAAACGACAGAGGAGATCCGTCGAACAATACAGAATAGTCAAGAGAGCCTGAGAACGCTGGCCAAGCGCTACGGGATCAACCAGAAGACCGTCGCTAAATGGAAGAAGCGGACGTCAGTTGCCGATCTGCCGACCGGCCCACAGGAGCCGAGATCGACGATCTTGTCGCTTGAGGAAGAGGCAATCGTCGTCACCTTTCGCAAGCACACGCTGCTGCCGCTGGATGACTGCCTCTATGCCCTCCAGCCGACGATCCCGCACCTGACGCGCTCCTCGCTGCATCGCTGCCTGCAACGTCACGGCATTTCCCGCCTGCCCGAGGTCGAGGGCGACAAGCCAGGCAAGA
>NZ_SRUX01000082.1:0-409 GCF_004791545.1 Mesorhizobium sp. M4B.F.Ca.ET.214.01.1.1
CTTGACGCTGCCGCGAAGCACCAGGGCGCCTTCACGGCCGTCGGGCAGCAAGCCGTCTTGTGCCGCTTTCATCGCGGCGTTGAAGAGATCCTTGCGCGGCGCCGACAGCAGCTCCGGCTTGTTCTGGATAGCGGTCATCACGACACGCGCGAACCGTTCCACCGGGATGTGGGCTGGCAGCGCGGCCTTAAATTGATCGTTCATGTTGGCGAACTGAGATCGAACGACGTCGATCTCTCGTGGTCCGCGTTCAGCAACCTGATTCATCAGATATCGTCTCCTGCTTCGGCGTCGCGGCTCAGCCGCGGAATGAAGTCTTGCTGTCCTGGAAGATTTCGACGCCGGGCAGCGGCGCCGTGTTCTTGTTGGCGCGGACGTAGGCCCTGACGAACTTGTCGATGTCGTCGAT
>NZ_SRUX01000083.1:0-406 GCF_004791545.1 Mesorhizobium sp. M4B.F.Ca.ET.214.01.1.1
CCGGCTTCGGTCACCGCCGCTTCCCACATCTTGATCGCTCGGTAGTGGCCGGTGCAGCCGCTGCCTGCGGTCAACATCGCGCTGCCGGGGAAACGGTCCTGGTAGCGATGCAAGAGGGCGCGGCCAAACGGATCATCGAGTTCCTGATAGTAGTCGAGGCAGCTGTAGAGGCCTTCGATCTGCTCGGACGGCACGAGATTGAAGAAGTTCTCGTCGAAGTAGGTGCAGATGATCTTGCCGCCCCGCTTGCCGAAGCCAGCCTTGTGCAATTCGTCGAGGAACGGCGTCAGGCCCGGCGGAACGAGGGTGTTGAATACCACCTCGGCGCCACTCGCCATGATCTGCTCGACCGTCCGCCGGAAATCGACTGTATCGAGCGGGAAATATTCCTCACCGACGATCTCAC
>NZ_SRUX01000084.1:0-404 GCF_004791545.1 Mesorhizobium sp. M4B.F.Ca.ET.214.01.1.1
TCCTCCTATCCCCTCACGGCAACGCGCGAAGTCGGCGAGCAGTCTGCGATGGAATCGAGGTCGACTGTGACCAAGCCACCGCCGTCAATCCGAACGGTTATCTTGCCGTCGGTGCTATCGACGCGCGTCGCAAAGCCGCTGATTGGGACTTTTTCACCGGCCCTGGCCTTCTTCGGCGTGTCGATCGCAAGGGGAAAGTTGTAAGTCGGGATGCTCACGCTCGAAACACCATCCTCCATCACCTTCAGGATGGTGGCCGTCAAAGTGATCTCGTCACCAACTCGCGGACTTCGCGCCATCGTCTCCACGCTTTGAGCCGGGTAGTTATTTAAACATTCAAGTTAGCTAAAATGTTCCGGAACCGGATCGGGGTTTGGTGCCTTGAATCGCGGTCCTGTCGAGTT
>NZ_SRUX01000085.1:0-404 GCF_004791545.1 Mesorhizobium sp. M4B.F.Ca.ET.214.01.1.1
TCTCCTTCGATCGCGTCGATGCCGGTTCGAAACTGCTGGTCGACAACCTGCCAGGCGATCTGCGTGGCAGCGCGGCCGATTTCTGCTCCGGCTGGGGCTATGTGGCGGCGGAGATGGCCGCCCGCTCGCCGGGCTTGTCGCTCGATCTGTACGAGGCCGATTTCGACGCGCTGGAGGCGGCCAGGGGCAATCTCGGCAACATCTTGGCACAGGGCTTCTTCTGGACGGACCTGCTCGCCGAGCCTGTGGAGCGCCGCTACGACGTCATCGCCATGAACCCGCCCTTCCATCGCAGCCGTGCGGCGGAGCCTGAGATTGGTGCCGGCATGATCCGCGCGGCAGCCAAGGCCCTGAAGCCCGGCGGACGCCTGTTCATGGTCGCCAACCGGCAGCTTCCTTACGAA
>NZ_SRUX01000086.1:0-404 GCF_004791545.1 Mesorhizobium sp. M4B.F.Ca.ET.214.01.1.1
GCCAGCCGGAGCTCAAGCATGTCCCTGTCAGGATCGCGCGCGAAAACACTGGATGGGCCGGAGTGCTCATCACGCGGCGCGATCTCAGGCCGACAGGTTTCGTCCATTGGAGCCGGCATGCGGTCGAGGGCGGCTGGGTCTACGAACTGACAGGAACCGAGCCGCCGGACCAGGGCATTCTTCTGGCGCGCAAGCTGCTCGGCGTTCAACGGCAGGATCAACTGCTCGAATACACCGACCGCCGCGGGCTCGCTTATCGCGCCGCTGCGATCGACGAAGGCGGCGCCATGGCTGAGGCCGTGCTCGTCGCCGCTCCAGACCAGTTGCCGACGCAGGACTGGCTGAACTCGCTGCTGGCCACGCGCCAGCCGCTGTCGGCAGGCGATCGCCATGCGCTTCTTTCC
>NZ_SRUX01000087.1:0-402 GCF_004791545.1 Mesorhizobium sp. M4B.F.Ca.ET.214.01.1.1
ATGGAATAAAACAATTGCTTGACTCATATTATAAGCCATAATAGCTGAAAATGCAATGCAATTATGAAAAAACAATTTATTAAACAATCGGTAATTTATAATAAACTTCATTATTATTTAAAACAATATAACTATAAAAAATCTGTAAATCTTCATCACAATCTTCACAAAATCCTAATTCACAATTATTATAAAATGCATGAATATTGTATTTACCAACGAGGAAATTATCATAATGCTTTTTACTATTTTCAATGATTGATTGATAGTAATTTAGCATTTTCTCATAGTTTTCAAAATGATATTGTTCTACGATATGATCAGTCCAGTCACTAAATAACCACCAGCCTTCATAATCAGCTCGAATTTTTGCAACTGTCCACATGTAAATTACACCCTTTC
>NZ_SRUX01000088.1:0-402 GCF_004791545.1 Mesorhizobium sp. M4B.F.Ca.ET.214.01.1.1
GATGAACGAAAGTGTCTTCGAAACATGCCATCAGGCGCTGCGTAAGCGTCGTTCCGCTGCGCGCGCAGCCGGCGATGAATATCTTGTTGTAGCGCGCCGTGTCCGATTTTACCCAAAGCCGCCACAGCCGCTTCAAGTCCAGCGCCAGTCGCCGGATCTCCCTGATCGGTCGCCTGGCGGCCTCGCGCAAAAGCGCCTCTGACTTGCGTGCAAGGTCCATTCCCGACACTCCCGCCGGCTATGTTCCGCCGCCGGCACCGGCATGCGAGGTTGAATGATCATCTCCGATCCGCTGTCTCTTTGGCCGATATGCCGGCAGAATTCCAGTCTTCTTCGTTAAGCCAATCTTCACCCTGTTGCGGCACGGTTGCCCTCCTGCGGCGATGTTTCGAGTACCGCGGC